>NZ_JBIBBC010000003.1:340035-678237 GCF_042900345.1 Streptomyces sp. NPDC012935
GGCCGGGTTTTTGTTTCCATATGTGCGTGGACCGGGTCGTGGCGGGGCCCCCTCTGGGCGCGGGCGCCCCGCCCGGGGGGTAGCACCCAAAACGGGGGGGGGGCCCCGGCTGGTTTACGGGGGACCCGCGCCGTTCGCACCGGTCAGGGGCGCGTGGTCACCGCGCCGGGCAGATCGGCCAGCGAGCCGAGGGCGGCCCGGTGCCGGTCCGCCGTACCGAGCGCGAGCGCCGTGCTCTTCGCCCGCTTGAGGTACAGATGGACGGGGTGTTCCCAGGTGAACCCGATGCCCCCGTGCAACTGGAGGGCTTCCTCCGCCACCTCGACCACGGCTTCCGACGAGAACGCCTGCGCCACCGCCACTTCGGTACGCATGGTCACGGAGTCCGCGGAGAGGGCGGCAGCGGCGTTGCGGGCGACGGCCCGCGCCTGCGCCACCAGCACCCACAAGTCGGCCAGGCGGTGCTTCACCGCCTGGAAGGAGCCGATGGGACGTCCGAACTGGTGACGCTCCTTCACGTACGCCACCGTCGTGTCCAGGCACCATTGGGCCACGCCCAGCTGCTCGGAGGGCAGCAGCGCCGCGCCCGTGACGAGTGCCTGCTCCACAGCGCGCTCCGCGTCGGCGCCGACGGCGACCGCCGTGGCGGGCGCCGACATCAGGACGACATCGGCGAGCGGACGGGTGAGGTCCAGCGACGTGACCGACCGGCGGTCCACCGCCCGCCCGGCGCAGGACAGCTCGACGGCGTACAGGCCCGGACCGTCCGGACCGGTCGCCGGTACGAGCAGGACATCAGCCGCGAGCGCGTCGGCCACGCCCGGCACCGTGCCGTCGAGTCTGCCACCGGTCTCCCGTACGGAGCCGGGGAGGCCGTATCCGGGCCAGATGGCGAAGGGAACGGCCAAGGCGGCGATCCGCTGCCCGGAGGCGACCGCGGGCAGTATGCGGGTGTCCCCCGCCGCCAGCAGCGCGGCCGTGGCGAGGACGCTGCTGCCCAGGTACGGCACGGGCGCGGCGGCGCGCCCCAGCTCCTCGAGCACGAGGGCGGTCTCGCTCCAGGTGGCACCGGCCCCGCCCAGCTCCTCCGGGACGCTCAGCCCGGCGACCCCGATGCCGTCGGCCAGCAACCGCCACAGCGCCGGGTCGTGGACGCTGTCGGTCTCGACCCGGGCGAGCAGCGCTTCTGGTGGGCAGCGGTCGGCGAGCAGGGCGCGCACCTGGGTGCGCAGGTCCTCCTCGACCTCGCTGTAGAGGAGGTTGACCGTGGGGGAGACTTCGCGGGCGGTGCTCACCTGGGCAGGTCCTTCCATGGTGTGTGCTTGTCGGTCCTGACGTCCTGGGGCAGGCCGAGGACTCGTTCCGCGACGATGGTGCGAAGCACCTCGGTGGTGCCGCCCTCGATGGACAGTCCTTTGCTGCGCAGATAGAGGTAGCCGAACGAACGCTCTGCGATGTCCCGGCCGGGGTCCGGGCGGCGGAACGTCCAGTCGTCGTAGCGCAGCCCCTCCTCCCCGAGGAAGTCGAGGGCGAGCCCGGAGACCTTCTGGTTCAGCCGGGCGAAAGCGATCTTCGTGGCGGACCCCTCGGGGCCGGGCTGCCCGACGGCGAGGCCCTGCCGCAGGCGCTCGGCGGTCAGCCGCAGGGCCTCGGCGTCCACCCACTGCCGTACCAGCGTCGCATGCAGTCCCGGCGTGCGGAGCTCCGGCCGTGCGCGCCAGGCGTCGGCCAGCTTGCCGATCATCCCGCCCTCACGGGGCAGGGGGTCGGCGCCGATGGCGACGCGCTCGTTCATCAGCGTGGTGCCGGCGACCTTCCACCCCTCGCCCACCTCCCCCAGCCGGTGGGAGTCGGGCACACGCACGGCGGTGAGGAACACTTCGTTGAACTCGGCCTCGCCCGTCGCCTGCCGGAGCGGACGTACCTCGACGCCCGGCGCGGTCATGTCGACCACGAAGTAGGTCAGACCCTGGTGCTTGGGGAGGGCGGGGTCGGTCCGGGCCAGCAGGAGCCCCCACCGCGCCTCGTGGGCGTGGGAGGTCCACACCTTCTGTCCGTCGACCACCCAGTCGCCGGTGGCCGGGTCGGGAACCGCCCGGGTGCCGAGCGCCGCCAGGTCGGACCCGGCGCCCGGCTCGCTGAAGAGCTGGCACCACGCCTCCTGCCGGGCGAACAGAGGGCGCAGGAACCGCTGCTTCTGGTCCTGCGTGCCCCACGCGATCAGCACCGGTGCTGCCATGCCGAGAGCGATGACGAAGGTGGAAGGGCTGTCGACGACGGCGCCGGCGGCCTCCAGTTCCGCGTCCAGGACCGGCTGGAGTGCGCGCGGGGCGCCCAGCCCGCCGCAGCCGGGAGGGAAATGGATCCAGGCCAGCCCCGCGTCGTACCGGGCAGACAGGAACGCGGTGCTGTCCATGCCCCGGGGGTCGTTCTCGGCGAGGAAGCGTCTGGCGGTCGACCGGACGAGTTCCGGTGTCCAGGACTTCCCGTCCCTGCCGTTCTGTGGCTTTGTCATTGCCATGGAAATGCCTCTCGTGCGCTCAAGAGAAAAATCCACTCCCCCCTCCCGCAGCCACCGGGAGGGGGGAGTGGATTGACTTTCGGAGGCCGCGAAACCCACCGGCAGTCGGCCAGGCCGTCCCCACGTTCCAGCCATGCCCCATGCAACCGCGCAGGGGGCGCCTTCTCATGAGTGATGTGTACTCTCGGCCGGCTGCCGGCCGAGGGCGGGGCAGACCTCCTCCGGGGCGGAGGCGGACCCGGTGGCCGGCGTGTCCGCATCGGGCTGCGGCTCGTCCGGGCGATCGGCGACGTGGACGACGACGGCGCTGCCGCTGTCCCCGGGCACCGCGGTGATGAACAGGTCCTCGACGAGGGCCTCGGCGAGCGTCAGGCCGTGCTGCTCGATGTAGTGCGCGGCGACCAGCGGCTTGCGTACCGGGGAAGCACTGCGCACGGCGATCGCGATGTGACCCGGGCGGCGGGCCACCTCCAGCATCAGGGGCGGGGCGCTGTGCTCGACGGCTGCGGCGACCAGTTCCTCGACGGCGAGCGCGACGAGGCCGGAGGTCGTCGCCCCGACCCGCCACAGGGCGAGCTGGCGGCGGACCAGACGTCCGGCGGCGGGCGCGGAAACGGGGTCCGGCTGGACGAACCAGGTGTACGCCGCGCCGAGGACGCCGCAGAGGGGAGGCAGGGGCCACACCGCGTCCTCGTCCCGGACGGACTGGGTGGTTTCGGGCCGGGTGGTCATTGCCAACACCCCTCAACTCGGGGACCGAAGCTTTCACCTCCACTCCACCGTTTCGCCGTACCGGCGACATCGGGGCCGCCCCCCAAACCAGCCCCAAGCCCTAAGGCCCCTACCCCCAGACCCCGGCACCGTCAGATGCCGGGATCGTCGTCCGTGATCATCTTCTCGGCGGCGGCGAGCTGCTCGTCGGGCAGCGCGACGGCCCGCCGTGCCGTGGTGTCGATGTGGACTCCCGTGATGACGGTGATCGCGGATACCTCGCCCGTGGCCGCGTTCTCCATCCGGTGGAAGAAGCGGATGGTCTTGGCCCTCACCTCTAGGACCCCCGTGCGCACGACCACCACGTCTCCGGCGTGGAGTTCGCGCCTGTAGGCGATCCGCTGCTCGACGGCGACCATGCCCCGCCCTTGTTCCCGGAGGTAGGAGGGGGTCAGCCCGATCCGGGAGAACATCTGCCAGGTCGCCTCGTCGAACTTGCCCACGTACCACATGACGTTCATGTGGCCCATGTGGTCGCAGTGCCACGGGTAGACAGTTCCTCGGTACATGATGTCCAGGTCCAGCACGTGGAGCGTCTCCTCGGATGTGCGGGGCGCCGGCCGGCGGCGGGTCAGCGCACCGCGTCCGCCCCTTTTGCTTGTAGGGGCCAACTTATGGAGCGGGGCGCGGATGTCTTGAGTAGCGCCTACTCGTCCGGCATGCGGGCCTGCAAGGAGCCGGGACGCCAGGCGGACCGTCGCCGGGGCCGGGGCAGTGCCGCCCACGTCCACCAGGCCGCGTAGCGCAGCCGGGCCGCCACCATGCGGTGGGCATGCCGCCGGGGAAGACGGCCTCCGCCGCCAGTCGCCGGCTCCGGAGCGCGGCCCTGTACCGAGGTGTCCATCACGTCGACGGCCTCTCTGTCACCCTTGCGCCCCGCGGCCGCGTCCGGCCGCGGCCGGACGGCGAGCCCGAACGAGCCGGCCAGCAGGACGCAGGCGACGACGGCGTCCAGCCAGTAGTGATTGGCCGTGCCGACGACCACCAGCAGGGTGACGAGCGGATGGATCAGCCAGAGCCACCGCCACCGACACCGGGAGACGGCTATGAGGCCCACCGCGACGACGACGGCCCAGCCCACGTGCAGGGAGGGCATGGCTGCGTACTGGTTGGCCATCGAGTCGGTGCCGGGGGCGCCGTACACGGAGGGACCGAAGATGCGTCCGGTGTCCACCATGCCGGCCTCGGCCAGCATCCGGGGCGGGGCCAGCGGGGCCACCAGGTGCACCACGAGGGCCGCCGCGGTGAGCAGCACCATCACCCGGCGTACCCAGTAGTAGTGGCGTCGCTTGCGCCAGTACATCCACACGAGGAAGAGACCTGTCGCCGGGAAGTGCACCCACGCGTAGTAGCTGTTGGCCATCTCGGTGAGGCCCGCGCTGCGCAGCAGGAGGTCCTGGACGGCATCCTCGGAAGGCCAGCGCAGCATCCGTTCGAGGTGCCAGACGTCGTGTGCCGTCTCGAAGGCCCTCTCGACGTGTCCGTCCGCGGCGAGGCGGCCGGACTTGTAGGCCAGGAAGAGCACCGCGACCAGCGTCAGTTCCTTGATCGCCGCCCTCCACGCGCCTGGTGCGCCGGATGCCGTGGCCGTCGGACCGGGCGGACTGAACCGTCGGACGGGGCTTCGTGGAGGTACGCGGGTCGGGAGGTGCACGGGAGGATCCTGTCCGGCTATGACGACAACAGCCGGCGCAGATGACGCCGGTCGGATGCGCCGACCTTCTGGTAGATGCGGTACAAGGTGTTGCTGACGGTGCGCGGCGAGACCACCAACTGGCCGGCGATCTCCTTGTCGGTGAGCCCTTGGGCGGCCAGGCGTGCCACGGTCCGCTCCCTCGGTGACAGCGCCGCTGTCTCTCCCAGGAAGTGCAGGGGCGGCGTGGCCACCTCACCGCACTGCGCGAGCAATGAGCGCGCCTGCGCGGTGGATGCCGTCGCCGCGCGGTCCTTGCCGCAGCGGCGCTGCAGCCGGGCCAGCTCGGCGTAGCCCTCGGCCGCGTACAGGAGGGCTCCCGCGTCGGCCAGGACCCGGCACGCCTGTCCCAGCTGTTTCACGTCGCCGGAGCTCACGGCGCGCGCGAGGTGCAGGCGACCGCGCAGGAACGCGCCCTGCAGCGGAATGTCCCGATCGACTGCCGGATGCGCGGGCAGGCCCAGCCTGGCGAGTTCGTGGAAGACGAGGACGGCGTCCGCGTACCTGCCGTCGTCGAGCGCGGCGTCACCCGCGGCGTGCAACAGTCCGGTCGCCACGTCCTGGTCGCCCCGCCGGTGGGCCTGCCAGGCGCGGGCGACGGCGAGTTCCGCACCGTAGAACCCCCCCTCCAGGTCGTCCAGTCGATCGGCCACCTGGCCGTGCGGCGTCGGCGGCAGAGAACTGTGGGCCAGCGCGCTGTGGATGCGCGCCTTGGCGTGCCACGGCTGCCAGCCGACCTGGTAGGCAGGGGTGAAGGCGAAATGGGGGAGCGCGTCGCGGACGCGGCCGCGTTCCTGGAGCGCGATGCCGAGGGCCAGCCCGCGCTGGGCGTCGACGCGTACGCAGCTGCGCTGGGTGACCCGGCGGTATTCGCCGGTCAGGACGGTCTCCGCGTCCTCCAGCCGTCCGACACCCAGCAGGGCGAGCGCGTGCATCTCCTCGAGCGAGTCCTCGCCGAACGGCAGTGACGGCTCGCCGGGTGCGGGGACCCCACGGAGGTCGCGGCGCTCGCGCAGGTCCGCGTACAGATCGAGGGCGTCGTGCGGACGGCCGAGGCGGCACAGGGACCCCATGGCGATCAGTCCCGCCTCCATCCAGTACGGCGCTGTGTGGTCGCGGCAGACGCCTTCGGCGTGGTGGAGGGCGTCCGAGAAGCGCCCGCGCAAGAAGGCCGTCACGGCGGCGAGGGCGACGCACTGACCATCTGCCAGTTCCCTTGCGACACGGTCCGCTTCCTCGTACCGGCCTTCGACGAGGTAGGCCCTTGCCTCGACCGGTGCGAGCAGCGTGGCGTGTTCGGGGTGGCCGAGCCCCACCTTCGCGACGAAGTCGTGCAGGTCCTGGAAGGCGGCCGCGGCGAACATGGCCCGCGCGTTGAGCTCGGCCGCCGCAGCGGTGGGGTGGGCGTCCCACGCGGCCGCCGCCAACCTGACGGCGGTCGGGACGTCGTGGTCCCGGAGCGCCTGTGCCACGCTGTCCAGCAGCAGGCCCTGCTCAGGGATGTCGCCGGCGTCGAGGTGCCACTGGGTGAGGCGGACGCGGTCGACCGGCCGCCGGGCGTCCAGCGGTGGGAGAGCCGCCGCCCATGTCCGCAGATAGTGCCTCCGGCGCAGCGGGGCGACGCTCTGGCGCAGCACATGACCGAGGTAGGGGTGGGCGACGGTCACTGACGACCCGTCCTGTCCCGTCCGGTGGCCCCGGGGGTCCGGCACACGGAGCAGCCCTTGGTCCTCCAGGGCCAGGAGCGTGTCGGCGGGCGCGATCTTCTCCAGGACATGGAGGGGAGCCGGTTCGGCCAGGGCAATGAGTTCCAGCACCTGCCGGCAGTCGTCGGACAGAGGGGAGAGCCGCCGGGCGACCAGCTCCCTCAGCGCCCTGGAGCCGGGTACACCGCTGCCCAGCCGCCATGCCTGACTGTCGTCCTGGACCAGAAGGTTCTGCGCCAGGGCGGCCCGGACCAGTTCCCGGAGCAGCAGCGGATTGCCGGCCGACATCGTGGCCAGCCGCACCACGCTCGGCTGCGTGAGCTGGTGGTCCAGCAGCGCGCTGGCGAGACGCCGGGTGGAGAGGACGTCGAGGGGGCCGAGGTCCACACGGACGAGGTGCTGGTCCTTCCAGAGCGGCGGGAAGTGAGCGGGCACCTCATCGGCGGTGACCGCCAGCAGCAACCGGGCCTGCCGCTGGTGGACGAGTTCACGCAAGGACTCCAGGCCGTCCGGCGGCACCAGATGGGCATCGTCGACCCACAGGATCCGCGGGCGGCGCGAGGCGGCGCGCAGGAGGCGCTGCGCCGCCGCCCGCACTCCCCAGGGGGTGAGGTGCTCGACGTGGTGTGCCGTGGCGCGGGGCACGGCCGGCAGGGCGCCCTCGGCGGAGCGGTCCTCGGCCGCCGGGCCGCCGCCGGGGTCCCCCGAGGAGGACGCGGCGGCCACGATCTCCTCGCCCAGGCGGGTCTTCCCGACGCCCGGGGCGCCGACGATCAGGACCCCACCCGGTCCGGTGGAGGGATGGAGGGCACGCAGTGCGAGGCACAACTCACGGTCACGTCCGACCAGGGCGGGTCGGTCGACCATGGTGAGCTCGGCGGACCCATGGATGAGGTACGGGCCGGCGGAGGGTGCCGTGTGCACGGTCGAGGCCATCGTGATCCCCCATGCGTCGGGTAGGTGGTGGTGAAGTGAGGTCCCGTACGGGCCCTGTCATCGATGCTCCGGCGCGGGCCGTCTCCCTCGCGTTGGGGCAGCACCCCAAGGTTTGGGGCGGCCGGGACGCTGCGCGGGTACTGATGCCGGTGCGGTGCCCTGCTGCCCCTCGGGGCGGTGGAGGTGGTGGTGTTCAGAGGGGCGGGCCACCCGAGGGGAAAGCGTCACCGGGTACGACGGCTCTCCAGCGCCCCGGCAGCCAGGTGTCACGGGCGCCCGGCACCTCGACTGCGGGGCGTCCCGGAGGCTCGACGGCGTGAACAGCGGCGAACGCTCCCGGCACGCGCGGCCACACCGGAGACGTATCCGGTACGCGCCAGCGCGGCGGCGTATCCAGTACGGCGCACGGCGTCCAGGTATCCGGTACGGGGGACGCCGGGGGCGTATTCAGCACCGCACACGGCGGAGGCGTCTCCGGGACGGCGCCGGGCCGACGCGTAACCGGCAACGCGCCCGACGGAGACATATCCGGTACGGCGCTCGGCGGGCAGCCGCGACTGCCGCGCACCGGCGGGCGCCTCCCCGGTCTGCCGTGGCCGGTGGCACCCGCCAGGAAGACGCCCGCAGTCTCGCCGACCGCACTCCTACCGGCGCGCACTGCCCTGCGTCGTTTCCGACGTGGGCGCTGCGTGCTGGCCGCTTCCATGACATCTCCTGGCCGTTCCTGGGCACAACAGGCCACACTGCGAGATCGGTATGCCGTTCGCATCCGTGCGTTCACTGGGCTTGTCGGTGATCGAGCCTCAGGCAGCGGCCGACGGGCCGGGCAAAGGACAAGCGACCTCGGTCCCGGCAGTGGAGTACCGCTTACTCACCGCGCCCGATGGCGCGCTCGTAGCCTTTTTCCGTCACAGCACACGACGAGGCGGCCCTGACGCGGTGGCCCGCGGAGTGCTGGGCGAGCAGGCAGGGCACCGCCGCCGGGTGGCGTCCGCCTGCGTCCGCGCTGCGTGCCGCCCTCGCCCACCCCGGGGAGCCGCCCCGGCCGACGGCGGCCGCGCAGTCCGCTCTCTGGAGGTTTCATGAACACCGCACCGAACGGCGAGTCGATCGCCGACGGTCCCCCGAGGGCTGCCGACAAGGCGCCCCTGCCCCTCGCACTCGCCGCTGTCCTGGCCGTTGTCCAGCTGGTCGTACTGATCGCCTTCGCGTGGCCGGCAGCGCGGATGAGCCCCCATGACGTGCCGGTCGTCGTCGCGGGCGAGGGTCCGGTCTCGGCCGCCCTGCAAGAACAGCTCGAGCGGGCCAAGCCCGGCGCCTTCGACATCTCCACCCGCGCCGACGAGGCCGCCGCTCGGCAGGCACTGCTCGACCGGGACGCCTACGCGGCCGTCGTGGTCCGGGGTAGTGAGGTGAAGGTGCTGGTCGCAACCGCCGCCAGCGCCGCCGTCAGCTCCGCGTTCGGCCAGGTAGCCGCAGAACTCGGCAAGAAGACCGGCGACGACGTCCCGGTCGAGGACATCAAGCCGGCGCCCGCCAAGGACTCGCACGGCGCCGCATTCGCGTCCAGTGTCCTGCCGGTGGTCCTGACCGGCATCATCGGCGGCGTTCTCTTCGCGGTGCGGCTGACCAGCCGCACGTCACGATTCCTGGGCGTCTGCCTGTTCGCCACCTTCGCGGGTCTGGCCACCACGGCGCTGGTGCACGGCTGGATCGGGGCACTGAACGGCTCGTACCTGATGGAGGCGTCGGTCGTCGCGCTGATGGTGATGGCGATATCCGGCAGCGTCGCCGGCCTCGGCTCCGCTCTGGGCCACCCCGGCCTGGGGCTGGGCGCCCTGACGATCCTTCTGCTGGGCAATCCGCTCTCCGGGGTCGCCTCCGCTCCCGAGATGCTCCCGACGCCATGGGGGTCCATCGGACAACTGCTGCCACCGGGTGCGGGCGCGAGCCTGCTGCGGTCCGTCACCTTCTTCGACGGCGCAGGTGCGGCCAAGCCGCTCACCGTTCTCCTCGTGTGGGCCCTCGGAGGCCTGGCGCTGCTGGCTCTGAGCGGTCGTCGAAGGGCTCACCAGGAGGCGCCGGCACTCATGACGGCGTAGTACGGGCGCCTGCCGCACCAGTCCCCTCAGTGGCCTTCCTCCCCCAGGTCACTGAGGGGACTTCGTCGTGCCCGGGGCACCGTGCGGCGCCCGAAGGGGGCCACACGGCGCGCCCCGGTGAGGGGGCATCCTCGCCTTCCGCCGTGAGGGGGCACCTGGGCGGAAGGCGAGGATCCCCCGCCGGCACGGTCGTCCGCCGTCGTCCCTCCGTGCCGGGCCCCCGGCCGACGCCCCCCACGGGGCGGGCCGGGGTCGGGGCGGCCCCTGTCCGCCCTGCTTCTCCGAGTCAACCCCGTCGGACGGCGGGCGACCTGAGGGATCGCTACTCCACGTTTCCCGGAGGCGTGTCTGTCCGGAACGGATGCGAGTAACCACTACCCATGCGCACCGGCGACCGGCGGAAGATCCTGGTTCCACGCGAGACCGCGCAGCTGACCTCTCTGCGCACTCGCCCGGCGGTGCAACCTGACATCCCCCGATCAGGTCGCACCGCCTCTTCTCTGTCCGGCAGGGAGCACGGTGGGCCGGTCCGGAGACCTTGGGGTGTGTTTGGGGAGGACCCCGAGCGCGCAAGCGGCCGGACGTACGGTGATGTGGAAGGCGCCCCCGCCCCCTCACTTGGTCAAGGTGACGCCTCATGCCCTCTCGTATCCATGTTGCCGACTCCGACTTCACCCACCGGACGTCCTGGCCGCTGTCGCTGCGCTGCAAAATCTCGGGGCGTGCCGACGCATGGTGCACCTGCACCGCGCCTGGCCCCGAATTGGAGCCCCGCATGGTGTTCTCCCTGCGGAGGGTCGACATCTCCAAGCTCCGCGCCGCGCGCGCAACCACGGCGCCATCTGCCCGACACTCAGGCTGACGCCGCACCCTCTCCCCCGTCCGCACCCGGCCCGCGCATCCGCGTCCTGTATTCGTACGGATGCCTTACGCCGAGCCCCGTCGGTAGATATGTGACGGCGTCTCGTTCACGAGCCGGGCAGCGGAGCGGCCGCGGACAGATCAGCCACTGCGTCACGACGCCAGCAAGGCACGCCGGGCCGCGATCCGCGACAGCGTCATCGCACGGATGCGTGGGGGCAACGGCTGACGGCCGGAAGCGGCCAGGAGGTGCCCATGCACAGCGCCCGGAGGCTGAGCACTCCGGGCGCGCGTCCAGTTGCGGGGCATTCAGTCGAGCAGTGCCCGCAGGACGGCGAAGCCACGGGCGAGAACCCGCGAGCCGACGAGGTGGGGGACGCGCAGCAGCTCCCTCGGCACCTCCGCGTCCGCTGCACACTTGTGGCCCGCGCGCTCGGATCGGCGAAGCGGAGCTTACGTGGTCCGTCGATCGGTAGACGACGATGCAGCCCCCTGCCCTGGACAGCGTCTGATCACCGCCGGTTCCGACGTGAAGTCATCGCCTGGCTGGAGCGTTACCACGCCGAAGATGGACACCTTTCGGCCCGTGGGGGGCATCGGAGGCGCCGGAACCTTCGCCGGTGATCAGCTGGGCATCGCCGGCCTGCCCGACGGCTCCAGCCGGCTTCTCCTCACCACCCGCTGAGCCCGCACACCGTTGAACGGCGGTGCGCCGCGCCGACACCGAAGGTGCTCGTGGGGACAGCCTGGCAGCGGAGACCGAAGGCACATGCGCAGGAGGTCGTGCGCGCTCGCCGACCGCGGGAGACGCCGCCGCGTCTCGGGTGGCATCAGCCGCTTGGCGAACGGCACGACTCCCTTGCCGCGGGCGCCCCGCGAGAGGTCCGGTGGATGACAGCAGTAGTAACCAGCATTCCGCAGGGCTTCGGTTCATGACAGCGGCGGCCGTGTGGCCGCTTGGACGGTGAGCCGACGCCGGTCCAGATGCTCGTGGAAGAGTCGGCCGACCAGAGCCCCTCCATACACCACGAAACCCACGCCGACCAGCCAGGACTGCAGAACCAGAATGGTCCCGAACGGGCCGTACGTCACCGTGTTCGACGCGATCAGCGGCGAGAAGACGTGCTGGGAGAAGACCCGCAGCCCGAGGAGCCCCAGGGCCGTCGCCGCAGCCCCGGGCACGAGCGCCCGCCAACGAATGCGGCCACAGAGCAGCAGCCGTTGCGACCACCAGAAGAAGACGAACGCACCGACCACATCGACCGCGGCGACCAGCACCGTCTTCAGGGCGGACGACTCCTCGGGGGTGGGCGCGGCGAAGAACAGCAGCAGGGAGCCGGTCAGTACGGCCAGCCAGACGACATGGCGCCACATCGTGTGCCAGCGCGCCGTCGGCAGGTCCCACACTCGCTCGTACCCGATCTGTACGGCCGAGCCGAAGGTCACACCGAACGCGGCCAGCGCGGCGAGGCCGAGCGCCGTGGTGCGCTGCAGCGCCTGCCCCGGCCGGCCGAACATCCGCTCGATCTCCTCCTGCGACACCGCCGACACACCTAGGCCCTGGACCAGCCACTTGGCGAAGCCCTGACCTCTCGCGAGGTCGGCCGCCGCGACGACGACCAACAACGGCAGCAGCGTGAGGAAGCTCAGCGCCGCGAAGCCCATGGCACGGTGCATCAGCTCCATCTCGCGCCCCCGGTTCCAGGCGAGCCCGATCCACGAGGTGAGCACCCGCCGATGGAGCCGAGCGAACCAGTGGCCGTGATGCGCGGCGTGGCCGTCAGCCGACGCACCGAATCTAAGGGGCATGTGCCGTCGACTACCCGTCCGCCGGGCGGGACCCGACGTGCTTGCCTCCGAACGGGTGTCTCCCGGCCCCGTCGATGGAGGAAAATACCGAGGTGCCCGCGATCGACCCCCTGTTCGGCCGGCCGCCGACAATCGCCGACGTCGCCAGGGCCGCTTCCGAGTCCCGTACGACCCTCCCGCACGCCCTCAACGGGCTGGGGAAGGTCGATCTGCGCACCCCGGAAGGGTGAAGCGGATCGCGGCCGAGCCGGGCTACCGGCCCGACCTCCGCGCGCAGCGGCTGCGCAGGGGGCTGGCCAGGGCGATCGCGCTCGCATCGTCGATTCCGTTCGCCGTCGCGGGCGGTCCGTCCCGGCTCGACTTCTCCATAGGGGTGGCCGCGGCGGTCCCCGAGCGGGCGCTCGTGCACGGCTTCGCGCTGGTGCTGGCCCCTCCGGTGACACGCTGGCCACCCAGCAACTCTCCACGGCCCTCGATGCGATCGGCTCGACGCGCCGCCAGTTGGAACAACGACTGCCGGTCGTCGAAGAGGTACGGATCAAACGCTGGAAGCGCCGGCTCAAGGCCCGCGTCTCGGCCGCGCAGCGACGCACCGCTCCGCGCGCAGCGAACCCTGCGCAGCCCGCCCTCGCCCCAGAAGCTGACGCCCTGTCTCACCCTGACCGTCTGCCGATCGAGACCATCGACAAGCTGGCCACCATCGTCCGGCGCGTCCTTCAGGACGCGGCGCGCAGCGGCGGTGCCCTGCTGACGTGGGACCACCTGCATTTCGCCAGCCGCCGACGTTTGCGGCAACGTGCAACTTTCACGATGCACGGCGCTCGTTCCGAGCCTGGCAGGGAGGAGTGCGACAGCAAACCGAGAAATCGCGGAGAGTCTGCTGGGGGTGAGCTGAGAGAGGGTTCGGCTGTCTCAGGAAGTGCCGCTCGGGATCACGCAGTTCTTCGGCTGTTCCTTGCCGGTGGGCCAGCCCAGACCGACGAACTTCAGGGTCCCTCGCACGCCCTGGCCCGGGTTCAGTTCGACCACAGCGACCGGCTTGTCGTACGGATTCCCGCCGCTGGTCAGGCAGATCAGGCCACTCGTGCCCTTCACCCGGTGCACCGACTGGAGTTTCGACCACTCCTGGCGGACGTCCGCGAGGCTGGGCGCCTGCTCGGCGTCGTTGCCCTGTACCTCGTGCAGGGCCGTGCCGATGGTGACGAGGCCGTCGTAGACGAGCATGGTGCGGGAGTCCTCCAGGTTCGGGGTGGAGCCGAGGTCTGTGCCCGCCCTGCTCGTGCTCTTGATCAGGTCGTTGAGGGCGTCCAGGGCCGCCTTGGGCTCCGTGAGGTACTGGGGGAGTTCGTTCGCGGTGGGCTCGCGGTCGTGCGTCGCCTTCCACTGCTTCGTCCAGGCGGCCAGTTCGGTGTCCCAGGCTGCCGGGTGCGCGGGGGCGGCGTACTGGACCGTCACCTTCGCCCCGCCGTCGTCGCCGCGCAGCTGCGCCCAGTCCTTCTCGGACATGGCCTGCCGCAGCGAGGCGGCGTCGGAGCCGCTGACCAGGGTGAAGTGCCGGTCCGCGCAGGTCTGCTTGGCGAGCGTGAGCGCGAAGATCCGCAGGTGCAGCGTGCGCCCCGCGAAGTAGACGGTGTCGGCCGCGGAACCGCAGATGTTGTTGGCGATCTGCTCGAACTGGCCGCCGGTCGAGCCGGCCTCGTCGATCCCCGGGGATTCGAAGGGCATATCGGCGGGACCGGCCGGACCCGTCTCCTTGATCCCCCGGAACGCGCTCGCCAGCGACTCGACGTAGGCATCCGGGCGGGTGTCGTAGACCAGCACCGTCCTGGCGTTCTCCCGGCCCCGCTCGCCGTTGAAGTTGGCCAGGGCCTCGGCCGCGTTGCCGTTGGTTGGGATGATCCGGGCCAGGCCGGGGAATCGTTGCTTCTCCCCGTCGACGTTCGCGATCCCGTCTCCGCTGATCCGGGAGGCGAGCACCGGGACGCCGTTTTCCGTCAGACGTTCTACGGCCTCCTCGGTGGCGTCGAGGGTGAGGTTGAAGCCCGTGACGGCCCGCAGCTTGTCCTTGTCGGATTCGGCCATGTCGAGCAGCGTGCTCACGACCTTGTCCTGATGGCCGTAGCTCAGCCCCGGGTTGGCCAGCACCAGCCGGATCTTGGGCACTCGGCCCTCGCCCGAGTTGGCCTGCCGCTGTCCCAGATACGCGCCCTGGAGGTCGCTGCGCATCTGCCGCCGCAACCCCGCCGTGTCCGACTGGAGGGGCAGCATCATCGCCACGGTGACGTGGGGCTGGTTCGCGATCCTCTTGTTCTCCTCCGAGATGGCCTTGGCCACTGCGCTGATCTCCAGTGTGCCGAAGTCGTAGCCCGCCCCGTCGACGCCGATGCACTCGCCGCCGATCTTCTCGATACCGTCGTGGCAGGTGTCCGGCTTCTGGAGGGCGGGAACGCCGTAGACGCCGGCGGCCACCAGCACCGCCACGCCCGCCAGCGCGTAGAGGATCTTTCCCCACCTGGGCAGTCTGTTCCACCTGGGTATCCAGCCGGGCATCCCCGCTACCTCCTTCGGCCGAGCTGATCGGTGCAGTCGCAGCGGAGCAACGGCTGCTCGTTCGCGGCCAGTTGGCTCCACTCGGTGGCTGTCGGGCCGAGTTCTCCGGCGCCGTCGAAGTCCATGGTCGACAGTTGCCTCAGCAACTGCTCCAACGTGCGGGCCATTTCGCCCCCGGTCGGCCTGGTGCGCTCCTCGCACAGCCATACGGCGTGCAGCAGTTGGTCGACGGTACGGCGCAGCGGCGGTCCGTCCACCGGGACCCGGCCCTGGGCGCGCTTGCGGCGCTCGTCCGCCCCGCCCGGATAGGGCGCCTGGGCGATCTCCAGCAGTTCCTCGCACCACTGACGGGGGCGGCCGGGGAGCGTGGCGGCGAGGTGGCGGACCACGTCGTCGACGCCGCCGGAGACGAGGTGGTGGTTCATCCGGTGGGTCGTCACCGAGTGGAACGCACCGCCGCCCGGCCCGCTCACGGCGTAGTGGTCACGCAGCAGATGGTGGTCGGCGTACCAGGCGGCGCCGGCGCGCTCCAGCCCGTACAGCCGGTGCACCAGCAGCTGGCGCAGTCCGAAGTCCCCGATGAAGTGCCGCCCGCAGCTCGGCCATCCGGTGTCCTTGAGCAGCTCCGCGACCTGATGAGCGGTCAGGCGGTGAACGCGGCCCTCCTGGTGATGGCGCAGCAGGACGTCCGCGCACTCCGGGTCGTGCGCCACCGACAGATGGGTGAGGAGATCGAGCCACTGGTCATGGTGCTCGTCCGGCAGCCGCACCGGCATCTGGTCGAGGATCAGCTCCTGAAGCAGTACGTCCGTCACCGGCCGCTCGGAGGAGTCGTCCGGGTAGTGCAGCTTGGCGTCCAGGATGGCCCGGTCGTTGTCGTCCGTCTCCATCGGGTGGTCGGCGGCAGCGGTGGCCAGCCGGATCACCGTGTGCGGCCGTCCGCCGCTCAGCTGGGCCACGGCGGCGGTGATACGGCGGCGATGCGTACCGCCCTCCCGCTCCGCGCCCAGCTGTATTCGCTCGGTCGCCCGGCGAAGCTGGTCGCCGGTGAGGAAGGGCATCCGCAGCAGGAGCACCCCGGCGGACAGCGGACCCCGGTCCCCCTCCGGGTCCCTGCGGCGGGACCAGGTGGCCGGCACCCCGTCGGCGGGCCGGAACGCCGCCACCTCCCTCGGTGGCAGACCCCCGTGCAGGAAGTCGCCGCCGTCCGCCCGGCGCGCCGTGCCCACGATCACCACGCGGTCGCGCTGCCCGCCCCGGCGGTCGGTGAGCACGGCGCGCAGCAGCCGCTCGCCCAGCGGTTCTTCGGCGTGGTCCAGCAGCAGTCCCGGGCGGCCGACCCTGCCCAGCCAGCCCCCCAGCCCGCCGTACGCCGCCTCCAGATCCTCGCGCAGCGCCCGGAACAGGAAGCGCTCCGCGTCCTCCCGCTTCTCGCCGCCGTCCCGGAAGTCGTCGGCGAGCCTGCGCAGCCCGTGCTTGGGCTGGCCGGCCGCGCCGGGATACTCGCCGTAGATCCGAGTCAGTTCCGCCTCGCCCTGGGGCGTCAGGCGCTCGAAGAGGGTGTCGAGAAGCGCGGTGAGCGCGGCGGCCCCGTACGGGCCGAGTGTCTGTCCGGCCAGGACCTCCAGCATTTTCCGCACGGCCCCGAGGAGCGCGCCGCGCCAGAAGTCGCGCACCCCCAGACCGCGCAGGCGCGGCTGCTGGATCAGCTCCTCGTACCGCTCGACCTCAGTCCTGATCGCCTCACCGGTGCCGCCCGCGACGCCGGTCGCGATCACCGCCAGGCCCGCGAAGAAGCGCGGGAAGGTGAACGCGCCGCCCGTTCCCCGCCACGTGTGCAGCAGCAGGGCGGCCTCGACCAGGGCCTCGGTCACCGCCGAACGGGCACCGGGTTCCGGTCCAGCCCGGTCCGCGTACACCGGTGAGGCGCAGTCCAGACGGATCACCGGCACCTGGCGGGCGAAACGGTCGTGCACCGCCCTCAGCAGCCGCCCCTTGCCCATCCCCGGGCCGCCGGTGAGCAGCACCACGGGCAGGTCGGGGCCGTACAACGACTTGCGCTCGGCACCCGACGGCGACCGCCCTAACAGGCGTGCGAAGAAACCGTCCGCGTCGAGGAGTCTCTCGAAGCCCAGGTCCTCACACACGCATCTCCCCCGTGGATACCCTCCCGCCCAGGAGCGGGTGATCGATGTGGTGGATGGAGATTAGTGGAACACGAGAGCTTCAGCCAGGACAACGGCTGTTATGTGAAAGGAAGTTGGTGGTGGGGATCCAAGGTGCCTGATGTCGTTACTTCATGGCGCGGTGGGGCCGACGCGCCAGTGCTCCGGATGGTATGAGTACGGCCGTCCAGCGCGGTGTTGGCGCCCAGCGTGGCGTCGTACGTGACCGTGTAGCCGCGGTCGGCTTCCTTCGCGTCCAGCGATGGGAACACCCTGCCAAAGATCGCACCTTCTGCGTGCACCAGCCCCGCCGCCGGTCAGGACTGCTCATTGTGGGAGCCGCGACGACGATGGTGCAGAGGTTGGCCACCGCGTTCGCCGACCGGATCTCACGGCGCACCACCAGTTCGGGCACCTTCTCCGGAGGCACCCACTCACTGCGCGCGGAATCGATGGCATCGACCGGCATGTCCCGTACCTGTTCGGCTCGGTCCGACCAACAGAGACGATGGTGACTCGTCGAGATCCCGGTCATCGGGTCGACGGCGAGCAGCAGCCTGCCGCACGCCGCGCGGACCCTCCCGGACCAGAAGGCTCTGACCTGCAATTTCACGCCCGTGCTGGAGTGGCTGGACGCCCCCGGACGGTCCCTACAACCTGTGCCATGTGGTACCGCGAGGCCCGCGCTATGGCACCAGGGACTACTCACCGAGATCCCGGCGCGGACGAACTCAGCCGCCCGGCTGCAGCGCCTTGCCCATGCCCGCGGAGGCTGAGCGGCAAGGGCTTGTCCGAGTTCATCGGAGCGTAGTCAGCACCAAGTCAGCACGGGAGTCAGCACGCCAAAGTCAAATCACCCCGAACAACGCAACACAGACACCGGCAGATCTGCTGCCGATCAAGGCCTCGGTACCGCCCTCGAAGCACCGACATGGGGGCAACATGCACACCCTGCCCCCGAACTATGTAGTCCCACCACATGTGCCCCTGACCAGCAGATTCCTACCGTGTGCGAACACATACCCGTCCCCACCGCACACGAGGAAGTGGCGCACATGGCCTCCGCAACCACCGCTCCCCCACCACCAGGCAATCTCAAGCGCATCGTCGCCGCCAGCCTCATCGGCACCACCATCGAGTGGTACGACTTCTTCCTCTACGGCTCCGCCGCCGCCCTTGTCTTCAACAAGCTGTTCTTCCCGGACTCCGATCCGCTCGTCGGCACGCTGCTGTCCTTCCTCACGTACGCCGTCGGATTCGCCGCCCGTCCGCTGGGCGCGCTTGTGTTCGGGCACTACGGTGACCGGCTCGGCCGTAAGAAGTTGCTGGTGCTGAGTCTGCTGCTGATGGGTGCGGCGACCTTCGCGATCGGGCTGCTGCCGACGCACGCGACCATCGGCACCGCCGCGCCCGTGCTGCTGACCGTACTGCGCCTGGTGCAGGGCTTCGCGCTCGGTGGTGAGTGGGGCGGGGCCGTGCTGCTGGTGTCCGAGCACGGGGACGCGCGGCGTCGTGGCTTCTGGGCCTCGTGGCCGCAGACCGGCGCGCCTGCGGGCCAGTTGCTGGCGACCGGCGTGCTGTCGCTGCTGACGGCCGTGCTGTCGGACAGCGCCTTCGTCAGCTGGGGCTGGCGGATCCCCTTCCTGCTCTCCGGCGTACTGGTGATCGTCGGTTTGTGGATTCGTCTGTCTGTCGATGAATCGCCTGTCTTCAAGCAGGCGTTGGCCCAGGCGGAAGCACGCAAGGTCGCACACGCGGCCACGGCCGAGAAGCTCCCGCTGGTCTCCGTACTGCGGCACCACTGGCGTGATGTGCTCGTGGCGATGGGTGCGCGTATGGCGGAGAACATCAGCTACTACGTGATCACCGCCTTCATCCTCGTCTATGCCACCACCTCGGCCGGCGTCTCCAAGCAGACCGCTCTCAATGCCGTACTCATCGCGTCCGCCGTGCACTTCGCCGTCATTCCGGCCTGGGGTGCGTTGTCGGACCGGATCGGGCGGCGTCCCGTCTACCTGCTGGGCGCGGTCGGCGTCGGGCTGTGGATGTTCCCCTTCTTCTCGCTCATCGACACCGGAGGCTTCGGCAATCTGATTCTCGCCGTGACCGTGGGCCTTGTGCTGCACGGCGCCATGTACGCCCCTCAAGCCGCCTTCTTCTCCGAGATGTTCGCGACCCGGATGCGCTACTCCGGTGCCTCGATCGGCGCGCAGTTCGCCTCGGTGGCGGCGGGCGCCCCCGCCCCTCTGATCGCCACGGCCCTGCTGTCCGACTACGGCAACTCCACCCCGATCGCCCTGTACGTCATCGCCGCGGCCGTCCTCACGGTGATCGCGATCGGCCTGGCCAAGGAGACCCGGCACCGTGACCTGGCCGACATCGAGCCCGCGGACGACGCGGAGCCTGTGACGGCTCGGGCCGCGGACGCGCACTCCGTCTGAGGCATCAAGGGACCTGGTCCTGGAACCGGCCCCCGTACGCCGAGGCGTGCGGGGGTCAGCGCTGTGCAGGTGTCGACAACCGGTGCAGCCGCAGGGCCAGTTGTATCTCGAGGGCGCGGGCGGGGCTCTGCCAGTCTTCGCCGAGGAGACGGCCGACGCGTTCCAGGCGCTGCGCGACAGTGTTCACGTGGACGTGCAGTTCGTCCTTGGTGCGGGCCGGGCTCATCCCGCAGGCGAAGTACGCGTCGAGGGTGCGCAGCAGGTCGGTGCCGCGTCGCTCGTCGTAGGAGACGACCTTGCCGATCGTGCGGTCCACGAAGCCGGCGATGTCGCGGTCACCGGCCAGCAGCAGCCCCACGAATCCGAAGTCCTCGGCGGCGGCGCCTTCCCCGGAGCGGCCGAGCAGCCGCAGGGCGTCGAGACAGCGCCTGCCTTCCTCGTATGCGGCGGCCACGGCGTCCGGGTGGGCGGCCAGGTTCTCGACCGGGGCGGAAGCACCGACCGTGACCGCCTCGTGGACGGCCGTGCCGAGATGGCGGGCTGCGCGGCGGGCCAGGGCGGTCGCCGTGTCCGACGCTTCGAGGGGGAGCAGCAGGACCGTGCCGCCGTCGCGAGCGGCGGCCAGACCGTGCCGGGTGGCGGCGAGGTGGGACGCGGCGGACCACAGGCGTCTGCGGGCGGCTGCCTCCTGTTCGGCGTCGGCCGCGGTGGCTTCGAGGCGGGCGGCGAGGACGACGTGGGTGGCGTCGAGGTCGGCGGCCAGCCGCGCCGCGCGCTCGCGCAGCAGACGCGGGTCACGGTCGCGGGCGTCGAGCAGGTCGTCCAACAGCTCGCCCCGGACGCGCTGTTCGGCCTCGGCGGCCGAACGCCGGGCGAGCAGCAGGAGGGAGGTGACCATCGCGGCCCGTTCCAGAGTGCGCTGGTCGACGGGGTCGAGGCCCGGGTGGCCGCGCAGGACCAGCGCGCCGAGGAGTTCGCCGCCCGCCGCGACCGCGGCGATCCAGTCGTCTTCGTGCCGTACCGCATGGCCTTCTACGCGGGAGATCTCCAGGGCACCGGCCGGTGAGGCGGTGGCCTCCTTGAACTCGACCGTGCCGTCGAGGACTTCGGAGACGGCCGCGGCCACGTCGTGCACACCGCCGCCGCGCAGCACGAGTTCGGCGAGCCGGTCGTGCACGTCCGAGGCCCGTTCGATGACTCCGCTGCGATCACGGATGATCTCGTTGGCCCGCTCCAGGTCGGCGAGGGCCGAGCGGGTCTCGGTGAGCAGGTTCGCCGTGTCGATGGCGGCCGCGGCGAGAGCGGCGAAGGAGCCGAGCAGCGCGATCTGCTCCCGCTCGAAGACCCGGGCGCGCCGGTCCGCCGCGAAGAGGACGCCGATCACATGGTGTCCCAGCATCAGCGGCACCCCGAGAATGGCGACCAGCCCCTCGTCCCGCACGCCGGAGTCGATGGCGAGGGTGTGCTGGAAGCGCTCGTCCTTGAAGTAGTCGTCGGTGACATACGGGCGGGCGGTCTGCGCGACCAGTCCGCCCAGGCCCTCCCCCATGCCGAGCCGCAGTTGCTGGAAGCGGGCGGCGACCGAGCCCTCGGTCACCCGCATATAGGTGTCGCCCCTGGCCGGGTCGTTCAGGCTGAGGTAGGCGACGTCCGTGCCGAGGAGCGACCGGGCACGCTGCACGATCGCCTGCAGTACGGCGTCCAGGTCCCGGAGCCCTGCCAGATCGTGGGCGGTCTCGAAGAGGGCCGACAGCTCGGCCTCACGCCTGCGCCGCCCTTCCAGTTCGGAGCGCACGCGCAGCGCGAGCAGCTTGGCCTGTTCGAGCGCGACGATCCGCTCGGTGTCTCTGCCCTCGGCGCGGGCGAGCAGCACCGGCTGCTCGTAGGCGTCGGCCGACGCACCCCGGGCCAGCAGCTCGAGGAACGGCGCCTCGGCACTGCTCGGGACCGCATCGACGCTGCTCGGGGCCGCATCGACGCTGCTCAGGGGCGCTCCGGCTTGGGCGGCGGAACGCTCGGCGGGCTGCACGTGATCGCGAGACATGCCGACAGGATTACTCATCGCACCGCCACCTCGTCAGCCCTGTGGATAACTCGGAGCTCCACCCGTACCGGACGACCGGTGCGACCGACCGGTGCGACCGACCGGTGCGACCGGCCGGTGCGACCGGTCAGCGGGCCCGATCAGCCCGACCGGTCAGTGCGCTGTCCAGCCACCGTCGAGCACGAGCGAGGTGCCGGTCACGAAGGACGCCGACGGGCTGCACAGGTACGCCACAGCCTCGGCGACCTCCTCCGGTTCGATGAGCCGCTTGACCGCGCTGTCCTGCAGCAGCACCTCGGACAGCACCCGCTCCTCGGAGATGCCGTGCGCCCGGGCCTGGTCGGCGAGTTGCTTCTCGACCAGCGGGGTGCGCACATAGGCGGGGTTCACACAGTTGGAGGTGACGCCGTGGGGGGCGCCCTCCAGGGCGGCGGTCTTGGAGAGTCCCTCCAGACCATGTTTGGCGGCCACATAGGCCGACTTGAAGGCCGACGCGCGCAGCCCATGGACGGAGGACACATTGACGATGCGGCCCCAGCCCTGCCCGTACATATGGGGCAGGGCGCCACGGATGAGCCGGAACGGTGCCTCCAGCATCACGGTGAGCACCGTGTGGAAGACGTCCGGCGGGAACTCCTCGATGGGGCGCACCAGTTGCAACCCTGCGTTGTTGACGAGCACGTCGGTGCCGGCCGCGGCGAGTTCGGCGGCATCCAGGTCGGTGAGGTCAAGGACGTGCGGTTCGACGGCGCCCGCGAGGCCCCGGCCCCGCTCGGCGAGCTCCTCCAGCCCCGCGGCGTCCCGGTCGACCGCTCTGACCTTGGCGCCCGCGCCCGCGAGCCGTAGCACGCAGGCGCGGCCGATGCCGCCCGCGGCGCCGGTGACAAGGGCGGTGCGGCCGCCGAGGTCGAGCGGAGAAGCCGACGACGAGCCTTGAGCGGGAAGAGTGCTGGGCGGGGTCATGGCTCGACCCTAGGCAGCGCCCCCGCCTGACCACATATGGCCACAGCCCATACTTCAGTCCGAGGTCATGGGCTCAAACCACGTGGGTTCATCGCACTGTGCCTGCTTGATCCGGAACAGCTGACGTTCGTCCATCACGGGCAAGGCGTCCACCTCGAACCACCCCACCTCCAGGGACTCGTCGTCGTTCACGCGCGCCTCGCCGCCGACGGCCCGGCAGCGGAAGGTGATGTCCATGAACTGGCACATGTCGCCGTTGGGATAGGTGACCTCGCCCCCGGACCTGATGAGGACGACCCGCTCCGCGGCGCATCGGACACCCGTCTCCTCGTACACCTCCCGCACGGCGGCAGCGGCGGGCTGCTCGCCGGGGTCCGGGATGCCGTTGATCACCGTCCACTTGCCGTTGTCCGCGCGCTGCCCCAGCAGGACCCGTCCCTGGTCGTCGAAGACGACGGCGCTGACGCCCGGAAGCCACAGCAGCTGCTGGCCGGCCGAGGCCCGGATCGTACGAATGAAGTCAGGAGTAGCCATGGCCCCGACCCTAACGGGCTGGTGGCGGCGCCCCCGGCGGGTTCCGGAGGCAGGCGCTCGGCGTACCGCTAGACGTCACCGGCGCGTCGTGTGCGCATCCCGGCGCCGACCGCCCAGCCGACACCGCCCGCGGCGACAACCAACAGCGCGATCTCCGGCAGGATGCCGAGTCGCGTGGCGGGCGTCTCGGTGGAGCGCAGCGGCACCTTCTGGACCAGCGAGTCGGGCACGAACATGCCCGTCCGCTGTGTGATCGTCCCGTCCGGCATGATGATCGCGCTGACACCGCTGGTCACCGGCACGGTGACGGTCCGGCTGTGCTCGACCGCGCGGACGCGGGACATGGCGAGCTGCTGGTAGGTCATCTCGCTGCGGTCGAAGGTCGCGTTGTTGCTCGGCACCGAGATCATCTGGGCGCCGTCGACGACCTCGGAGCGTACGGCCCAGTCGAAGGCGGCCTCGTAACAGGTGACGAGCCCGACCTTGGCGCCGTCCATGGTGAACACGCCCGGCTCGCTGCCCCGGCTGAAGTCCTGGCGGACCATCGAGGTCCAGTTCTCGTTGATCGCCCCGACGAGCGAGCGCAGCGGCAGGTACTCGCCGAACGGCTGGATCTGCCGCTTGTCGTACGTGTCGACGGGCCCCTTGGCCGGGTCCCACAGGATCTGTTCGTTGAGCAGCTTGCCGTCCCGCTCCACGACTCCGCCGACGGAGATGGGCGCACCGATCACCTTGGCCGCCGTGTCGATGACGGCGCGGGCGTCGGCGTTGGCGAACGGGTCGATGTCCGAGGAGTTCTCGGGCCACAGTACGAAGTCGGGCCGGTCGACCTTGCCCGCCTTGACCTCGGCGGCCAGGCGCTCGGTCTCACGCGCGTGGTAGTCCAGTACGGCCCGCCGCTGGGCGTTGAAGTCCAGGCCCGCCCGCGGCACATTGCCCTGGATGACCGCGACGGTCGCGGTGCCGTCCTCCGCCTTGTCGCTGACCAGGGGCCGCGCGGCCACCGCGCCCACCACCGGTACGGCCACGCTCAGCAGGGCGACGGCCGCAGTGGACCGCCGTACGACTCGCGTGCGCCGCGCCTCGACAGCCAGGCGTACGACCTCGTACAGACCGAATCCGCACAGGACGACCGCGAAGCCGAGCACCGGTGTGCCACCCACCGCGGCGAGCGGCAGGAAGACGCCTTCTGCCTGACCGAAGGCGATCTTGCCCCAGGGGAAGCCGTTGAAGGGCGCACGCGCGCGTGCGGCTTCTCCGGCGATCCACAGCGCCGCCGCCCACACCGGCCAGCCAGGCAGCTTCGACACCGCGGCGACGCCGACGCCCACCAGCGCGACAAAGATCGCCTCGATCACGACCAGCGCGAGCCAGGGGCCGGGTCCGACCTCCACGCCGGTCCACACCAGCAGCGGCAGCAGGAAGCCGAGCCCGAAGAGATAGCCGAGGCCGAAGGCCGCCTTCCAGCTGCGGCCGCGCAGCACCCAGCCGAAGACGGCGAAGGCCGGAAGGGCCAGCCACCACAGGGTGCGGGGCGGGAAGCTGACGTAGAGCAGCACTCCGGAGAGCGCCGCGGCGAGGGCGGGAACCAGGCGGCGCGCCAGCCGTGCCGCGCGCGAGGCGGTCGCGATCTGCGGCTCCAACTGGTCCGATTCGCCCACGGAAGTTGCGGTGACGGTCACTCCGGGAGTGTACGGCGGCCGACCTTGGCTCCGACAGCGCGGTCGGATGCCGGCGAGGGCCCGCCCACGCGCGCGTGAGCTCAGGTCCCAGGCCCGCCCACGCGCGCGCGTGAGCACAGGTCCCATGCCGGCTCGCCCACGCGCGCATGAACGCAGGCCCCCGGCCGACGTGCACGGCCCGTCCGCACCCGGGCCGAGCCGCACGGCGCATCCTTGGTCTTTCGTGTGACGCATCGTTCCTGCACGACACGTCCACAAATCGCCCCTCACCCGTTACGGTATGCCGGAGCCTCAGTCGTACCGGCCGGTCAGGTCCGGGCGGCCGGGGCCCGTCACAGGTCGGGGGACCGGGTTCGGGGGGCGGGGTGGATGTCACGGGGATGACGTCTGCGGCAGGTCCGGATGAGGACGACGACAGACGAAACGTTTCCGACGCGACGGGCGTAGTGGTGCTGGGGGCCTGCGCCGCCTGGTCGCTGATCTCGGCTGCCGTGCACGACGGCCGCCCCGAGGGTGTCCTGCTCGCGATCCTCGCCGTGTCCGCCGGTTATGCCGCGGGCCGGATCAGCGGGGCGCTCCTGCCCGTCGCCGCGCCCTGCGCCGGGGCACTGGCCGCGGTGAGCCTGACCCTGACCGTTCCGCACCTCTCCCCCGGGCCGCGGATCGACGTCCCGCTGGGCCATGCCGGGGCCACCGCGGCCGTACTGACTCTCGCCGCCGGCGCCGCCTGCTGCGCAGCCTGGACCACCTCGGCACCGGCCCTGCGACTCGGCCTGCGCGCCCTGGCCGCAGGAATCGCGGTGACCGCGGCGGTGCTGGGCTCGACCAGCGGCTTCATCGCCTGTTCCGCCGTAGTGCTGTGCTCGCTCGCCGCCGGCCACATCCGCCATCGCGCCGTGGGCATCGCGGGACTGGCCCTGGGCGCGACGGCGGTGACCGGCCTGACCTGGACGGTCGCAAGCAACGCGGCGCCCGTCGGACTCACCGCCTGGCTGGAGGGTCAGCTCACCCGGCACCGGATCGAGCTGTGGCACGACGCCGCGCACCTGGCGAGCCGGGACCCTGTCCTGGGCGCGGGCCCAGGGCGCTTCGGCGAGCTCAGTACGACGGCGAGCGAGACGCTGCCGTCCGACGGCAAGCCGCACTCGGCGCTCTTGCAGCAGGCGGCCGAACAGGGACTCATCGGTGTGCTGCTGCTGGCAGCGGCCTTCTGCTGGATGCTGTTCGCGCTGTGGCGCACCGCCCGCCCCACCCCGGTCGCGCTCACCGCGGGCGCGGCCCTGACGGCCCTGGCGGCGATCGCCGCGGTCGGCAACGCGCTCAGCTTCACCACCGTGTCGGTGGGCGCGGGCTTGCTGGCGGGACTGGCCACGGCCCGTCCGATCGTCAAGGAGCCGTCGCCGCGCGAGATCGACGCACACGCGCGTGGCGAGCGACCCGCCCCATGACTCGGAGCGGGATGCAGGGGCCGCCGGCACACCGGGCCGCCAAGGGCTCGGCTCACGGGGAATGTTCTCAGAGCGCCGTGTCGGCCGTTCGGGTCCCCAGCCGGTCCCTGATCACCCGTACAGCTGCCTCCGCGTCGTCCACGGTGACCGTGAACGTGTGCCCGTCCCACAGCTGCAGCACCAGGCCCTCACCACGCCGTACGACCACCGCGGTGCCCTTCTCGGGCCGCCACCGATAGCCCCAGCCGCCCCAGTGGCGCGGCGTGACGTACGGGACGAAGTCGGCGCCCACCACCTCCGACAGGGGGATTCGGCGGCGCGGCACACCGATGTGGCCGCAGCGCACCTCGAGGCACTCCTGGTCGACCCGCAGGGCGACGTGCACGAACGCGAGAGTGCCGAAGAGGACCAGCAGCCCGGCCGCGATACAGCCGACGACGGCCATGACCAGCGGGAGGATGCCGTCCGTCCAGGGCGAGTCGATGGCCA
Source organism: Streptomyces sp. NPDC012935 (assembly GCF_042900345.1). Taxonomy (NCBI): domain Bacteria; kingdom Bacillati; phylum Actinomycetota; class Actinomycetes; order Kitasatosporales; family Streptomycetaceae; genus Streptomyces; species Streptomyces sp. NPDC012935. The sequence continues at coordinate 366,751 of NZ_JBIBBC010000003.1, forward strand.
GCTCGATCCCGAGCGCCATGCAGGCGCCGCCGACGAGCGCCAGCAGCCATTGGACCCGGTTGGTCGCCCGCCCGGTCCAGACATCGGGGTGCGGCTTCCTGCCGTGGGGGTGGTCCCTCATGCCTATGAGGTTACTCAGGTTTCGCTCTGCTGGTACCTCGCTGCAGAGGGTGAATGCGCCGACCGGGCCACGACGGAGCGCGCGCGTCCGCTTTCGGACCGCCCGTTACCTGGCGGGGCTGATCGCCTGCAGGAGACGGCCTTCGTCGTAGGCGAGAGCGGGCTCGGGGAGCATTCCCTGGCGGCCGCTCAGCAGCACCGTCAGGGTGCCGTTCGCTTCAGCCGTGGGGGCGGGCTGTTCACCCAGTCGGCGCAGCGCCTGCGCGGCGACCGCTCCGGCGGAGCCGTGCAGGACGAGCGGTGGAAAGCCGGGGCGCTGGACGGCGGCGCGGATGCGGTCGGAGACGAGCTCATAGTGCGTGCAGCCCAGGACGACGGTCGTCACGTCCTCCGGGGTCAGCGCGGCGGCCGCGGCGACAGCGGCATCGATCGCCGTCTGGTCCGCGTGCTCGACCGCCTCGGCGAGGCCGAAGCACGGCACCTCGGTGACGGTGACGCCGTCGGCGAAGTCCTTGATGAGCCCGCGCTGGTAGGGGCTGCCGGTGGTGGCGGGCGTGGCCCAGATCGCGACGGGACCGCCGCCGGCCGCGGCCGGCTTGATCGCCGGGACCGTGCCGATGACCGGAATGGCTGGTTCGAGGCGGGCGCGCAGGGTGGTGAGCGCATGCACGGACGCGGTGTTGCAGCCGACGATCAGCACGTCGGGCCGGTGCGCGGCAGCGGCGTCGGCGACGGCCACGGCACGCAGGGTGAGATCCTCGGGGGTCCGGGGACCCCAGGGCATGCCGTCCGGGTCGAGTGAGAGCACGAGATCTGCGTCGGGTCGCAGACGCCGTACCGCGGCGGTGGCCGCGAGCAAGCCGATTCCGGAGTCCATCAGCGCGATCTTCACCCGGCCACGATAGTCGATGGGCCCTTGCGGGCCCCCGGGGTGGGGCAGACTTCGCGCGTGAGCGCCATCGCGTGGACCGCCGTCGGATCACTCGCCGCTTGGCTGTGGCTGCTGCTGTGCCAGGGCTTCTTCTGGCGTACGGATGTCAGGCTTCCGCATCGGAAGGAACCGGACCGGTGGCCGTCGGTCTGCGTCGTCGTCCCCGCGCGCGACGAGGCCGGGGTCCTTCCGGACGCCCTGCCGTCGCTGCTCGCTCAGGATTATCCGGGGCGCGCGGAGATCTTCCTGATCGACGACGGCAGTTCGGACGGCACCGGGGAGCTGGCGCGTGAGCTCGCGCGGCGGAACGGCGGACTGCCGCTGACCGTGGACTCCCCCGGCGAACCGCCGGCCGGCTGGACCGGCAAGCTCTGGGCGGTGCGCCACGGCATCCGCCTGGCACGCGCGCGTGACCCCGAGTACCTGCTGCTGACGGACGCCGACATCGCGCATGCGTCCGACAGCCTGCGGGAGCTGGTCGCGGCGGCGCGCACCGGGGGCTTCGACGCCGTGTCGCAGATGGCCCGGCTACGGGTGGAGAGTCTGTGGGAACGGCTGGTCGTGCCGGCCTTCGTCTACTTCTTCGCACAGCTGTATCCGTTCCGCCGGATCGGTAAGAAGGGGACACGAACGGCTGCTGCTGCGGGCGGCTGCGTCCTGCTGCGTGCCGAGACGGCCGAGCGGGCGCGGATTCCGGACGCCATCCGGCACGCCGTCATCGACGACGTGGCGCTCGCACGGGCCGTCAAGGGCGGCGGCGGCCACATCTGGCTGGGGCTGGCCGAGCGGGTGGACAGCGTGCGCCCTTATCCCCGGCTGCGCGATCTGTGGCGCATGGTCTCGCGCAGCGCGTACGCGCAGTTGCGGCACAATCCGCTGCTGCTGGCCGGGACGGTCGCCGGGCTGGCGCTGGTCTATCTGGTGCCCCCCGTGGCCTTGGTCTGGGGACTGGCCGGCGGGGACACGGTGACGGCGGCCGTCGGCGGTCTCGCGGGGCTGGTGATGACAGGGACGTATGCGCCGATGCTCCGCTACTACCGCCAGCCGCCCTGGCTCGCCTTCCTGCTGCCGTTCACCGCGTTCCTCTATCTCCTGATGACGGTCGATTCCGCGGTGCAGCACTACCGGGGGCGCGGCGCGGCCTGGAAGGGCCGCACCTACGCACGTCCGGGCGCGGTGCCCGACGAGGGCTGACTACTTGCGGCCGGGTGTCCAGTTCATGCCCCACGCGTACGCGTGGTCGACCGTGCGCTGCGGGCTCACCCCGCGTTCGGGCACCAGGTAGCGGGCCTCGCGCTGCACGACCAGGTCGCTGCCGGTGTTGGTGATCAGCGCGAGCGCGCACACCGTCGAGGGGACCGTGCACTCGTCGAGCGAGAAGTCGATCGGGGCGCCGTGCTGCGGGGTGAGGGTGACCGTGGCGTGCAGGTCGGCGAAGGAACGCGCGCCTTGGTAGATGGTCACGAAGATCAGGATGCGCCGGAAGACCTTCTGGTGGTCGAGGTTGACGGTGAGGTTCTCGCCGCTGGCCACGGCGCCGGTGCGGTCGTCGCCGTCGAGGTGGATGTACGGCGGCTGGTGCAGGGCGCCGTAGGCGTTGCCGAGGGACTGGATGACCCCCTTGCTGCCGTCGGTCAGCTCGTACAGGGCGCACAGGTCGAGGTCGAGGTCGTTGTGCATGGCGACCGGGCGGCCCAGTTTGCTCGCCCAGCCCGAGAACTGCTTGCGCACCTCCCAGTTGAGGTTGACGCTCATGTGGCCCGAGGTCCCGCCCTGCTTGGTCAGCGACACCGAGGGGGCCGCCTTCGTCAGCGTCACCTTGCTCAGGCTGACCGGCGGTGTCTGGGCTGCGGGCGGGGGGACCGGCGGCATGGCCGGCGGCTGCATCGCCGGTGGCGGGGGTGCGGGCGTGGTCGCCGGGGGTGCGGCCGGAGGGGCTCCGGGCGCGGAAGCGGGTGCCGCGCTCTGGGGTTCGTCGACCGCGATGCCGTAGTCGGTGGCCAGTCCCTCCAGCCCGCTGCTGTAGCCCTGGCCGACGGCGCGGAACTTCCAGGCACCCTGACGGCGGTAGAACTCACCGAGGACGAAAGCGGTTTCGACGGTGGCGCCCGCGCTGTCGAAGCGGGCGACGGCGGTGCCCTGGGCGGCCTCCTTGACCTCGATGTAGAGGTCCGGGATCTGGCCGAACGATCCGCCGTCCGCGGAGGCGGCGAGGATGACGGTCTCGATCGCGGGCTCCACGCGCGCGAGGTCGACGAGCACGCTGTCGGTCACCCGGCCGCCGGCGTCCCGCTTGCCCTCGTGCCGGACGGCGCCGGAGGAGTGCTCGGGCTGGTTGTAGAAGACGAAGTCCCCGTCGGAGCGGACCTTTCCGCCGACCAGCAACAGCGCCGAGGCGTCCGCGTCAGGCACGCCCGGGCCGGAGCGCCAGCCCAATTCGACCCGCAGTGCCGTCGTCGGCACCGGAACATTCGATCCTTTCGGCATTGACATGTCCGCCCCCATCACGGGTCACCGTGCCAGGCACGTCCTGGCAGCTCATCGGCTTCTTACAGGGTCAACCTATTCCCCGCGACATCGAACTCCCATGAGTGGCAGACGAACACCGCCGGTCAACCGCCGGTAACCCGCCCGGAACTCGGCATTTACACGATCCGGACGCGGATTGGCGTCCCTTTTTGCCAAGTTCGCTCGCATTGGGGATCCAGCGTCACTGCGGACACATAAAACAACCCTCTTATCGGTCTCCCCAACCAGCACATCGTGGGCTTACCTTATGTGCCATGACCTCCCCCCGCTCCACCTATGGCGGCGGCTACTACTCCGCCTCCTTCCCGGACACCCCGATCTACGACTCCCTCGTGGCCGAGCGGGGCACCCCGCAGATCGCCCCGATCCGGGTGCCCGCCGCGTACGACGCCCCGGGTAGCCACCTGCCCGCGCTCCCGTCGGCACTGCCCGCCCTCCCGGCGGCCCCGTCCCAGCCCTCCTACGGCTATCCGCATGCGCAGCAGCCCGCCCCGCTGCAGCAAGCGCCTGCCGCCTACATCCCGCAGCAGGCCGCACCGCGCGGCTACCCGGGTCCGCAGGCGCAGCAGCCTCGCCCGGTGGCCCCCGGCGGCATGGGCTACGAGGCAATGCGCCCCGCGGCTCCCCGGCCCGCCGCGGCTCCTTACCAGGACCCGTACAACAACCAGCAGTACCGCGGCTACTGACCCCTTCCCCACCGGGTTGTCGTCGCCACCTGGCACGATGGCCCCATGGGGCAAGCGCAGCTGCAATCGATCCACGTTCATCCGGTCAAGGCGTTCCGGGGCACCGCGCCCCGGACGGCCGTCGTGGAGCCCTGGGGGCTGGCCGGAGATCGACGCTGGGCGCTGATCGACGCCGGGGGAAAGGTCGTGACGCAGCGCCAGCAACCGCGCCTCGCGCTGGCCGCCGCCGAGCTGTTGCCCGGCGGCGGTGTCCGCATGTCCGCGCCCGGCATGGACCCGCTGACCGTGCCCGTACCGCACGCGTCCGGCACGGTGCCGATGGAGATCTTCCGCGACAAGGTCGAAGCGGCCCCCGCCGAGGACGAAACCGCACACGCCTGGTGCAGCACGTATCTCGGCATCGAGACGCGCCTCGTGCACATGCCCGATCCCGGCACGTGCCGGCCCGTCGACCCGGAGTACGCCCTGCCGGGCGAGACGGTCAGCTTCGCCGACGGCTACCCGCTGCTGGTCACCACGACCGCCTCCCTCGACGCCCTCAACTCCCTCCTGGCCCGAGGTGATCACCCGGCCGAGGGCCCACTGCCCATGAACCGCTTCCGGCCGAACGTCGTCGTGTCGGGCACCGCCGCCTGGGCCGAGGACGACTGGTCGCGCATCGCCATCGGCGAGGTCACCTTCCGTGTCGCCAAGAAGTGCGGGCGCTGCGTGGTCACCACGACCGACCAGGCCACCGCCGAGCGCGGCAGAGAGCCCCTGCACACCCTGGGCAGGCATCGCCGACTGGGCGGCAAGCTGGTGTTCGGCCAGAACCTGGTGCCCCTCTCCCGAGGCACGATCCGGGCCGGCGATCCCGTCACGGTCCTCGACTGAGGAAGATCTCGCGCGAGCGGCGACGTGCGGGAACCGCGGGCGGGGGCCCGCGCGTTGGGCATTTCGTGAGAAGTTCATGAGAAGCCCTGGCGGCAGGTGATTTCGCTCTCTCTTCGCCGGGCTCGCGGGTGAGCGGCTCCGGGAGGGGCTATCACGGAGCGGGAAGGGGGTGGCAGGACATGCGGGCGATCAGTGGACTCTGGCGCTGGCGGCGCAATCCGCTGTGCCGTGCGACCGATCTGGCCGAGGCCTGGGTCGCCCTTGCGGCCCTGCTGCTGATCCTGGTCGTCACCCCCGTGGTCGGCTCCCTGGTCGGCGGCCTCGCCCAGGACACCCTGCAGGAGTCCGTGCGCGCCCAGCGCGCGTCCCGGCACCTGGTGACGGCGACCGTGGTCCGCAAGCTGGATGGTTCCGCGCTGGACGCCGACCCCGAGGCCACCACCGGACGGGACCGCCGCACCCGCGTCGTGGCCGACTGGACCGCGCCGGACGGCAGCGTGCACCAGGGGCAGGTCATGGCGAGCCTCGACACCCCCCAGCCCGGCGACCAGTTCAAGATATGGACGGACCGACAGGGCCGCACGGTGGCCCGCCCCCTGGACTCCGCGACCGCGTCGACGCACGCCGTACTCGCGGGGGTCGGTGCGGCCCTGCTGGCCATCGGCCTTGTCGAGGGCGGCAGACGGCTGGCCGTCTGGCGCATGGTCCGTCGCCGGTACGCGCGTTGGGACCAGGCCTGGGACAAGGCCGGTCCGGACTGGGGCCGGACCGGGACCGGCAGCTGACGGCCTTATCGCTCTGGTCAACCCACCGCCCGCGCGCACGCTACGGTGGACCGGCCGAACTCTTCGGGAGCAGAACCCGCGTACTACGAGGTGGGGGCACATCAACGCCATGGCACAGGGCACGGTCCAGGTGACGCACACCGGCACATCGCGGTGGCGGCGCCGCACGGGTGAGTACGCATCGCTCGCCGCAGCCCTGGAGGCCGCGACCGACGGTGACGTCCTCACCGTCGCGCCGGGCACCTACCGGGAGAACCTCGTCGTCCAGCGGGCGGTGACCCTGCGCGGTCCCGAGGGCTCCCCGGGCTCGGTGCGCATCGCGCCACTGGACGGTGTGCCGTTGACCGTGCGCGCCTCGGCAGTGGTGCAGGACCTGCATGTCGAGGGCCAGGACGCGGCAGCGCCCGCGCTGCTCGTCGAGGAGGGCACCCCGGAGCTGTCGGACGTCCGTATCGTCACACGGTCCGCGGCCGGGATCGAGGTGCGGGGTGGCGCGCGGCCGACCGTACGCCGCTGCACCGTCGACAACCCCGCGGGCATCGGCATCGCCGTACTCGACGGCGGGGGCGGCGTGTTCGAGGAGTGCGAGGTCGTCGCGGCGGGTCAGGCCGGCATCGCCGTGCGCGGTGGCGCGCACCCCCGCCTGGACCGCTGCCGGGTTCACCACGCCGCGGGCTCCGGGCTGACGGCGACCGGTGAGAACTCCGCTCTGGAAGCGGTGGGTTGCGAGATCTACGAGGTCCGGGGCTCCGGCGTCCAGATCACCGGACGGGCCACCGCCCACCTCACCGACTGCGATGTGCACCGCACCACCGCCGACGGCGTCACGCTGGACACGGACGCCGTGCTGACCCTGGCCGACTGCCGTATCCACGACATCCCGGAGAACGCGGTCGATCTGCGCTCCCGCTCCGTGCTGACCCTGACCCGCACGACGGTGCGTCAGTTCGGTCGCAACGGCCTGTCGGTGTGGGACCCGGGCACGCGCGTGGACGCCAACCAGTGCGAGATCTTCGACAGCACCGGCGACTACCCGGCGGTGTGGGTCAGCGACGGCGCGACCGCCGTGCTGGACTCCTGCCGGGTGCACGACGTGCCGGACGCGCTGTTCGTCCTCGACCGCGGCTCGCGCGCGGACGTCGTGGACAGCGACCTGTCGCAGGTGCGCAACACGGCTGTGTCGGTCAGCGACGGCGCCACCGCGCAGCTCGACGACTGCCGGATCCGGGACGCGGCGACGGGCGCCTGGTTCCGGGACCACGGCAGCGGCGGCACCCTCAACAACTGCACCCTGGACGGCACCCAGACGGGCGTGATCGTCACCAAGGGCGCCGATCCCACCATCGAGCGCTGCACGGTCGAGTCCCCGGCGGAGGCCGGGTTCTACGTGTCGGCGGGCGGCCGGGGCACATTCCTCAACTGCCGGGTGAGGGGCAGCGCCGGCTATGGCTTCCATGTGATCGACGGCTGTCGTACGACGCTGCGGAAGTGCCGTACGGAGCGGTGCGCGCGGGGCGGGTACGAGTTCGCCGAGGGCGGTCCGGACGCGGCCGGGGCAGGCCCCGATGTGGAGGACTGCACCAGCGACGAGAGCGCGGGCCTCAGGCAGCCGCCCTCGGCGCCGGAACCCGCCGTACAGACGGCGCGCCAGTCCCCCGGGCTGCTCGGCGCGATCCCCGGTCAGCGCAGTACCGAGCAGGAGCCGCTCATCGCCGCCGCGGAGCCCGAGAAGCCGTCTCGGACGTCCAAGGCCGTCCTCGGTGAACTGGACGCGCTGGTGGGCCTGGAGAGCGTCAAGCGCGAGGTGCGCGCCCTCACCGACATGATCGAGGTGGGCCGGCGCCGCCTGGAGGCAGGCCTCAAAGCGGCGTCCGTGAAGCGCCACCTGGTTTTCACCGGCTCCCCGGGCACCGGCAAGACGACGGTCGCCCGCCTCTACGGCGAGATCCTCGCCTCCCTCGGGGTCCTGGAGAAGGGGCATCTGGTCGAGGTGTCCCGCGTCGACCTGGTCGGCGAGCACATCGGCTCCACCGCGATCCGCACGCAGGAGGCCTTCGACAAGGCGCGCGGCGGTGTGCTGTTCATCGACGAGGCGTACGCGCTGTCGCCGGAGGACTCGGGCCGGGACTTCGGCAAGGAGGCCATCGACACGCTGGTGAAGCTGATGGAGGACCACCGGGACGCGGTCGTGGTCATCGTGGCGGGCTACACGGCCGAGATGGAGCGCTTCCTGTCGGTCAACCCCGGTGTGGCGTCCCGCTTCTCACGGACCATCACCTTCAGCGACTACGGCCCCGAGGAACTGCTGCGGATCGTGGAGCAGCAGGCCGAGGAGCACGAGTACCGGCTCGGCCCCGGCCTGGCCGAGGCCCTGCTGAAGTACTTCACGGCGATCCCCAAGGGCCCTGCGTTCGGCAACGGGCGTACGGCACGCCAGACCTTCGAGGCGATGGTGGAGCGGCACGCGAGCCGTGTCGCCCAGCTCGACGAGCCGAGCACGGACGACCTCACGCTGCTGTACGACGAGGACCTGCCCGAGCTGGGCTGACCAGGTCGGATCAACCCTCGGCACCGACTTCCGGCCGTTGGGCGGGCAACTGCGGCTTCAGGCGCGCCAGCAGCCGCTCCCGCTCCTCGGCGAACGCCGGGTCCGCCTGGTAGTCGCCGTGGCCGAGGATGGGGGCGGGCAGCGGATGTTCGGGCGTACGGCCGTACGCCAAGGGGTCCTTGAGAGCCGCGCGGTCGACTTCGGGGGTGCAGCTGCCGGGCAGGCGGACCGGGCCGCCGATGGGGTCGGTGACGCGGTACAGATTGCGCCAGCAGTCCAGCTCGGCGTGCAGCGAGGCGAGGGCGGCCGGGCCGAAGTGGGCAGGGAACCAGCGGCCGTAGAGGCGTTCCAGCGGGGAGCCGTAGGTGAGCAGCGCGACCCGCCTGCGGTCGGCCGGCGTCAGCTGCCAGACCGCCGCAGCCGCGAGCACACTGCCCTGGGAGTGCCCGGAGATGACGAGGCGGCGGCCGTCCTCTGCGCGGGTCCAGGTCGCCATCCGCCAGGTCAGGTCGGGCACCGCGCGCTCGGCGTAGCAGGGCGGAGCGAAGGGGTGCGCGGCGCGGGGCCAGAAGGTGCCGACGTCCCACAGGATGCCGATGGTGCGCCGTGCGGAGGCGTCCTTGTAGGCGCGGCGGCCCCAGGTGACGAAGAGTATGAAGCCGAGGCCGATCAGCCACGAACCGAGCGCCTGCGCGGTCTCGGCAGCGCCGTGCACGAAGGCGTACGTCCCGTCGGCGGCCTCGCTGGGTGTCTCGTCGGTCGTCATCGCGCCGACCAGGGCCCCGGCGCCCAGGAGCAGGGTCGCGGTGGCGGCGACGGCGACGACGAGAGGGGCGCGGTCGGTGAGCGTGGCCATCGCGCGCGTGCTCGCGATACGGCGGGTGCGTGCGGCGTCCCGGGGTTCGCCGGCGTAGTCCAGCTCCACCGCGCCCAGCTCGGTACGGCGCAGCAGCCAGGCCCGCCATGCCAGAGCGCCGCAGAGCAGCAGCAGGAGGACCAGCAGCGGCGGGATCACGGACGCCTGCCAGGTCAGCAGGACCGGCGGGCCTGCGAGGGACGCGCGCGTGCCGTCCAGCCAGTCGGCGACCCGCTGGGCGACGCCGCCCGACATCACCCCGCCGAGGGCGCAGGCCAGCATGACCACGGCCGGCCCGCCCAGACCGCGCATCGCGGGGCGCGGGTCGGGCTGGGTGCGGTGCAGGACGTGGGCGACGACGGCGAGCACGATCACGATCAGGCCCTGGAGGAATGCGATGGCGCCGAAGGTGGCGTCGCCCGGGAGGCGGCCCGCCGACTGCCAGCCCGGCCGTTCCCACCCGGCGTACACCAGGGCGAGCGCCAGCAGGGCGAGGGCGGCGAGCGGCAGGCGCCGTACGAGATGCTCGTCGAGTTCCTGGTCGAGACGGTTCTCGCTGCGGCCCCGGCGGCAGACCACCCACACCACGACGGCCGCGCCCGCGAGGATCGCCGCTTCCAGAAGCCATCCCACGGTGTTCAGGAGCGCGGACCCACCGGCTCTGCGGTCGAAGCGGGCAGCTGCCGCGGCGACCGCCGCGGCGACGGTCAGCAGGCCGGCGGCGGTGTGCGCGGCGCGCAGCCGTGCCACCAGGCGACGGCCGTACCAGAAGCCGGGGCGGCCCAGGGAGGTGCCGCCGGACTCCTCGTCCGGCTCGGGCTCGCGGGACATCGGCTGCTGGGATTCGTACGCGCTCCAGGTGCGGCGCGAGAGGTACCAGAGCAGGCCGGTCAGCGCGGCGGGTACCAGGGCCGCGAGGGCGACCCTGCGGCCTGGCCGGCTCCACCAGCCGCCGTCCGAGGCGAGCGGTGACAGAAAGCCCAGCCAGCTGTGCCGGTCGGCGCACGCGCGTGTGCCCGCGCACTGCCAGGCCGTGAGGTCCAGGGCGACCTCACACGCGGCCGCGACGAGCAGCACCGTGAGCGTCAGCCCCGCGAGCCGTACGAGCAGGCCGTACAGCCGCACCGTCCGCGTGCGGTCCTGTGTGGTGGGGCGCATCCAGTGGGCGAGGTTGACCACCATGAACGGCAGTAACAGCAGCCACAGGGCGCGTGCGCTGTTGCCCGAGGTGAGGTTGCACCAGACGTAGGCCTCGGGCACCGGGCTGTCCCGGTGGTCGTCCGGCCGGTCCTCGGCGTCGACGTCGTCGGCGCGGCGGAACACGGCGGCCGTGTCGTCGCCGGTGATCCGCACGGTGCGCGGATCGTCGAGCATCTCCTGCGGTGTGGTGCCGCCGACGCCGTGGACCAGGAGCTCCAGGGCTGCGGCGCGGTCCTGCGCACGTTTCACACTTTTCGCACTTCCCCCGTGACGAGCCTTCGGCTTCTGTCCGTGCGGGCACAAGGATCTCCCCGTGGAAGGTCCCCTACACCCCTCGTCACGGAATCTCCCCGATCCGTGTGAAGAACAGGGGAACGGCAGATGCGGAAGTGACATGCGCGCGTCGGTACGGTCAGTGGCGCGACCCGTACCGTCCCGTGCGAGGATGGGACGTCCCGCGCACCGGGAGGGGCGAGAATGTCCTTATCAGAGCAGGTGCGCAGGGCGTGTCGGACGGCTTGAGGCGAAAGGACCGGAGCGTACGTGAGTGAGAATCAGAACCTCCTCGCGGAGCAGCGGCGCGCCCTGATCCTGGACGAGGTACGGCGCCGAGGCGGGGTGCGCGTCAACGAGCTGACCCGCAAGCTCGGCGTGTCGGACATGACGGTGCGCCGCGACCTCGACGCGCTCGCCCGGCAGGGCGTACTGGAGAAGGTGCACGGCGGCGCGGTCCCGGTGGTCGAGGCCAGCACTCATGAACCGGGCTTCGAGGCCAAGTCGGGTCTCGAGCTGACGGCCAAGGAGGACATCGCGCGGTCGGCGGCCGAGCTGGTCGCGCCGGGCACCGCGATCGCGCTGTCGGGCGGTACGACGACCTACGCGCTGGCCCACCAGCTGGTGGACGTGCCCGACCTGACGGTGGTCACGAACTCGGTGCGGGTGGCCGACGTCTTCCACGCCGCGCAGCGCACGTCGGGCCCCCGGCAGGGAGCGGCCACGGTGGTGCTGACCGGCGGGGTTCGCACCCCCTCCGATTCGCTGGTGGGCCCGGTGGCCGACCAGGCGATCGCGGCGCTCCACTTCGACATGCTGTTCCTCGGAGTGCACGGCATATCGGTTGAGGCCGGCCTGTCCACGCCGAATCTCGCGGAGGCCGAGACCAACCGGCGTCTGGTGCAGTCGGCGCGCCGGGTCGTCGTGGTCGCCGACCACACCAAGTGGGGTGTGGTGGGCCTGAGTTCGTTCGCCGCGCTGGAGCAGATCGACACGCTGGTGACGGACTCCGGTCTCGAGAGCGAGGCGCGCTCGGAGATCGCGGAGCATCTGCGGCTGGTGGTGGCGGGCGAGCCCGACGAGGATGCGGACCTCTGAGACCGGCGACGTCTCACGGTGCAGACAGCTGACGGAGCGCCAGCTAGGGTGGCGTGCCCGGTCCAGCGTCGGCACAGGGGGTTTCGTCCATGGCTCATCTGCTGCGTGAGGTGGGTCTCGACTTCGTCGGGACCGCGCCCGTCCGGCACGTCTTCACCCGGGATATCGCCGCTCCCCCGGAGACGGTCTACCGCGCGCTGGCCGAGGATGTCGCCGGCTGGACGGAATGGTTCTCCGCCGTGACGCTGGCCCGCCCGCTCGATGATGGCGCCCGGCGCGAGATTCGGCTCAAGGGCGGTACGCGTTTCGAGGAGACGATCCTCGCGGCGAAGAGCCCCGAGCTGTACGCCTACCGCATCGACGTCACCAACGTGCCGGGCGCCCGGGCCATGGTCGAGGAGTGGCGGCTCGCCCCGGCGGGGACGGGCACGCGCGTGCAGTGGACGTTCGCGGTGGACGGCACGGCGCCGTTCCGCTTCACCTTCGGCCTCGCGCGGCCCGGCGTCGGCCGGGCGTTCCGGGACGCGGTGACCGCCCTGGACCGACGGCTGGCGTCGTAGGCAGTTCTCCGCGGCCCGGGGATCGTGCAGCGCCGCGGGCCTCGCCCGTCACTCCGGCCAGACGCCCGTCTCCAGCAGTTGCCCGATGGCCGCGGAGTACGGCGCGATGTCCAGGCCCTGCTCGGCGAGCCAGGCGTCGGAGTAGTACTTGTCGAGGTACCGGTCCCCCGGGTCGCACAGCAGTGTCACCACGCTCCCCTGCCGGCCCTCGGCCACCATCTCGGCGACGATCTTCAGCGCGCTCCACAGCCCGGTGCCGGTGGAGCCGCCCGCCTTGCGGCCGATGCCCTGCTCCAGGGCGCGTACGGCGGCGACGCTCGCCGCGTCCGGCACCTTCATCATCCGGTCGATCGCGCCGGGCACGAAGCTCGGCTCCATGCGCGGTCGGCCGATGCCCTCGATGCGGGAGCCGCAGTCGCACGTGACGTCCGGATCGCCGGTGGTCCAGCCCTCGAAGAAACACGAGTTCTCCGGGTCGGCCACACAGATGCGGGTGTCGTGCTGCATGTAGTGGACGTACCGGGCGATGGTCGCCGACGTGCCGCCGGTGCCGGCCGTGGCGACGATCCAGGCGGGCTCGGGGAACCGCTCCAACTCCAGCTGGCGGAAGATGGATTCGGCGATGTTGTTGTTGCCACGCCAGTCCGTGGCCCGTTCGGCGTATGTGAACTGGTCCATGTAGTGGCCGCCGGTGTCCACCGCGAGACGGGCGGATTCCTCGTACATCTTCCGCGAGTCGTCCACGAAGTGGCACTGCCCGCCGTGGAACTCGATCAGACGGCACTTCTCGGCGCTCGTCGTGCGCGGCATGACCGCGATGAAGGGCACCCCGATCAGCTTCGCGAAGTACGCCTCGGAGACGGCGGTCGAGCCGCTGGACGCCTCGATCACCGGGCGGCCCGGCCGGATCCAGCCATTGCACAGGCCGTACAGGAACAGCGAGCGGGCGAGCCGGTGCTTGAGGCTTCCGGTCGGGTGGGTCGACTCGTCCTTGAGGTACAGGTCGATACCCCAGTGCTCCGGCAGCGGGAAGCGCAGCAAGTGGGTGTCGGCCGAACGGTTGGCGTCGGCCTGGACCTTTCGCACGGCTTCTTTCAGCCAGGCCCGGTAGGCGGCGTCGCTCTGGTCGACGTCGAGGGTCACGCCGGACGGGGTCTGCTGAACGGTGCTCACGGCGGTACTCCTCATGCTCGGCCACAACGGCGACTCGCGCGGCCGTCACTTCGAGCATAGACACCTTCCGCACGCTTCTCACCTGCATAAACACGCCTTTGAGAGTCTCAAAGGCACCCCTGGCCCGTGTCGTCACCAAGGCCCCGGGGGCGCATTCGCGCGAGTGCTCCGAGCGCTGCGAACAGGGATGACATGCGTACTGGTGCTCGGCGCGGGACGCGGGCACACTGCTCCGGACGGGACGACGATCCCGAACGGGGTGCACACTGGATCAAGACCAGGGCCGGCACCCGCGCAGGACCAGCCGGCACACCGACGCGCACAAGGGGGCGGGGTATGGCGGAGCCTGAGTTCAGGGCCACGGGCGTGCGGATCGGGAAGCGGCTGCGCTCGCTGACCCGGGCCGGGCAGGTGCGGATCAGCGACGGCAGGGTGCAGCTGCTCACCAGCTACGGCAGCGAGATCGACAGCGCGCCGGTGCAGGCCGTACGGGCCTCCAAGCCCTGGTTCTCGCCGGACGACAAGGCGCTGGCCGACATCAACGGCAAGCGCTACTCGCTGACCCTTGGTGATCACGACCCAGCCCCCGGGGAGGCGGGTCCGCCTGCGGCGCGCCGGTTCATAGAGGCCGTGCGGAAGGCTGCTGGACGTAAGGGCTGAGTCACTGCGAGTTGCGGTACCGCATCCCCTGCGTCACGCTGGTCTCACGTCACTCTGGGTTTACCGGCGATAACGCTGCGAACCAGCCCGCCGGCCACGACAGCAGGCGGCCGTTTCCTCAAGTCCCCTGCTGGATCCGAACTCCGTGTTCTTCCGGACCTCTTCAGTCGGGGAGTCGCAGCCGTGATCAGTTACCCAAGCAGGCACTGCACGGTGGAGCTCCAAGCCCTGCCGTCGCGGATCGGTCAGGTCCGCAGAATCGTATCGGCGCAGTTGCGCTACTGGCATCTGGACGCGTTGATAGACCGCGCCGCGCTCGGTGTGACCGAGCTGCTGACCAACGTCCACCAGCACGCACGGCCGGACAAGATGTGCACCGTGGAGATCGAGGTGCTGCTCGACCGGCTCATGGTCTCGGTGCGCGACCACGACCCGCGGTTGCCGGTCGTGGCGGACGTCAGGGCCGCCGACACGCTCGCCACCTGCGGTCGTGGGCTCGCGATGGTGGCCGCCGTCAGCGAGAGCTGGGGTGTGCGGCCGGACGGCGAGGCCGGGAAGGTCGTGTGGTTCACGCTCCCGACGTCCGCGGCGCCGCGGGCCACGGCCGCGCGACCGCCGCAGCGCAGGACGGCGGACAAGCCCGTGCGCCAGTTCGCGGAGGTCGGGGCGCCGGTCGACCTGCGTCGGCCCGAGCATGCTCCCGCCCGGTCGGCCGTTGCCGGCTGACCGGGCGGTGAGGGGACCTTCGAAGGCGTCGTCGCCGTTGTCATTCGGTGGCGATCGCCCTTAGGACGTCCAGGCGGGCCGCCCGTCGTGCCGGGCGCAGGCCTGCCAGGGCTCCGGCCGTGATGCCGACCAGGGCCACCAGGGCGAGTTGGAGGGGCGGCATCGCGAAGGCGAAGGCGCTGTCGCTCGCCCCGTCGGAGGCCTTGACCAGGACCCAGCCGAGGAAGGCGCCGAGGGCGAGGCCGCCGGCCGTGCCGAAGGCGGCCACCAGGACCGACTCCCAGCGGACCATGGCGCGCAGTTGGGAGCGGGTCTGGCCCACGGCCCGCAGCAGGCCCAGTTCGCGGGTGCGCTCATGGATCGCCAGGGTGAGGGTGTTGGCGATGCCGAGGAGCGCGATGAGCACGGCGAGGGCGAGCAGGGCGTAGACCAGGGTCAGCATCATGTCGATCCCACCGGCCGAGGACTGCGCGTACTCGTCGCGGGTCTGCACGTCGGGGTTGCCGTACTGGTCTGCGACCCTCTCCACCGCCGCCTTGCCCTCGTCCGTGCTCACCCCGTCCTTGAAGGAGACGGCGAGCAGGGTGTCGGCGTCCTGGGTGCGGTGCGGGGCCCAGGCGTCGCGGGTGACGACATAGTCGCCGGCGAGTTCGGACTGGCCGTAGACCGCTCGGACCGTGAAGGTCTCCTGACGGCCGTCGGTGAAGGTGAGGCGGGTCCTGTCGCCGGTCGTCAGGTTCTGCTTGTCGGCCTCCTTCTCGGTGATGGCGATGCCGTCGGTGCCGAGGTCGCGCAGTGAGCCGTTGACGGTGCCGAGGTCGAAGGTGCGCTCCAGGGCGACCGGGTCGGTGACCGTCAACGCCCTTCCCTTGCCGTCGACTTCGGCGACACCCTGTCCGAGTCCGACGGCCGTGTCCACCTCGGGCAGCCGCTGGACCGTGTCGGCGAGGCGGGGGCTCAGGCCGCTGCCGCCCGCGCCGAACGACGGGGTGCTGACGGCCACGTCGCCCGCGAAGGACCGGGACACGGTCTGGTCCATGGTCGCCTTCAGCGAGGCGCCGAAGACGGTGAACAGCGATACGACGGCCACGCCGATCATCAGGGCGCTCGCGGTGGCGGCCGTACGCTTCGGGCTGCGCAGGGCGTTGCGCCGGGCGAGCCCACCGGTGACCCCGCGCAGTCGGTCGAGGGGGCCGCCGAGGATGCGTACGGCCGTCGAGGAGGCGACCGGGCCGAGGATCACGAAGGCGGCCAGGGCGAGGACGGCGCCGGCTGCGGCCAGCCATATGGACGGGGACACCAGGACGCCGGTGAGCGTCACGCCGAGCGCGAGGGCGGTGAGGCCGAGGCCGGTGACGGCGCGGGCGCGGGAGGCGCCGGAGGTGTCGACGGCCGTCTCGCGCAGGGCGGCCAGCGGTGCGGTGCGGCCTGCTCGTGCGGCGGGCAGCAGCGCGGAGCCGAGGCAGACCACGATGCCGACCGCGAGGGGCAGCGCCATGGAGATCGCGCTGATCACCAAGTCGCCCTCGGGGAAGGGGAATCCGATCGCCGGGAAGAGCGCCTGGAGGCCTGCCGCGACGCCGATGCCGCCCGCGAGGCCGGCCACCGACGCGGCGACGGCCACGGCGGTCGCCTCGACGAGGGTCGACGCGGTGACCTGGCGGCGCGAGGCGCCGAGGGCGCGCAACAGGGCGTTCTCGCGGGTGCGTTGGGCGACGACGATCGCGAAGGTGTTGTGGATGGAGAAGGTCGCGACGAGAAGGGCCACGCCGGAGAAGACCAGCAGGAAGGTGGTGAAGATGGTCAGGAACTGGCTGGAGATCATCTCCGTGTTCTCCTCGGCCGACTCCTGGCCGGTGATGGCCTCGACGCCGCTGGGCAGTACGGACGTCAGTTCGTCGACCAGCTGCTGCTGGCTGACGTCCGGTCCGGCCCGCACCTGGATGGCCGACGCCTCGCCGGGGCGGGCGGTGAGGTACTTCTCGGCGTCGGCCTGGGTCATGCCGGTGAAGGTCACCTGGGCCATGCCGTCCTCGCCGCCGAAGGTCGCGAGACCGACGATGGTCACCGCGACCGGATCGGGCGTGCGCAGGGTCGTGGTGTCGCCGATCCTCAGGTCGCCGCGGTCGGCGGTGCCCCGGTTGACGACGACCTCGCCGGACTTCTGCGGAGCGCGGCCTTCGGCCAGGCGGTACGGGTTGAGCTCGGGGTCGTCGATCCAGTTGCCGGCGAGGGTGGGCGGGCCCTGGCCGCCGATGGGGTCGCCGTTCCTGCCGATGAGCTGGCCGGCGCCCTGGATGCTGGGCGCGGCGGCCGCGACGCCGGGGGCCTGCTCGATCGTGCGCACCAGGTCTGTGTCGACCGGTTCGCGTACGCCTTCGCTCTCGCCGGGCGTGGTGATGGCGTCGGCGCTGCGCACGACGGCGTCCGTGCCGCTGGTCGCGTTGCCGAACATCGTGTCGAAGCCGGCCCGCAGGGTGTCGCCCATGACGAGGGTTCCGGCGAGGAACGCGACCCCGAGGAACACCGCGAGGAACGTGCCGGCGAAGCGGCGCTTGTGGGCACGCAGAGAGGACACGCTGAGGCGGACGGAGGCGTTCATGACGGCACCTCGAAGGCTTTCATGCGGTCCAGGACCTTGTCGGCGGTCGGGGATTCCATACGGTCGACCATGCGGCCGTCCGCGAGGAAGACGACCTCGTCGGCGTGGGCGGCGGCCACGGGGTCGTGGGTGACCATGACGACCGTGCGGGCCGTCTGGCGCACCGCGCGGCCGAGCAGGCCGAGCACCTCCTCGCCGGAGCGGGAGTCGAGGTTGCCGGTCGGCTCGTCGGCGAAGACGACGTCGGGGCGCCCGGCGAACGCCCGGGCCACCGCGACGCGTTGCTGCTGGCCGCCGGAGAGCTCGGAGGGCCGGTGGCGGAGCCGGTCGCGCAGGCCGACGACGTCGATCAGCGCGTCGATCCACTCCGGGTCGCCCTTGCCGCCCGCGAGGTCCAGCGGCAGCGTGATGTTCTCCGCCACGGTCAGCGTCGGCACCAGGTTGTAGGCCTGGAAGACGAAGCCGACGCGCTCGCGGCGCAGGAGGGTGAGGCGGCGGTCGTCGAGGCTGCTCAGCTCGGTGTCGCCGATGTGGGCGGTGCCCGAGGTGAGCGTGTCGAGGCCGGCCGCGCAGTGCATCAGGGTGGACTTGCCGGAGCCCGAGGGCCCCATGATCGCGGTGAAGCGGCCGACCGGGAAGTCGACGCTCACCCCGTCCAGGGCCCTCACGCTGGTGTCGCCGGTGCCGTACACCTTCACGGCGTCCACGACACGGGCGGCCGTCGGCGTGCCTGTCGTGGTGGTCGTGACGGTCATGCCGCACCGCCCTTGCCCGTGCGGCCGAACTGCTCGTCCAGGACGGACAGCCGGCGCCAGTACTCGTCCTCGTCGATCTCGCCGGATGCGAAGCGGTGGCCGAGTACGGTGATGGGCGAGTTGTCGTCGGGGGCGGGCCGCCCGGGGCCGTGGCGTCCGCGCCACACCGTGCGGCGCAGCAGCGTGATGCCACCGATCACGACGGCCGCCCAGATCAGCGGGAAGAGGAGGATCCACGGGCCGGGACCGCCGTCGGCGAAGTGTGCCAGGGTCTGCATCTCGAGTCATCTCCCGGGTCGGTTCGGTCGGGTCTTTCGGTGATGTCTCGAGACTGGCGCCGCAAGGGGGCCCGGGTCGTCGTACGGCCAGCGGCAGTGTGCGTACCTCGCGGGGAGTAGGCGGGGCCGGTTCCGCTGCTCCGGAAGGGCTCGACTTCTGTAACTACTAGTATGTACAGTAGCGCCATGAGCACCGCGGACCGACTGATCGAGTCCACCCGCGAACTGCTGTGGGAGCGCGGCTATGTGGGCACCAGCCCCAAGGCGATCCTGGAGCGTGCGGGGGCCGGACAGGGCAGCATGTACCACCACTTCAAGGGCAAGCCGGATCTCGCGCTGGCCGCGATCCGGCGGACCGCCGAGGAGATGCGGGCTACCGCCGCGGGAGTACTCGACGGTCCGGGCACGCCGTACGAGCGCATCGAGGCGTATCTGCGGCGCGAGCGCGAGGTGCTGCGCGGCTGTCCGATCGGGCGGCTCACGATGGACCCGGACGTGGTCGCCAGCGACGAACTGCGGGCGCCCGTCGACGAGACCCTCGACTGGCTGCGCGAGCGGCTCGCCGGGGTCCTCGAGGAGGGCAAGGAGCAGGGCCAGTTCGCGCCCGGGCTCGACGGCGAGTCGGTCGCGGCGACGATCGTCGCGACCGTCCAGGGCGGCTATGTCCTCGCCCGCGCGTCCGGCTCGCCCGCCGCTTTCGAGGTCGGCGTCCGGGGTCTGTTGTCCCTTCTCGCACCGCACTAGGAACCGCACCGGACGCACCTGGAAGGCGGCACGATGCACGCGATGCAGTACCGGCTCCCCCTGCCCGCCGACTACGACATGGAGATCATCCGGCGTCGCGTGGCGGGCAAGGGGCACCTGCTCGACGACTGGCAAGGGCTCGGCTGCAAGGCGTACCTGATACGCGAGCGCGGCGTGCGTGGATCAGCGGTGAACGAGTACGCGCCGTTCTATCTGTGGCACACCGTCGCGGGCATGAACGCCTTCCTCTGGGGCGGCCCGTTCCAGGGCATCGCCGACGACTTCGGACGGCCGTCGGTGAGGCAGTGGACCGTGCTGGCGCACGAGGGCGCCGCTGGTCCGCGTGTGCGGGT
This sequence comes from Streptomyces sp. NPDC012935, assembly GCF_042900345.1. NCBI lineage: Bacteria > Bacillati > Actinomycetota > Actinomycetes > Kitasatosporales > Streptomycetaceae > Streptomyces > Streptomyces sp. NPDC012935. The sequence goes on from NZ_JBIBBC010000003.1 coordinate 386,501, forward strand.
GGCGGTGCTGTGGCGTCAACGGGTGCCGGACGGGGTGCAGTTGACGCACCTGGCGGCGGACGCCGGGCGGGAGACCGAGAGGGTGGGCGGCGAGGACGGTGCGGTGCTCGTGGCGGCAGCAGTGGACACGAGCCGCTGGGAGCTGATCCAGTTCTCCCTCTGGGAGAACGAGCCGGCCAACGCCGACGGCGATGTGTACGAGGTGCTGCACATGTCGGCGCCTGGGCGGGCCCGGCTGACTGGCTGACATGGAGAGGCGAAGACATGACTCTGGAAATGCGCGATCGCTGTGAGCGCTGCGAGACGGCGACGCTGCCGCTCGACGCCCCCGCCCGTATCTGCTCGCACGAGTGCACCTTCTGCGTGCCGTGCAGCGAGGCCATGCGGGACATCTGTCCCAACTGCGGTGGGGAGCTGGTCCCCAGACCGCGCCGTTCGTGACGTTCATGCTGTTCGCGACCCTCATGACAAGGAGAGCCTGACCCATGCCCCTCGTCCGCATCGACGCCCTGGGAGCCGACCCTGAGCGGCTCGACGCGCTCGGTCGTGCCGTGCACGACGCCCTGGTGGAGGCCATCGGGATTCCGCCCGATGACCGGTTCCAGGTGCTCGTCGGGCACGACGGCACCCGCAGCACCCTGCGCTACGACGACGGCTATCTCGGCATCCACCGGGACGACGGCCTCGTGTACGTGACCATCACCCTGCGCTCCGGCCGGACGCCCGCGCAGAAGCAGGCGCTGTACCGGCGGATCGCCGAACTCGCCCACGCCTACGCGGGGACCGAGCCTCGCAATGTGTTCGTCAGCCTCATCGAGAACGATCCCATCAACTGGTCGTTCGGCGAGGGAGTCGCGCAGTACGCCGATGCCCCCGCCCCCGTCGACTCCCCCACCTCGATGAGGCTCACGGCTCCCTGAGGTCCAGGCGGCCGATACGGGCCACGTTCTCGCGGTCCTCGGCGTCCTCGCTCGCCTCGCCGGCGAACCAGGCGTCGAGGATCTCCTTGAGCAGCGGCTCCGAGGTCAGCCGCAGGCTGAGGGCGAGGACGTTGGCGTCGTTCCAGCGGCGGGCGCCGTCCGCCGTGTAGCCGTCCGTGCACAGGGCGGCCCGTACGCCCGGCACCTTGTTCGCGGCGATCGACGCGCCCGTGCCGGTCCAGCAGCAGACGACCGCCTGGTCCGCCGTCCCGTCGGCGACCTCGCGGGCGGCCGCTTCCGAGCACGCGGCCCACTGGGGGTCGGAGTCGGGATCCAGGGCGCCGTGCGTGACCACCGCGTGGCCACGCGCGCGCAGCTCGGCAACGAGACTGCGGGCCACGGGTTCGTCCATGTCGGAGGAGACGGAGATCCGCATGTCACGAAGGGTACCCAGGTCCGCGGCCAGGTGTGCGGCCGCGGGCCGGGGGTGCGGTCGTCCCGGCTGCGGCCGAGCATGGAGAGGACCGCCAGGAGACCCGGGGCAGGGAGGTCGGGATGGACGCCGTGGATGTCGTCCAGCGCTTCAACGCCGCGATCAACGACCATGACCTCACCGAGCTGGCCTCGCTGATGTCCGACGACCACACGTTCGTCGACACCGAGGGCGCCACCGTCAGCGGAAAGCAGGCGTGCGTCGAGGCCTGGCGCGGGTTCTTCGCGGCGTTCGCGGACTACCGGAACGTGTTCACCGACCTGACCGTGGGGGACGGGGTCGTCTCGGTGTCCGGGTACTCCCTCTGTTCGCGGCCCGAGCTTGCCGGTCCGGCGCTGTGGACCGCCCGCGTCACCGGTGAGCTGGTCGGCGAGTGGCGGGTGTACCCGGACTCACCGGCGGCACGCCGCGAGCTCGGGCTGCCGCCTGGCGGACTCGTCTAGGCCCTAGGTCAGCGCCCCCAGCGGATCGTCCAGCACCGGCTGCCACGCCAGCTCGGCGGCGCCGACCAGGCTGTTGTGGTCGAGGGTGCATGCGAGGATCGGGACGCTGCCGCTCTGCCCCCAGAGGCTGCGGTCGGCGACGACGGCCCGCAGGCGGCCTGGGTCGGCGTCGAGGAGGGTGGCGTGGAGGCCGCCGAGGATGATGCGGTCCGGGTTGAGGATGTTGACCAGGCCGGCGAGTCCCAGGCCGAGGCGGTCGATGAGGGCCTCGGTGGCGATGCGGATCGCGGGGTCGTCGTACCGGGTGCGGATCAGGTCCTTGGCCTGCTGGAGCAGGGAGACCTCGGGGCCGGGCTCGCGTCCGGCGGCCGTGAGGAACGCCAGCGGGTCGGCCTCGACGTCGAGGCAACCGCGGCTGCCGCAGTGGCAGGGCCTGCCCTCGGGGTTCACGGTGAGGTGACCGACCTCCAGGGCCAGGCCCGAACTGCCGGTGTGCAGACGGCCGTCCAGCACGAGCGCACCGCCGACGCCCCGGTGCCCGGTGGCCACGCACAGCAGGTCGCGGGCGCCGCGCCCCGCCCCGTGCCGGTGCTCGGCGAGCGCGACGAGGTTGACGTCGTTGCCGGTGAACGCCGGTCCGGTGATGCCGGCGGCGCGCACGCACTCAGTGAAGATGCGGCGGACAGGGGCTCCCACGGGCCACGCCAGGTGCAGCGGGTTCAGGGCCAGGCCGTCGGGTTCGGCGACGGCGGACGGTACGGCGAGACCGGCGCCGACGCAGCGCCGTCCGGTCGTGCGCAGCAGGTCGGCGCCCGCCTCGACGACCGACCCGAGCACCTTCGCCGGGTCGGCGTCCACGGTCTCGCAGCCGGGCGCGGTGGCGACGATACGGCCGCCCAGGCCGACCAGCGCCGCCCGGAACCCGTCGGCGTGCACCTGGGCGGCGAGGACGACCGGGCCGTCCTCGGCGACCGCCAGCCGGTGGGAGGGCCGCCCCTGCGAGCCCGCCGCCGCGCCGGGCCGTGCGTCGACCCGGATCAGCCCGAGCGCCTCCAGCTCGGCGGCGACCGCGCCCGCCGTCGCCCGGGTCACGCCGAGCTCGGCGGTCAGGACCGCGCGCGTGGGTGCGCGTCCGGTGTGCACGAGCTCCAACGCGGGTCCGAGCGCGCCGCGCCCCCGGTCCAAACGCGTCCTCGAGGTGGTCCCTTCCCCCGCCGTCCGGGGGTCCGCCTTGCCGCTCATGAGGGCGAGTCTCCCATGATCCGCAGGTCCGGGGGCCTACAGCCCGCTCACTCTGAGCGTGATGTTCAGCCGGCCCGTCAGCCCCAACTCCGGCGGCGCGGTGCCCGGCTGCACCTTTGGCACTCCGTGATAGGCGAGCCGGGAGGGGCCGCCGAACACGAACAGGTCGCCGCTGCGCAGCTCGACGTCCGTGTACGGCCGGCTCCGGGTCTCGGTGTTGCCGAAGCGGAAGACGCAGGTGTCGCCGAGGCTCAGCGACACCACCGGGGCGTCCGACTGCTCGTCGCTGTCGCGGTGCATGCCCATGCGGGCGTCGGCTTCGTAGAAGTTGATCAGGGCGATGTCGTACGCCGTCTCCGGCCCGCCGAACATGTCCTCCCCCACTGTGTCCCGCACCGCACGGCGGCCCAGCTCGCCCAGCCACTCGGGGAACGGCTTGACCGAGGCTCCGTCGCCGTCGACGACCGTGCGGGCGTAGGCGTACGGGTACCAGTGCCAGCCCAGGCAGACCTGGCGGGCGGTCATCGTGCCGCCGCCGGGTGTGCGGACCGTGCGCAGGCCCGCCGGTGGGCGCGCCCACGCGCGGCAGGCCGCCAGCAGCTCGCGCTGGGCCGGCGCGTCCAGCCAGCCGGGCACGTGCACCGCTCCCGGCGCCACCTCCGTGCGCTCGCGGGGGAACAGCTCGGCGTCCATGTCCTCCATCCTCCCCCACCGGCCGTGAGCTGCGGCTCGGCAAGCGGCGCCGCCGCGGTCGCTTAGCCTTGACGCACGATGAACGACCGTATGACGACGCCCTGGGCCGAGCTCGCGCTGTCCCGTTTCCCCGAGGACCCTCGTGACAGGCTGCGCGCCTGGGACGCCTCCGACGAGTACCTCCTCAGGCACCTGGCCGAGCAGGACATCCCGCTGTCCGGCACGGTCGTGGTCGTGGGAGACCGCTGGGGCGCCCTGGTCACGGCGCTCGCGGCGCACCGGCCGGTGCAGATCACGGACTCCTACCTGGCGCAGGAGGCGACCCGGGCCAACCTCGCCCGCCATGGCGCCGAGCCCGGTGACGTCCGGCTGCTCACGACCCAGGACCCGCCGCCGGACCGTGTGGACGTCCTCCTGGTCAGGGTGCCCAAGAGTCTCGCGCTGCTGGAGGACCAGCTGCTGCGGCTCGCGCCCGCGGTGCACGAGGGCACGGTGGTGGTCGGCACGGGCATGGTGAAGGAGATCCACACCTCTACGCTCCAGCTGTTCGAGCGGATCCTCGGCCCGACCCGCACGTCGCTCGCCGAGAAGAAGGCCCGGCTGATCTTCTGCACGCCTCGGCCTGCGGCGGAGCGGCCCACCAACCCGTGGCCGTACACGTACACGCTCCCCGACGGCATCGGTGCGGTGTCGGGACGCACGGTCGTCAATCACGCGGGCGTCTTCTGTGCCGACCGGCTCGACATCGGCACGCGCTTCTTCCTGGGCCACCTGCCCGACAGCGAGGGCGGCCGGCGGGTGGTCGACCTCGGGTGCGGCAACGGCGTCGTCGGTACGGCGATGGCGCTGGCGAACCCTGAGGCCGAGGTGCTGTTCGTGGACGAGTCCTTCCAGGCGGTGGCCTCGGCGGAGGCGACGTACAAGGCGAACGCGGTGCCGGGGCACGCCGAGTTCCGGGTCGGGGACGGGCTGGCGGGCGTGCCGGCCGGGAGCGTCGACCTCGTGCTCAACAATCCGCCGTTCCACTCCCACCAGGCGACGACCGACTCGACGGCCTGGCGGATGTTCACGGGGGCACGGCGCGCGCTGCGGCCGGGCGGTGAGCTGTGGGTCATCGGCAACCGGCATCTCGGCTACCACGTGAAGCTGCGGCGGCTGTTCGGCAACAGTCGACTCGTCGCCAGTGACGCGAAGTTCGTGGTGCTCCGGGCCGTCAAGAAGTGACGGTGCGATCGGCGTCCCCGACGCGGTAGCGGTTCAGGCGGTACGCCTCGATGTCGCGGCGCCGGATCACCGTCACGGCCCGCGGCAGCAGCCGTACGGGGAGCGGGACGGCGCTGCGGACGGCGCCGCGGACGGCGGCGCTGAAGAGCGGAGCGCTCGGCCGGGGAGTGCTCGGTCAGGGGGCCCTCAGCACCCCGATGATCTCGGCCACCGTCCGCACCATCGCCTCCCGTCCCACGCTCAGATACTTGCGTGAGTCGACCGCCTCGGGATGGGCGGCGAGGAATTCGCGGATCGCTGCCGTCATGGCGATGTTGAGTGCCGTGCCGACGTTGACCTTGGCGATGCCGCCCGCGACAGCCGTGGTCAGTTCGTCGTCGGGGACGCCGGAGGAGCCGTGCAGGACGAGGGGGACGTCCAGGGTGGCGGCGAGGCGTTTGAGGAGGTCGTGGTCGAGGGTTGCCGTGCGGGTCGTCATCGCGTGGGAGCTGCCGACGGCGACCGCGAGGGCGTCGACGCCTGAGTCGGTGACGAAGGCGTGGGCCTCGGCGGGGTCGGTGCGGGCGCCGGGGGCGTGGGCGTCGAGGGGCGGCTCGCCGTTCTTGCCGCCCAGCCGCCCCAACTCGGCCTCGATCCAGAGGCCTTGGGCGTGCGCCCAGTCGGCGGCGGCCTTCGTCGCGGCCAGGTTGTCGGCGTACGGCAGGCGGGCCGCGTCGTACATCACGGAGCTGAATCCGGCGTCCGGCGCCTGACGCAGCAGGTCGTCGCTCTGGATGTGGTCGAGATGCAACGCGACCGGGACGGCGGCGCGTTCCGCGGTGGCGACTGCCGCGCGGGCGAGCGGGAGGAGCCGTCCGTAGCGGAACTTGACGGCGTTCTCACTGACTTGGAGCACAACGGGTGAACTCACCGACTCGGCACCGGCGATGACCGCCTCGACGTGCTCCAGGGTGATGACATTGAAGGCGGCGACGGCGGAGCGGGCTGCGGCGGCACGCGTGATGAGCTCACCGGTGGTCACGAGGGGCACGGCCTGTCCTTTTCTCGGCGCGGGAGGGGGACGCACGGCGGCACGCCAGGGGGGTGTCGTCGGGTGCGTCCGGGGCGTGTCACGGAGCGAGGATCACCGAGCGGGTGAGGTGGCGGGGCTGGTCCGGGTCGAGGCCGCGTGCCGCGGCGACGGCGACGGCCAGCCGCTGGGCGCGGACGAGGTCGGCGAGGGGGTCCAGGCGGCCCTCGATCCACAGCCCGCCGATGGAGCGCACCTGTCCGGCCAGCCCCTCGGGCGCCTCACCGAACATCCAGGTCGCGGTGCCGCCGGTGGTGACGCTGATCGGGCCGTGCCGGTACTCCATGGCCGGGTAGGCCTCCGTCCAGGACAGTGACGCCTCGCGCATCTTCAGCCCGGCCTCGTTGGCCAGGCCCACGGTCCAGCCACGACCGAGGAAGGTGAACTGGTCGCACTCCACCAGCCCTTCGGGCAAGGCGTCGGCGAGCGCCGTGCGGGCGTCGGCCACGACCGCGTCGGTGTGCAGGCCGAGGTGGGCGCGCAGCAGGGTGAAGGCGGTGGTCGCGAACCTGGTCTGCACGACGGACCGTTCGTCCGCGTAGCCGAGCACCACGACCTCGTCGGCGACCGCCATGACGGGCGTGTCCGGGTCGGCGGTGATCGCTACGGTCGGTGTGCGCCCCTTCAACCGCCCCAGCAGGTCGAGCACTTCGGTGGTCGTGCCGGAGCGGGTGAGGGCGAGGACACGGTCGTAGGAGCGCCCGTGCGCGAACTCCGACGCGGCGAAGGCGTCCGTCTCGCCACGGCCCGACCCCTCGCGCAGTGCGGCGAACGCCTGCGCCATGAAGTACGACGTCCCGCAGCCCACGACCGCGACCCGCTCCCCCGGCGCCGGCAGCACCCCGCCGAGGCCGGACGCCTCGGCCGCGGCGCGGGTCCAGCACTCGGGCTGGCTGTTGAGCTCGTCCTCGACATGCGTCATGCCGCCATCCTCCGAACGTCTGATGGAGCCTTGCGAGAGGTCATCTGATTGTTCTTGCAAGATAGCTCCCAGTTTCGAGCATAATCAAGCAAACACCGGAAGAAGCGTGCGCTAAGGTCGCGGGAGATCGAGGAGTGGAGGGTGGATGTCGCGCGACGCCCGCTGGAAGGCGCTGCTGGAGCTGCTCGTGGAGCGGGGCCGGCTGGACGTCGAGGAGGCGGCCGCCGAGCTGGAGGTCTCCGCCGCCACGATCCGCCGCGACTTCGACCAGCTCGCCGAGCAGCAGATGCTCGTCCGCACCCGGGGCGGCGCGGTGGTACACGGAGTGTCGTACGAGCTGCCGCTGCGCTACAAGACGGCCCGCCACGCCTCGGAGAAGCAACGCATCGCCAAGGCGGTGGCCGACCTCGTCGCACCCGGCGAGGCCGTCGGGCTCACGGGTGGTACGACGACGACCGAGGTGGCGCGCGCCCTGGCCGTCCGCAGCGACCTCGCGTCCGGATCTCCCGCGCTGACCGTCGTCACCAACGCGCTCAACATCGCCAATGAGCTGGCCGTGCGCCCCCAGTTCAAGATCGTGGTCACCGGCGGGGTGGCGCGCCCACAGTCGTACGAGCTCATCGGGCCGCTCGCGGACGGGGTGCTGTCCCAGATCACGATCGACGTGGCGGTTCTCGGCGTCGTCGGCTTCGACGTCACACACGGCGCCGCCGCGCACGACGAGGCGGAGGCAGCGATCAACCGGCTGCTGTGCGAGCGCGCCGAGCGCGTGGTCGTGGCCGCGGACTCCAGCAAGCTGGGCCGGCGGGCGTTCGCCCGGATCTGCGCGGCCGACGCGGTGAACACGCTGGTCACGGATACGGCGGCCGATCCGGAGACGCTGCGCCGCTTCGAGGAGGCGGGCCTGCAGGTCGTCGCGGTCTGAGGCCCCGGGCCCCGGGATCTCGCCGCCCCGGCCCTTCCCCGGCCGGCCTCACCTACGCTGGGAGCGGGGTACATGGCGGGCCGAGGAGGCTGCGATGAGCACTACTCCGATCGAGACGGGCACACCGGGGGCGTCGCGGTACGTGCCGATCGCCGATCACGGTCTGATCGGCGATCTGCGCAGCGTGGCCCTCGTGGGCATCGACGGCACGATCGACTGGTACTGCTGCCCGGCCTTCGACGCGCCCAGCATCTTCGCGGCGATCCTGGACGCCGAGCGGGGCGGCTGCTTCGAGCTGGCGGCCTCCGTGCCGGCGCGGACCAAGCAGTTCTACTTCCCCGACACGAACGTCCTGATCACCAGGTTCTTCACCGAGGACGGCGTCGGCGAGGTGCAGGACTTCATGCCGGTCGACGGCGATCCGGCCGAGGCCGAGCGGCACCGGCTGATCCGACGCGTGGTGTGCGTACGCGGCTCGATCCCCTTCCGTACGCGCGTCGCGCCCCGTTTCGACTACGGCACCCGGACCCATACCGTCCGCTTGGAGGACGAGGTGGCGGTCTTCGAGTCGGAGGAGCTGGCGATCGGGCTGACCTCCACCGTGCCGCTGGAGATCGACGGGCCGGACGTGCACGCCGACTTCAAGCTCTCCCAGGGCGAGTCGGCGGTGCTGGCGCTGGACCAGATCAGCGGGGCGCTCGCGCTGAAGAGGTGCGCGCGGGCCGAGGCCGAGAGGCAGTTCAACAGCACGGTGGCCTACTGGCGGGACTGGCTCTCCGCCTCCAAGTACCGGGGCCGCTGGCGGGAGATGGTGCACCGCTCCGCACTGACCCTGAAGCTGCTCACCTACGCGCCCACCGGCGCCATCGTGGCCGCGCCGACGACCAGCCTGCCCGAGCAGCTCGGCGGCGAACGCAACTGGGACTACCGGTACATGTGGGTGCGCGACGCCGCGTTCTGCGTGTACGCGATGCTGCGGCTGGGCTTCACGACCGAGGCCGAGGCCTTCATGAAGTTCCTGACCGAGCACGTCAGCCGGGGTGACGGCTCGCCCACCGGTCCGTTGCAGATCATGTACGGCATCGACGGCCGCACCGATCTGCCCGAGCGGGTGATCGACCATCTGGAGGGCCATCTCGGCTCCGCTCCGGTGCGTGTCGGCAACGCCGCCTCCGACCAGCTCCAGCTCGACATCTACGGCGCGCTGGTCGACTCGATCTACCTGTACGACAAGTGGGCGCAACCCGTCTCCAGCAACCAGTGGGACGACGTGTGCGCACTGGTGGAGTGGGTGTGCGCGAACTGGGACCAGCCGGACGAGGGCATCTGGGAGACCCGCGGCGGCCGCAAGAACTTCCTGTACTCGCGGCTGATGTGCTGGGTGGCGATCGAGCGTGGCATCCGCATGGCCAACCGTCGCGGGCTGCCCGCCGATCTGCCGCGCTGGCAGGAGTGCCGGGACAGGATCTACCGGCGCATCATGAGCCGCGGCTGGTCCGAGACCCGCAAGGCCTTCGTCCAGTGCGAGGACAGTGACGTACTGGACGCGGCCGTGCTGATGATGCCCATGGCCAAGTTCATCGCGCCGACCGACCCGAAGTGGCTGTCCACTCTCGACGCCCTCACCGAGGACCTGGTGTCCGACTCGCTGGTCTACCGCTACGACCCGGAGGCGAGCCCCGACGGACTGCGCGGCGACGAGGGCACGTTCTCGATCTGCTCGTTCTGGTACGTCGAGGCCATGGTCCGGGCCGGCCGCGTCGACGAGGGCCAGCTGGCCTTCGAGAAGATGCTGACGTACGCCAACCATCTGGGCCTGTACGCCGAGGAGATCAGCCACACGGGCGAGCAACAGGGCAACTTCCCGCAGGCGTTCACCCATCTCGCGCTGATCAGTGCGGCGTTCAACCTGGATCGTGCCCTGGGCTGAGGTCGGTTCACAGGCCCAACCGACAAGACATCGAACTTAGGTGAGGCTAACCTAAATAGGGTTCCCCAACTCGCCGAAGGGAAACCCGAGATGACGCCTGCCTCGATCTTCCCGTACCTCATGCCGACACCCGCGATGCTGCCCGACGACGCCACCGGGTGGACCCTCGACCCGGTCCGGGCCGCGCTCGTGGTGCTCAACTTACAGCGGCGCTTCGTGCGCGTACTGGATCAGGAGGGTGCCCCGATCACCGAACTCCTCGCGAACACCGGGCGGTTGGTGCGTGCCGCGCACACCGCGGGCGTGCCCGTCATCCACTCGGTGCCCGCCGGGGAACGCGGCCCCGCCCTGTACGTACGACGGCCCGCCGGGCCCGACGGGCCGGCCGACAGGGACGGCGAGGCCTTCGCCGAGCAGGTCGAGCCGCGCACCGGGGACGCCGTGCTCACGGCACGCAAGCACAGCGCGTTCGCCCGGACCCGGCTGGAGAGCCGGTTGCGCGACCTGAAGCGGGACCAGGTCGTCATCACGGGGCTGTTCGCCCGGGTCGGCGTGCTGATGACCGCCGCCGACGCCTGGGTGCAGGACCTGGAGCCCTTCGTCGTCGCCGACGCCATCGCCGACGCGTCGGCCGGCAGCCATGAGTTCGCGCTCGAGTGGGTGGCGGACACGTGCGGCGTGGTGACGTCCACGGATCGGGTGGTGGCCGCTCTCGACCCCGCCGTGCCCGCGGCGGAAGCGGTCTGACCCGCTCAGACGGACGCCGTGCGGCGGGTCAGCAAGGACCGGTGGATCTCCCCGGCGCGGATCGCGGTGGTCGACAGCAGGGTCGAGGTGAGTCCGTGCGTGTGCTCGGTGCCGCCCTGGAGGTAGATCCCGGCGGTGACATCGGGCGCGGTCTCCACGCGGTGGTCGCGCGAGACCCGGAGCGCGTCCCCGTCGTCCCGCAGACAGACCTTCGCCGCCTCGCCGAGCAGGGCGGTGAGGTCGCGCGGCCGGTAGCCGGTGGCGTGCACGAGCACATCGGCCTGAAGGACCTGGCGCTCCCCGGTCGGCAGGAACTCCACCGCCACGTCGAGCCCGGCGGCACCGCGTTCGCGGACGCCTCGGATGCGGGAGACGTTGAGGAAGCGCAGCCGCTCCCGGCCGTTGACCTTCTCCTGGTACGCGGTGGCGTACAGGGACTCGATCAACTCCATGTCGACGACGGAGTAGTTGGTGGAGCGGTGATAGTCGAAGAGGGACTGCTTGACCTCGGAGGGGGCGACGAAATACACGTCCACCGCCTCCGGGTCGAAGATGCGGTTGGCGAACGGGCTGTCGTCGGCCGGCGTGTAGCCGTACTTGGCGAACACCGCGCAGACCTCCGCCTCCGGGAAGGAGCGGTGCAGATAGTCGACGGTCTCGGCGGCGCTCTGCCCCGCACCGAGCACGACCACGCGACGCACCGGCTCACCGGATGCGGCGAGTTCGGTCACGCGAGGCAGTAACTCGCTGTTGTGCCAGACGCGTTCGGAGCGTTCGACGCCGGGCGGCACATGTGGTTCCAGGCCGACCGCCACGCTGATGTCCCGGGCGCGATAGGTCACATGCCGGCCGGGCCGCTCCGGGTCCCGGCAGACGACCTCGAAGTGCGTCACCGTGCCCGTGTCGTCGCGCACGGGGTCGACGGCGGTCACCAGGTGGTCGTACGCCACGAGGTGGCGCACCCGTGCGGCGGCCCACTCGAAGTACTCGTGGAACTCGACGCGGAGCGGGAAGAGGGTCTTCTGGTTCAGGAAGTCGATCAGCCGGCCGCGCTCGCGCAGGAAGCACAGGAAGCTGAAGTCGCTGGCCGGATCGCGCAGCGTCACAAGGTCCTTGAGGAACGACACCTGCATGGTGGCGTCGTCGATGAGCATGCCCCGGTGCCAGCCGAAACACGGCTGGCGCTCCAGGAAGAGGGCGTTGGTCCGACGGTCTGCCGGAAGGTTCGCGTTGTGTTCGTCAATCGCTATGGCCAAGGCGAGATTTGACGGCCCGAAGCCGATTCCGAGGACGTCGTGGATGGTGTCCGATCCCGTGAGCGGTGACTTCACCGTGGCATCGCCTCCCTCAGGCAGCCACATGTTAGATAAGGTTAGCCTTACCTTGCAATGGAGCCTGCCGAAGGGGAGAACCGCATGCGCGTCGCCATGTTCGGCTACCAGACCTGGGGCCACCGCACTCTCCAGGCCTTGCTGGACTCCGATCACGAGGTCGCCCTCGTGGTCACCCACCCCAAGAGCGACCACGCCTACGAGAAGATCTGGGGCGACTCCGTCGCCGAACTGGCCGAGAAGAACAACGTCCCCGTCCTCCTGCGCAACCGACCCGACGACCCCGAACTCCTCGCCGCGGTACGCGAGGCCAGGCCCGACATCCTCGTCGCCAACAACTGGCGCACCTGGCTGCCGCCGGAGATCTTCGACCTCCCCCCGCACGGCACGCTCAACGTCCACGACTCGCTGCTGCCGGCCTACGCCGGCTTCTCCCCCATCATCTGGGCGCTCATCAACGGCGAGGAACGCGTCGGTGTCACCGCGCACCGCATGAACGCCGAGCTGGACGCCGGGGACATCCTGGTGCAGCGCTCGGTGGTGGTCGGACCGAACGACACCGCAACGGACCTCTTCCACCGCACGGTTGACCTGATCGCCCCCATCGTGCGTGAGTCGCTCGACCTCATCGACTCCGGCAGGGCCGCCTCGCACTGGCAGGCCCAGGACCGCCGCCGCGCGAGCTTCTTCCACAAGCGGTCCTCGGAGGACAGCCGCATCGACTGGAACTGGCCCGCGGAGCGCCTGGAACGGCTCGTACGGGCCCAGTCGGACCCGTATCCGAACGCGTACACGTTCCACCGCGGGCAGCGCATAAGGGTCGTCTCGGCCGCCGTCTCCGAGGGCCGCTACGGCGGCACTCCCGGCCGCATCTTCATCCGCGAGGGCGACGGAGTGGTCATCGTGGCCGGCGCAGAGGCCTACAGCGGCCGCCACCCGGGGCTGGTCATCCGGCGGCTGCGCACCGACGACGGCGCCGAGCACGAGGCGACCGACTACTTCCGCACGATGGGCGGTTATCTCACCGGTCAGCCGTGATCGAGCAACGTCAACTACGGCCAAAAACAAAGAAGTTGTCCGATACGCGTTGCTAAGGCAAGGCTTACCTTGCTTTACTGGCGCGCATGTCGAGAAAGCTTCTCAGCACCCTTCTCACCGTCGCCCTGGCGGCCTCCTTGGCAGCCTGCGGCTCCGTCGAAGACGACTCCAACGCCTCCACCGACGCCTCCGGCGACGCGAAGGCGGACTCCTCGTCCGCCTTTCCGGTGTCCATCAAGCACAAGTTCGGCACCACGAAAGTCACCAAGGCTCCCGAGCGGATCGTGGTGATCGGCAACGGCGGCACCGACGACATCGACGCCCTGTACGCCCTCGGCGTCACGCCGGTCGCCGTCTCCAAGGACGCCCTCACCAAGGACGGCGTCTACCCGTGGCTGAAGGACCGGATCGACACCAAGAAGACCGAGCTCCTCGACACCCTGACCGCCGTCGACTACGAGAAGGTCGCGTCCCTCCAGCCCGATCTGATCCTCGCCACCTCCGACTTCACCCTGGACAAGGACTACGAGAAGCTCGCCGCGGTGGCGCCGACCATCGGCTACGAGACGGCCTGGGGTCAGCAGACCTGGCAGGAGCACGTCCAGGTGGTCGCCAAGGCCGTCGGCAAGGAGGAGCGGGGCGCCCAGGTCATCAAGGAGACCGAGGACAGCATCGCCGCGGTGAAGGCGAAGCACCCGAAGCTGCAGGGCAAGACCTACAGCCTGTCCATCGGCAACACCCCGGCCAAGATCTTCACCATCGCCTCCGAGGACGACTTCGCCGCCAAGCTGATGAGCCAGGTCGGAATGAGCCTGCCCCCGGCGGTGAAGAACATCAAGACGGTCAACGGCAGCCCGACCGGTGAGCTGTCATTCGAGCAGCTCGACAAGCTCGACGCCGATCTGGTCGTGATCGCGTTCACCACGCCGGACCTGAAGAAGGCGTTCGAGTCCAGTGACCTGGTGAAGAACATGTCCGCGGTGAAGCAGGACAGGTACGTCGTGACCGATGTCGCGACCATCAGCCAGCTGCGCAGCCCGTCCGCGCTCGGCATCCCGTGGGCGCTGGACAACCTTGAGCCCGGGTTCGAGAAGCTCGACTGAACCGCCCGAGGGGGAAACGGAGGAGGGGTGGGTGCCCGAGCGGCACCCACCCCTCCTTCTCATATGTCGCGCAGTGCAGAGTCGATCTCCGCCGCCGACATGTCCTCGATCTCCAGGTGGATCGCGGCGACCTGTTCCAGCCGCCCGGGCGTCTCCTCCCCGGCGGAGAGCCGCTTGGCCATACCGCCGACCGTGAGGGTGGCGAAGAGCGAGCGTACGGACACCTCCGAGGTGTCCAGCGCCTCACGCAGCCGGCCCACGATCACGGTGGCGAGCACCGAGTCGCCGCCGAGGGCGAAGAAGCCGTCGTCGAGGCCGACGCGTTCGACGCCCAAGACGTCCTGCCAGACGCGGGCCACGACCGTCTCCAGGGCGCTGCCGGGCGCCCGGTGCGCGTCCGTCTCCTCGACCTGCCACAGCTCCTGGACGGCGCGCCGGTCGAGCTTGCCGTTGGAGGTGAGCGGCAGTTCCTCGGCCACGGTGATCCGGGTGGGGACCATGTGCGGCGGCAGTACGGAGCGCGCCCAGTCCCGCAGCACGTCCTCGGCCGTCCCCGCGTCGGCGGCCACCGCGGCCGCCAGCTGGACGCCCTGCCCCCGGGTCAGCCCGGCGACGGCACGCCGTACGGCAGGGTGGCCGGCGAGTGCGGCCTCCACCTCGCCCAGTTCGACACGGAACCCGCGCACCTTGACCTGGTGGTCCCGGCGCCCGAGGAACTCCAGGGTGCCGTCCGGCCAGTACCGCGCGAGGTCACCGGTGCGATACCAGCGCAGTCCGTCCGCCTCGGTGAACTTCTCGGCCGTACGGGAAGGATCGGCCCGATAGCCGAGCGCCACCCCGTCCCCGCCGATCCACAGCTCCCCCGGCACCCAGTCCGGGCAGTCCCGTCCGTGTCCGTCGACGACCCGGCAGCGGACGTTGCGCAGCGGTGTGCCGTACGGCACCGCCCGCCAGTGCGGCGGTACTTGAGGGTTCGTCACTTCACAGACGGTGGAGTGGATCGCGGTCTCCGTCGTACCGCCCAGTCCTGTGAACCGGCAGCCCGGAGCCCGCTCGGCCAGCCGCCCCGGCAGGTCGGTGCCGACCCAATCGCCGCCGAGCAGCACGGCGCGCAGACCGGTGAGTTCACCGGGAGCGGTGGCCAGGAGGAGCATGTCGAGGAGCGGGGGCACGCAGTTGAGGACCGTCACTCGATGCGAGCGCACGAGGTCGGCCCACTGGCTTGCCTCACGCCGGTCGCCGTCGTCCACGAGGACGACCGCGCCGCCCGCGCTCAGCAGCCCGAAGATGTCGTACACGGAAAGGTCGAAGTCCAGGGCGGACAGAGCGAGACAGCGGTCCGAAGCACCCACGCCGAACCTGTCGTTGAGGTCGTCGATGGTGTTCATGGCCGCGCGGTGCGGCACTTCCACGCCCTTGGGCTCGCCCGTCGAGCCCGAGGTGAAGAGCACGTAGGCGGGCTGCGCCTCGTCCACCGGCACCGGCTCCGCGAGGGCCGCCGTGCGCACCGCCTCGGCGACCGGCAGGGCGTCGAGGCCCTCGACCGGGCGTCCGTCGGTCAGTGCGACGCGGAACCCCGCCGTTGCGCGGATACGGTCGCGGCGGGCGGGGGGCTGCTCGACACCGATCGGCACGTAGGCTGCGCCGGCGGCCAGCACGCCCAGCACGGAGGTGATCTGGTCGGGCCCCTTGGGGAGGCTGACCGCGACCGTGTCGCCGGCGCATACTCCCCGCTCACGAAGCGCGGCCGCGGCACGCAGTGCGCGGTCGGCCAACTCACCGTAGGACACGGCGCCTTCGTCGCCCCACAGCAGGGCGGGAGCGTCCGGCTGGTCGGCTGCGCGAGCGAAGAAGCCCTGGTGCAGCAGCCGGTGGCTGCGCGGGCCCGCGGTCGCGTTCACCTTGGTGCGGACCGCCGACTGCTCGGCGGGCAGCAGGGCCGGCAGCGGCCGCTCCCAGACGGTGTCGTCGGTGCCGAGCCGGGTGACGAGCCCGTGGAAGGCGGCGAACATCGCGTCGACCAGGCCGGCCGGGAAGGCGTCCTCACGCACGTCCCAGTTGACGAGCAGGCCGCCGTCGACCTCGGTCACCTGGGCGTCGAGGAGGACCTGCGGCCCCTGGGAGATGATCCAGACGGGCTTGCCGAAGGACCTCCGTACGCCGGAGTCGAAGAGCTCGCCGAGATTGAGGGCGCTCGTGAACACCACGGGCGCCAGGACCTGTTCGCCGCGCAGCCGGGACAGGTCACGCAGGACCTCGACGCCGGAGTAGTCGGAATGCGCCGCGTCGGTGTGCATACGGTCCTGCAGGCGTTGTGCGTGCTCGGTGAACGAGCCCGGCTCGGCCAGGTCGACGTCGAGCAGCACCGAGCTGGTGAAGTCGCCGACGAGCAGGTCGACGTCAGGGTGGGAGCCCCTGCGGTCGAACATCGGCACGTTCAGCAGGAAACGCGGCTGTCCGCTCCAGGCGGCCAGGACTTCCGAGAAGGCGGTCGCCACCGCCATGGCCGGGGTCAGTCCGTGCTGGTGGGCCCGGGCGGTCAGCCGTCGCTTCTCCTGAGGCGGCAGCCAGTGATGCCGCCGGGTCACCCGGGTCGGGTCGGTGCGCTCCGCCTCGGGCACCAGCGGGAGTTCGGGGGCGCTCGGCAGCTCGGGGATCCGTCGCTGCCACCACTGCTGGGCCTGCTCCCGGCTCAGCCGCCGTACGTCCGTACGCTCCGCGAGGTACTCCGGGTAGCTGGTGCGGATCGGGGGGAGCGCGGCGGCGGGGTTCTCGTAGAGCTCGGCGAGGTCGGAGAGCAGCACGCGGTAGCTGAGGGCGTCGGCGGCGAGCATGTCGACGTCGACGTGCAACCGGCAGCCGCCGTCCGGCAGCAGGGAGAGCTGCACGGAGAACACCTCGCCGGCCGCGATGTCCAGACGGGCGTGCGAGGCGGAGTGCCGGACGTCCTCCAGTGCGGCCGCCGCCGCGTCGGCGTCCATCGTGCGCAGGTCGTTGACGACGGTCGCGGGTGGCGCGAGGTCGGGCAGGATCTGCTGGCGGCCGTCGTCGGTGAAGCGGGCGCGGAGCATGCCGTGGCGGGCCGCCAGGGCTCGTACGGCCGCGTCCAGCCGTTCGGGGTCGACGCCTGAGCCGTCGAACTCGACGTAGAGGTGGGCGGCGACGGAACCGAGGGCGGTCTCGTCACCTCGGCCGATCCAGTAGGCGTGCTGCATGACGGCCAGCGGGAAGGGCTCGCGGGGTTCGGGGGCGGGGGGCGGCAGGGCCGGTGTCCGCTCTTCGGGCCGGGCCGCGGCCGGGACGTGTGCCGCCAGCAGCACTCGCCAGGCGCGCAGGGTCGGCTCCTTGGCCAGTTCGGCGAAGCTGACCCGGACGCCTTGCTTGCGCCAGCCGCCCGCGATCTTCATCAGGGTGATCGAGTCCAGGCCCCAGGCGATCAGGCTGTCGTCCTCGCTCGGCGCTGCCTCCGAGCCGAATGTGTCGGTGACCGAACGGAGCAGCTCGTCCGCGGTCGGGTGGTGCTGCGTCACCGGTTCCTCCGAAGTCGTCCGTGGTGGCTCAGAAGTCGTCGATGTCGTTCTCGAAGTCGTCGATGTCGTCCTGGGTCAGTTCGACCAAGGGCAGGTCCGACGGGGTGAGGCCGCCCGCGGGAGCCTCTTCGGCATGCCGGGCGAGGCCGTGCAGGGCGCGCTCCCAGAGGCGGAGCAGCGCGCCCCCCTCCGACTCGTTCAGGAACGCTTCCGGCCAGGAGGCGGCGACATGCAGCCGGGCACCGTCCGTCTCCTCGACGGCCACGGCGTTGATCTCCAGGCCGAAGGCAGCGGGCCCGCCGTTCTGCGTCGGCGGCACCCGCAGCATGGGGGCCTCGGGGGCGAGTTCCCAGGGTTGGCCCGCCGAGCCTGACGCGGTGAATCGGCCGAGGTAGTTGAAGAGGATCTGCGGCTGCGGCAGTTTCTCGAGGATCGGCGCCGTGTCGGGGTTGAGGTGGCGCAGGAGGCCGTACCCGAGGCCGTGATCCGGTACGGCACGCAGCTGTTCCTTGATCCGCTTGAGTGCCGTGCCCGCGGCGGGTCCGCCGGACAGGGCGTCGTCGAGGTCGAGCGGGCCGGGGTCGATGCCGACCGGGTGGAAAGCCGTGAACCAGCCCACTGTGGCCGACAGGTCGACGCCCTCGGCAATGCCCTCCTCGCGCCCGTGCCCCTCCAGGCCGACGAGCAGGGAACCGCCGGTCAGGTCGCCGCGCTGCTCCCGCCAGGCCTCGGCGGCCAGCGCGAAGGCGGTGAGCAGGACGTCGGGGACGGCGGCGTGATAGGCGGCGGGCACCGCGGTCAGCAGCGGTCCGGTGACCTCGGGTGCGAGCACCAGGGTCTGCTCCCGCAGCGCACCACCGGCGTCCGCAGCGCGGTCGAGCAGCGGCCGTCCGCTCTCCAACACGCCGGTCCACCAGGGCAGTTCGCGCACGCGCTCGGCCTTGCGGGCCTCCTCGCCGAGGAGCCTGCTCCAGGTCCGGAAGGACGTGCCGGTGCGCGGGGCGGTCCGCCCCGACCGTCGGGCCTCCGCCAGGTCGGAGGTGATGATCCGCCAGGACACGCCGTCGACGACCAGGTGGTGGGCCACGAGGAGCAGCCGGTGGGTGTCGGTGAACCAGACGGCCTGGAGCATGCGCCCGGCCGCGGGGTCGAGCCGGCCCACGGCGGCGGCCAGCTGATCGTCGAGAGCCGCGTCCCGCACCTGGCTCAGCACATCGCCCGCACGCACCGCCCCTTCGGCAGGCACCACCAACTGTCCGGTCAGCCGGGCGCGCAGGACGTCGTGGCGGTCCAGTACCGCTTGGAGTACGCCGACGGCGGCGTCGTACGTGAGATCCGGCGGGGTCACCAGCAGGACCGCCTGGGCGAGCCCGTCGTAGGAACCGTCGGGGCCGGCCGTCCAGCGCATGACCGGGGTCAGGTCCGCCTCGCCGACCGGCTCCTCGACGGGGCCGGCCTCGGTGCGCCCGGCGGACGCGGCCGCCAGACCTGCCGGGGTCGGCATCTGGAAGACCTGCCGGGGGCTGAGGGCGATTCCCGCCTTGCGGGCCAGGGTCACCAGCCGGATGGAGACGATGCTGTCGCCGCCCAGCGCGAAGAAGTTGTCGTCGACGTCCACGGGCCCCAGCCCCAGGACGGAGCCGAACAACTCGCAGAGCTGCCGCTCGCGTTCAGTGGCCGGCTCCCGGGCCGGCGCACCGGCGGTCGTGGTTCGCGGCGCCGGCAGGGAGCCGCGGTCGACCTTGCCCGAGGGCAGCAGCGGGAAGGCGTCCAGGGCGGTGAGCGTGCGCGGGACCATGTGCTCGGGCAGCCGTTCGCGGACCCAGCCGGGCAGGTCGCCGAGGTCGCCGGCAGCCAGGTAGTAGCCGGCGAGCTGTTTGACGCCCGGGGCGTCCTCCCTGATGACGACGACCCCGCGCCGGACGCCCGGATGCTGTTCGAGGATCGCCTCGATCTCCTCCAGCTCGACCCGCATGCCGCGGATCTTCACCTGGTTGTCCGCCCGGCCGAGGAACTCCAGGGTGCCGTCGCGCTGCCACCTCACCAGATCGCCGGTGCGGTAGAGCCGTTCGCCGGGCGGGCCGAACGGGTCGGCCACCCAGTGGTCGGCGGTGCGGCGAGGGTCGTTCACATAGCCGCGGCCGAGGTAGACGCCGCCGGCGTACAGCTCGCCGGGCACCCCGACCGGCGTCGGCCGCAACCGGTCGTCGAGGACGTAGAGCCTGGTGTTGCCGTTGGGCCGCCCGATGGAGACGGCACTGCGGATCGCGCCGGTGCGGTAGACGACATGGCTGACGCCGATGGTGGCCTCGGCAGGCCCGTACCCGTGGTACATCACCGCGGGGCTCGCGGCACGGAAGCGGGCGAACAGTTCGGGCGTGAGCACCTCGCCGCCGCACCACACGTGCTTGAGCGAGCGGGCCCGCCGGGCGAACCCGTCCAGCTCCAGCAGGAGGTCGAGCATCGAGGAGACGAGGTACGTGAAGGTGACCCGGTGGCGCTCGACGGTGTCGAGGAGGTGGTCGGCGTCGCGTTCGCCTCCCGGCTCGGCGATCACCACCCGGCCGCCGTTCACGAGCGGCAGGAAGATCTCGTTGATGGAGATGTCGAAGCCGAGCGGCGCCTTGAACAGGGCCGCGTCCTCGGTGCCGAAGCCGAGCAACTCGCGCTGCCACAGCAGCCGGTGCGCGATGGCCCGGTGACGGATCATGGCGCCCTTGGGGACGCCCGTGGAGCCGGAGGTGTAGATGACGTAGGCGAGGCCCTCGGGATCGACGGGAACGGCCGGGTTCTCCGGCTCCTGCGGCCCGTCCAGCCGCACCTCCACGAACGGTGGCGCGTCGTCCGCGAGGACTGCTCCGTCACCCTGCCTGCCCAGCACTGCCGTCAGTGCCGCGCTCCGGCACACCTCGGCGATCCGGCGGGCGGGCCAGGACGGCTCCAGCGGGACGAACGCGCCGCCCGCCTTCAGCACGGCGAGCAGCCCTACGACCATCTCCACCGAGCGTTCCAGATGGATGCCGACGCGGTGCTCGGGCCCTACCCCCAGCGAGGTCAGCCGCCGGGCAAGGGCGTTGGCACGGGCGTTGAGCTCGGCGTACGTCAGTCGCGTGCCGCCCTCGATGCCGTACTCCACGGCGGCGAGGTCAGGAGTCCTCGCCGCCTGCTCCTCGACCAGTGCGGTCAGGGTGGTGGCGGGCATGGGGTGCGCGGTGTCGTTCCACTCCCCCAGCATCACGGAGCGCTCGCGCGGGGTGAGGACGTCGGCCAGGGCCACGGACACGTCGGGCGACCCGGCCAGCTCGCCGACCAGCCGCACGAAGCGCTCGACCATGTCCTGCGCGGTCTCCTGGTCGTAGAGGTCACGGCTGAAGACGAGCGCGCCGGTGATGCCGCCGCCGTCCGGACGTTCGAAGACGTGGAAGGCCAGGTCGGTCTTCGCCGTGTAGAAGTCGACACGCAGTTGACGGAGCGTCAGATCAGCGAACTCCCGCGTCCCGTGCGGGGCTTGCTGGTGGGCGAGCATCACCTGGAACAGTGGGTGCCGGCCCATCGAGCGGGTCGGGGCGAGCGCGTCCACCAGCCGTTCGAACGGCAGGTCCTGGTGGGCGTAGGCGTCCAGGTCGGTCTCCCGCACGCGGGCGAGCAGTGTGCGAAACGTCGGGGCTCCGGAGATGTCTGTGCGCAGCACCAGGGTGTTGACGAAGAGGCCCACGAGGTCGTCGAGTGCCGCGTCGCCCCGTCCGGCGACCGGGGTGCCGAGGGGGATGTCGTCCCCGGCGCCCAGACGGCCCAGCAGGACCGCGAGGGCCGCCTGAAGTGCCATGAAGACGGTGCCGCCGGCCTCGGCGGCCAGGTCTCGCAGCCTGCGGTGAGTCTCCGCGTCGAGGGTGAAGTCCACGGCACCGGCGCGGTATCCGGCGACGGCCGGTCGCGGTCGGTCGACGGGCAGCTGGAGCTCCTCCGGCAGCCCCGCCAACCGCTCCGCCCAGTGCTCCAGTTCGGGCACGGCGATGCCACCATCGTCGAGCAACTGCCGCTGCCACAGCGCGTAGTCGGCGTACTGCACGGCGAGCGGCCGCCATCCGGGCAGGATGCCGCGCACCCTCGCGTCGTAGGCCGTCTCCAGGTCGCGCAGCAGCGGTTCCGCCGACCAGCCGTCGGTGGCGATGTGGTGGACGAGCAGGAGCAGGACGTGCTCGTCGGGAGCGAGGGCGTACAGCGTCGCTCGTACGGGAATCTCGGCGTCCAGCGCGAAGGAGTACCCGGCGGCCTCGCGCAGCAGCGCGTCGAGTGCCCCGGCGTCGGCCGGCACCACCTCGAAGGGGACGGCCGCCTCCGGCAGGACCCGCTGGCAGGGCGTGCCGTCGGTGTCCGGGAAAACCGTCCGGAGCGCTTCGTGCCGGGCCACGACATCGTGGAGGGCCGTTCGCAACGCGTCAGCGTCGAGCGCTCCCGTGAGGCGTACGGCGGTGTGGATGTTGTACGTGGGACTCGGGCCCTCCAGCCGGTAGAGGAACCACAGCCTCGCCTGGGCGGAGGACAGCGGCAGTGGGTCCGGGCGGCGGGCCGGCCGCAACGCCGGGCGCCGCTCGGCGGCCGGGGTCACCAGGAGCGGGGCGAGCGCGGCAACGGTCGGTGTGTCGAAGACCGCCCGCAGCGGGACGACCGCGCCGAGCTCGGCGCGGATGCGGGCGACCAGGCGTGTCGCCAGGACGGAGTGGCCGCCGAGGGCGAAGAAGTCGTCGTGGCTGCCGACCGAGGGCAGCCCGAGCAGGTCGGCGAACAGGGTGCACAGGGTCGCCTCCGCCTCGGTGCGGGGGGCGGTGGCGGTGGTGAGGCCGGAGAGGTCGGGGGCGGGCAGGGCCGCGCGGTCGAGTTTGCCGTTGGGCGTGAGCGGCAGGTCGTCGAGGATCACGACGGCGGCGGGCAGCTGGTGCTCCGGGAGCGTCGCCTTGAGGTCCTGTCTGATCCGCAGGGATTCCAGCGCGGTACCGGGCTGGGCAACGGCGTACGCGACCAACCGCGCGTCGCCCGGAGGGTCCTGACGTACTGTCACTGCTGCCTGGGACACTCCGGGCAAGGAGGCCACGGCAGCCTCGGTCTCCCCAGGCTCGACGCGGAAGCCGCGTATCTTCACCTGGTCGTCGGCCCTGCCGAGGAACTCCAGCGCCCCTTGCGCACTCCAGCGCACCAGGTCGCCGGTGCGGTAGAGGCGGGAGCCTGGCGGGCCGTACGGGTCGGCGACGAAGCGGTCGGCGGTCAGGCCGGGGCGGCGGAGGTAGCCGCGGGCGAGCTGGGCGCCCCCCAGATAGAGCTCGCCGGGGATGCCGGGCGGGACCGGACGCAGGTGGGCGTCCAGGACGAGGGTGCGGGTGTTCCACACCGGGCGGCCGATCGGTACGGAGCCGGCGGCGGAGCTCGTCCCCTCGGCGCACGGCCAGGCGGTGACGTCCACGGCGGCCTCGGTGGGGCCGTAGAGGTTGTGCAGTTCGGTACCCGGCAGCGCCTCGGCGCAGCGCTCGGCGAGGTCGGTGGGCAGGGCCTCGCCGCTGCACACCAGCCGGCGCAGGATCCCGCGGGCCTGTTCGGCGGCAGGATCGTCGAGAAAGACCCGCAGCATCGACGGGACGAAGTGCGCGGTCGTGACGCGCCGGTCGCGGATCAGCTCGGCGAGGTAGCCGGGGTCGCGGTGGCCTCCGGGACGGGCGAGCACGAGCACGGCCCCGCTGATCAGCGGCCAGAAGAACTCCCACACGGAGACGTCGAAGCCGGCAGGCGTCTTCTGCAGCACCCGGTCCTCGGGGCCGAGTTCGTACGTGTTCTGCATCCAGAGCAGCCGGTTGACGATTCCGGCGTGCGGGACGACGGCTCCCTTGGGGCGGCCCGTGGAGCCGGAGGTGTAGATGACGTAGGCCGGGTGCTCGGGGCGCAGGGGCTGGAGGCGGTCGGCGTCGGTGAGTTCGCCGGAGTCGAAGGCCGTGGTGTCCGTGTCGAGCAGGAGCAGCGGTACTCCGGGCGGCAGTGTCAGGGCCGTGCCCGAAGCCGTCAGCACGAGTGTCGGCGCCGCGTCCTCCACCATGAACGCGATCCGCTCGGTCGGGTAGCCGGTGTCCAGCGGGACGTAGGCGGCACCGGCCTTGAGCACGGCGAGGAGCGCCACCACGAGGTCGGTTCCGCGGTCCAGGGCCACCCCCACCAGGTGCTCGGGGCCCACGCCGTGGGAGATCAGCAGCCGGGCGAGGCGGTTGGCGCGGGTGTGCAGTTCGGCGTAGTCGAGGGCGGGCCGGCCGTCGTCGGCGACGATGGCGGGCGCGTGGGGGGTGTGGGCGGCCTGCTGGGCGAGGAGGCCGGTGAGGTGGGTGACGGGGACCGGGTGTTCGGTGGCGGTCCATTCCTCCAGGACCTGGTGCTGTTGACCGTCGGTCATCAACTCCAGCCGGGAGACGGGCAGCTCGGGGTCGGTGAGGGCTTCGGCGAGCAGCGTCTCCAGGTGCCGCAGCAGCCGGTCGACGGTGTCCGGGGTGAACAGGCCGCTGCGGTAGGTGGCCTCGATCCGCAGGCGGCCGCCGGTGAGGAACGCTTCCAGGGAGAGGTCGAACTGCGTGGTGTCGTTGTGGACGGTCTCCCACTGAGCCGTCACCCCGGGAAGCTGCGGGCCTTCGAGTCCCTGGGTGAGGAAGAGGAGCATCACGTCGAAGTAGACGGAGCGTCCCGGCTGCCGCTCCGGCCCCAGCTGCTCCACCAGCTTGTCGAAGGGCATGTCCTGGTGGGCGTACCCGTCCGTGCACACCTGCCTCACCCGCTCGACGAGTTCTGCGAAGCCGGGGTCGCCGTCGAGGTCGGCGCGCAGAGCAAGGGTGTTGCCGAAGTTGCCGATCAGCTTCTCGAGACCGGGAAGGTCGCGGTTCATGACGGCGGAGCCGATCGGGATGTCGGTGGCGCCGGTGGTGCGGTGCAGCAGTGCCGCCAAGCCGGCGAACAGCACCATGAAAGGGGTCGCGCCGGCGTTGCGTGCGAACGCCGTGAGCCGGTCGGTGACGTTGGGGGCGAAGGTGTGGAAGCGGCGGTCGCCGTGCATGCTGGGGCGGGCGGTGCGTGGGGCGTCGGTGGGCAGGGCGAGGGGGCGGGGCTCGGGGACCAGGGCTGCGCGCCAGTGGTCGAGGTGTTCGGCCAGTCGCCCGTCGGTCCAGGTGGTGTGCTGCCAGAGCGCGAAGTCGCCGTACTGAAGCGGTAGTTGTTCGAGCCCGGAGGGTTCGCCGGTGGCCGCCGAGCGGTAGAGGGCGGTCAGGTCGCGGGAGAGCGCATTGAACGTCCCTCCGTCCCAGGCGATGTGATGCACGGTCAGGATCAGGGTGTGGTCCTGTTCCGTGCGTTGGATGAGCAGGGTGCGCAACGGGTGGTCGGTGGCCAGGTCGAAGGGGTTCGCCGAAGCTGCGCGGGCGAGTTCCGTCGCGCGGCGGTCCCGCTCCTCCTCCGGCAGCGCGCGCAGGTCGGCGGTGACGAAGTCGACCTCCGCTACGGGGTCCACGATCTGCTCGGGGGTGCCGTCCTCGGCCGCCGGACAGCGGGTGCGCAGAATCTCGTGGCGGCCGATCAGGCCCTGCAGGGCCGTGCGGAGTGCGGCCGGGTCGAGGGGGCCGCGCAGGCGGATGGCCAGGCATACGTTGTAGGCGGGGCTGGTCGGGTCGAGCTGCTGGAGGAGCCACATCCGGGACTGCGCGTACGACAGCGGCAGCCGGGCCGTGCCGGCGGGGCGTCGTGGGATCCGCTCCGAGCGGGCCGCGGTGTCGGCCAGGCCGGCGCTCTGCAGCCTGCGGCGCAGGAGTTCGCGTTTGCGGGCCGCGAGGTCGGCGGTGGGGGTCTCCGTCACTGGTCTCCGCCTTTCAGGAGCAGTTCGAGGGACGTGGTCCAGTGCGCGCTCAGCCGTTGGATCTCCGCGTCGGTGAAGAGCCGTTCCGGCCACTGCCAGCACACCGACAGCTCGGTTCCGGTGATCACCGCGTCGACGACGAGGGCGTAGGGGGCGGGCATCTCGGGGTCGGCGCCGCTGCCCATGGCTCCGGTCTCGGGTGCGCTGGTGAACAGGGCGCTGTCGCCCCGCTCGCCCGTCGTCGGCCGGCCCAGGTAGTTGAACTGGATCTGCGGCTCGGGCAGGGGGGACAGCTGGGCGGCCGTGTCCGGGTTGAGGTGGCGGAGCAGGCCGTAACCGATCCCCTTGTCGGGCACGGCGGCCACCTGGTCGCGTATGCGCCGCACCTGGTCCGCTCCGGGCGCGGGGCCGGGGTCCAGCCGGACCGGGAAGACGCTGGTGAACCAGCCGAGGGTGCTGGACAGGTCGGCGCCGGGCAGGAGGTGTTCCTCGCGGCCGTGGCCCTCCAGGGCGATCAGGAGGGAGGGGTCGGCCGGGCCGGGGGAATCGGGTCCGGTGCGCCATGCGGGCACCGCCAGCGCCAGCGCGGTGAGCAGCACGTCCTGGACGGATGCGGCGGTCAGGGGTGCGGTGAGCTCCGGGCCCAGGGTGGTCCAGTGCCTGCGGATCGTTGCCCTGGTGTCCCGGGCGGGGTCGAGTGGTCCTGCTCCGAGGGGTGGCTCCGGGTGGTCCAGCACCTCCTTCCAGAAGGCGAGTTCGGCCGTTCGGTCCGGCGCCAGGTCCTTCAGGGCCCGCGCCCACTCGCGAAAGGACGTGCCCACGGGCGACAGGTTTCTGCCCGCACGGGCGGCGGCCAGGTCGGCGACCAGAACGCCCCAGGACGCGGCGTCGGTCACCAGGTGGTGCAGCACGACCAGGAGCCGTCCTTCACGACCGGGGCCCGCGTCGAACCACAGGAACCGCGCCGTCGCCCCGGTCGCCGGGTCGAGCTCGGCGACCAGCTCGTCGAACGCCTCCGGCACCAGCGTGCCGATCGCCGTGTGGTCCAGCGGCTCGGCGTCGATCCGGCGTACGCAGTCGGCGGCGCGGGCGAAGCCGACGGGAGCCGCCTCGAAACGCCACGCGCCGTTCTCGGCCCGGGCGAAGGTCGAGCGCAGCAGGTCGTGCCGGTCCAGGACGGCCTGGACGGTGCGGTGCAGCCCGTCGAGGTCCAGGTCGGCGGGCGTACGCAGGAACCTCGCCTGGCTCAGTGCGCGGAGCGGGCCGTCCTGTTCCGTCAGCCAGGTCAGTATGGGGGTGAGGGGGATGTCACCGGTTCCCGCGTCGGGGTCGCCGACCCGGCGTACGGCTGTGCCTGCGCGTTCGGCGGCGTCGACCCGTTCGGCGAGTTCCGCGATCGTGGGACGCTCGAACACGTCGCGCGGTGAGATCGCCAGACCTGCCGCCCGCGCCTGGCTGACCAGCCGCATGGAGACGATGCTGTCGCCGCCGAGGGCGAAGAAGCTGTCGTGAATGCCGACCGTGTCCAGCCCGAGCACGTCGGCGAACAGCGTGGCGAGCCGCTCCTCGGCGGGGTTCCGGGGCGGCTGCGCGGCCGGCCCTGCGGACCGGGAGGGGGCCGGGAGCGCGGCGGTGTCCAGCTTGCCGTTGGGGGTGAGCGGGAAGCCGTCCACCGGGACGAACGCCGACGGCACCATGTAGTCGGGCAGTACGCCTGCCACGGCGCGGCGCAGCAGCTCGGCCGTGTCCTCGGTCTGCTCTGCCGTGTCCTCGGTCTGCGCGGTCGTTTCCTCGGTCTGCCCGGCCGTTTCCTCGGTCTGCCCGGTCGGCGGCGCGGTCATGATGACGTAGGCGACCAGGCGTCGTACGCCGGGCGTGTCCTCGCGGACGACGACCGCGGCCCGCTCGACCAGGTCGTGCTCCAGCAGGACCGCCTCGATCTCGCCGGGTTCGATCCGATAGCCCCTGATCTTGACCTGGTCGTCGACCCGGCCAAGGCACTCCACCAGGCCGTCGGCGGTCCAGCGGGCGATGTCGCCCGTGCGGTACATGCGCGCGCCGGGGCCGCCGGAGAACGGATCGGCGACGAAACGGCCGGCGGTCGCTGCGGGTCGGCCGAGGTAGCCGCGCGCCAGGCCGGCGCCCGCCACGTACAGCTCGCCCTCGACGCCGACCGATACGGGATTGAGGTGCCCGTCCAGGATGTAGAGGGTGCCGCCCGCCACGGGGCGGCCGATCGCGGGGCGCTCGGTGAGGGCGAGGTCGCAGTCCGCGGAGTCGACGGTGCATTCGGTGGGACCGTAGAGGTTGTGCGCGGCGAGTCCTTCGGTGTCGCGCAGGGTGCGCCACAGGTCCGGCGGTACTGCCTCTCCGCCGACGCCCAGCACCTTCAACTCGGCTTGCCAGTGGCTCCCTTGGGCGATCAGCTCGCCGAGCAGGGACGGGGACAGCTCGATGAACTCGATGGCGTGCCGGGTGAGGAAGTCGCGCAGGGCGGCGGGGTCCCGGCGGATGTCGTCGGGCACCAGATGCAGTTCGTGGCCGGCGAACATCCACAGCATGGGTTGCCAGGACGCGTCGAAGGCGACGGGCCAGGCGTGTCCGATCCTCAGTGGGCGTCCGCCCACCGCCGTGGTGGCCGGTTCGTGCAGGGCGGCGTTGTGGGCGGTGAAGAGGTTGGCTATGGCCCGCTGGGGGACGACCACGGCTTTGGGGCGGCCGGTGGAGCCGGAGGTGTAGATGACGTAGGCGGGGTGTTCGGGCAGGAGGGGGGTTTCGCGGTCGGCGTCGGTGAGGTTGGAGGAGGGCGTGTCCGCCAGGCGCGCAAGGGTGTCGGGGGTGTCGAGGAATACGCAGGCCGTGGGTGGGGATGCCGCGGGGTGGCCGGGCGTTGCAGTCGTCGTACTGACGACAGCCACTGGACTCGCGTCCGCCAGCATCCCCGCGATCCGATCCTGCGGCCATGCCGGGTCCAGTGGCAGATAGGCCGCGCCCGCCTTCTGGATCGCCAGCAGGACGGTCATGATGTCCGGGGTCGGCGGCAGGGCGAACGCCACGATCCGTTCCGGCCCGGCGCCCAACTCCACCAAATGGCGGGCCAGTTGGTTGGCGGCTGTGTTCAACTGCTCGAACGTCAGGCTCTGCCCGTCGCCGACCACCGCCACCGCGTCGGGCGTGCGGGCCGCCTGTGCCTCGAAGGCCTCCGGCATCGTGCGGAACCGTACCGGCAGCCGCTCCCCCGCCCCTCCCGCCAGCAGCGCGGTCCGCTCCTCGGCGGCGAGGGCGTCCAGGGCGGCCAAGGGGGCTTCCGGGTCGGCCAGCACGGCAAGAAGCAGGCGCTCGAAGCGTCCGGCGAGTTGCTCCACCGTCGTTCGGTCGTAGCAGTCGGGGCGGAACTCGAAGACGACACTGAGCCGTTGCTCGGCGAGTACGGCCAAGGTCAGTGGATAGTGCGTGGCGCCCGAGCCCTTGACCTCGACGATCCGGAGCCCGGCGGACGCCTCCGCCTCAGCGACCGCGGTCTCGTCGATGGGGTAGTTCTCGAAGACGAGCAGGGTGTCGAAGAGGTCGCCCGCGCCGGCGAGGCGCTGGATCTCTGTCAGACCCAGGTGTTGATGGCCCATGAGTCCCGACTGCTCGTCCTGGAGGCGGCGCAGGAAGGCACCCGCCCGCTCACCGGGCGGCACGGTCACCCGGACCGGCACGGTGTTGATGAACAGGCCGATCATGGACTCCACGCCGGCGAGCTCGGCGGGCCGGCCCGCCACGGTCGCGCCGAACACCACGTCGGTCCGGCCGGTCAGGCGCGC
Source organism: Streptomyces sp. NPDC012935 (assembly GCF_042900345.1). Lineage (NCBI taxonomy): Bacteria > Bacillati > Actinomycetota > Actinomycetes > Kitasatosporales > Streptomycetaceae > Streptomyces > Streptomyces sp. NPDC012935. The sequence goes on from NZ_JBIBBC010000003.1 coordinate 415,793, forward strand.
CAGCAGCAGCGCCCACAGCCCCTGTACGACGGTGTTGACGGTGACGCCGAGGCTCCTCGCGAAGTCCTGTACCCGGCCGGTCAGGTGCGCGGTGAGCGGCAGGGTGTGCAACTCAGGCGGCACCGGGACCAACCCGGCGGTCGAGGACGTCAGGACCGTCGGCGTGGCACCGGCCAGCGCCGTGCGCCAGGCGTCGGCGGAGGCCTCCCGGTCCCGGGAGGCGAGCCAGGCCAGGAAGTCCCGGTAGGGCCGTACGGCGGGAAGCGGGGCCGTGGAGCCGGGGGCGAGTTGGGCGGCGTAGAGCTGGAGAAGTTCGCGGACCAGCAGCGGGATGGACCAGCCGTCCAGCAGGAGGTGGTGGTTGGTGAGGACCAGCAGCCAGCGGTCGGGGGCAAGTCCGGCGAGCGTGAGGCGCAGCAGGGGTGGGTCGGTGAGGTCGAAGCGGGCTGCGGCGTCCGCTTCGATCATCCGGGCCGACGCGGCCTCGTCGGAGGCTGCCGCTTCGGTCCAGTGCACGGGGACCTGCTTGAGCACCACCTGTACCGGTTCGTCGAGGTCCTCGTGCAGGAAGGCGCTGCGCAGGTTGGCGTGCCGGGCGAAGAGTTCCTCGGCGGCGGCGCGCAGCAGCGCGGGGCGCAGGGGGCCCTCGATCTCCACCAGGGACTGCATGGTGTAGACGTCCTGGGCGCCCTCGTCGAACAGCGCGTGGAACAGCAGGCCCTGTTGCAGCGGGGAGAGCGGCAGAACGTCTTCGACCAGGGAACCGTCGTCCCCGGGTGCCTTGCTCATCGAGTCCTCCACCTCGCCTTCACGTTGTCGAGCTGCGACTGGCTGAGTGACACGAGCGGGGCGCCGGTGGGAGTGAACTCCTCGGGCGCGGGACCGGTTTCGTCGGGCAGCGCCCGGGCGAGCCCGGCCGGAGTGCGGTGGGCGAAGACGTCTCGGGGGGACAGGGCGAGTCCCGCTCTGCGGGCCCGGTCGGCGAGCCGGACCGACACGATGCTGTCGCCGCCGCGTTCGAAGAAGTCGTCGTGGACGCCGACCCGTTCCAGCCCGAGCGCCTCCGAGAACAGCCCGCACAGCACCTTCTCCGGTTCGGTGCGGGGCGGTTCGAAGGTGGACGTCCGCGTGAAGTCGGGGGCGGGCAGGGCGCGTCGGTCGAGCTTGCCGCTGGGGGTGAGCGGCAGCTCGTCCAGGACCACCACCGCCGACGGGACGAGGTGGCCGGGGAGCCGCTCGGCAAGGGCGCGGCGCAGGGCGAGAGGTTCGAGTTCGCACAGGGCGCCGGGTGCCGCCACGACGTAGGCGACCAGGCGTCGGGATGCCGAGCCGTCCTGTCCGGCCACGACAGCGGCCCGGCCCACACCCGGCAGCGCGCGTACGGCCGCCTCGATCTCGCCGGGTTCGACCCGAAAGCCACGGATCTTCACCTGGTCGTCGGTCCGGCCGAGGAACTCCAGGGTGCCGTCGGGCCGGGACCGTGCCAGGTCGCCGGTGCGGTACAGGCGGCTGCCCGGTGGGCCGAAGGGGTCGGCGACGAAGCGTTCGGCGGTGCGGCCGGGTTGGCTCAGGTAGCCCCGGGCCAGACCGTCTCCGGCCAGGTACAGCTCACCGACTGCGCCGACGGGGGACGGCCGCAGGAACGGGTCGAGGACGTGGGCGCGGGTGTTGGCGATCGGCCGGCCGAGGGGAACCGCGCCTTCGCCGCCGTCGTGGACGTGGGCCAGGCTGTCGCCGGCCGCTTCGGAGCAGCCGTAGAGGTTGATCAGCCGGGTGTGGGGCCAGCGCCGGGTGATGGCGTCGGCCAGTTCGCCGTGGAGGGCTTCGCCGCTGGAGATCCAGGTGCGGACGGAGGAGAAGGTGTCCGGCGGGGCGGATTCGACGAGGGTGGTGAACAGGCTGGGTACTGCGGTGAGGAGCGTGGCCCCGTGGCGGTCGGCCAGGGCGGCGAGGGCTGTCGGGTCGCCGGCCGTCTCGTCGTCGGCGAGCGCCACGGCGTCGCCCGCGACAAGGGCGCCGAGCAGCTCCGTGAGGCCGTCGATGAAGCTCAGAGGGCTCTTCGAGACACGGACGCCGGGCGAGGCGCCGCCCAGCTCGCGGCCCCAGGCAAGGCGGTTGGCCAGGGCCCGCTGGGTTCCGATCACGCCCTTGGGTCGGCCGGTGGAGCCCGAGGTGAAGATGACGTACGCGGGGTGTTCGGGCGACAGCTGCGGTCGACGCGGTCGGCTCACGGCGGCCTCCGCGTCCGGCGCGCACACCAACTCCCGTTTCACGCGGAGCTGTTGCGCGGTCGCCGGATCGCAGATCACCAGGCGCGGTCGGGCGTCGTCGAGCATCAGCGCGATGCGGTCGGGCGGGTAGCCGGGGTCGACCGGCATGCAGACGGCTCCGGCCTTCAGTACTGCGAGGAGTGCGGTCACCAGGACCGGGCTGCGGGGCAGGGCCACACCGATCACGGACTCGGGTCCGGCGCCGCGCGCGGCGAGAGCGGCAGCCAGGCGATCGGCCCGGGCGTCGAGATCGGCGAAGGTCAGGATGGTGTCGCCCTGGAGGACGGCGGCGGCGTCGGGAGTGCGGGCTGCCTGGTCCTCGAACAGGGCGCGGACCGTGGAGTGCGGGAAGGGGGGAGCGTGCCGGAGGGAGAGATCAGGCGGGGCGTGCGGCTCGTCCGCCGGGGGGACGCCGAGGCGGGCGACGGGGGTTGCGCACTCCTGGTCGAACTCGCCGATGAGGAGGTTGAGTTGTTCGGCGACGCGAGTGACCGCAGCCCGGTCCAACACCGTGGGCCGGTGGCTGAGGGTGAGTTTGAGCCGGGTGCCGGGCAGGGCGGTGAGGGTCAGCGGGTAGTGGGTGGCATCGTGGACCGAGACCGCGGTCATGCGCGGTCCGTCGGGGCCGAGCGCGCGGGCGATGCCGTCGTCGTCGATCGGGTAGCTCTCGAAGACCAGCAGGGTGTCGAAGAGGACGGTGTGCCCGGCGGCGCGCTGGATGTCGGCGAGACCGAGGTGCCGGTGGTCGAGCAGGGCGGACTGCTCGGACTGCAGCCGGGTGAGCAGGTCCGCGAGCGGCTCCTGCGGCCGTAACCGCACGCGGACCGGAAGGGTGTTGATGAAGAGGCCGATCATGGAGTCGATGCCGGGGACGTCTGCGTCGCGGCCGGAGACGGTGGCGCCGAGGACGACGTCCGTGCTGCCGGTCAGCCGGCCGAGCAGGACGGCCCACAGCCCCTGGAGCACGGTACTGACCGTGAGTCCGTGGGTGCGGGCGGCCGCGGTCAGCGCCTCGGCGGACTGCTCGGAGAGTTCCCACGTCAGCCGCTCCGGTTCCTCGGCAGGCAGGTTCCGGGTCTCGGGAGCGATGAGTGACGGTCCGTCAAGTCCGGCCAGTGCGGCCTGCCAGGACCGCTCGGCGGCCGCTCGGTCCTGTCGGGCGAGCCAGGCCAGGTAGTCACGGTAGGGGCGGACGCGGGGCAGGGCCTCGAGGTCGCCTCCCGAGGCGTACAGCTGGAAGAGTTCGCGCACCAGGACGGGGGCGGACCAGCCGTCCCAGAGCAGGTGGTGCGAGGAGATCACCAGGCAGTGGTGGAGCTCGTCGAAGGTGATCAGCCGGAACCGCAGCAGCGGCGGGCGGGCCAGGTCGAACCGCTCGGCCCGGTCTTCCGACAGGAACCGCTCGAAGGCCGCCTCGCGCTCCTCAGCGGGCTGCGAGGACAGGTCGGTGACCTGCCAGGGGACCTTGACCGCGGTCCTGATCACCTGGACCGGTCGTCCGGAGCGCTGAGTGCGGAACGCGGCGCGCAGGTTGGCGTGCCGGGAGAGCAGCTTCTCGACGGCCACGCGCATGCGGGGCTCGTCCAACGGCCCTTCGAGGCGGAGGGTCATCTGGCCGGTGTAGACGTCGTGGCCCTGTTCGTCGTACAGGGCGTGGAAGACCATCCCCTCCTGCATGGGCGACAGGGGGAGGACGTCCTCCACGGCCGGGCGGCCGGCCATCAGCCCTCGGCCTGGCGCATGGCCTCGGCCAGGCTGCGCGGGCGCATGTCCGTCCAGTGCCGCTCGATGTGCTCCAGGCAGGCGGTCCTGGTGTCGGGGCCGTGCACCGAGGACCAGCCGTCGGGTACGGGCGCGAAGTCCGGCCACAGGGAGTACTGGCCCTCGTCGTTGACCAGGACGCGGAAGACGCCGCTGTCGTCGTCGAAGGGGTTGGCCATGGCTCAGTTCCTCTCCTGCTGGCCGGCCTGGCGTGGCGCGGGGTGGGTGAAGGTGCCGGAGAACTGGTCGGCCGCACCGGGTACCGGTTCGGCGGGGTCGGCGCCGAGGGCGACGATCCGGTTGGCCTTGTCGACGTGGACGACCCGGGGCCGGTGAGCGGCACGCTCGGACTCGTCGAGCACGGTGAAGGACATGATGATCACGAGGTGACCGGGTTGGACGAGGTGGGCGGCGGCGCCGTTGATCCCGATGACGCCGCTGCCGCGTTCACCGGTGATGGCGTAGGTGGTGAGTCGGGCGCCGTTGTCGATGTCGACGACCTGGACGGCTTCGCCCTCCACGATGTCGGCGGCGTCCATCAGGTCCTGATCGATCGTCAGAGATCCGACGTAGTGCAGATCGGCCTGGGTGACGGTGGCTCGGTGGATCTTGCCGTTCAGCAAGGTGCGGTGCACCATGACCCCCTGAGGAGACAACTTAGGTGAGGCTAACCTAAACGAACATCGCCGGGCGTGGAAGCGGGCGTGGCGGGACGATCGCGGAAGAAGTCCAGGAGCACCCTGTTCACTTCGTCCGGGCGCTCCAGATACCCGTAGTGGCCGCAGCCCTTGATCTCCTGGTAGACGGCACCCGGGATCGCATCGGCGACTTCACGCCCCAGGTGCGGCGGCAGGATGACGTCGTCACCGAAGCCGATCACGAGGCAGGGCGCCTCGACCGCCCGGTAGGCGGCCAGCCGGCCCTCCGGGACCTCCAGGTCCAACTGGGCCCGTACGCCCGGCCCTTGGGGCTGCGGTGAGAACTCGAAGAGCTCCAGCCAGTCCTGGATCTGCCGGTCGTCGTCAAGGGTGGCCGGTGACAGGTTCTGCAGGGCGCGGATCCAGGCGGTGTAGGCCGGCGGCAGTTCCAGCCCGCCGTCATACAGGGCCCGTTCGGCCGCGGCCATCGCGGCCCGCAGCGCGTCCGTACGGCCACGGGTGGCCATCAGCACGCCCTGCTGGACAAGTTGGGGCCGGGCCAGCATCAGCTCCTGGACGACGTACGCACCCATGGAGACGCCGACGAACCGGCACGGTGCGAGTCCGAGGTGCTCGGCCAGGCCCGCCGTGTCGGCCACCAGGTCGTCGATGGTGAAGCCTTCCGGGCACTCGTCGGTCGGTGGAATTCCCCGGTTGTGGAAGGTGACGACCCGGTGGCCGGCGTCGACCAGCGCAGGCACCTGGTGGAGGTGCCACGCCCGGCCCCCGGCGCCCTGACCCATCACCAGGACCACCGGGTCGCCGGCGCCGGTGTCCTCGTAGTGGAGCCGGATTCCGTTGATCCGCGCGCTCGGCATGGTCCTCCGCCCTGTCGTGCGAGGCTGTACCCGTCGGCTGGTCAGTCGGCTGCCGGAGACGCCTCGGCGGGCGCCGCCCAATCGTCCCCGTCGACGTCCGGAGGCCGGCTGAGCGTGGCCTTGCGCAGTCCCGGCATGGCGAGGGCCAGCGCGCCCACACCCGCCAGACAGACCACTCCCCCGAGCACCACGGCCCCGCTCGACGACCCGAGCGCCCTGGCCACCAGGCCCGCCTCGAAGTTGCCGACGGAGGGGCCGGCCGTGGCCTGGGCGAGCCACAGGCTGCCGACCCGGCCCTGGAGCCGGTCCGGTGTGTAGTGCTGGAGGAGCGCCCTGCGCAGGATCTCCGAGGCGGTGTCGCCGAGGCCCGCCAGTGCCAGGAAGACCAGCGCGAGCCACAGGTTGGGGCTGAGGCCGAAGCAGGTGATCGCCACGCCCCACACCGCGACCGCGCCGATCAGCGCCCGTCCGGTGTGGTGTACCCGGCCGGTCCAGCCACTGGTGAGCGCCCCGAAGAAGGACCCCACCGCGGGGGCGGTGTAGAGAAGTCCGACGGCGTACGGACCGCCGCCGAAGTGCTCGGTACCGAGTTCGGGGAACAGGGCGTACGGCATCGCGAAGACCACCGCGCACACGTCGATCAGCAGCAGTCCGGCCACGACCTGGTTGCCGCGCAGGAAGCGCAGCCCCTCGCCCATCGCCTTCAGCGGATGCTGCGTCTCGGCCGGCCCCTCGGGGGCGAGCTTCGGCAGCGGGGCCAGCAGGGCGAGTCCCACGACGTAGATGGCCGCGTCGATCGCAAAGCACATGGCGACGCCGGGCCCTGCCGCGATCACGCCGGCGAGCGACGGTCCGACCATGCCGCCCAGTTGGGCGGTCAGGGTCGTCAGCGCGCCCGCCGCCGCCAGCTGCCCCGGCTGCACCAGGGCGGGCGTGGCCGCCATGAGGGCCGGGCCGCCCAAACCGGCGGTGCCGCCGGCCAGTACCGCCGCCACGAACACGAACCACACCTGCGGGTCCGGCATCGCCGCGTTCACCGCGAGCCCGGCGATGACCACCGCGGTCACCGCCCGGGTGACCAGCATGACCTTGCGCCGGTCCACCCGGTCCGCCAGCAACCCGCCCGTGATCAGGCCGACCAGCAGTGACAGGCCCAGCACCAGGCTCATCAGGCCCACTTGGACCGACGATCCGGTCAAGTGGTAGATCTGCAGACTGGCCGCCACCGAGGTGAGGTGGGTGCCCACCATGGAGATCGCCTGGGTGGCGAAGATCAGTCTGAAGTTTCTGCTGGACCGCAACGGCGCTACGTCGACGACCACTTCCCCCAGCTTCACGCGCGCCCCTGACCCTGTGCCGGGACCACGTAGGGGGCGACGCTACGCAGCTTCTCGCAGGTCTCCTCCAGCTCCCGGGCCGGCGTCGACCCGGCGAGGATGCCGGCACCGGCCCGCAGCCAGGTGCGCCCGCCCTCCTCGAAGAGGCTGCGCAGCACCAGGGCCGCGTCGAGCGATCCGTCACTGCCGGCCCGCAGCACGGCGCCGCTGTAGATGCCACGTGGTTCCTTCTCCAGCCGGGCGATGCAGTCGTACGCCGGTGCCTTGGGGATGCCGGAGGCGGTCACCGCGGGGAACACGGCGCGCAGGGCGTCCCAGGCCGTGGCGGACTCGGCGAGCAGACCGTGCACGCTGGAGCCGAGGTGCTGCACGCTGCCGCGCCGGCGAACGGTCATCAGGTCGCGCACCGAGACGGTACCCGGCCGGCAGACGGTGGCCATCTCCTCCTCGGCGAGTTTGACCGACAGCACGTGTTCGGAGATCTCCTTGGGATCGGCGAGGAGTTCGGCGCGCAGCCGCTCGTCCTCCTGGTCGCCGAAGCCGCGGGCGCGGGTGCCGGCGAGGGGCTGGGTGACGACCTCGCCGTCCGCGCCGACCTCGGCGACGGTCTCGGGGCTGAATCCGGCGACCCGGCGCCCGCCGACGTTCAGCAGGAAGGAGCGGGCGGGGGTGTTGTGCGAGCGGCCGTGGACGTAGGTGCCGACGAAGTCGACCGGGAAGGGCACGTCGACCGACCGGGAGAGTATGACCTTCTGCAGGTCGGAGGTCCGTATCTCCTCGATGGCCTGGGCCACCATGTCCGGGTAACGCCCCTCGCCGTCCGAGACGTCGATGGGGCGGGGTACGGCGGTGCGGGGCGCGTCGGCGCGGTCGAGTAACGCGATCAGCGCGTCCAGCGTCTCCTGGTCCGCGCTGCGGATCACAGCGCTTTCCCGACCGAGCCTCACTTCGCTGTGCGGGACGATCAGATGGAGCAGGTCGTCGTCGCCCGCCCGGTCCGGGCGGCCTGCGTGCAGATGGGAGAACTCGAAGGCCATCCAGCCGTAGGCACTCCAGCCCTCCACGGCCAACTGGCCCAGTTCCTCATGGACCTGGCCCAGTGGATGCGATCCCAGCGGGGCCGCGGTTTCCCTGTCGAGCCATCGGCGGCGGATCTCGGAGCGGCCGACCTGGATCTCGCCGAGCGCCCCTCCGGCGAACCAGACGTCGCCGTTCTGTTCGTAGATCACGTACTGGTCGAACACGCCCGACTCCGCCAGTCTCGCCGCCAACTGGACGGGGTCTCCCGGCAGTTCCGTCTCCGCGCTCCGATAACGCAGCAAGGACCTACCTCCCTGGACTTAGGTTAACCTAACCTAATTCACCAAGACCCTAGCCCCCACGGCGCGGCGCCGTCCAGATCACGCCCCCACGCTTGACCCCGATGAATCATTAGGCAAGCCTTTCCTAAACAGCAGGCGGGAGTTGAGGATGCTCGACGGTTGGGTGCCCTGGCCGGAGCCGTTGGCCGAGAAGTACCGAGCAGAGGGCTACTGGGAAGGCCGACCGCTGGACCGGCTGCTGAGGGACAGCGCCGAGCGCACGCCGCGCCGGACCGCACTCGTCGACGCCGACGGCAACCGATGGACGTACGCCGAACTCGACCTGCGCGCCGATCGCATGGCGGCGGGACTGCGTCGGCTCGGCATCGGCGGCGGGGACCGTGTGGTCGTCCAACTGCCCAACACCGACGCCTTCGTGGTGCTGTTCTTCGCGCTGCTGAGGACGGGCGCGATACCGGTGCTCACCCTGCCCGCGCACCGCGAGAGCGAGATCGTGCATGTCGCCGAGGTGGCCGGCGCCACGGCGTACGCGATCCCGGATCTGCACGACGGCTTCGACCACCGCGCGCTCGCCCGGGGCCTGCGCAAGGCGGTGCCCGGGGTCGAGCACGTGCTGGTGGCGGGCGACGCCGCGGAGTTCACCGCGCTGGCCGACATCGACGCCGAGCCGGTACCGCCGGCCGTGCCCGACCCCGGCGACGTGGCGGTACTGCTGCTGTCCGGCGGCACGACCGGCAAACCGAAGCTCATCCCGCGCACCCACGACGACTACACCTACAACGTCCGCGCGAGCGCCGAGGTCTGCGGCTTCGACCGGGACACCGTGTATCTGGTGGTGCTGCCGACCGCGCACAACTTCGCGCTGGCCTGTCCCGGTCTGCTCGGCACCCTGATGGCCGGCGGCACGGTGGTGCTTGCCCCCACGCCGAGCCCCGAGGACGCCTTCGCGCTCGTCGAGCGGGAGAAGGTCACCGCCACCGCCGTGGTCCCGCCGATCGCGCTGCTGTGGCTGGACGCGGTCGAGTGGGAGGAGGCCGACCTCTCCTCGCTGAGCCTGCTGCAGGTCGGCGGCTCCAAGCTGGGCGCCGAGCCCGCCGCCCGGGTCGAAGCAGCCCTCGGCTGCACGCTCCAGCAGGTCTTCGGTATGGCCGAGGGGCTGCTCAACTACACCCGGCTCGACGATCCGCCGGAGCTGGTGATCGGTACTCAGGGCCGTCCGATGTCACCGGCCGACGAAGTCCGCGTCGTCGACGAGGAGGACCGCGACGTCCCGCCCGGAGAGAGCGGCGAGTTGCTCACCCGCGGCCCCTACACCCTGCGCGGCTACTACCGCGCCGCCGAGCACAACACCCGCGCCTTCACCACCGACGGCTACTACCGCACCGGTGACCTCGTCCGGGTCCTGCCCTCCGGGCATCTCGTCGTCGAGGGGCGGGCCAAGGACCAGATCAACCGGGGCGGCGACAAGATCTCCGCCGAGGAGCTGGAGAACCACATCCTCGCCCATCCCGGCGTGCACGACGCGGCCGTGGTCGGCATGCCCGACGAGACGATGGGCGAGCGCACCTGCGCCTACCTCGTCCCGCGCGGACAGGCCCCGGTTCAGCGGGAGTTGGCCGCGTTTCTCACCGAGCGAGGGGTCGCCGCCTATAAGCTCCCCGACCGGGTGGAGGTCATCGAGGCCTTTCCCCGGACGTCGGTAGGCAAGATCGACAAGAAGGCGCTCGGCCGGCTGATCGCCGAACGCCTCCGCGCGGAGGGCATCGGTGGCAACTGAGGCCGGTAAGGCCCCACTTGTACGGACGGAAGAGCGAGCTGCCAGGCGCCGCAACTCGACCCGGACCCTGGCCGTGCTCGGTGCCCTGCTCCTGCTGATCACCGCCGCCATGCTCAGCCTCGCGGTCGGCTCCCGCGCCCTGTCGCCGGGCGTCGTCATGGACGCGCTGTTCCACGACGACGGGTCGACCGCGGCCTCCGTCATCTGGGACGTCCGCGTGCCGCGCACCCTGGCGGGCATCGCCGCCGGTGCCGCGCTGGGCGTCGCGGGCGCGCTCATCCAGGCGCTCACCCGTAATCCGCTGGCCGATCCGGGACTGCTCGGCATCAACGCGGGCGCGGCCACCGGAGTGGTCCTGTCCATCACGGTGCTCGGCATCACGAGCCTGTGGGCCTCGGTGTGGTTCGCCATGCTGGGCGCGGTGGTGGCGGGTCTGCTGGTGTACTCGCTGGCCTCGGGCGGTCGCGGCGGCGCCACTCCGGAGCGGCTCGCCCTCGGCGGCGCGGTGATCGCCGCCGTGTTCACCGGCGTCAGCCAGACCCTGATGCTGCTCGACGCCCAGGCCCTGGACCAGCTCCGCTTCTGGAGCGTGGGGTCGCTCGCCCGGGCCGACAGCGAGACGCTGACGACGATCACGCCGTTCGTCGTGGTGGGCCTGGTGCTCGCGCTGGCACTGGTCCGGCCGCTGAACGCGCTCGCGCTGGGCGACGACGGGGCCAGGGCGCTCGGCGCGCACGTGGACCGGACGCGCTTCCTGGGCCTCGCCGCCATGACGGTGCTGTGCGGCGCGGCTACCTCGGCCGTCGGGCCACTGGTCTTCGTCGGCCTCGCCGTGCCGCACATCGCCCGCATGATCGCCGGTGCCGACCAGCGCTGGACGCTCCCGCTGTCCACGCTGCTCGCGCCCGCCCTGCTGCTCTTCGCCGACGTCCTCGGCCGGGTCGTCGTACGCCCCGACGAACTGGACGCCGGGGTGGTCACCGCGGTGGTCGGCGCCCCCGTGTTCATCGCGCTGGTCCGCTACCGCAGGACGGTGACGGCATGACGACGCAGGCGGCGCCACGCACCCGTACCCATGTCGTACGGAGCCGCTCGCACCGCATCTCCCTACGCGTGGACGTGCGCGCGGTGACGGTCTGTGTGCTGGTGCTGGTCGCGACCGCCGCGGTCGGTGTCCTGGCGCTCGGCACCGGCGAGTACACGATCTCGCCGCCGGACGTGGTGCGCACGCTGCTGGGGAACGGCAGCCCCCGCACCGACTTCGTGATCAACGACCTGAGGCTGCCCCGTCTGCTGACCGGCATCCTCGTCGGCGCGGCGCTCGGGCTGAGCGGCGCCCTCTTCCAGAGCCTGACCCGCAATCCGCTCGGCAGTCCCGACATCGTGGGCTTCACCTACGGCTCGGCCACCGGGGGCCTGCTGGTGGTACTGCTCGTCGGCGGCACCGGTGGGCAGATCGCCGTCGGGGCGGTGGGCGGGGGCCTCGCGACGGCCGTGCTCGTGTATCTGCTGGCGTGGCGGCAGGGCGTCCACGGCTTCCGGCTGGTGCTGGTCGGCATCGGGGTGAGCGCCCTGCTCCAGGGTGTGAACGCCTACCTGCTGGCCAAGGCCCGCTTCACACAGGCAGCGCGGGCGATGGTGTGGCTCAACGGCAGCCTCAACGGCCGGGGTTGGGACGACCTGCGCCCCGCTGCCCTCGGCCTGCTGGTCGTGCTGCCGCTGGTGGCGCTCGCCTCGAGCAGGCTGAGGATCCTGGAGATGGGCGACGACGTGGCGGGCGGGCTCGGGGTGCCGGTCCAGCGGACCCGGCTGGTGATCCTCGTACTGGGTACGGCGGCCTGCGCGGTGGCCACCGCAGCCGCCGGCCCGATCCCCTTCGTGGCCCTCATCGCCCCCCAGCTGGCCCGCCGGCTCACGCGGGCCCCCGGCCCCAACCTCCTCGCGGCCACCTGCACCGGCGCACTGCTCGTGGTCGCCGCGGACTTCGCCTCCCAGCGCGTCCATGAGTCGGCCCAACTGCCCGTGGGTGTGGTGACCGCGGTGGTGGGCGGGGTGTACCTGGGGTTGCTCCTGCGCAGGCAGCGGCGGGCGGGGCGGATCTGAGCCGCCGCTCAGTGCCCGTGCTCCGCGGTCCCGTCCTCGTGCCCGGTCGCCTCTGACACGGTGGCCGTCACACCTGCCCGCACCGTGAACTGCGCCGTGTGCACCTTGCCTTCGTGCTTGAAGTCGAGGAACAGCCGGTATGTGCCGCTGCTCGGCGCCGTCGCCGTGAACGAGATCTCCGGGCCGGGCTTCGTCCTGCCGTCGCCGGGCTCCCCGGCGGGATGGACGTGGAGGTACGCGAGGTCGCCGGCGCGCAGGGCCACCAAGTGGCCGTAGGCGCCGAGGTAGGGCTGGAGGTCGGTGACGGGGCGGCCGCTCCGCGAAACCTTCAGCTTCAGCTCGCGCTCCTTGCCCGGGCGCAGGACCCCGTCCAGCCGGACGTCGTAGCCGTGGACCTTGGCGGTCGTGTTCGGCGCCGGCATCCGCTGCGGCTCGAAGGGGCCGGCGGCGGCCAGGTCCGCGCCGAGAGTGAGGTTCTCGGCGCCCTTCGTCGCTGGGGTGAAGTCGGCGAAGACGCGGTAGCTGCCGGCGCGGGGCAGTTCGACGGGGATGCTCCAGGTGCCGTCGGCGGCGCGGGTGGGGTGCAGATGGCGGTAGGTGCCCAGGTCGCGTGAGGCCACGATGAGGTGGAGTTCCTTGTCGTGCTCACGTCGGTAGGCGGTGACGGCACGTCCGTCGTCGTCGCGGATGACGAAGCTCAGGTCGGAGCGCTCGCCGGCCGTGAGGCCCGGCGTCCGCAGATCGAGGGTGTAGCCGCCCTCGGAGATCTGCAGCCCGCCGGCCGGTTTCGTCTCGTGCCCCCCATGACCGGCGCCACTCTCCGGTGCGGCCGGCGCCTCGCCGTGGCTCTCGTGACGGGCGGGGGCCGGCTCGTCGACCACGGGGTCGACGCCCTTGCCCACGCCGTAGGCGGTGCCGAAGGTCGCGGCCAGTGCGGCGGCGAACGCGGTGATCCTCAGTCCGGCATGCATGGCGGTCTCCTGCGGGTCGGTCCTTCGATACGATCCTTCACTGCACTTCACAATACCCCTGGGGGGTATCAAGTCAACCCGCTCCCACGCTTGCCTTGGCTACCCCCTAGGGGTATACATGGACATCGGCCAGGATACCCCCACCCCGTACCCCGGTCGACCGCGACAGAGCCCTTCGGGAGGAATCCATGACCACCACCACGTACGCCGTGTCCGGGATGAGCTGCGCCCACTGCAAGGCGACGCTCACCAAGGTCATCGGCGAGCTGGACGGCGTCACCGGGGTCGGTGTCGATCTCGCGACCGGCCAGGTCACCGTCACCAGCGCCGGCGAGCCCGACGACGCCCTGATCACCGAGGTCGTCGACGAGGCCGGCTACGAGCTGACCGGCCGCGCCGCCTGACCCGCACCCCGATCCGCCGGGGCCCGGCCGCACCGGGCTCCGCCCGCACCCCGCACGAGGAGCTGGGATGACCACCACCGCGTCCGACCCCACGACCGAGGTAGAGCTCGCCATCGGCGGCATGACCTGTGCCTCGTGCGCGGCGCGCATCGAGAAGAAGCTGAACCGCATGGACGGCGTGACGGCCACCGTCAACTACGCCACCGAGAAGGCGAAGGTCAGCTACGGCGGTGACGTGTCCGTCCAGGACCTGATCGCCACCGTGGAGAAGACCGGGTACACCGCGCAGGAGCCGGCGCCGCCCGTGCGGGACACCTCCGACGGCACGGACGAACCCGATAAGCTGCGGCCGCTGCGGGAGCGGTTGATCACTGCCGTGACACTCGCCGTGCCCGTCGTGGCGATGGCCATGATCCCGGCCCTGCAGTTCGAGTACTGGCAGTGGCTGTCGCTGACCCTGGCGGCCCCCGTCGTGACGTATGCCGGGTGGCCCTTCCACAGGGCGGCGTTCACCAATCTGCGGCACGGGGCGGCCACCATGGACACACTGATCTCGGTCGGTACGTCGGCCGCGTTCCTGTGGTCGTTGTGGGCGCTGTTCTTCGGCACGGCGGGCGAGCCGGGCATGACCCACCCCTTCGAGCTGACCATCGCCCGCGGTGACGGCTCCGGGAACATCTACCTGGAGGCCGCCGCCGGGGTCGTCGCCTTCATTCTGGCCGGGCGTTACTTCGAGGCCCGTTCCAAGCGCAAGGCGGGCGCGGCGCTGAAGGCGCTGCTGGAGCTGGGCGCCAAGGACGTGACCGTCCTTGGCGCAAGCGGCACCGAACAGACCATACCCGTCACGGAGTTGAAGGTCGGCGACCGCTTCCTCGTGCGGCCCGGCGAGAAGATCGCCACCGACGGGACCGTCGTCGAGGGCTCGTCGGCGGTGGACGCCTCGATGCTCACCGGCGAGTCGGTGCCGGTCGAGGTGACCGTGGGCGACGCGGTCACCGGCGCCACGATCAACGCGGGCGGCCGGCTCGTCGTCGAGGCCACGCGTGTGGGCGCCGACACCCAACTCGCCCGGATGGCCCGGCTGGTGGAGGACGCGCAGAACGGCAAGGCCGCGGCACAGCGGCTCGCGGACCGGATCTCCGCCGTCTTCGTACCGATCGTGATCGCCCTCGCGCTGGCCACCCTCGGCTTCTGGCTGGGCAACGGCGCCGGGCCTGTCGCCGCCTTCACCGCCGCGGTCGCCGTACTGATCATCGCCTGCCCGTGCGCCCTGGGCCTGGCCACACCGACCGCGCTGATGGTGGGCACCGGACGCGGCGCGCAGCTCGGCATCCTGATCAAGGGTCCGGAGGTGCTGGAATCCACGCGCATGGTCGACACGATCGTCCTCGACAAGACGGGCACCGTGACGACCGGCCGGATGACCCTGTTGGCCGTGCACACCGCGGACAACGGCGACGAGGCGGAAGTCCTGCGCCTCGCTGGCGCGTTGGAGCACGCCTCGGAGCACCCGATCGCCCGTGCCGTGGCCGACGGGGCGCTGCAGAAGCTGGGTTCGCTGCCCTCGGCGGAGGACTTCGCGAACGTACCCGGCCTCGGGGTGCAGGGCATCGTCGACGGGCATGCGGTCCTGGTGGGCCGGGAGCGTCTGCTGGCCGAGTGGGCGATGGAACTGCCGGAGGAGCTGCGGCAAGCCAAGTCCGAGGCCGAGGCTGGTGGTCGTACCGCCATCACCGTCGCCTGGGACGGTGAGGCGCGGGCGGTCCTCGAGGTCGCCGACGCGGTGAAGGAGACCAGCGCGGAGGCGATCCGGCGACTGCGCGCCCTCGGCCTCACGCCGATCCTGCTGACGGGCGACAACGAGGCCGTCGCGCACGCCGTGGCCCGCGAGGTGGGGATCGACCACGAGGACGTCATCGCAGAAGTGCTGCCGCAGGACAAGGCCGACGTCATCAAGCGCCTTCAGGGCGAGGGCCGTTCGGTCGCGATGGTCGGCGACGGCGTCAACGACGCGGCCGCGCTCGCCCAGGCCGACCTGGGTCTGGCCATGGGCACCGGCACGGACGCCGCGATCGAGGCGGGCGACCTGACCCTGGTGCGGGGCGACCTGCGCGCCGCCGCGGACGCCATCCGCCTCTCCCGCCGGACGCTCGGCGCCATCCGGTCGAACCTGTTCTGGGCCTTCGCCTACAACGTCGCCGCCCTCCCGCTCGCCGCGGCCGGTCTGCTCAACCCGATGATCGCCGGAGCGGCCATGGCCTTCTCGTCGGTCTTCGTGGTCGGCAACTCGCTGCGCCTGCGCTCGTTCCGGGCCACGAACTGAATCGTCACGCAAAGGGGGCGCCGCTCACGCGGCGCCCCCTTTTCCGTACGGTCACTCAGCGGTTTCTCAGCCGAAGGCCTTCACGGCCTGGTAGTACGTCCAGGCCGTGCTGTTGCAGGCGGTCTGCGACGCACCGCTGTAGCCGGCGCACACACGCTTGAGGTCCTCGTAGAAGGCGCTGTCGAGGCGCGACTTGTTGGCACTGAACGTGCCCAGCGCCTTGTAGTTGCGGTAGCCGAAGTCGTGCCGGGCGCAGGACGTGGAGAAGGGGAAGCCGAACGGGTTGTCCGGCGAGGAGGAGCAGTAGTCCGTGGACCAGTCGAACCCGTACGCGGACCAGGCGGACTGGTTGGAGCGGGCGGCAACCCAGGAGTTGTAGCTCGACGCGCTGGTCTGGGTCCAGTTGGCCAGGACCTGGGGCTTGTCGGCGGGGGCGGCTTCTGCGGCCGTGGCGGTGGCGACGACGGCCATGAGGGAGAGGGCTGATGCGGCAAGACCGGTGGCGAGTGTGCGGTGCATTCCACACCTCCATGAGGCTGCGACCCGCCCGTCGGGTCGCAGGTTCATGACAAGATGATTGACACCCCAACAGTCCGTTTACACCTCATGCGACCTAATGCCCCGTTAACTCTGGGACGTGCGAGGAGATCAGGGGATGAATTCGTGCTCCGCACGACGTGCCCCTGCCTGCCTGCGCCTACCCTCCCTCCGTACGTCCACGGCGGTGACCGCCAGGGCCAGCGGCCCCGGGGCGAGGAACGCGAGCGGCACCAGCATCCAGGCGCACAGGGCCGCGGTCGCCACCGCGAGCAGCACCAGGCCACTGCCGCCCACGTCCTGGACGGAGTCCCGGGCCGCCCCGCGTACGGCCGCACGCCAGTCGGTGAGCGACTCGCGGCGGGCGCAGGCCCTGAGGCCGACCGCGACGGCGCACGCACCGATCGCGGCGGCGAGGACGGCGAACAGCGGCGCACCCGGCAGCCCCGCCCCGGCCAGTGCCAGGTCGCCGGCGAGCAGCAGCACTCCCGCCAGCGCGAGGGCGCCCGCCGCCAGGTCGCCGGTCCGCAGCCGCCGCCGTAGCAGCCTGAAGTACCGTCCGGCGGTGGCGGGCCGCTCCTCGCGTGCGCCGCGCAGCACCGCGCACGCCGTCGACAGGGCCGCAGGTGCGGTCAGCAGCGGCAGACTGGCCACTGCCGTGGCGAGGCCGACGCTGAGTACGTCGGCGAACAGGGTGATGCGGGGGCCGAACACCTCGCCCGCCTCACGCGAGCGCGTCCCGCTCAGCCCACCCGGTCCACTCATGCGGCTCACCCCTTGAGTCCGGAGCTGGCCATGCCCTCCACCAGGAGGCGCTGGAAGGCGAGGAAGAACAGCACGATCGGCAGCAGCGCGATCACGGACAGCGCGAACATCGGGCCGAACGCCGAGGTGCTGGAGGCGTCCACGAACGACCGCAGGGCGAGCGTGAGCGTGAACTTCTCCGGGTCGAAGAGGTAGATGAGCTGGGTGAAGAAGTCGTTCCACGTCCAGATGAAGGTGAAGATCGCCGTGGTGATCAACGCGGGACGGGTGAGCGGCAGCACGATCTTGAAGAAGCTCCGGAACGGGCCGCAGCCGTCGATACGGGCCGCCTCCTCCAGCTCGCGCGGCAGTCCGCGCATGAACTGCACGATGAGGAAAATGAAGAACGCCTCGGTGGCGAGGAACTTCGGCAGGATCAGCGGCCAGTAGGTGTTCACCAGGCCGAGCTGGTTGAAGATGATGTACTGCGGGATCAGCACCGCGTGGTGCGGCAGCATGATCGTCGCGATCATGAACGCGAACAGCGGTCCGCGGAAGCGGAAGCGCAGCCGCGCGAAGGCGTACGCGGCGAGCGAGCAGCTGATCACGTTGCCGAGGACGGCGCCGCCCGCGATCAGCAGCGAGTTGCTCAGCAGCCGCCAGATGGAGACGTCGTTCACGCCGTCCAGGGCGGTCTTGTAGTTGGCCCACTCCAGGTGGCCGGGCAGTAGGTCGAGGCTGGCGATGACCTCGTCGGCGGGCTTGAGCGAGGTGGCCAGCAGCCACGCCAGCGGGTACAGCATGACCAGCAGCGCGGCCAGGCAGCCGACGTGCAGGGCGATCCGCCCCCAGGCAACGGGCTTGCGGACGACCGGATTCGTGGTGGTGGTCATCGGTCCCCCTCGGACGCGTAGAAGACCCAGGAGCGCGAGGTGCGGAACAGCACCGCGGTGACGGCGCCGATGACGAACAGCAGCACCCAGGCCATGGCGGAGGCGTAGCCCATGTGGGAGGCGACGAAGCCGCGGTCGTAGAGGTAGAGGGTGTAGACGAGTGTCGAGTCGGCGGGGCCGCCCTTGCCTGCGCCGATGGCGAAGGCGGGCGTGAAGACCTGGAAGGCCTGGATGGTCTGCAGGACGAGGTTGAAGAAGAGGACCGGGGACAGCATGGGCACCGTGACGGACACGAACTGCCGCCACTTCCCGGCGCCGTCCACGGCCGCCGCCTCGTACAGCTCGCCCGGGATCTGCTGGAGTCCCGCGAGAAAGATGACCATGGGCGCCCCGAACTGCCACACCGTCAGCAGCGCCACGGCGAGCAGCGCCCAGCCCGGCTTGTTGACCCAGCCGCCGGTGCCGAGCAGGTTGTCCACCGTGCCGCCGTCGTTGAAGATCGCGCGCCAGACGAGGGCGATCGACATCGACGCGCCGAGCAGCGAGGGGGCGTAGAACGCGGAACGGTAGAAGCCCTTGCCCCGTTTCATGGACTTCAGGGCGAGTGCCACGCCCAGCGCGAGGGCGAGTTGCAGAGGCACGGCGATGACGACGTACGTCAGCGTGGTCATCACCGAGCGCCAGTAGCGCGGGTCCTCGGTGAACATCTGGACGTAGTTGCGCAGGCCCACCCAGCGCGGCGGGTTGAACAGGTCGTAGTCGGTGAAGGACAGGTACAGCGACACGGCCATCGGCAGCAGGGTCAGGACGATCGCGCCGAACACCCACGGTGAGAGGAACACCCAGGCGGGGCCCTGGGGTTCACGCTTGGGCCGGCGCTTCGGGGCCGGGGTGACCCCGGCTTTCCCGGCGGGGGGCGCGGAGATGTCGGTGGTGGTCATGACCTCAGCTCCGCCTCCGCCTCGGTGACGTAGTTCTCGGCCGCCTCGCGCGGCGACATGCGCTCGTACGACACCTGGTCGTAATCGCGCTGGAAGGTGGTCTGCAGAGCGTTGTCGCCCGAGGGTGGGGCCTGCGGCGGGTCCTTGAGAGAGCCCTCCAGCGACGCCTGGTAGTCGGCGATCGTCCGGTCGAAGTCCTTGAGCTGCGGCTCGATCGCCTCACGGATGGCCTCGTTGACGGGGATGCCACGGGTCGCGCCGAGGATCTGCGCCGCCTCTTCGTCGTTGATGAGGAAGTCGACGAGCTGTGCCGCCTCCTTCGGATGAGCCGTGTTGGCGCCCACCCCGAGGAACATCGACGGCTTGAAGTACTGGCCGGGGGTGCCGTCCTCACCGGACGGCATCGGCGCGAGCGCGACGCCGCTCGGTATGAGGGCGAGGTAACCGCTCGCCGGTGCGTCCCAGTTGGAGTCGGAGACGGCCTCGCCGCGCCCCAGAGGAGTGTTCTCCACGGAGCCGTCGAGCTGGGTGGTCTGCTCGGCGGGCGAGACGACGCCCTCGCGGCGGAGCTCGTCGGTGAAGGTCCACCAGCGGGTCAGGTCGTCGACCGTGAAGCCGAGCCCGCCGTCCTTGGTGTAGAGGGACTTGCCCTGGCCGCGCAGCCAGACCTCGAAGCAGTCCTCGCTCTGCCCGGGGTCGGTGGCGCCGGGCTTGCCGGTCTTCTCCGTCAGGGCCCGCATGGCGTCGGCCCACTCGCTCCAGGTCCAGCTCCCGCCCGGGAGCGGAACGCCTGACTCCTTCCACGCCTTGACGTCATAGGCGACGGTCTCGGTGCCGCGGCCCTGCGGAATCGCGTACTGCCTGCCGTCCAGCCGCCCGGTCGCGAGCAGACCCGCGTCGATCTCGGCGGTGTGCAGTACGGTCTTCTGCTCCGCGAGGTCGAGCAGGACGTCACCGGAGGCGTACTGGTCGATCTGCCGGTAGTCGAGCTGCATCACGTCGGGGGCGTCGCCACCCGCCGCCTGTGTGGCGAGCTTCTGCTTGTAGGCGTCGTAGGCCGAGAACGACGTCTGCACCTGGACGTTCGGGTGCTGTTTCTCGAACAGGGCGACTGCCTGCTCGGTGCGCTCCGCGCGGTCGGGGTTGCCCCACCACGTGTAGCGCAGCACCACCTTGCCGCCGCCGACCGATTCTCCTGATCCGCCGCAGCCGGCCAGCATCGCGCAGAGCACGAGTGCGGCGGCCGACGCGCAGAACCCCTTTGTCCTGTGTCCGGGCATGCCGAGGTCACCTCTCCTTTCCTCGGGCTTTCTGTTTGGCCCCCCTCGGCCCCCCTTGCCCCCCTGGCCCCCTGGCCTGCTCCCCTTCGGCCGGTTACTCGCCGCCGTAAGGCAGCGTCGTCCCGGGCAGGTTGTACTCGTCGCGTCGACCGCACATACCGAAGCCGCCGAGTCTGGTGGGCGCGGCCTCGTACGCGGTCGCGTCGGCGAGATACGCCGGCTCGCCCGCCTCCAGCGCTTCGAGCTGGGCGCCGGTGCGCTCGGCCGTGGCCAGCGCGCCGGCCCGCCACAGCTCCCGCCAGTTCGGCACCTTGGCGCGCACGAGCCGGGCGGCGGCGCCCTGGAACACGGCGTACGGGCCGTTGTCACCGGCGACGAGCGCCTCGCGCAGCGCGAGGTACCCCTCGACGGCGAGGTCCCGGCGGCGACGCGCGGCAGCCGCCGTCTCCGGTCCCGTGCCGGGCGGAAGGGCCGCCGCGGCGGCGTACTTCTCGGGGTCGGCGAGCACCTCGGCCGGGAAGGTGAACACCGCGTCCCCGGCCTCGGGCAGCCCGCTGTTCTGCATCAGCACCGTGATGCGCAGGTCACCGCCCTGGACCATACGGTGCACGGTCCCCGGCGTGAACCAGGCGACCGAGCCGGGCTCCAGGGGGATGTCCCGGTAACCGTCCGGGCTCAGCGTCTGAACGGCCCCTCGGCCGCCGGTGACGACGTACGCCTCCGTGCACACCAGGTGCAGATGCGGGCTGCCACCGCACACACCGTCGGCGGCCTCCCAGTCATAGGCACTGAGGTGCGACAGGCCGACGGCGCCGGGCAGCGGATGCGGAAGGTTCGGCTTCACCACTGCAGCCCCTCCAGGTGAGCGCCCACCTGCTCCCGGTCCCAGGCCCCGTCGGCGACGACCACCCGGTAGCGGTAGGCGAAGGACTCGCCCGGCGGCAGCTCGAACTCCTCGAAGAACGCCCAGGAGAACGCCACCGTCGGGATCGGCTCGGAGCGCACGAACCAGTGCGACTCGTGGATCGCGGACTGCGCGTCGAGGTTCTCGGGCGCGTGCGCGAAGACGAGCGTGGAGTGCCCGTCGATGTCGTCGTGCTCGGCGGTGAAGGCGAGCCACGGGCCCTGTGTGCCCATCAGCTTGCCCGCGTCCGCGCCCGCTCCCCCGTCGAGGTCGGGGCCGAATGCGGTGCCGCCGGTGAAGTCCCGGGGGCCGCGCCACTGCAGTCCGGTGTAGCCGGCCATCTCACGGCCTGCGGTGGTGGGCGAGCCGAAGGCCAGGGGCTCGGCACGGACGTTGGTGAGCCGGATCGACCAGTCCAGGGTCCAGGCCCCGGACTCCTCGTCCACCGAGTGGACGGTCAGCCCGCGCACCTCGCGCGCCCACTCCTCGCCGCCGTTCTCGACCCAGGTGAGCTCCTCGCTGAACGCGAGCCGGTCGTCCTCGACCGTGAACTCGGTGAAGCCGTCGTGCCGCATGGAGCCGACCCGCTCGGGCAGCGGCAGATAGCCCTCGCCGTGGACGTAGCAGTTGCCGCCCCAGAAGTTCTGCCCGGACAGATGGCTCGCCGTCATCTGCAGGCCCTTGTGCCAGCGGTGGTCATGGGGCCGGTAGCCCGTCACGGTGTGCCCGGTGAGGGTGCGCACGGGGTGGGCGTAGGGCTTGCGGGACTCGAACGCCTCCGGGTCGGGGCGGTAGACGTAGCGCAGGATCTCGGTGCCGTTCGCGGCCGTGACGGCGATGTGGTCGCCGTGCGCGTGGGTGACGCGAATGCTCATGCGCGCTCCTTGGGGGCCCAGTGGGGGTGGTCGCCGTGCATGGCGGGGTAGAAGGGGTCGCCGGACCGGATCTCGCCCGCGTGGACCGGGTTTCCCGTGAACGCGGCCTTGTAGAGGGCGGCGGCGAAGTCGAGGGTGGCCCGGGCGTCGGGGCCGCTGCCGGGCGGCCGGACACCGTGGTCGTAGGCGTCGAGGAGGGCGCCGAGCTGCGCCGTGTGGGAGCTGGGCAGGTCCGCAGCGGGGGTGCGCCAGGCGGTGGCGCGCTCGGCGGGGACGTGCGGGGCCGGGGTGTAGACCCAGTCCTCGTTGCGGTGGCCGTAGAGGTGGGTGAGCTCGACCGTGCCGTCGGCGCAGTCGACGCGGATGCGGCTCACCTCCTGCGGGGACAGCACGCTGTTGACGACGGTGGCGAGAGCACCGTTCGCGAAGCGCACGAGGGCCGTCGAGACGTCCTCGCTCTCGGTGTCGTGCACCAGGCGCGCGGCCATGGCCCGTATCTCCGCCCAGGGGCCGAGCAGGTGCAGCAGCAGGTCGAACTGGTGGATGCCGTGCCCCATCGTCGGTCCGCCGCCCTCGGTGGCCCAGCGCCCGCGCCAGGGCACCGCGTAGTAGGCGGCATCGCGGTGCCAGGTCGTCTGGCAGTGTGCGACCAGCGGGGTGCCCAGCTCACCGCTCGTGATCAGCTCACGGGCGTGCACGGCGCCGGAGCCGTAGCGGTGCTGGAAGACCACCGACGCATACGCGCCCGACGCCTCCTCGGCCGCCGCGATGTCGTCGTACTCGGCGAGCGACAGACACAGCGGCTTCTCGCACAGCACCCAGGCGCCCGCCTTGAGCGCGGCGACCGTCTGCTCGCGGTGCAGGGACGGCGGTGTGCCGATCAGGACCAGGTCGGGGCGTACGGCGTCCAGCATCTCGCCGGTCGAGGTGTACCCGGCGACGTCCTCGCCCGCGAGCTCCCGGAAGGCGTTCAGCCGGGCCTGGTCCACGTCGACGGCGGCGACCAGCTCCACCCGGTCGGGGTGCGATCTCAGCGCGGGGAGATGGCTGCCGCTGACGATGGCGCCGGTGCCGATCACCGCGACGCGGCGGCGGGCGGGGCTTGGGGACATGCAGTTCTCCTCGGACGACGGACAGCCCGCTCAGAAAGCGCTTGCACTTCGAGGGCGACCCTAGGCAGGGACGGAATGTAAGGACAACCCCTCTGCGGCGAGATGAGCAAAGCCCGACCCGTCCGGCTCGGCCCGCCTCCCGCACGCTCCCCTTTTCGACCGCCGCTCAAACGACCGAAGACCACAGGGCGATGCAGGGCTTTGGCGCGCTTCAACTCCCCTCTCCAGACGGCCCGTTGACAGTGCACGGCATCCGCGTCACGGTGATGACCCGTCGTGCTCGGGAGGTCACCGATGACAGCAGCCGGCACCGATACCGATTTGGTCAACCGCGTCCGGGCACTGCGCCCGCTCGTCCGCGAACACGCACTGCGCGCCGAGCAGGAGCGGCGGGTCACCCCCGAGGTCGCGGCGGCGCTGACGGACGCCGGCATCCACCGGATGAACGTCCCCCGGCGGTACGGCGGCTACCAGAGCCGGCTGCGCACCCAGGTCGACGCGGTGGCCGAGATCGCGTCGGCGTGCGGCTCGACCGCGTTCAAGACGGTGATCCAGGCCGGCTGCTCCTACATCGCGGCACTCTTCCCGGACGAGGCCCAGGACGAGATCTTCACGGACCCGGACGCGAAGGTGGGCGGCACCCTCGTCCCGGACGCGACGGCAGTCCGCTCGGACGGCGGCTACCTGGTCAACGGCATATCGGGCTTCGCCACCGGCTGCCACGACGCCGACTGGCACCTGCTGACGGTGCGGGTCGAGTCCGAGTCCGGTGAGGGACCACCGGAGCTGCTGTGGACGGCCGTACCGATGGCCGAGCTGGAGATTCTCGACGACTGGTACGTGTCGGGGCTGGCCGGGACCGGTAGCGACAGCGTCGTGGCGCGGGACGTCTTCGTGCCCGCCCATCGGGTCCTGCCGGTCGGGCCGCTGCTGGCGGGCGAGGTCGGGTCGAAGGCCAACGGCGACGAGCCGTTCTACCGGATGCCCGTCCTGCTGATGTTCTGCGCGTGGACCGCGCCCAACGCGCTGGGCCTGGCCCGGTCCGCCCTGGCGGAGTTCACCGAGCGCAGCCGGCGGCGGGGCATCACGTACACCCTGCACCAGCGCCAGAACGAGGCCACGGTCACTCATCTCCAGGCGGCCGAGGCGGCCATGAAGATCTCCTGCGCCGAGCTGCTGACCGCCGAGTTCGTCGCCCTGATCGAGTCACGGGCCGAGTCGGGCGAGCCGTACACGCCCGAGGAGCGGGCCAGGATCCGGGCGCAGAGCGGCTATGTGGCGCGGCTGTGCAAGGAGGCCGTCGATCTGCTCGGCTCCGCGGCCGGGGCGTCGTCGCTGCACCGGGACGTGCCGATCCAGCGGGCGGTGCGCGATCTGCACGCACTGAGCCTTCACTCGTTCGTGAATCCCGCGACCAACCTGGAGATCTACGGCCGGGTCCTGTCCGGAGTGGACCCTGGCACGCCCTTTCTGTAGGCCCCTGGCACTGAGTCACCCCTTGTTCAGGAAGCGCCGCAGCCGGGTCAGCGGCCAGGTGTTGATCACGTCGTCCGTGGTGAGCCAGCCGCGCTGGGCCGTGCCCACGCCGTAGCGCAGGTTGGCCAGATGGGTGACGGCGTGGGCGTCGCTGTCGACGGCGAACTTCACGCCGTGCCGCCTGGCCCGCAGGATGTCCTCGTCGCGCAGGTCGAGCCGGTCGGGATGGGAGTTGATCTCCAGGGCCGTGCCGGTGCGCGCGCAAGCGGCGAACACGGCGTCGAGGTCGACGTCGATGCCGGGGCGCTTGCCGATGAGTCGGGTGGTGGGATGGCCGATGATGTGGACGTGCGGGTTCTCGCAGGCCCGGACGATCCGCCGGGTCAGCGCCTCGCGCCCCTGGTTGAAGTGCGAGTGCACCGAGGCCACGCACAGGTCGAAGCCTGCGAGGAACTCTTGCGGCCAGTCCACGTCGCCTTCGGGGCCGATGTTCAGCTCAGCGCCGTGCAGCACCCGCATGCCGGCCCGTTTGCCGCGCTTGCCGTGCTCGCCGTCGAGCTCGCGGACGCGTTCGCGCTGGGCCGGGATCCGTTCGTCGGTCATCCGCTGCATGGCCATGTCCGGGCCGTGGTCGGTCACCGCGTAGTAGGCGTAGCCGCGCTCGGCGGCCGCGGCCACCATCTCCTCCAGCGGGGCGAGCCCGTCGGTGAGGTCGGTGTGGGTGTGCAGATCGCCCCGGATGTCCTTGTCCTGGATCAGGTCGGGCAGCTCGTCGCGCAGTCCGGCCTCGATCTCGCCCCGGTCCTCACGCAGGGTGGGCGGGATCCAGGGCAGGCCGAGCCGGGCGTACACGTCCTCCTCGGTCTCGGAGACGATCTTCTTGCCGGTCTCGGTGTCGAAGAGCCCGTACTCGGAGAGCTTGAGCTTCTGGCGGACGGCGATCTCCCGGGTGCGGATGTTGTGGGCCTTCGACCCGGTGAAGTACTGCATCGCCGCGCCCCAGGAGTCCGGCGGCACGACGCGCAGGTCGACCTGGAGGCCTCTGTCCGTGCGGACCGACGTCTTCTTCGCGCCGTGCGCGATCACTTCCGAGACGTACGGCAGCTCGGTGAAGGCCCGCATGATCGGCTCCGCCTGCCCCGCCGCGACGAGGATGTCGATGTCGCCGATCGTCTCGCGGACGCGGCGCAGCGAGCCGGCGTAGGAGCAGCGTTCGCAGCCGGTCACCTGGGACATCTCGGCGACGATGTCCTCGGCGAGGCTCATGGCGGCGTCGATCAGGACGCGGTCTCCGGCAGCCTGGAGCAGGGCGATGCCGTGGAGGATGTTCTCCTCGGTCTTCGGCCCGAAGCCCTTGAGGTCGCGCAGCCGCTCCTCGTGGATGGCGTCGGCGAGCTCCTCGGTCGTGGAGATGCCCAGCTCCTGGTAGATGACCAGGGCCTTCTTCGGGCCGAGCGTGGGGATGGCGGTCAGCTGCCGGACGCCGGCGGGGATCTTCGCCCGTAGTTCCTCGACGGCGGACACGCTGCCGCTGGTGAAGTACTCGACGACCTTCTCGGCGATCGACTTGCCGACGTTCGGGATCTCCTTGAGTGCCTTGACGTCGAGCGTGGACACGTCGGCATGGTGGCCGCCGATCGCCCGGGCGGCCTTCTCGTAGACACGTGCCCTGAACGCGTCTCCTCCGGTGATGGAGATCAGATCCGCGTACTCCTGGAACAGTGCGGCGACCTCGTCGTTGGACCGAGCCACACCTCCAGGGTAGGCAAGGTGGGTCCGGGGGGCGCGGTGCGGAGACGAGCGGCCCGTTTCCCGCCCGGCCCCGCCACCGCCTTCTCTACTGGCCCAGGGGTGTGGGGGGAGTCTTCGTCGTGGTGTCGGGTTCGGCTGTCCGGGCCGGGATCGGAGGGTGTGCCGGGGTCGCCAGTTCCCTGGTCAGAGCGTCGGTGATCCTGCGGGCCAGGAGGGGGTCGGCCGGCAGGGTGTGTGCGGCGAACCAGCGGGCCGCCGTGGGGTCGGGGGACGGTTCGACGAACTCGGCACCCGCATAGTCGTCGAGCGGCGGGTCGTAGACGTAGCCCGCGACCACGCCGTGGTCGACCAGGCGTGCCACGAGGGCGTTGCGGTCGTGGACCAGCAGCGGCACCCGGAACAGTCCCGGAGGGCCGTCGTGTGCCGTCCGCTCGCGCAGGGCCGGGGTGGCCCAGGTGGTGCCCGCCAGCAGCGAGACACCGGCCCGGCGGCGGGCGAGGTCACCGTCGAGCAGGGCCATCCGCAGCTCCAACTGCCCCCGTACCAGGGCCCCGTGGCGCGAGCGGAACCCGTGCAGGTCGACCCGTACCCAGGGCTCGTAGGCGGCCAGGCTCGGCGCGTGGCGGGCGCTGCCGGCGAGGCGCGGCGCGTGCAGGGCCATGCGGAAGTCGTCGCGCTCGAGCAGCCCCAGGCGCTGCATCGTGCGCCAGACCGGGCGGACCAGGTGGAGCGAGCGTACGGCGGACCGTGCCAGTGGGCGCAGGGTGGTGGTCAGGTCGTGGCGGAGGCGGCGCGGGGTCAGCAGGTCGTCGCGCAGCAGCTCCAGTTCCCGTCGGGTGCGTACGTCGTCGACGGCGAGGAAACCGCCGGCCATCCCCGCGACATGCTTGGACAGGCTGAACGCCGCCGCCTGTCCGAAGGTGCCGATCGGCTGCCCGTCCACATGGGTGCCGATGGCGTGCGCGGCGTCCTCGATCAGGGGGATCCCCAACTCGTCGCACCGGCGGCGCAGTTCGACGACCCGGTCCGGCATGCCGTAGAGGTTGGTGGTCAGCACGGCGTCCACGTTGCGCCACGTGGTCTCCGGTACGGCGGCCGGGTCGATGTTGCCGTCCCACTGGGACACGGGGGCCTGGACGGGGCGCAGTCCGGCGGCGAGGACGACGAAGAGGATCACGTCGTCGTTCACCGGGGACATCAGCACCCGCCCGCCCGGCCGGCACCAGCGCCGCAGCGCCAGGTAGAGGGCGATTCGGGCCGAGGGCGTGTAGACGCATTCGCGTCCGATGCGCCGTGTCATCATCGCGGCGAGCCGCGATCCGTACGGCATGGTCACCTCTTCCGTGGAAGGGTCCGACGAAGGGCCGCCCGAGGTGGGCGGTGTGCGCTCGTGGGCGTCGTGAGAGGCCCCGTGCAGGAGTTCCTGGGCAGCGAAGGCCGGGGCTACGACGCCGAGGCGGCGAAGGACGAGGGCCGGGCCCCGCTCAGCGGGCGCGGGCTCCCGCTCCTGGCGAGTGGGTCAGGACCGAAGTGCGCAGCGAGCCGACGGTCTTCAGCAGCCGGTCGGCGGGCTCGCGCAGCCCGGGGTGGGCCAGGACCGTGTTCCTGAGGCCGCGCACCGGTCTGCGCCACATCCGGTGTGCCGTCGCCACCGGGTGCGGGCGCACCGCGAACCCTTCGGCCACCCGCAGCTCACGGGACTTCAGCCAGTCCTTGTACTCCTTCTCGCCGCGCCCCATGTCCATGACCGTCACACCGTCCCGGCCCGCGGCGTCGGCCATCCGCAGATGCATCATCAGTCCGGGCGAGTAGTAGCCGAACTCGGGGTCGTAGGCGGTGAACCAGGCCGCGAACACCGTGCGCGACCTCGGCCCGAAGTGTGCGGCGACCGGCCGGTCACCGGCGTACACCACGGACAGGATGCCGGTGAAGTGCTCCTCGCGAACCTGGAAGAGGCGGTCCACCAGGTCGACGATCCACGGCTTGGAGAAGCGGTCCATCCGCCCCGTCCTGCGGTACTGGGCGGACTTCCACCGCATGAGGGTGCGCAGTACGCGCGGGTCGCGCTCGTCGTAGACGAAGCGCACCTCGCCCACGTTCCGCCCCAGGCGCCGCTCCTTCTTCAGCGTCGTCTTGGCGAGCCCCGGGTACGCGCCACGCAGCCAGTCGGCGTAACTGCCCTCGCCGGGCTTGAGGTCGAGCACGGGCGAGGCGAACGTCCCCGTGACGTAGGGGCCGAAGGGCTTTTGCTCCTCGACGAGGTGGTCGAACTCGAAGACGGACAGATTGCAGGCCCGCAGCAGTTCCCGGGTGTCCCAGGTGACGCCCGGCCGGTGCACCAAGGCCTGGCAGTCGGAGAGTCCCAGGCCGATGGCCTTGCCGACGCCGTACGCGTTGCGCTCGTAGGGCAGGAAGCCGACGGCCTCCCCGTCCTCGTGCAGGACCGCCACCCGCGCTCCACCGCGGGACCTGCCGACCCCGATCGCGAACTCGGGCGCCAGGAACGGGTTGGCGTAGTCGGGCGACTCGTCCATCGCCCGGTGCCACGCCCGGCGCAGCGACTCGTTCAGTTCCTCGGGTCTGTGAATCGTGATGGCGCTAGTGGACCGCATGGCGACCGCTCCCCCCAGAATCCCCCAAAGAAGCGCCTAGTGGCGCCTCGCCGCATTTCCCCCAAGTCGAACCTTGCGGCGAGGCTCAAACGTCGCGAAACAGCACGCACGCTGTCAAGATGCCTGATGAATCCTTTAGCTGTGCTTGGTAACCAGGGCGCGACGGCGGCTCGGGTCAGCGGACCGCGACGACGACATGACTGTCGCCGTACTGCCAGACGGTTCCGGCATGGCCGAACCCCGCCTGCCGCAGCAGCCGTTCGTGGGCGGCCGCGGACAGGTGCGCCGCGCTGTCGGTTCCGGCGGCCGGCTGCCGTCGGCATCGGCGTCGGCGTTCGGCGAGGAGGTCGGCCAGCTCGGGATCGGCCGCGGCGGACTTCCACCAGCCGTCCCAGTCCTCGTGCGCCAGGGCGTGCCCCCGCTCGGCGTGGCGGCGTCCGACGCACCTCGCGAGCCCTGCCAGCGCGGTGTCGTCGTGCGGGAAGTGGTCGCCGTTGACGAGGACGCCGCCGGGCCGCAGCAGCGCGGCGAGTTGCCGGTAGGTGCGGTGCAGGGCGTCCGGGCTGAGGTAGTGCAGTGCCGTCGTCGACACGGCCGCGTCGAGCGGGCGGTCGAGACCCAGGGCGTGGGTCCAGCCCTCCTCGCCGATCACCGCGTCGACGTAGCGGGCCGCGTCCGAGTGATGGGTGCGGGCCAGCTCCAGCAGCAGCGGGTCCATGTCCACGCCCACGATGTCCGCGTACGGCAGCCGCCGGGCCAGCCGAGCCGCCAAGGAGCCGGGACCGCAGCCGAGGTCGACGACCAGCGGCCGGTCCGAGCGGCCGGTCACGGCCTGCTCCACGACATCGGCGATCACGGTGAACCGCTCCTCGCGGTCGACTGCGTACCGCTGCTGCTGACGCTCCCAGCGCTCCACCCACCGCTCCGCCGTCGCCAGGCTCAGCCCCATCCCGTCGTGCACCTCGCCGTTCCGCACCCGTCCGCACCGTCTGCGCAGACCCTACAGGTGGAAACGGTTCCCATTCCCTCTGATGACGGTACGTCACCCGAGCGTGGCAAGGACGGTCAATAACCGGTCTACTTCCTCGGCGGTGTTGTAGACGTGCAGACTCACCCGCACCGAGCCGGTCCGCTCCCCCGCGCTGCCCTGGCAGTGCTGGTCGGAGCGGATCATGAAGCCGTGGCTGAAGAGGATGAAGCCGAGGTCTGCGGAGTCGACGGCGCGGTGGCGGAAGGTGACGATGCCCTGGCGTCGCTGCACGGGCGAATCGGCGGCCAGGCTGCTCTGGCAGCCGAGGATCTCGTACGCGTCGAGGTGACGCAGACCGTCGGTGAGGCGGGCCGCCAAGGCGACGGTCCACCGCTCGATCCGGTCGGGGCCGGCCGCGTCCAGCCAGTCCAGGGCGCTGGTGAGGGACGCGATGCCGACGGTGTTGGGGGTACCCGACCAGCCGCCCGGCGTGAACTGCGGCCCGCGGGCCTGACGGGCCCAGACGGCCCCCGTGCCGGGCAGGGCCATGGCCTTGTGCCCCGAGAAGACGACGAAGTCGACGTCCAGATCGGCCACGGACAACGGCAGATGGCCGACGCTCTGGGCGGCGTCCAGGCAGATGACCGCGTCGGGCCCGACCGCCTGCCGGATGCGGTGGATGTTCATGTTGCCGCCGTACACGTGGTGGACATGGCTCGCGGCGACGAACCGGGTCCGCGGGCCCGCCAGTCGGGTGAGCGTGGTGTGGTCGTAGTCGCCGGACGCCCGCTGGTACGGCATCGGCCGCACGCTGATGTGGACGCCCTTTCGGGCCAGTTCCCGCTGGACCTCCAGCCAGGGCGCGATGTTCGCCTCGTGGTCGGCGACCGGGACGACCAGCTCGTCCCCGTCGGCGAGGAGCCCGGGCAGCCAGTCACGGGCGATGGTGCGCAGCCCCTCGGTGGTGCCGCTCGTGAAGTGCACGGCCGAGCATTCCGGAGCGGGGTCGTCGAGGAACAGTTTCACCCGGTCGCGGGCCTGCTCGATCAGCGCTGTGGTCCGGTTGGCCCAGGGGTAGGTGCCGCGTCCGGCGTTGGCGTTGGTCGTGGTGAGGTAGGCGTGGACGGTGTCGAGCACGTCCTGTGGCTTCTGGGCGGTGGCAGCGCTGTCGAGGTAGGCCAGCTCCGGGTGCGCGGTGATGATCGGGAACCGGGAGCGCAGCGCACTCTGCCACGCGCCCAACTCCGCGATGACGTCGGTGCCTTGGGTGCCGGTCCTGGGTGAGGTCATGGCGTCAGTCCCGCACGAGGGGTGCGCCCGCGTCACGCCAGGCGATGATGCCGCCGGTCAGGCTGCGGACGTCAGGATGCCCCATCCGGGTCAGCAGGGCGGCGTGGCGGGCGGACTTCTCGCCGACCGGACAGGCCAGCAGGACGGGACGGCTGCGGCTGAACGGCAGTCCGCCGTGCAGGAGTTCCTCGAAGAGCTCGTCGACGATGTTGACGGAGCCGTCGATGTGCAGGGCGGCGTAGGCGTAGGGGCTGCGCAGGTCGACGACGAGCGGTTCGCCGGTGGCGATCCACTTCTGGGCGTCGCAGACGCCGATGGCCGGTGCCGTGCGCACCTCGGCCTCCGACAGATCGGCCGGGGAGTTCCTGCGCGGCGGGCGGCCGAAGAGGTCGGGGCGCCGCTGCCGGACGTAGCTCAGGTAGCTCTCGACGCGGTCGCAGACGATGAAGACCGCCGACCGCCGCTCCGCGCCTTCCTCGTCGCACCCATCTTCCAACTCCTCGTCGACGGCGCGCAGTTGGCGTACGGCCCCGAAGTAGGCGGCGCCTCCGGTGGGTCCGGCGAGGATGCCGCAGCGGCGGTTGAGGGTCAGCATCCCCTCGATCGCCTCGTCGGCGCCGACCGCCTCGATCGTGTCGTAGGTGCCGGGGTCGAACAGACCCACCTCGTGCGCCTCGTCGATGGTGCGGATGCCGGGGATGAAGTCGGACTTGGCGGCGACCAGGCCGGCGACCCGTACGGCGGGGTCGTGCTCGCGCAGTGCGCGGGCGACGCCCGTGGAGGAGCCGGCGGTGCCCACGCAGGCGATGAACCAGTCCGGGGCCCGGCCGTCCAGGTCCTTGACGATCTCCGGGCCGGTGCCGGTGAAGTGGGCTTCGGTGTTGCGCGGGTTGAAGTACTGGTCGGTGTGCAGATACGTGCTGTCGGGCTCGGAGAGGGTGCGGTGGAACAGGGTGAGCGGGTCGTCGGTCGCGGTCGGGTCCAGGCACTCGCTCTGGCCGGGCAGTTCCTCGATCTGCGCGCCCAGCAGCAGGAGCAGGTCCTTGATCTCGGGGATGCGCATCCGGTTGGTGACGCTCTTGAAGGTCAGGCCGTGCATGCCCGCGAGGACGGCCAGGGCCTTGGCGGTGTTGCCGCTCGACAGCTCCACGACCTGGCCGCCCTCCCCGGCCGCGGCGGCCAGGTGCGGACGCGCCATGTTCCAGGCGGCCCGGTCCTTCACAGATCCGAAGGGATTGAGCAACTCCAGCTTGGCGTACAGGTCGATGTGCCTCAGGCCGTGCACGGCCGGGTCGATGCGCACCAGCGGTGTGTTGCCGATGGCCTCGGTGATGCTGTCGTACCTCACTGCGCTCCCCCCACGGGTGTGGTCGGCCAGTACTGGTCGTCCAGGCACCAGCGCCACGCGTCGCCCTCCTGCCAGGCGGCGACCTTGCGCGCGACGGGCTGGTGCTGGGCACGGGTGGCGTGGAAGTCCATGCAGTAGCCGGCCGTGTTGGCGAAGGCCAGCAGGTCGCCCGGTTCGGGGCGGCGGGGCAGGAAGACCGTGCGGCGGGTGATCAGATCGGACTCCAGACACAGGCTGCCGAAGAGGTGAACGGCGACGGGTTCGGTACGGGTGCCGGCACCGGCGGCTCCGTTCGTCGTGTGCCGTGGCAGGACGACGGGGTCCACGAGCACCCCGTGCTCCTCCAGGGCCACGTCGTCGGCCTTCGCGGCCAGCCGTACGGCAAGAGGACCGCCAATCTCCTGGTCGCGGACCTCCAGCACCTTGGTCAGCGTCAGTCCGCACTGGTCGAGCAGTGCTCGGCCGGGTTCGGTGTACAGGTCGTAGAGGTGCTCGAGGAGCTGGGCCGCCAGGGGGCGGCCGCCGAGGGAAGCGGCCGGGTGCGCGAGCAGTTCGTCGAGGTAGCGGGCGCCGGCGACCGGTCGGTGGGCGGGGTACAGGCCGAGAGCTCCGCGCAGGGTGCCTGCTTCGTTGCGCAGGCCATAGCCGTGGCCGCCGTAGGTCAACGGCGGGCGGGTGCCCAGGACGGCTTCGGTGAGTTCGGTGGTGTACCGGTCCCATTGGCCGCCGTCGGCGAGGTAGTTGGTGCCGAAGCCGCCGCCGAGATCCACGGCCCGGGGCCTGAGCCCGCGGCTCCGGCACTCCTCCAGCACCCGCAGACAGCCCTCCAGCGCCGTGGCCTTCTCGGTGAGGCTCGTCGTGTCCAGGTGGTACGCCACGCCGACCAGGTCGACGACGTCGCCGTGCCGCTCGACGGCCTCCAGCAGCGGGGCCAACTCGCCCACGTCGGTGCCGAATCGGCTCCGTCGGCTCAACACCCGGACGCCGGAGGCCTCGAAGCCCGACAGCCGGAGCAGGATGCGGGTCCTGGGCAGCACGTGTTTGCGTACCAGCGCGGCGAGTTGCTCCAGTTCGCCTCGGGTGTCCAGGCTGACGGTGACCGACGTCCGGGCCGCCAGCCACAGGAATTCCGCGTTCTTCGGCCCCGTCGCCGTGATCCGGTCGGGGGTGAAGCCGGCGCCGAGGGCATGCTGCAGCTCCCCGAGGGAAGCGACGTCCACGCCGGCGTCCGTGGCGGCGAGCCGGCGCAGCAGGGCGCTGGACCGGTTGGCCTTGTGGGCGAGGTACACCTGGCCGGAGAGATGGTGACTGCCGTACACCGCGCGGAACTGCGAGAGGTTGTCGGCGAGTTGGTCGGGCACGACGACGTTCAACGGCGACCCGAGGCCTTCCGCAAGCGTGTGCAACAGGTCCGGGACGTTCAGCAACGAGCGCAGCCGCGACTCCAGCCGCGGTTCGAGAAACAAGGGCTGCCCGCCCATGCCTGGCCCCTCCTCAGCGCTGCGGGCCCGACACTCCGGGCGCTGACGGACACTCCCCGCGGTTTGCCGTATAGCTCCTTTCCCTGGCCGCGCGTGGTCTACGCCCCGTACCTGCCCTGCTGGGCGGTACGTCAACAGGTGGGCTGAAAATCACCGTGCCCCTGACTGACCACGGGCCGGTCCCGGAGCCGCCCATTCCGTGGTAAGGACACTGCAGTTGACGTGACAGACGGGTGGGAGCGCTGTGTTCGGTGGACGTGCGGCAGTCGTCCTGGTCGTGGCGGGTGCACTGGGACTGGCCGGCTGCGCCGACTCGCCCGCACCGCCGCGCTCGGCAACACCCCCGGCGTCGCAGACGCCGGCCTCTCCCGCGCCCTCTCCTTCGGCGTCCCCGGGTTCCTCGACGTCCCCGAGCCCCTCGACGTCCCCGAGCCCCTCGACGTCCCGGGGTCCCTCTCCGGTCCCCGTCACCGGACCGGATCAGGTGCTGGTGACCATGGTGGTCACCGGTGGTTACGCGGGCGTGCACAAGGAGGTGACCCTGCGGGGCGACGGCGCCGTGCACACCGACGACAAGGGGGAACGCGCCGTCCGTCGCACGGGCGCGGCGGAGTTCACGGAGCTGCGGACGCTGCTCGGTGATCCGGCGCTGGACGAAGTCTCCGACGTCACCAGGGACATGGAGGGGGCGGACATGTTCCAGTACACGCTCCGCTTCGACGGCCGGACCGTCATGACGGACCGCTCCGCCGACGAGCCGGCCCTCGACCGGCTCGTCGACGCGCTGAGCGAGTGGCTGCCGCAGCCGTGACCCCAACAGTCGCGCCGGAGCTGACCTGCCAGACCGCGCTCAGCCGGCCTGACCGGCGATGTTGACCATCCACGTGATGCCGAAGCGGTCCGTGCACATGCCGAAGACGTCGCCCCACATCTGCTTGTCCAGCGGCACCGTCACCGTGGCGTCGGCGGACAGCTTCTCCCAGTAACCGCGCAGTTCGGCGTCGTCGTCGCCGCTGAGGCTCACGGAGATGTTGTTGCCGGGCCGGTGGTCGTCCATCGGGGTGTCGGCGCCCATCAGGGTGAACCCGTTGGGGGCCTCCAGCATGCCGTGCATGATCTTGTCGGCCATCGGAGTGTCCTTCTGACCGAACTCGCCGTAGGTGTTGAGCACCAGGGTGCCCCCGAAGACGTCCTTGTAGAACTCCATCGCCTGCCGGGCATCGCCGGCGAAGGTGATGTAGGGGTTGAGTCGCGAGGCCATGGATCCTCCAGGAATAGGGCCGGAAGCCGACTGCAAGGAACGTAGCGCGGGCCACTGACAACGGCCCGCGCACACGACCACATGGCCTACGGCGCACCGCCTACAGGGTGCGTTCCAACCGGTCCGCCACCAGCTTCACGAACCGCGCGGGGTCCTTCGGCTGACCGCCCTCGGCGAGCACCGCCAGCGTGTGGAGCAGGTCGGCGGACTCGGCGAGCTCGGAGCGGTCCTCGCGCTCCTTGTACGCCTGATTCAGGCCCTTCACCAGCGGATGGCCCGGGTTGAGCTCCAGGATCCGCTTGGTGCGCGGCACCTCCTGGCCCATCGCCCGGTACATGTTCTCCAGGGCCGGCGTCAGATCGTGCGCGTCCGAGACGACGCAGGCCGCGGAGACGGTGAGCCGCGCGGACAGGCGCACCTCCTTGATGTCCTCGTCCAGTTGCTCCTGCATCCAGCCGAGCAGGGCGGCGTAGTCCTCGGCCTGCTTCTCGCGCTCCTCGCCGGCCTTCTCGTCGTCCCCGGCCGCCAGGTCGATCTCACCCTTGGTGACGGAGCGCAGCCGCTTGCCCTCGTACTCGCCCACGGCGTCGACCCACACCTCGTCGACGGGGTCGGTGAGCAGCAGGACCTCGATGCCCTTGTCGCGGAACGCCTCCATGTGCGGGGAGTTCTCGATGCTCTGCCGGGACTCGCCGGTGATGTAGTAGATGTCGTCCTGGCCGTCCTTCATCCGCTCGGCGTACTGGGCCAGGGTGGTCGGCTCGTCGTCGCCGTGGGTGGTGGCGAAGGACGACACGGCGAGGATGGCGTCGCGGTTCTCGGTGTCGGAGAGCAGCCCCTCCTTCAGGACGGTGCCGAACTCCCGCCAGAACGTGGCGTAGCGGTCGGCGTCCTTGGTCATGAACTCCTTGACCGTGGACAGGACCTTCTTCGTCAGCCGGCGCTGCATCATCCGGATGTGCCGGTCCTGCTGGAGGATCTCGCGGGAGACGTTCAGCGAGAGGTCGGCCGCGTCGACGACGCCCTTGACGAAGCGGAGGTACGGCGGCAGCAGCGCCTCGCAGTCGTCCATGATGAAGACGCGCTTCACATAGAGCTGCACGCCACGCTTGAAGTCGCGCGTGAACAGGTCGTGCGGGGCGTGGGAGGGGACGAACAGCAGGGCCTGGTACTCGAAGGTGCCCTCCGCCTGCAGCCGGATCGTCTCCAGCGGCTCGCGCCAGTCGTGGCTGATGTGCTTGTACAGCTCGTGGTACTCGTCGTCGGAGACCTCGTCGCGCGAACGCGCCCACAGGGCCTTCATGGAGTTCAGCGTCTCGGGCTCGGGCGCGGTGTCCGCGTCACCTTCACCGTCACCCTCGCCGGGGGCGGCAGCCTCCGGGACCATCCGGATCGGCCAGGTGATGAAGTCCGAGTACCGCTTGACGATCTCCCTGATCTTCCAGGGCGAGGTGTAGTCGTGGAGCTGGTTCTCGGGGTCGGCGGGCTTGAGGTGGAGCGTGACCGACGTGCCCTGCGCGGCGTCGGCGACCGTCTCCAGCGTGTACGTGGCCTCGCCGCGCGACGTCCAGCGGGTGCCCTGGCTCTCGCCGGCCCGCCGGGTCACCAGCGTCACCTCGTCCGCCGCCATGAAGCCGGAGTAGAAGCCGACACCGAACTGGCCGATCAGCCCCTCCGCCCCTGCCGCGTCCTTGGCCTCCTTCAGCTCCTGAAGGAAGGTGGCCGTGCCGGAGTTGGCGATGGTGCCGATGAGCTTGCCCACCTCGTCGTACGACATCCCGATGCCGTTGTCCCGCACCGTGAGGGTGCGGGCCTCCTTGTCGACGTCGATCTCGATGTGCAGGTCTGACACGTCGGCGTCGAGGGCGTCGTCCCGCAGCTTCTCCAGGCGCAGCTTGTCGAGCGCGTCGGATGCGTTGGAGACGAGCTCCCGCAGGAAGACATCCTTGTTCGAGTAGACCGAGTGGATCATCAGCTGGAGCAGCTGACGGGCCTCTACCTGGAACTCAAACGTCTCGGTCGGCATGGTTAGCGACTACCTCACAGGTTCTGTCACCGGAACTGGTCGCAGTCACTGTAAGACACGAGGTCAGCGCGGAGTGCCGGGATACGGAACGTAGCCCTTGCGGTTCAGACGAGGTGGGCGAAGACGACCAGGTTCGCCGTGTAGTCCCGGACCTGACGGTCGTAGTCCCCCGCACACGTGATGAGGCGGACCTGGGCCCGGGCGGTGTCGCGGTACACGCGCTCGCTGGGGAAGGTGTCCTTGTCGAAGGTCTCCGCGCTGTCGACCACGAAGGACGCCTTGCGCCCGTCGGCCCGCAGCACCTGGAAGCGGTCCCCCTTCCGCAGCTCGCTCAGCCTCGCGAAGACCGCGGCGGAGGTCGCCGTGTCCACGTGTCCGGCGATGATCGACGTGCCCGTCTCACCGGGGGACGCCCCCTTGGCGTACCAGCCGACGAGGTTGGTGTCGTGGGCCGGCGGGGGGTTGAGCCGGCCGGCACTGCCGACGGCCAGGTCGGTGAAGGGCGCGTCGACCGAGATCTTGGGGATGAGCAGCCGCACCGGCCGGGACCGCGCCAGATGCTTGCCCACGGGGCGCCGGGCCGGCGAGTCCGACCTGGCTCCCGGTGGGGCATGGGATTCGGCCTCCCCCGGCGCCTGCGATCCCACCGCCGGCAGGGCCTTTGGCGCACGGCCGCCGTCGGATGCCCCGTCCTGGGCGCCGGGCAGGGTCACCACCAGCACCAGGGCGGCGACCACGCTCCAGAACGTCGCCGCGGCCGCGCGCCTTATCCGCCGCGAGGTCGCGGAACCGGTGTCGGAACGGGCCGGGTCGTTCTCGGGGGACGAGGGACAGCCGGCGGCCATGGGGCACCACCTCACTCAGGCACAGCAGCGGACACAGCAGGGGAAGCAGGACGAGGAAAGCAGGGGGACGACCCGCGGGACCGCCGCGACGCACGGCGCACGTGCGGCGGCCACAGCGGCTATGTCATCCGGCATCGGTCACGCCACGGATCCGGCAGCCTTCTTGCGACGGAGCACGTACATGCCGGCGCCGGCGGCACCGAGCACGGCCAGACCACCCGCGGTGACACCCGGCGAGGCGAGACCGCCACCGCCCGTGTGCATACCGCCACGCGGCCCGTCGTGGTCGCCACCACCCCACGACTCCTTGTCGTGGTCGCCGCCGTACGAGTCGTTCTCGTGGTCGCCCTTCCACGAGTCGTCGCCGTGGTCCTCTTCCTTCCACGAGCCCTTGTCGTGGTCGCCGTGTCCCTCGTCCTTGCTGCGGTAGCTGTCCGGGTCGTGCTTCGGGTCCTTGTCGCCGCCCCAGTCGTCACCGTTGGTCACGGCCGCAAGCGCTCCGCCACCGGTGTGCACCCCACCGTGCGGCTTCTCGTGCTTGCTCTCCTCGTCGTACTTGCCCTCCTCGTCGTGCTTGCTCCCCTCGTCGTGCTTGCCCTCCTTGTCGTGCTTGCTCTCCTCGTCGTGCTTGCTCTCCTCGTCGTGCTTGCTCTCCTCGCCCTTGTCCTTGTAGCCGTCCGAGTCGTCCTTCTCCTTCTCCTTCTCCTTGTCCCCGCCCCAGTCGTCACCCTTGAACAGGGCCGCAAGCGCTCCACCACCCGTGTGCATCCCGCCACGCGGCTCGTCGTGCTTGCTCTCCTTGTCGTGCTCCTTGCTGTAGGAGTTGTCCTCGTGCTTCTTGTCGGAGGACTCCTCCTCGTGCTTCTTGCCGGAGGACTCCTCCTCGTGGTCCTTGCTGTAGGAGTCGCTGTCGTGATCCTTGCTGTGGGAGGTGTCTTCCTGGTCCCAGTCGCCCGTCGTGATGGCGTGGGCGGCGGGCGCGATCGCCAGAGCGGCCGTGGCCGTCGCGGTGGCGAGCAGCATGCGGACAGAGCGCATAGTGAGTCCTTCCGTCACGGCCTGGGCGGCTGACGCTTCATCACCACTGGAGCCAGGCCTGACGTGATCCACCGTCAGCCAATCCACCGGGTCGCACCATTCGGAGCGATCACATGGGTTACGACCACACCCCTACGGCCCTACGACGCCGTCCACCGGGCGCCCGGGGAGCCGCGGCCCCCAGCGGAGGTTTGCCCGGGCCATAAGTGGTGAGACGCGTGGGATGCCGAAGCACACCGTCACGGCTCCCGCGCCTGTCACAGCCCTATCACCTGCGCCTTCGCAGCAGCGGGACGCCTTCTTCGACAACGCCAAGTACGCGGCGATCGTCCTGGTGGCGGTCGGCCATGCGTGGGAACCGCTGCGGGACGGCAGCCGGACGGTCAGCGCGCTGTACATGCTGGTGTACGCCTTCCACATGCCGGCGTTCATCGTGATCTCCGGATACTTCTCCCGAAGCTTCGAAGGCCGCCCGCCGCAGCTCAGACGGCTGGTGACCGGTCTCGTCGTCCCGTACGTCGTCTTCGAGACGGCGTACACCCTGTTCACCCGGTGGACGGACCAGGAACCCGACCGCCCGATCAGCCTGCTGGACCCGCTGTATCTGACGTGGTTCCTCGCGTCCCTCTTCCTGTGGCGGCTGAGCGCACCCCTGTGGCGGCGGGTGCGCCTGCCGCTGCCGCTGGCGCTCGCCGTGGCGATGCTGGCCACCCTCTCGCCGTCCATCGGCAACGACCTCGATCTCCAGCGCACCCTGCAGTTCCTGCCGTACTTCGTGCTGGGTCTTTTCCTGCGCCCGGAGCATTTCCGGATGGTGCGCCGTCGCGCGGTGCGGATCGCGGCCGTGCCCGTGTTCGTGGCCGCGTTCGTGGTGGCGTACTGGGCGGTGCCGCGGATGGCCGGGGCTTGGTTCTACCACCGCGACAGTGCCGAGGAGCTGGGCGCGCCCCAGTGGTACGGGGCCGTGATGACGCCGGTGCTGTTCGCCTGCTCGCTGGTCCTGGTGGCCTGCTTCCTCGCCTGGGTGCCCGGGCGGCGGATGTGGTGCACGGTGCTGGGCGTGGGCACGCTGTACGGCTATCTGCTGCACGGGTTCGTCGCCCAGGCATCCAAGTACTTCGGCTGGTACGACCCCGCCTGGATGCGGCAGCCCATCGGCCCGGTCGTTGTCGGCGTCGTCGCAGCGGTGGTCGTGACCGTGCTGTGCACTCCCCCGGTGCGGCGGGCGCTGCGGTTCGCGGTGGAGCCGGACATGCGGTGGCTCTTCCGGCGGGACGCGACGCAAGAGGCCCGCGATCGGGCAGCCGTATCCGGGTGAGCGCCCCCGTCAGGTTTCGCACACCAGTCCGGCGATGTGCGCGGTGACCGTGTCGAGGATGCCGTTCCAGGCCGCGTCGTCGCCGAGGACGAGGTAGTTGAGGGTGAGGCCGTCGGTCATGGCGGCCAGATAGCGGGCCAGTACCGGGACGGGTACGCGGAGCCGGACGCCCATGGTCTGCCGCAGCTGCTCGATGAGCTCGGCGTACGTCTCGGCGTACAGCTCGTACTGGCGGCGTGCCAGGTGCTCGAAGCCGGGCTGGCGCAGGGCGTACTGCGCCAGCTCGTAGGTGAGCATGTGCTCGTCCGGGTGGGCGCGGACGTGGTCCCAGTACGCCTCGAAGCCGGCCCGGACGGTCTCCTCGAGGGTGGCCCGGGGCCGTAGGGCCTGCTTCACCACCGTCACGTAGTGCCCGGTGATGGTGGTGATGACGGACTCGATCAGCTCCTGCTTGGAGTCGAAGCAGTAGTGGAAGACGCTCAGCGAGACGCCCGCCTCGGCGGCGATGGACCGGGTGGTCGTCCTGGGGACGCCGTCCCGGGCCATCGCCCTGATCGCCGCTTCGGTGAGCTGTCGCCGCCGCTCGGCGGACGGCAACCGTGCCATGGAGCCCCTCTCGTGGGTGTCAGCCGCTGTGGACGCCGACCTCGTAGAGGGAGTAGCCCCAGTCGGTGCCTCGGTCCAGGCCCTGGACACGTACGTACCTGGCCGGTGTGGAGCTGAAGCGGGCCGTGTCGAGGCCGCCGTCACCGGCCGTCGTGGACCAGGCGGTCTGCCAGTTCACTCCGTCGGTGGACAGCTCGATGCGGTACGACTTCGCGTACGCGCGTTCCCAGTCGAGCGTGACCCGCTTGACCACGCGGGTGGAGCCGAGGTCGACCTTGTACCACTGGTCGTCGCTCCAGTCGCTCGCCCAGCGGGTGCCGCCGTCGCCGTCGACGGCCCGCCCCGGCTTGTAGCTCGTGAACAGGCTCCACTCCGAGGAACTGGCCGACGTGCTGGCGCCGCGCGCGAGATTGACGCCGGCCTCGTGGTTCTCGGAGGCCGCCCAGGTGTTGAGGTAGGACTCGGCGCCCCGGAAGAGGTCGTCGACCACGTCCTGGCCGCCGACGCGGCGGATGTCCTCGATCCAGTCGGGCACGAGGCCGTAGTGGGCGGCGCCGTCGGTGTTCAGGTCCCAGGTGCGCTGACCGGTGGTCTGCCGGTCGATGACGGAGCCGCCGTCGACGCTCTTGAAGGGGTACGTCACCTTGTTCGGGGCGTCCGCTCCGCGCGGGCCCGGCCAGCCGCCGACGCCGTTCATGTCGGTGCCGTAGCCGTAGCCGACGCCGTACTTGTCCCGGAGGGCCTCCGTGCGCTTCGCCTCGGAGATGAAGCCGTCGGAGCCGTGCATGTACTGGGCGATGAAGCCGCCGAGGCCGTAGACCCGCTCGGTCCAGTCCATGTCCATCCAGCTGTGCGAGGAGAGCACGCCGGGGTAGGACGCGGACTCGAAGATGTCGAGCACCCGGCCGGTGGCCTTGACGCTCATGTGGTCGATCTCCAGCATCATCCCGCGGTTCATCATGCCGCGGACGGCGTACTCGCCGAGATCGGTGAGCCCTCTGACGTTGCACTGGGCGTCAGCGCTGTACGAGGGGACCTCTGTGCCCGCCGGGAGCTTCCTCTCGGCTGCGGCCGCCGCCGCGTTGCCGATGGGGTTGTCGTGCTGCGGACCCTTGCACGTCTCGGTCTTCCAGAAGGTGCCGGTCGACAGGAACTGGCCGACGTTGATGGCCGTTCCGAGCGAGCCGGAGTCGAAGCGGACCCCGCACAGGGCGTTGTCGAACTTGTGGCACAGGAACATGCTGCGCACGCCCAGCGCGTGCAGCTCGTCCAGGCCCTTGTCGATGTCCTCCTTGCTGCACTGCGCGATGTCGAGGATCTGCTTGCAGCCGAAGGGCTCGGAGGTCTCGACGCCGAGGATGACCGCCAGCTTGCCCTGTTCGATGACCTCACGGGCCTGCGCGCTGTCGGTGACGACGCGGAACCAGCCCTTGCCGGTGCCGCCGTACATCTTGTCGACGAAGGCCTGCATGTCGTACGTCAGCTTGGCCTGCAGCCGGATGGACGTCATCTCGTCACAGCTGCGGTCCTTGAAGAAGTAGACCGAGCAGATCACGCCGTTGGTGACGAGGTCGTTGACCAGCACGCGCTGGCCGCCGCGCCAGGCCCGCTCGACCCAGGCGTAGTAGTTCTGCTGGTGGGTCAGCGAGTCGTGCGCGGGCCAGTCCTTGAAGGTCGGCCAGCCGTTTGGGTCGTGCTTGCCGTCACCGCCGTTGGTGATGAAGTCGAAGATCGCGAGCGAGCCGTCGGGGTAGTGCTCGGGGCAGTCCTTGAGGGCGTCGGCGACGCCGGCCTCGGAGAACGGCTTTCCGCAGATCAGGCGTCCACCGAAGGCCTCGTTGGAGAAGATGTGGTCGTGCGCGTCCACGAAGCCGCGCACCTCGCCCTGGGCGTTGGTCCCCTTGAAGGGCTCCCCCGTGACGTTGACCTGTGAGTCCGGCGCCGGCCGTGCTGTCGGGTTCCACCAGTCGGTTCCGGCCGCCGAACTCGGCGCGGAGCCCAGCGCGAGGGACAGCACGAGCAGGAGGAGCGACACCACGGTCACGTTCTTGCGTCTGCGGTACGGGCGTCCGGAACTGGTCACAGCCCACGTCCCTCGGTCGGCGGGATCGCGCGGTCGACTGATTGTCATGACCTCGCAAGATGTGCGAACGAGGATCGCCACTCCTGCTTTACGAGTCAAGGGTCCGGGACAGTTGACCTGATGACGGGGTGTCGGTTCACCCGGGATGCGTGACCCGGATCTTGGACTGGCCGTGCGGGAGTGCCTCCCAGTCCGCCATGAAGCGGGCTCGCAGGCCGTGTTTCTCGGCCAGCGTCAGGAGGGTCTCGGTGCGGTAGTAGAAGTCCTCCCGCAGGACGTGGTGCTCCTGTCCTTCGGTGCGGTCGAAGGTGAAGTCGAACCAGCCGCCGGGAGCGAGCACCCGGCCGACGTTGGCCAGGCACTCCTCGATGACCGGGAGTGGTGAGTGCGAGAAGACGCTGTGGGCGTGCA
Source organism: Streptomyces sp. NPDC012935 (assembly GCF_042900345.1). NCBI lineage: Bacteria > Bacillati > Actinomycetota > Actinomycetes > Kitasatosporales > Streptomycetaceae > Streptomyces > Streptomyces sp. NPDC012935. The sequence goes on from NZ_JBIBBC010000003.1 coordinate 459,380, forward strand.
CCACGTCGAAGTGGGCGTCGGGCAGGAAGCTCAGCTTCAGGTCGCGCACCGGGGTGAGCACGGGCAGCCGCTGCTGCAGCCCCATCGCCACGATGGTGTCCTGCGCTGCGAAGAGGATGTCGGGTGAGATGTCGATGCCGTAGTAGTGGCCGGGCTCCAGGTGGCGGATGAACCGCCAGCCTCCGCGCAGGTTGCCGCAGCCGATCTCCAGCATCCGGTGCTCGGGGCGCAGGCCGTGGCCGAGGAGGTAGTCGAACTGCATCGCCCCGAGGGCCAGCCATCGCTCGCGGTTGCGGCTGCCGACGGCCGCGTCCGGGTCGGCCCGGGTGTCGGAGCGCATCACGGCCCGGTAGTAGGAGACGTGGTCCGGGTGGCGGCGGCGCAGCCACATGTCCCGGGCGGTGCGGACGAGATGACGGGGCACGCGGTCCGGGTGGCGCAGGGCGTAGGTGAAACGGTGGCCGAGGGACGAGCGGTTGGCGGTGAGCTTCTTGGCCGGCATGGGTGGGCCTCCCGGGGACGCGGTACCACCGAGGATGCTCAACAGGGCCGCACCGCGCCACAGGTGCGGGCCGGGGGTGGCGGCTGGTCCGTTTGTGTGCGGAGCCACGGTCGGCCGGATGGGTGAGAGATGCGCTTCCGGGCACTGTCACACGCCCGGACGGGGAGTCGCCGCCGGTTTGCGGCCCCGGTCGCCGTTGATGCACAGCCACCTCCCGACGAACGCGCCCCCACCCCCGCAGTGCGCGGGCCTTGCAGCCGGCACTCCGAGAGGAACGCCGGCAGCCGGCCGACACCCCGGCGCCTGGGCGTTGTTCGCGCCTACGGCGTGTGAGGCCCGCGAAAGACTGGACCAATGTCACGTCATCCACCATGATGACGCCGCCATGACAACACAGCCGTCGGGATGGTGACCGTGCGCGGATCCTTGGTGAGGGCGACTCTCGCCGCCGTACTCCTCCTCGTCCCGCTGGCGTCCCTGCCCGAGGCCGCGGCCGAGCAGCAGCCGGCCACCGCCGAGGCGGTCGTCCCGCCCGCCGCCACGGCCGAAGCGCAGGACTGGACGCCGCCGCTGAGCACACGGGGCCGCTGGATCGTCGACGCGGACGGGGACCGCTTCAAACTGCGCTCCGGCAACTGGCACGGCGCCAGCGGCACCTGGAACGGTTCGGGCGACCAGGCCGACGACGCGAGCCACCACGCCGGCGAGAACTCCGGCCGGATACCGCTCGGCCTGGACCGCGCCTCGGTGTCCGACATCATCGCCGGGTTCCGCGAGATCGGGATCAACAGCGTCCGGCTCCCGTTCTCCAACGAGATGGTCCACGACAGCCGTCCCGTCACGGACGACTCCGTCGCCGCCAACCCGTCGCTGCGCGGCAGGACTCCGCTGGAGGTGTACGACGCGGTCGTGCGCGACCTCACGGCGGCCGGCCTCGCGGTGATCCTCAACAACCACACCAACACCACGCGTTGGTGTTGCGGAGTCGACGGCAACGAACGCTGGAACGCGAGCCAGTCCACCGGGACCTGGGAGAACGACTGGCTGTTCATGGCCCGCCGCTACCGGGACAACTCGCGCGTCGTCGGCGCCGACCTCTACAACGAGGTGCGCCGCAACGTGTGGGACGACCCCAACTGGGGCCTCGGCGACGACCACGACTGGTTCGCCGCCTCCCAGCGCGTCGGCGACCGCATTCTGGCGGAGGCCAACCCGAACCTGCTGATCGTCGTCGAGGGCATCAACTGGACCGGCATCCCCGTCGACGGCCTGCCGCACGAGCGCCCCACCCTGGAGCCCGCCCGCCGCCTGTCCCACACCCTCATCGACTCCGGCAAGCTGGTGTACTCCGCCCACTTCTACGACTACACCGGACCGAACCACAGCGGCGCCACAGGAACGGGCGAGACCAGCGATCCGCGCTACCGCGACCTGAGCCCCGGCGAACTGATCGCGGTGCTCGACCGGCAGGCGTTCTTCGTTGCCGCCGAGCAGGACCAGCACTTCACCGCCCCCGTCTGGATCAGCGAGTTCGGCGTCGGGGGCCGCGACGAGACCGGCCACAAACCCCGGGCCTGGTTCGAGAACTTCGTGGACCAACTGATCCGCACCGACGCCGACTTCGCGTACTGGCCACTCGTCGGCTGGCACCAGGACCGCAAGGGCAACGGCTGGGCGCTGCTGCACTGGGATGCCGAAGGCCGTCGTATGGGCCTGTACGACGGCGACGACTGGCGGGCCGCCGCCTGGACGAGGCTCATCCAGGCCGACGCCCGCACCGGACCGGTGGCACCGGTCGCCGACTGGTCCATGCTCAGCCCCGACCACGGCGACTTCGTCCAGTCGCGGCGGATGCGCGCCCGGCCCGACTGGGACTCCGGCGCCCGCAAGGCCGTCTGTCCCGACGGACAGCGCCTGCTCGGTCTCGGCCACACCGGCAACCGGGGACTGTGCTCGGACGTGACGGCCGGCGCCCTGTGGGACCCGGCCGGCGGACACGAGGTGGTGGTGGACGAGCGTCACGTGACCCCGGGACGGGACTGGGCGTCCGGATACACCAAACTCCAGTGCGCGGAGGGGCAGTTCCTGATCGGCTACAGCGTCCGCGGCACGGCCGTCTCCGCCGCCCTGTGCGCCGCGGCCCCGGCCGGGAGGCTCGGCGCGAGTGGCCGTACGGTCTGGTTCGACCGGGGCGACAACCGGGGGCCTGCCGCCAAGGGCGGCGACTTCGCGCAGGGCCACTACAAGGGCCAGTGCGCGGACGACGAGTACGCGGCCGGCATCGCCTACACCGGACGGGTGGGGTCGGCCCGGACGCCCGACGCGCTGTACTGCCGCGAACTGGGCTGATCGCCGCCGCCGGGGGATGCTGGAACCCGGATGCGGATCACCTGTGCTCTCGCCGTGCTCACCGCCGCGAACCTGCTGAACAACTGGCTCGCGCGGAGCCCAGCCATGTACGTGGTCGTCTGCGTGATCGCGACGGCCGTGCTGCTGATGATCGCCCGCTGGGACGGCCTCACCCCCGCCGACCTGGGGCTCGACCCGGCGGGGGTGCGCCGGGGGCTGCGGTGGGCTCCCGTCCTGGTGGCGATCGTCCTGTTGGTCCTGCTCGTCCTGCTCGCCGTTCCGGCCGGGCGCGAGGCCTTCCGGGACGGCAGGGCGGCGGACCTGTCCCTGGAGGGGATGCTCTGGGGAGCACTGGTGCGGGTGCCCTTCGGGACCGTGCTGCTGGAGGAGACCGCCTTCCGGGGCGTGCTGTGGGCCATGATCCGGCGCCGGCACGGCACGGCCTGGGCCACGGGCGTGTCGTCGTTGCTGTTCGGGGTGTGGCACCTGATGCCGTCCCGTGGCGTCAACCGCTCCAACGCCGCCGTGGGGTCCGTCTTCGGGGAAGGTCAGGCCGGTGTGGCACCGACGGTGGCCGCGGCGATCGTCGCCACGGCCGTCGCCGGTGTCGTCCTGTGCGAGCTGCGCCGCCGCTCCGGCAGTCTGCTGGCGCCGATGACCCTGCACTGGGCGGTCAACGGCTTCGGTTACGCCTTTGCCTGGGGCGCGGCGCGCTGGTGGCTCGACGGCTGAACGGTCAGAAGTTGATCATGTGTCCGGCGAGGCCGTGCACAGCCTCCTTGACCGCCTCGCCGAGGGTCGGGTGCGCGTGGACGTTGCGGGCGACCTCGTGGACCGTGAGGTCCCACTGCTGGGCCAGGGTCAGCTCCGGCAGCAGCTCGGTGACGTCCGGGCCGATGAGATGGCCGCCGAGCAGTTCGCCGTACTTCGCGTCGCTGATCAGCTTCACGAAGCCGGTCGCGTCGCCGAGGCCGTGCGACTTGCCGTTCGCGGTGAAGGGGAACTTCGCCACCTTGACGTCGTGGCCGAGCTCGCGGGCCTGCACCTCGGTGTAGCCGAAGCTGGCGACCTGCGGCTGGCAGTAGGTGGCCCGCGGGATCATCACATAGTCCAGCTCCATCGTCTCGGCGTCCGCGATGGTCTCGGCGGCGATGATGCCCATGGCCTCGGCGGCGTGCGCGAGCATCAGCTTCGCCGTCACGTCGCCGATGGCGAAGATGTGCGGGACGGACGTACGGCAGCGCCCGTCGACGTCGATCGCGCCGCGCTCGGTGACGGTCACGCCGGTCTTGTCCAGGCCGTAGCCCTCGACGTTCGGCTGGAAGCCGATCGCCTGCAGCACCTTGTCGGCCTCCAGGACCTGCTGGCTGCCGTCCTTGCCGGTGACCGTGACGCGCACCTGCTCGCCGGACTCGTCGACGGCGTCGACGCGAGTGGAGGTGAGTACGTCGATGCCCAACTTGCGGTACTGCTTGGCGAGTTCGGCGGATACCTCGGCGTCCTCCAGCGGGGCCATCCGGTCCAGGAACTCGACGATCGTGACCTTCACGCCGTAGTTGTGGAGCACGTAGGCGAACTCGACGCCGATGGCGCCGGCACCCGCGATGACGATCGACTGCGGCAGCTCCTCGGCCAGGATCTGCTCCTCGAACGTCACCACCCGCGCGCTGCGCCGCGTACCGGGAAGCAACTTGGGCGTGGCGCCGGTGGCGATGATGCACTGGTCGAAGCCGATGGTGCGGGTCTCGCCGTCGTAGCCGGCCACCTGGAGGGTGTGCGGGTCGAGGAAGGTGCCGCGGCCGTCGATCTCGGTGATCTTGTTCTTCTTCATCAGGTAGTGGACGCCCTTGACCCGGCCGTCCGCGACCTTGCGGCTGCGGCGGAACGCCTCGCCGAAGTCGAAGGAGACCTGCCCGTCCACCTTGATGCCGAAGGTCTTCGCCTCGCGCGTGAAGATGTGCGCCAGTTCGGCGTTGCGCAGCAGCGCCTTGCTGGGGATACAGCCCACGTTCAGGCAGACGCCGCCCCAGTACTTCTCCTCCACGACCGCCACCCGCTTGCCCAGCTGGGCGGCGCGGATCGCGGCGACGTAGCCGCCGGGGCCCGCTCCGAGGACCACGACATCGAAGCGCTCGTCCTGCTCGACCATGGAGATGTCCTTCCTGAGTACGACGTCCTGCTCTGCTGGTGCCGGCCCTCGCCGGGCGATGGCGTACGGCTTCTTCCAGCATGACCGCATCCACGGGGTTGTGTGGTGATGCGGGAGGGTGACGACGATCTCAGGGGAGGCGCGCTCAGGCGGTCGGGTCAGTTTTCCGTGCCGAGGCACAGGAGGTTGAGCACGCAGAGCTGCGCCGGCGAGGTCGCTTCCGGTGCGGGGCTCGTGGGCGACGTGGAGGTCCCGGAGTCGGAGCCCTCGGTCGGCGTCGGGGTCGGCGCCTGCTGCCCGGCCTCGGTGCCGCCGCTGCCGCCGGGGTTCCCGCCTCCGGGATGCGCGGAGGAAGCCTGCGACTGCGGGGCCGAGGTCGCCGTGGGACTCGGAGTGGTGGCCACGTCCGGTCGGGTGAGGTCCCGCGTGGTGCGCGGGGCCGTGACGGACTCGCGAGCGGCGTTGGTCGGGGACGGCTTCGACGTGGCCGGGTCGGTGCGCCGGGCGTCGGGGGTGTCCGGCGGAGTGGACGCCGGGCGAGTGAGCTCCGTGTGCTGCTGCTCCGGGAGGCCCGCGTTAGGGCGCTCCGGGGCGGTGGCTGCCTGGGCCTTGTCACCGGCCCCGCGGTCCAGCGCCGAGACGGTCAGGCCGCCGCCGACCAGCGCGACGGCGGTGGCGACCACGGCCCGGCGCTGGTTCTTCTTCCAGCGGGCCCGCTGCCGACGGCGCGCCGCCCGGCCCTCGGGGACGGCCGGTACGCCGTCCGAATCACCGGAGGGGGCTGCGGTCACCGTCTCGTGCGCGCCGGCCGACGGCGTCGCCTCGTCACGGAAGTAGCCGTCGTACCACGTGTCGACCGCAGGGTTGCTCCGCTTCACCGCGCCCGGCGCCGCCGACACGGTGCGCCCCGCTGTCGTGGAGGGAGCGATGTCCGGGGCGTAGGCGCCGCATCCGGGGCACACGAGGGCCCCGTTGAGATGCCGGCGGCACGAGGAGCAGTAGTCCATCTGCGGTCTTCCTGGGTTGACTGCGCCATCGGCTCTGCTCGGCCGCGGCCTGGTCACGTCTGCACGTGGGGTCGAACGGCCAGAACGCTAACGATCCTTTCAAAAGGCTGTGTGCATCCCGGGTGATACTCCTGCGCAGATCTTTCACGAAGTGTGTGTGTGCCGTGACCTGCTCAGAGGTCGCAGCACCCCTCGCGGCGCATCTGGCGGCCCACCTCCAGCCAGTCGTCCGTCACCCGGCGCTCGGCGGCGGCGGTGGGGGCGGTGGCGGCGAAGGCGTCCACCAGGTCCGCCTGTTCGAAGAGGACGCCGCCGCGCAGGGCCGCCACCGTGCGGATCAGCGTGGCGAAGTCGGTGAACGGGTCGCCGTCCACGACCGTGAGGTCCGCGAGCTTGCCCTCCTCCACGGTGCCCAGGTCGGCGTCGGCGCCGAAGACCCGCGCGGGCAGCAGGGTCGCGGTGCGCAGCGCCTCGGCCGGTGACAGGCCGGCACGGTGCAGGGCGCGCAGGGCCAGGTGCAGATGCAGGCCGACCGGGACGATGGGTTGGTCGGTGCCGAGCGCGATCAGGCCGCCGTTTGCGAGGACGCGCCGGTAGACGTCCATCTCCCGCCCCAGCGTGGCCAGTTGGGCTTCGCCGGGCGGCTGCCCGGCCTGCTGTCGGACGAGTGCGGTGTCCCAGGGGGGCATGAGGGCGGTGACACGCGGGTCGTCCGCCAGCGCTGAGTCGGCGCCCAGCAGGGCCAGTGCCGTGAAAGGCGTGGCGACGAGGTGGAAGTCGGTCGCGGTGTAGATCTCCTCGACGTCCTGGTAGGCCTGCCCCGCCGCGGACGTCGCGTGGCCGAACTCCAGCCGCTGCGTCGCCTGCAGATGGGTCGTCACGTCCTGGCCCAGCTGCACACCGGGGCTGCACAGGTGACTGCCACTGCGCACTCCGAGTCGCTCGTGCCCGAAGTCCGCGGCCTCCTTCATCACCCATCCGGGCGCCCTTACGTACGTCTTCACGAAGTCCCAGTCCAGTGCGGCACCCCGCGCCAGCGACCGCTGCAGACCCTCGCGGGTGCGGTGGGCGCGGCCCATGCTGTAGGCGACGCGTGTCCCGTCGAGCAGCTCACCGGTGGTCAGCAGCCGGGGCCCGGCGAGGACACCGGCGCAGACCGCCTCCCGGATTCGGGCCTGTTCGTAGGCGAAGCCGCCCAGCGAGACAGCCGTCGTGATGCCGTACGCGAGCTGCAGCGCGGTCTGGCGGCCGCCGTACGTGGTCTGCCAGGGGTGGGTGTGGGCGTCCCACAGGCCGGGGATCACGGTGCGGTCGCTCGCGTCGACGCGGTGTTCGGCCGGGCGGCCCGCTCGGTGCGGGGACACGTCCGCGACACGGCCGTCGCGGATCACGACGTCGACGTCCTCGCGGACGTCCGTTCCGGTTCCGTCCCAGAGGCGGCCCGCGTGCACCACCGTGTCCGCCGGGCGCGGTCTGCGGTAGTCGAGCGGGACGCGGACGGTACGGGTTGTGCCGCTGCGGATGTCGGTCAGGCGCAGGGTGCCCGCGGAGAGGTAGAGCAGGGTGCGGGCGTCGGCCGACCAGGAGGGGTGGTCGGCCGGTTCGGTGGTGAGGCGGCGCGGCTCGCCGTCCGGGGTGCCGTCGGCGCGGACCGGCAGCAGCCACAGCGCCGACTCCGCCACCACGGCCATCCAGCGGCCGTCCGGCGACCAGACGGGGCCGGAGTCGTAGCGGTCGGAGAGCGAGGTGTGGGGGGCGAGGGCGTGCAGGGCTGCCGTTCCGGTGGCCGTGTCGACGACGCGGATCAGGTTGTAGCCCTCACGGAACCGCTGGTTGAGGCGGTTCCGGTCGCACAGCGCCACATACCGGCCGTCCGGCGACCAGCTGGGGCGGCCGGGCAGCCCACCCGCTCCCAGCGGCGCGGCGAGGACGTGTTCGGCCCCTTCGGGCAGGTCGCGCACCAGGAGGTTGCCGGACATGTCGAGGCAGGCCAGCCGCGTCCCGTCCGGCGAGAGGGCCGGGAAGACGCGCCCGCCCTCCGCGAGGACGGTCTCCTCATCGGAGCGGAGGTCCCGGCGCCGTACGGCGAACAGTCCGTCACGGTCGTCGGCGTAGACCAGCGCCGCACCGTCGGGCGTCCAGGCCGGCGCCAGGACATAGCGGGTGGCGGGGACCTGCAGGACCTTGCGGGGTGCCCGGCCGCCTGCCGTCCCGGTGGTCCACAGCGCGTTGAGCGCGGCGAAGGCGACGCTACGGCCGTCGGGCGACAGGGCGGGCAGGTGCAGGGCGCGGACGGGACGGGCGCCGGCGCCCTCGAAGTCGTACGCCTTGCTCCGGTAGCGGGGCCGGTCCACGGGCAGCGTGGCCGTGAAGGGGATCTCCTCGCCGTCGCCCGGCGCGTCGGGGTCGACCAGGCGGAAGTGTCCGTCGACGTTGAGGAGCAGCCGGTCGGCGTCCGTCCAGCGCGGCGGCGCGGGGAGGACGGCGCCCTGCACGGCGACCGGTGTGCCGTCCACGACGAGGGTGCAGGACGCGGCAGGTGAGGCCGTGGTGCGTAGGTGTGCCAGGCGCCCGGTGGGCGACACGGTGGGCGTCATGAGCTGGGCGCCGGAGTCGTCGGTGTGCTCGGTGGTGACCGGACCGGTGCCGTCGGCGGTCACCGACGCGATCGTGGTCGCGCGGAGGGTGCCGGCCTCGGTGACGACGGCCCGCACGAACAGCACCCGCTGCCCGTCGGGCGACCACGTGGGGTCGAAGTCCTCCCAGCGGACGTCCTGCCCGGGACCCTGCTGGTCGGGCCGCCCGGTGAGCCGGGTCAGCGCGCCCGTGCGCACGTCCACCGTCCAGATGCGGTACGGAGAGCCGGTCACGGTGTCGCCGCCGCGCTCGGAAGCGAACGCGATCCGGGAGCCGTCCGGCGACCAGGCCGGGCCCCGGTCGTCCCAGGGCCCGTCGGTGAGTTGCCGCAGCCCGGTGCCGTCGGGCCGCAGCGTCCAGAGGTGGAAGCCGCCGCCGCGGTAGGCGCAGACGACGAGGCGGCTGCCGTCGGGCGAGAACTGCGGGCGCGTGGGTTCGAGGCCGGGCGGGGTGAGCGGGACGGCCGTGCCGCCCTTCCTCGGGATGGACCAGAGCACGTTCTGCACCTCGGCGACCAGCCGGTCACCGGACGGGGCGAGGGTCGCGGAGCCGCCGGTGGCGGCGGTGAAGGAGAGGGTGGTCGCGGCGGAAGCGGCGGCCAGGGCCGGCGTACTCACGGTGGAAAGCGTAGATCCGGTGACGGCCGCGGTGGCGGTTGCGGTGACCTGGAGGAATCTGCGGCGGGAGAGCGGGCCGAGGCGGGGGGCGGCTGCGGTGTCTTCGGGGTCCAAGGGAGCTCCCAGGGCGCGGAGTTGGCGTACCGGACAGGAGTGACCACTGGTGGCAACGTACGGGGCGGTTCCCGGTTACGCGCCCGCCCCGGCGTTTCCCGGCCGTTTTCGGCCACTGGGGGCATCCGTTTCGGCTAGACCAGGAAGAGCAGTTGGACGGCGACGAGTACGTCGATGACGCCGCACCACTCGGCGAACGTACGCGAGACGACCTTGTCGAGCCGCAGGTGCACGAAGTCCCAGACGCCGTGGCAGAACCAGCCGGCCGCCACCAGGTACCGGCCCAGGTCCGGATCCACCGCGAGCCCCGCCGACGCGAGCCCGCAGAAGACGACGGCGCCCGCGGCCTGCACCCCGAACGTGGCCGGCCCGTGCGGAGTCCCGCGGACGGCGCCCCACACCAGGACGGCCGCCGCGAGGGCGACCAGGACCGTCGACGGGGCGACCACATCCTGGGTGGCGAGGGCGAACACGGCCACCAGTCCGGCCCCGAGCACCGGCCAGGTCGCCTGCGGCCTGCCGATCTGGTGGACGACCAGATAGATCAGGGGCAGCAACGGCAGGGTCTCGGCGAATCCTCCGACGGCGTCGGCCACGTCCTGCGAGCCGGACGCGATGACGTTGAGGGCGACGACCGCGGCAGCCAGCGCGGTCGGCCAGCGCCGCCTGAGCGCTGCGGTCGGATGCGGCCGTACGGCCGTCGCGTGAGTGGGGCGTGCCTGCATGACGGGCTCTCCTTCGGTACGAGGGCGGGGAAGCGGCTGCAACTGCCGCATCCGCTGCCGACGCCCTCAGCCTCCGCCGCCACGAGGCCCGCCAGTAGTGCCGAATCCCCCTGCGCACGCCTGGCGTTGTCACGTCCTCGGATGACATTTGTCATGCGGCCGGGCTGGGCCACAATGACCGTGTGGCGGGCAGGAAGATCGATCGCGAGGCGGCGGGGCTGACGGGCTTCCGTCGCTACACGTGGTGGACCGTGCCGGGCATGACCGGTTGTGTCCTGGCCCTCTTCGTCGGCGGGTGGGTACTCGACGGCGATGTCCCGCTGTGGGCGCGCGCACCGGCCGCCGCCGCGCTCGTCGTCGAGGTGTGGGCGTGCGTCGCCCTGCTGAGCCGGCGGCTGACCCTTCTGCCCGTCACCGGCGCACAGCCCGGCGGACCGCCCGTGGGCCTGCTGACCGCCGCGGTCGGGGCAGGAGTCGTGCTCGCGGCGTTCCCCTTGGCCCTGCACAACTACGGGCTGTGGCCGGTGGCGCCCGCGTTGGTGGTCGCGATCGTCGCGACGTACCTCTCGCCACGGCGCAGGCGACTGCTGGTCGGGGGCGCCGTGCTCCTCGCCCTGTTCCCCGGCAGCGTCGCCGGCCTCGCACAGGGCGACGGGGCGTCGGCGTACGCGGCCCTGTTCCCGGCGGGGCTGGTCGCCTTCACGGCCTGGGTGACGCTCGGCCCGTTGTGGGCCTGGGACACGGCACGGCGGCTGGACGAGGCACGGCGGCTGGAGGGGGAGCTGGCGGTCAGGGAGGAAAGGCTGCGGTTCGCGGCCGACCTGCACGACATCCAGGGCCACCATCTCCAAGTGATCGCCCTGAAGAGCGAGTTGGCGGAACGGCTCGTCGAGCGGGATCCGGCGCGGGCCGCCGCGGAGATGAAGGAGATACGGCAGCTGGCGGCGGACGCCCTCAGCGACACCCGGGCGGTGGTGCGGGGTTACCGTCGGACGACCCTGGACGACGAGATCGGCAACGCGACCCGGGTGCTGGCCGCCGCCGGCATCGACGCGAGGATGACGCTCGACCCGGATGCCGTAAGCGCCGCCCTCGCGGACTCCGCCCGGCACCTCCTCGGTCTGGTGATGCGGGAGGCCACCACCAATGTGCTGAGGCACAGCCGGGCCGGACACGCCGAGGTCGACTACCGCACCACCGACGGCCACGCCCGCCTGCGCGTGCGCAACGACGGTGCCGAGGAGCATCCGGCCGCCCTGGACGGCACGGGACTGCGCGGCCTCGCCGAGCGGCTGGAGGCCGCCGGTGGCGAGCTGAAGTGGCAGCACGACGGCGATCGCTTCGTGGTCGAGGCCGCACTGCCGACGTGTTCGCCGGGATCGCAGGGATCGCCGAAGGTATTGGGGTCACCGGAGGCATTGGGGTCACCGGAGCCCCCGGCATCACGAGACTCGCCGTCAACGCAGTCGCCGAACCCCGAGGCCGGAGCCGCCCGATGATCCGTCTGCTGATCGCCGACGACGAGGACCTGCTCAGAAGCGCCCTGGCCGCCCTGCTGGCGCTTGAGCAGGACCTCACCGTGGTCGCCGAGGCGTCCACCTCCACGGAGGCGGTGCGGCTGGCCCGCGAGCAGCGCCCCGACATCGCCGTACTCGACCTGGAGATGCCGCCCACCGACGGGCTCCGTGCCGCCGAGGAGATCCGGGCCGAACTGCCCACGCAGATCGTCCTGGTGACGCGGCACGCCCGGCCGGCCGTGCTGCGCCGGGCCCTGGCAGCCGGCGTCCGCGGCTTCGTCCCCAAGACCACCCCGGCGGTCCGGCTTGCCGAGATCATCCGGGACGTCGCCGCCGGACGCCGCTACGTGGACCCCGACATCGCCGCCTCCGCGCTGACCGAGGACGACTGCCCCCTCACCGCCCGCGAACTGGAGGTGCTGCGCGCGACCCGCACCGGCGCTTCGATCGCCGAGATCGCCGAAGCCGTCCACCTGGCCCCCGGCACGGTCCGCAACTACCTCTCCGCGGCCATGTCCAAGCTGGGCACCCCGACCCGCCATGCGGCCGCGCACCGCGCCTGGGAACAGGGCTGGATCTGATCCCTCGCCCCCTGGCGAGGCTCATGGCGCTCCCGGCGCCCGCTTCCTCGGGACCGCGACAGCGCCGGATGCGGCCGCCTCGAGGAGGCGGCGGAAGGTGGGGCATTCCATGTGGCTCGGGGCGGGGCAGGATGCCGCGTGCCGCAGGGAGTCCCGCAGGACGCCCAGTTCGCGGATCCTCGAGTCCAGTTCCTCCGCCTTCGCCGAGAGCATCTGCCGGTCGATGCGCGGCTGCCCGTCCGGCGCGAACATGTGCGCGATCTCGTCGAGCGAGAACCCGGCGGTACGCCCCAGCGCGATCAGCGCCAGGCGCTCCAGTACGCCAGAATCGTACTGTCGGCGCAGGCCGCGCCTGCCGGTCGAGGCGATCAGCCCCTTCTCCTCGTAGAACCGCAGCGTGGAGGCGGGAACGCCGGCGCGCCGCGCCACCTCGGCGATGTCCAGGTCCGTCATCCGCTTGACCTCAAGTCGACTTGAAGTAGCACGCTGTCACCCCGGCCCGATGAACGCAAGCGCAGGAGGCGATATGGACGACAGGCGCAGGACCGATGACGAACAGGCGGCCCGGTGGAGCGGGCCCGGTGGGAACGCCTGGGTCGATACGCAGGAGGTGCTGGACGGCATGCTCCGGCCGTTCGAGGAGCTGCTCATCGAGGCGATGCCGGCCGGACAGACAGGGCAGGTGCTGGACGTCGGCTGCGGTACCGGCGGCACCACGGTGGCGGTGGCACGGCGGCTGGGTCCGGCGGGTCGCTGCGTCGGCATCGACATTTCCGAGCCGATGATCACCGCCGCGCGGGCGCGCGCCGAGCGGGAGGGTACGGCGGTGTCCTTCGTCCACGCCGACGCGCAGGAGCATGTCTTCGAGCCCGCCACCTTCGACGCGGTCGTCTCGCGCTTCGGCGTCATGTTCTTCAGCGACCCCGTCCGGGCCTTCGCGAACCTGCGGGGCGCCGCCAGGGACGGAGCCTCGCTCCGGTTCATCGTCTGGCGCGGCCCCGCCGAGAATCCGTTCATGACGACGGCCGAGCGCGCCGCGGCGCCGCTCATGCCGAACCTTCCCGTCCGCCGGCCGGACGAGCCGGGGCAGTTCGCCTTCGCCGACTCGGACAAGGTCCGTCGCATCCTGACGGACAGCGGGTGGTCCGGCATCGACATCCGGCCGGTCGAAGTGCCCTGCACGCTGCCCGAGCGGGAGCTGATCCGGTACTTCACCCGCCTCGGTCCGGTCGGGCAGGCGCTGCCCGAGGTGGACGAACTAACCCGCGCGAGGGTCATCGAGACCGTCCGCGCCGCCTTCGACAGCTTTGTGCAGGGCACGGAGGTCCGTTTCACGTCGGCCTGTTGGATGGTCGGCGCCCGGGCGACGTCCGTGTCATCCCCGTCGGCCTCGCCCGCGTCGCCCACCTCGCCGTAGCGAAAGTTTCGCAGAATCCGGCGGCTCTTTCCGAAGGGCTGGAGCCCGGCGCATAGTGATGACGCTGTTCTCCTGCCTCACGAAGGGACGCGATGACGCGGAAGAAGGCCCTGGTGGTCCGAGGTGGCTGGGAGGGGCACGATCCGGTCCGGGCCACGGAGTTGTTCCTGCCCTTCTTGCGGAACAACGGCTACGCCGTCCGGGTCGAGGAGTCGACCGACGTCTACGCCGACGCCACCGAGATGGCCGGCACCGATCTCGTCGTGCAGTGCGTCACGATGTCGCAGATCGCTGCCGAGCAGGTGGCGGGACTGAGCGCGGCGGTCGTGGCCGGCACCGGCTTCACCGGCTGGCACGGCGGCATCGCCGACTCGTTCCGCGCCTCCTCCGACTATCTCCACCTGGTGGGCGGGCAGTTCGCGACGCATCCGGGCAAGGAGCCGTGCGAACGCCGGGGAGTCCAGGAGGACAACTACCTGCCGCACGTCGTCAACATCACGGAGCTGGGCCGTGAGCACCCCGTCACGGCCGGCATCGAGGACTTCGAACTGCACACCGAGCAGTACTGGGTGCTCCACGACGACCTGATCGACGTCCTGGCCACCACCACCCACCCCGCCCGCCCGTGGCAGCCGTGGCCCCGCCCCGTCACTTCCCCTGCCGTCTGGGCCCGGCAGTGGGGCGCGGGCCGCGTGATGGTGACGACACCTGGGCACAGCCTCGACGTGCTGGAGAACCCGAACGTCCGCACCGTGATCGAGAGGGGCATGCTGTGGGCGACGCGCACCGCGTCGGAGTCGTAGGCCTCGGCGTCATCTCCCGCGCCTACCTGGACACGCTCGCCGGCCATCCTGCCGTGCGCGTCACCGCGGTCGCCGACCTCGACGCCGCCCGGTCCGCCGCGGTCGCCGCCGAGTTCCCCGGCGTCGAGGCGCTGCCCGTCGAGGAGTTGCTGAGCAGCCCCGACGTGGACACCGTGCTGAACCTCACGGTCCCCGCGGCGCACGCCGAGATCGCCCTCGGCGCCATCCGCCACGGGAAGAACGTCTACGGGGAGAAGCCGCTGGCCGCCGGCCTCACCGAGGCGCATACCGTGATGGCGGCCGCCGCGAAGGCGGGGGTCGGTGTGGGATGCGCGCCCGACACCGTCCTGGGCACCGGCGTCCAGACTGCGCGCGCGGCCGTGGCCGCGGGCCGCGTCGGACGCCCCCAGTTCGCCACCGCCGTCATGGTCACGCCGGGGCACGAACGCTGGCATCCGCACCCCGACTTCTACTACACGGCCGGGGGCGGCCCCCTTCTGGACATGGGCCCGTACTACCTCTCGTCCCTGGTCCATCTTCTGGGCCCCGTCCGTGCCGTGACCGGGGCGGCCGGCCGGCTGCGTGCCGAGCGCGTCATCGGTTCGGGCCCGCGCGCGGGCGAGCGGATTCCGGTGGAGGTGGACAGTCACGTCACCGGTGTGCTGGAGCACGTCGGCGGCACCCTGACGACGATCACGACGAGCTTCGACGGCGTGGCCACGACCGCGGCTCCGATCGAGGTCCACGGCGAGACGGGGACCCTCGCGGTCCCGGACCCGAACCGCTTCGACGGTGAGGTGCGGCTCTTCGAACTCGGCGACACGCAGTGGCGCACCCTCCCGACCTCGGCGGGCTACGTCGACGGCGCCCGGGGCGTCGGCCTGCTCGACTTCGTCGCCGGGGCCGGGCAGCGGGCGCCGCGCGCGAACGGTGAACTCGCCCTGCACGTACTGGAGACGATGAGCGCCCTGCTGCGTTCGTCGGCCGAGGGCCGCCGCGTCGAGCTGACGACCTCGGCGGAGCCGCCGGTTCCCGTTCCGCTGACGGCCGCGCAGGAGTGGAGAGGCGCAGTGCGGGACGCCGGCTGACCCGAGACGCGGTGCGCGGGAAGGGTCAGTCCACGGGCCAGGTGTGCGCGGCGGCGTTGAGGTGCATGTAGTCCATGTACGCCGTGGTCATCTGCCGCAGGGCCTCCATCCGGTCGGAAACGCCGGCCTTCTCCAGCTGGTGGACCGTCTCCGCCTGCCACAGCGCGCCGTTGCGTGCGGTGATGCAGCGCTGCTCGATGATGCCCAGCAGGGGTTCGCGCCACGCCGCGTCCAGGCCGGCCAGCTCCAGACCACGGTGGGCCAGGGGCAGCAGGCGCCGCAACACCAGTTCCGCGACCGGCACTTCGCCCATGCCGGGCCAGTACAGGCGGGCGTCGATGCCGTCACGGGCCGCGGTGTGCAGGTTCTCCTCGGCGACCGAGAACGACATCCGCGTCCAGATCGGCCGGTCCTCGTCGACGAGGGCGCGGGTCAGGCCGTAGTAGAAGGCGCCGTTGGCGATGATGTCGGCCACCGTGGGCCCGGCCGGCAGGACGCGGTTCTCGATGCGCAGATGCGGACCGCTGTCGGTGACGGCGTAGATCGGGCGGTTCCAGCGGTAGATCGTGCCGTTGTGCAGGGTGAGTTCGCCCAGTTCCGGAGCACCGCCGCCGTCGAGGGCGGTCTGCGGGTCCTCGTCGTCGCACAGCGGCAGGAGCGCCGGGAAGTAGCGCACGTTCTCCTCGAACAGGTCGAAGACGCTGGTGATCCAGCGCTCCCCGAACCACACCCGGGGTCGTACGCCCTGGGCCTTGATCTCCTGCGGGCGGGTGTCGGTGGCCTGTTCGAACAGGGGGATACGGGTCTCGCGCCACAGCTCCCGGCCGAAGAGGTAGGGGGAGTTCGCCGCGAGGGCGATCTGCACGCCGGCGACGGCCTGGGCCGCGTTCCAGTAGGCCGCGAACTCCTTGGGTGCGACCTGAAGGTGGAACTGGGTGCTGGTGCAGGCGGCTTCGGGGGTGATGGTGTCGGCGTAGGTCGCCAGGCGCTCCACACCGTCCACCGTGATCCGCAGGTCCTCGCCGCGAGCCGCGAAGATCTGCTCGTTGAGCAGCTGGTACCGCGGATCACCGGAGAGGGCCCGCTCGCCGACGTCCGCCTCCCCCAGGGTCGGCAGAATGCCGACCATGATCAGGTGGGCGCCCACGGCCGAGGCGCGGTCCTCGGCGTGGTTGAGCGCGTCACGGATCGCCTGCTCCCAGGCGCCGGGCCCACCGGTGGTCAGCTCCCTGGGCGGAATGTTGATCTCCAGGTTGAAGCGGCCCAGCTCGCTCGACCAGGCGGGGTCGGCGATCGCCTGGAGCACGTCGGTGTTGCGCATCGCCGGCAGCCCGTCGTCGTCCACCAGGTTGAGCTCGATCTCCAGCCCGACCTGGGGCCGCTCGCTCTCGAAGGCCGACTCGTGCAGCATCTGCGCCAGCACGTCGAGGCAGGTGTGCATCTTCTCCCGGTACCGACGGCGATCCTCCCGTGTGAACACCAGGGCCGGCACGTCACGTCCCATGCGCCCTCCCGAGTTCCCTCGGCGGATAGCTCTGGTCTTAGCGTCGCACTTAGGGCGGCAGCGGGACAGTCAAGGCACCGACCTGGTCCGCCCCTCCCGCTCTCTCCCCCCGGTCGCCCTCCCCGTCTGCCCCTTGTCGTCACCCACGGACCCGCTTAGCCTGAGTTTGTGCCGCAAATAAACAAAGCCCGATCGCACAACGTCGTGCCGGGCACCCCGAACGACCTCGCCCGCCTCCGTATCGCCCTGACCACCTTCTTCGCCCTGGACGGCTTCCTCTTCGCCGGCTGGGTCGTGCGCATTCCCGCCATCAAGGAGCAGACCGGCGCGTCGGCCGGCGACCTCGGCCTGGCCCTGCTCGGCGTCTCCGCCGGTGCCGTGCTCACGATGACGCTCACCGGCCGGCTCTGCCGCCGCTTCGGCACCCACGAGGTCACCGTGGTCTGCGCCGTCCTGCTCTCCCTCAGCGTGGCGCTGCCTCCGCTCACCCACTCGACGCTCGCCCTGGGTGCCGTCCTGTTGATCTTCGGGGCCGCGTACGGCGGCATCAACGTCGCCTTCAACAGCGCCGCCGTGGACCTGGTCGCCGCCCTGCGCCGGCCCGTCATGCCCAGCTTCCACGCGGCATTCAGCCTGGGCGGCATGGTCGGCGCGGGCCTCGGCGGGCTGGTCGCGGAAGCCCTCTCCCCCACCCGGCATCTGCTGAGCCTCACCGTCATCGGGCTGCTGGTGACGGCAGTGGCGGGACGTACGCTGCTGCGCCACGAGGCGCCGGCGCCCACGAGCCCCGGACGCCCCGCGAAGGACGCCCCGCGCCGCCTCGATCCCCGAACGCGCGCACTGGTGGTCGTCTTCGGCCTGATCGCCCTGTGCACGGCCTACGGCGAGGGCGCCATGGCCGACTGGGGCGCCCTGCACCTCGAACAGGACCTGGCCGCCTCGCCCGGCGTCGCAGCCATCGGCTACTCGTGCTTCGCCCTGGCCATGACCATAGGCCGGCTCTCCGGTACGGCCCTCCTGGAACGGCTCGGCCACGGCCGTACCGTCGTCGCGGGCGGCGCCACCGCGGCGGCCGGCATGGTCCTCGGCTCGCTCGCGCCCTCCCTGTGGGCGGCGCTGCTCGGATTCGCGGTGACCGGGCTCGGTCTGGCCAACCTCTTCCCCGTCGCCGTCGAACGCGCAGGCACCCTCGCAGGTCCGAGCGGAGTCGCGATCGCCTCCACCCTCGGCTACGGCGGCATGCTCCTCGGACCACCGGCCATCGGCTTCATGGCGGACTGGTTCTCCCTGCCCGTCGCCCTCACCAGCGTGGCCGTACTGGCGGCGATCGCCACACTCATCGGCGTCGCGACCCGGCGCACGGCACCCGGCTGACCGAGACCGTACGCGCTCGCCGGCCCAGGACGTTGTCCGGCCCATGCCCCGGCCCCGTCATGGCCGGACGGCACGCCTCCACGACCACGTCATCGACTGTGCCCGTCCGGCCGCCACGGCCCGCTTCTGGTCCGCCGCCCTCGACGACTACGCCATCGCCCCGTACGACGACGCCGAGCCGGCGCGGCTGCGCGCGCAAGGCATCCCGGGCCCGGAGAACGACCCGACCGTGCTCGTCGAACCCCGTGGCGGTGGCCCTCGGCTGTGGTGTCAGCTCGTGCCCAAGCCCAAGCGCGTGAAGAACCGCCTGCACCTGGACCTGGCCGCCACCGACCCGGAGTCCGAGCTCGGCCGGCTCACCACCCTCGGGGCGACCCTCGTGACCCGCCACGAGGACCACTGGGTCCTGGCCGACCCCGAGGGGAACGAGTTCTGCTTGTTTCCCAGCCCGTCCTGAACACCCCGCACCCGCGCCTTGGGCCGCATGGCAGCGCCCGGCGCCCTGACGCCGCTCAGACCCGCGCAAGCTCCGCCGCCCCGAACGACACGTCGAAGCGGTCGCACCAGATGCTGACGCTGCTGTAGCGGGACAGGTCGACGGCCTGCGGCACCACGTAGTTCTGGCTGCCCTTGTTGCCCTTGAGCTTGCCGAGGCTGATGTGCGCGCCGTCGTCGAACACGCGCCAGCCGGCCGTGCCCTTCTTCACCGGAGCGTCCGTCAGCAGCACGCGCAGGTCGGGCCCGTTGCTGGTCTCCAGCTTCTCCAGTCGTACGACATGGGATCCGTCGGCCAGCCGTACGAGCTTCACGGTGCCCGACGTCGCGTGCTCATGGCTGATCAGCTCACCGCCGGCCAGCGTCTTCGGGCCGGGCGCCGAAGAGACCGCCCCCTCCGGCGCGGACGCACCCGGCGAGGAGGTCGCCCCAGCCGGGGCCGGCGCCGCCGCGGGCAGGGCCTCCTCCACGGTCCGGTCCTGCCACAGCTTCCACGGCTGGAACCAGTACAGCCCGAAGCCGCCCACGGCCACGACCAGCACCAGGGCCCCGATGCCCCACGGCCCGAGCAGCTTCCTGCGCACCAGCCCCATAACCGCCCCGCTTCCTGAGAGTCATCCGTCGACCGTCCGTCGACGTCCATTCAACGGAACCCGCCGCCCGCCGTGCACACCGAGGGTGATGACGAAACCCTTACGTCCCGACGCACCGCCGCCAGGACCGCAGGCATCGGGTCCGGCACACTCACCCCATGGAGACCGCCGACTTCGTCCGGACCCTGGACCGCGAGGGTCAGCTGCTCGCGGCGGCAGCCGAGGCGGCCGGGTCCGGCGCCAGGGTGCCCACCTGTCCGGACTGGCAGGTGCGGGATCTGCTGCGGCACACGGGCATGGTGCACCGCTGGGCGGCGGGGTTCGTGGCCGAGGGTCACACCTCCGCGCACCCTGACGGCGGCCTGCCCGACCTCGACGGCGCCGCGCTGCTCGCCTGGTTCCGCGAGGGGCACCGTCACCTCGTCGACACGCTGGCCGGCGCCCCGGCCGACGTGCGCTGCTGGCACTTCCTGCCCGCTCCCTCGCCTCTCGCGTTCTGGGCCCGCAGACAGGCGCACGAGACGACGGTGCACCGTTTCGACGCGGAGGCGGCACGCGGCGGCACCCCGAGCGGGATCGACCCCGACTTCGCGGCAGACGGCATCGACGAGTTGCTGTGCGCCTTCCACGCCCGGCGCAGGAGCCGGGTCCGCAGCGCCGAACCCCGGGTGCTGCAGGTGCGGGCGACGGACGCGAGCGGCGCGGTGTGGACCGTACGGCTTTCGCAGGAACCGCCGGTGGCCGGGCGGGGCGACGCCGCCCGGGCCGACTGCGAGATCTCCGGGCCGGTCGCACGGCTGTATCTGGCGCTGTGGAACCGGCTGCCCTTCCCGCACGTGACCGGCGACGCCGCTGTCGCCACGCTGTGGCGGGAGAACTCCGCCGTCACCTGGAGCTGAACGGAGCCACCGCGCGCGGCCCGACCCGGGCCGTACGCCCGTCAGTTCGCCAGCATCCTGGTCAGCACCGCGCGCTGCACCGGCAGCACCTCGCGGTGCAGCGCGCGCCCCTTCGCCGTGAGGCACACCCGCACGCCCCGCCGGTCCTCCGCGCACAAGCCGCGCTCGACGAGTCCGTCCTTCTCCAGCCGGGCGATCAGCCGCGACAGGGCACTCTGGCTCAGATGGACGCGCTCGGAGATCTCCTGGACCCGGTACGAACAGGCGCCGTCCGCCAGCACGTCCAGGACCTCGAAGTCGCTGGCGCACAGGCCGTGTTGATGCAGCGACCGGTCGAGTTCGCACTGGGTGCGCGCGTGCAGCGCCAGGATGTCCCGCCACTGGTCCACGAGCGCCCGCTCGGCCTTCGTCGCCGCCATGGCCGCACCGTAGCAGAAATCGCGTTTTGTTGCACTGGCATTAAATGCACTTGCATTCGATGCGTGCGCATGTAGTGTCTCGCCCATGACCTCTCCGCTCATCTCCCCCGCGTCCGACGGACGTTGGACCCCCCGGCTGTGGGGCACCTTGCTGGTGCTGTGCGCCGCGATGTTCCTGGACGCACTCGACGTGTCGATGGTCGGCGTCGCCCTGCCGTCCATCGGCGCCGACCTGGGCCTGTCCACCTCGACCCTGCAGTGGATCGTCAGCGGCTACATCCTCGGCTACGGCGGTCTGCTCCTCCTCGGCGGACGCGCCGCCGACCTGCTGGGCCGACGCCAGGTCTTCCTGGTGGCCCTCGCCGTCTTCGCGCTCGCCTCGTTGCTCGGCGGGCTCGTCGACTCGGGCCCGCTGCTGATCGCAAGCCGCTTCATCAAGGGCCTGGCCGCCGCCTTCACCGCGCCCGCCGGTCTGTCCATCATCACCACGACGTTCGCCGAGGGCCCGGTACGCAACCGGGCACTGGCGATCTACACCACCTGCGGTGCCACCGGCTACTCGATGGGGCTGGTCTTCTCCGGCCTGCTCACCGAGGCCAGTTGGCGCCTGACCATGCTGCTCCCGGCACCCGTCGCACTGATCGCCCTGGCCGTCGGCCTGAAGCTGCTGCCGCGCACCGAGCGCGAGAAGACCACCGGCGGCTACGACATCCCGGGCGCCGTCCTCGGCACCGCCTCGATGCTGCTGCTCGTCTTCACCGTCGTCGAAGCCCCGGAAGCCGGCTGGGGCTCCGCGCGCACAGTCCTGTCCTTCGTCGCCGTCGTCTCCCTGCTGACAGCTTTCGTCCGCGTCGAACGGCGCAGCCCGAGCCCGCTGATCCGGCTCGGCGTGCTGCGCTCCGGGGCCCAAGTGCGAGCTCAGCTCGGCGCGTTGACGTTCGTCGGCAGCTACATCGGCTTCCAGTTCCTGGTCACGCTGTACATGCAGGAGCTGCTCGGCTGGTCGGCGCTGCACACGGCTCTGGCGTTCCTGCCTGCGGGCGCACTCGTGGCGCTGTCGGCGACGAAGGTCGGTGCGATCATCGACCGGTTCGGCACGGCACGGCTGATCGCGATCGGCTTCGCGCTGATGGTCGCCGGCTATGTCCTGTTCCTGCGCATCGACCTCGCCCCGGTCTACGCGGCGGTGATCCTGCCCACCATGCTGCTGGTCGGCTCGGCGTTCGCGCTGACCTTCCCCTCGCTGAACGTCCAGGCCACGAACGGCGTCGACGAACACGAGCAGGGCATGGTCTCGGGCCTGCTCAACACCTCGGTCCAGGTGGGCGGTGCGCTCTTCCTGGCGGTGGTGACGGCCGTGCTGACCGCGAACACACCCGAGGAGTCCGCGTCCCCGCAGGCCCACCTCGACAGTTACATGCCGGCTCTGATGGTGATCACGGGCATCGCGGTCGTGGGGCTGCTGATCGCCCTCACCGGACTGCGCACGCGTCGCGAGCAGCGGACCGTGGTGGTCGCCAAGTCCACGTCCCCGGAGGCGGAACGCGTCACCGTTCGCGACTAGGGACCGCGGCCGGTGTCGGACTCCACACGCCGAACCACTGCTCGGCGCCGTACTCCTCGAACCGCTCCACCTCGGTGAACCCCAGCTTCCTTGCGAGGCGCATCGCGCGGTGGTTGGCGGTCCGGGTGGTGAGCACCACTGGTTCGCCGGGCAGCGCGTCGGCGAACCAGTCGAGTGCCGCCGCGCATCCCTCGCCGGCGTACCCGTATCCCCACGCCTCCGGCAGGAACAGGTAGCCGAGTTCGGTCCTCCCGGCATCCGGAAGGACGTGACCCGGCCGCTCTGCGTCGCGTCGATCGAGCGTGATCATGCCGATCATCGCTCCGTCGAGGTCGATCACGAACAGGCCGGGACGGCGCCCTGGCACCTCGGGCACGGCTCGCTCGAGCTCATCACGCGGTCGAGGCCCCCCGATGCAGGTGCCCACCTCCGGCGAGGCGAGCAGCTCGACGAACGCCGTACGGTCGCGGGCCTCGGACTCGCGGAGCACGAGCCGCCCGGTCCTGATCGGTGCAGGTGGCCAGAGAACGGCTCCAAGCTCCGTCATGACGGGCGACGTAACGCACGGCCGTGAGAGTGACCCGACACAGACGGCCCGGGGGAACTTCCTCAAGGTGCGCCCGGCGGCGCCCGCTTGCTCCGCCGGGCGCACGCCTGTGAAACTCCCTGTATGACCATGTATGGGGGACGGCGCAGTCAGGCCGAGCGGGACGCGATCACCGTCGAGATCGGATACGCCCTGTGCAGTGCGGCGTTCGCGGCGGCCGTGCTGTTCGGGGCCGTGGCCGGACCGGCGTTCGCCTTCGATGTGTCGGCCGGGACGCGCTCGACGCTCGTCGCGGCGGGGACGACCGCGGCGGCCGTGCTGTTCGCCGCCCGGGTCGTCAGTGTGCTGGTCCGCTTCGGGAGGCGGAAGGCCGCCGCAGGCGAGACCGGTCAGCCCAGCCAGCCCGGCCGTACCAACCCGGACTCGTAGGCCAGGACGACGAGTTGGGCCCGGTCTCGGGCGCCGAGCTTCACCATCGTTCGGCTGACGTGCGTCTTCGCGGTGAGCGGGCTGACGACCAGGCGCCGGGCGATCTCCTCGTTGGACAGTCCGATGCCGACCAGAGCCATCACCTCCCGCTCGCGCTCGGTGAGTTCGGCGAGGGCGTCGGCGGCCGCGGGCTCCTTGGAGCGGGCGGCGAACTCGGCGATGAGGCGGCGGGTCACACCCGGCGACAGGAGCGCGTCACCCTCGACGACCGCCCGTACGGCGCGCAGGAGTTCGTCCGGCTCGGTGTCCTTGACCAGGAAGCCGGAGGCGCCCGAGCGGATGGCCTCGAAGACGTACTCGTCGAGCTCGAAGGTGGTGAGCATGACCACCTTGACGCCCTTGAGGTCGCCGTCGTCGGTGACCCGGCGGGTCGCGGCGAGCCCGTCCACGAGCGGCATGCGGATGTCCATCAGGACGACGTCGGGCCGCAGTTCGCGCACCTTGCGCACCGCCTCCTCGCCGTCGGATGCCTCTCCCGCCACCTCGATGTCGGGCTGTGCGTCGAGCAGCGCGCGGAAGCCGGCCCGCACCAGCGACTGGTCGTCGGCGAGCAGTACGCGGATCACCGGTCCTCCTTGACGTGGTTGCTCGGTTCGCCGGCGGGTGCCTTCAACGGCAGTACGGCAAGCACCCGGAACCCGCCGTCGGCTCGCGGGCCCGCCTCGATCGTGCCACCGAGCGCGGCCGCCCGCTCCCGCATTCCGGCGAGTCCGTTGCCGCTGCCGCCCGCGTCGGTGCCGGTCGCGGGACCGTCGTCGTCGATGCGCAGCCGTAGCGTCGTCCTGTCGGAGTGATCGAGGTGCACGCGGGCGTGCCGTGATTCCGAGTGGCGTACGACGTTGGTGAGGGCTTCCTGGATGATCCGGAAGGCGGCGAGGTCCGTGCCCGGTGCCAGGCGGGGCGGCTCGCCCTCGACCTCGACGGTGAGGCCCGCGCTCGCGGCCTGCTCCACGAGTTCGGGCAGCCGGTCGAGGCCGGGGGCCGGGGCGCGAGGCGCGTCGCCGGGGGTGCGCAGGGTGTCGAGCACCTGGCGGACCTCGCCGAGCGCCTCCTTGCTCTTGGCCTTGATGGTGGTGAGGGCCGATCGCGCCTGCTCGGGGTCGGTGTCGAGGAGGGCGAGTCCGACGCCCGCCTGCACATTGATCACGGAGATGCTGTGCGCGAGGACGTCGTGCAGTTCGCGGGCGATCCGCAGCCGTTCCTCGTCGGCGCGCCGCCGGGCCGCCTGCGCCCGTTCGGCCCGCTCCCGCACCCACTGCTCGCGCCGCGTCCTGGCCAGCTCCGACACCGCCACGATCGCCGCCACCCAGGCGGCGATCACGCCTTCCTGTCCCCAGGGGGCGGCCGGGTCACCGGACGGCGGCAGCCACCGGTACAGCCAGTGGGCGACCAGGGCGTGCCCGATCCACAGCACCCCGACCGCCGCCCATGCGGCTCTGCGGTGTCCGGTGACGATGGCGTTGAAGCAGGCCACCGCGACGGCCAGGAAGACCGGGCCGTACGGGTATCCGGCGCCGAGGTAGAGCGTGGCGGCGACCGCCGTCCCGAAGACGACGGCCACCGGGTACCGCTTGCGCCAGAGCAGCAGGGCCGACGCCACGAACAGCAGGACGCGTGCGAAGGGGTCGAGCGCGGCCCGGTCGTCCAGCTGCCCCTCGGCCGCGAAGTTCGAGCCTGCCATCACGAAGACCGTGATCAGCAGCGTGGATCGCCAGGGCCAGCGAGAGGCGTGCTCCTCGTCCTCCCAGCGGTTCCACCACGGCGGCCCCTGCCGCCACCACATCGGCGGACCGCCGCCCCGGCGTACCTGCTGCTCATCCATGTCCGCCACGCTAGACGCGATGGTCGCCGGGCGGCGTCACCCGGGCGTGGTGATCACGCATACTCCCTGCGAAGTACGCCCTCCCCTCCCCCCCCGGCGGCGGCTCACTCCAGGCCCACGCCCCGGGCGAGCCGTCCCACGGCATCCCGGAAGAACGTCTCCCGGTCCTCCACGACCCGGTGGAACTGCCCGAACAGCTCGAACCCGACGAGCCCGAAGAGCTGGGCCCAGGCGGCGATCAGGGCCGCGACCGTCGCCGGTGGGAGGTCGGGGGCCAGGTCGGCGGCCATGCGCTCGGCCTCGGGGCGCAGTTCGGCGGACAGGGGCGGTTCGGTAAGGCCGGAGTGCTGGTGGGCGTCGCGGAGGATGCCGATGAACAGAAGGCCGACGCGGGAGGCGGGCGGGACCGTGGTGTCGGGCGCGGTGTAGCCGGGCACCGGTGAGCCGTAGATCAGCGCGTACTCGTGCGGATGCCGCAGCGCCCAGTCGCGCACCGCCTCCGCGACCGCCGTCCAGCGCCCCACGGGCCCGGCGTCAGCGGCCTTGCCGTGCGCGGCCTCCGCGCTCTCGCCGAGGGAGTCGTAGGCGTCGATGATGAGAGCGGTCAGCAGGTCGTCCCGGCTGGGGAAGTACCGGTAGAGGGCGGAGGAGACCATGCCGAGTTCGCGGGCCACGGCGCGCAGCGAGAGCTTCGCGGCGCCCTCGGCCGCGAGCTGTCTGCGCGCCTCGTCCTTGATGGCCGCGGTGACTTCCATCCTTGCCCGGGCACGTGCGCCCTGTGTGGTGCTGCTCATGTGAGCCACTCTCCCACGAATAACGGAGCACTGCACATATTCGAGAGCACTGCTCTTGCTCTGGATCGGCAGTCTCGTGCACACTGCTCTCAAGCGAGAGCACCGCTCTCTCAAATCGAGATCGAACTCCGGGAGTCACCATGTCGTCGCCGTACTACCTCAAGGGCAGCCCGCTGACCGTCCGCTTCAACAGCGTCGTCGGCTGGCTGGCGCGGCACGGATTCAGCATCGCGGGCACGGCGGAGATGTCCGTGCGCGGGCGCAAGAGCGGCACCATGCAGCGCATCCCGGTCAACCCGCACACGTACGACGGCACGCAGTACCTCGTCTCGGCCCGCGGTCACTCCCAGTGGGTGCGCAACATGCGTGCCGCCGGCGGCGGGGAACTGCGCGTCGGGCGCAAGGTGCGCCAGTTCTCCGCGGTGGAGATCCCCGACGAGGAGAAGCTCCCGATCCTGCGGACCTACCTGGAGAAGTGGGGCTGGGAGGTCAACCAGTACTTCGACGGCGTCACCGCGAAGTCCTCCGACGAGGAGATCATCGCGGCCGCCCCGGACCACCCCGTTTTCCGGATCTCCATCGGCAAGTGACCGGGGCCTCGTACGCAAGCGCCCCGGTCTGTCGTCACGCAGCGACCGGGATCATCGTCAGGAAGTGGCCTCGTCGGCCGCCGGCGCCGGAGTCGGGTTCGCCGACTGACGGTTGTCCAGCGCGGTCAGGGCCCGCTGTGCCATGGGGTGAGTACGGACCATCTCACCCAGCGACGTGGCGCCGCGGGTGATGTCCATGAACGCCTTCCAGGCCGGCCGGAAACCGGTCAGGGCCATGTGGAAGAGCCCGGGACGACGCTCGAACACCGTCAGCAGCCGCTTGCCGACACTCATCTCGACGCCGAGGCCCGCCTTGATCGCGAAGGCGTAGTTCAGCGCCTGCCGCCGGGTGTCCACCGCGTCGTTCGCCTCGGCGATCCGGACCGCCCACTCCCCCGCGAGCCGCCCCGACCGCAGGGCGAAGGAGATTCCCTCGCGCGTCCACGGCTCCAGCAGACCCGCCGCGTCACCGCACACCAGCACACGCCCGCGCGACAGCGGCGAGTCGTCGGCGCGACAGCGCGTCAAGTGGCCGGAGGAGATGCTCGGTTCGAAGCCGGCGAGCCCGAGCCGCCCGATGAACTCCTCCAGATACCGCTTGGTCGCGGCGCCTTCACCGCGCGCCGAGATCACCCCGACCGTGAGCGTGTCGCCCTTGGGGAAGACCCAGCCGTAACTGCCGGGAATCGGCCCCCAGTCGATGAGCACCCGCCCCTGCCAGTCCTCGGCGACCGTCTCCGGCACCGGGATCTCCGCCTCCAGGCCGAGGTCCACCTGGTCGAGCTTCACCCCGACGTGGGCTCCTATCCGGCTGGCGCTGCCGTCCGCGCCCACGACTGCCCGCGCGAGCAGGGTCTCGCCGCCCTGCAGGACCACGGCGACGCTGCGCCGGTCCGGCACCGCCGAACCGTGCTGCTCCACGCGCTGCACGGTCACGCCCGTACGCAGCTCGGCGCCCGCCTTCTGGGCGTGCTCGACCAGTTGCTGGTCGAACTCGGGCCGGTTGATCAGCCCGAACAGCATGTGCTTGGAGCGGCGGGTGCGGGTGAAGCGGCCGTTGTTGGAGAACGTGACCGCGTGCACCCGGTCCCGGAAAGGCAGCTCGAAGCCCGGTGGGAGCGAGTCGCGCGAGGGGCCGATGATGCCGCCGCCGCATGTCTTGTAGCGCGGCAGCTCCGCTTTCTCCAGCACCAGCACGCTCCGCCCGGCGACGGCCGCCGCATACGCGGCCGAGGCCCCCGCGGGTCCCGCGCCCACCACGACGACGTCCCACACCTGCTGCACGTCGTCCGCCGAAGAGTTCTCGCTGCTCACGATGGTCTACTGCTCCCGATCAAGCCGCCTACGCCTGCTGTCCCCCGCATCCTACGGCGGGCATCGTCGCAGGCCGCTGTGGGAGGATCACAGCACTCACTGGTACAACGTCGCACCCACAAGGAGCGTGCCCATGTCGTCGAATCCGGTCGCCGAGACCGTCGCCTCGCTGATGCCGAGGGCGAAGGCGGAGCTCACCGAACTGGTGGCCTTCAAGTCGGTGGCGGACTTCGACCAGTTCCCGAGGAGCGAGAGCGAGGGCGCCGCCCGCTGGGTCGCCGACGCCCTGCGCGCGGAGGGCTTCGAGGACGTGGCCCTGCTGGACACCCCCGACGGCACTCAGTCGGTGTACGGCTACCTGCCCGGCCCCGCGGGCGCGAAGACGGTCCTGCTGTACGCCCACTACGACGTGCAGCCCCCGCTGGACGAGGCCGCCTGGCACACCCCGCCCTTCGAGCTGACCGAGCGCGACGGCCGCTGGTACGGGCGCGGCGCCGCCGACTGCAAGGGCGGCCTGATCATGCACCTGCTGGCGCTGCGCGCACTCAAGGCCGACGGCGGGGTGCCGGTGCACGTGAAGGTGATCGCCGAGGGCTCGGAGGAGATGGGCACGGGCGGTCTGGAGCGGTACGCCGAGGCGCACCCCGACCTGCTGGCGGCCGACACCATCGTGATCGGCGACGCGGGCAACTTCCGCGTCGGCCTGCCGACGGTCACCTCGACGCTGCGCGGCATGACCCTCATGCGCGTGCAGATCGACACACTCGAAGGCAACCTGCACTCGGGCCAGTTCGGCGGGGCGGCTCCGGACGCCCTCGGCGCGCTGATCCGCGTCCTGGACTCGCTGCGCGCCGAGGACGGTTCCACGACGGTGGACGGGCTGACCGACGAGTCGGCGTGGCAGGGGCTGCAGTACGACGAGGCGCAGTTCCGCAAGGACGCCAAGGTCCTCGACGGCGTCGAGCTGATCGGCTCGGGCACGGTCGCCGACCGTATCTGGTCACGCCCCGCCGTCACCGTCCTCGGCATCGACTGCCCGCCCGTCGTCGGCGCCACCCCGTCCGTGCAGGCGAGCGCCCGGGCGCTGATCAGCCTGCGGGTGCCGCCGGGCGTCGACACCGTCGAGGCGACCAAGCTGCTCCAGGCCCACCTGGAGACGCACACGCCGTGGGGAGCCCGGGTGCACACCGAGCAGATAGGCCAGGGCCAGGCGTTCCGCGCCGACACGAGCAGCCCGGCGTACCAGGCCATGGCGGACGCGATGGCGGTCGCGTACCCGGGCCAGGAGATGCAGTACGCCGGCCAGGGCGGCTCGATCCCGCTGTGCAACACCCTCGCCTCCCTCTACCCGCACGCGGAGATCCTCCTCATCGGCCTGAGCGAGCCGGAGGCGCAGATCCACGCCGTGAACGAGAGCGTGTCGCCGCAGGAGCTGGAGCGGCTGTCGGTCGCGGAGGCGCTGTTCCTCCGTAATTACGCGGCGAGTTGAGGGACCCCAGCTGATGATGGGGCGATGATCCGCACCGAACGCCTCGCCGCCCACACCGACATCGCCACGTCCCTGGCGCTTCTCAGCGACCACGAACTCGCGGCCCTCGTGGAGTCGGGCGAACCGCTCGGCACCGGGATCGGCGGCCGCTCGACGCTGATCGAGGTGGACGGCCGACGGGTCTTCGTGAAGCGGGTGCCGCTCACCGACGCCGAGTTGCGGCCGGAGAACGTCCGCTCCACCGCGAACCTCCTCGGGCTGCCGACGTTCTTCCACTACGGCATCGGCAGTCCGGGGTTCGGTGCCTGGCGGGAACTCGCCGTGCACACGATGACCACGAACTGGGTCCTGGCCGACCGGTTCGCGGGGTTCCCGCTGACGCACCACTGGCGGGTCCTGCCCGACGTACCGCAGCCGTTGCACGAGTTGCTGTCCGACGTGGAGCGGGCCGTCGACTACTGGGGCGGCGCCCCGGCGGTACGCGAGCGCATCGAGGGACTGCGGACTGCGTCCGCGAGCCTGACGCTGTTCCTGGAGTACGTGCCGTTCACGCTCAACGAATGGCTGGACGCCCGGCTGCGCACGGAGGAAGCCGACGCCGCGTGCGCTTTTGTGGAAAGAGAGCTCGCGGCCACCGCCGGCTTCCTCCGCGAGGCCGGGCTGGTGCACTTCGACGCCCACTTCCTGAACTTCCTCACGGATGGCCACCGGCTCTACCTCGCCGACTACGGCCTCGCCCTCTGCGCTCGCTTCCCTCTCACGCCGCCGGAGCGCGACTTCTTCGAGCGGCATCGGCACTACGACCGCGACTACACCGCCTTCCACTTCGTGAACTGGCTCGCGACCGCCCTGTACGGCTTCGGCACGGACGATCGCGAGGCCTTTGTGCGGGACTGCGCCGACGGAGCGACGCCGCGGGACATCCCGCGCACCGCCGCCGGCATCATCGAGCGCCATGCGCCGCTGGCCGTCGTGATGGGTGACTTCGCCAAGCGGCTGCAGCAGGAGAGCCGGCTGACCCCGTACCCGTACGACGAGCTGCGGCTCGCTCAGGAAGGCGCCGGCACGCCCGCCTCCAGATAGAGCGCCGCACCGCGTTCCCGCGCCCGCAGTGCCCAGCGCAGCCGCTCGTACCGCACCGGCGGCAGCAGCTCGGCCGCCTCCGCCTCGGTGACGAAACGCCAGTCGCGCAGTTCGGGCCCGGGCAGCAGGAGCTGTTCGGCCTCCGCCGAGTCGAGCCGCCCGCCGTCGAAGAGGAGGCGCAGACCTCCGTAGCCGGGGGGCGAGGGCCGCTCCCAGTCGACGACGAGGAGGCGCGGTACGTCGTCCAGCCGTATCCCCGTCTCCTCGGCGACCTCGCGTATGCCCGCGCGCGCGGGCGCCTCGCCCGGTTCGACGACGCCACCGGGGAACTCCCAGCCTGCCTTGTAGGTGGGGTCGACGAGCAGCACGCGGTCCTCCTCGTCGAAGAGCAGGACACCCGAGGCGAGGGTCTCGGCGGTGGGCTCGGGCGTCTGCACGATGTCGCAGGCGGGGACCGAACCGCTGCCGACGGCCTCCGCGATACGGACGGCGGTCTCGTACGGTGTCAGGCCACCGTTGTCGACGGGATGGGCGTCGGCGGTGAGCCAGGAAGCCAGCGCGGCGCGATACGGCTCTATGCGGTCGTACGACCACTGTCTGACCCGTATCTCGCCGTCGGGCAGGTCGGACGGAACCTCCCGCCCGGCTATTCGCTCCCGCAGGATCGTTTCCGCCGGGGCGAGGAGCACATGCTGGACGGTGATGCGGCGGGCGGCGAGGCCACCGAAGATCTCGTCGCGGTACTCCTGGCGCAGCAGCGTCATCGGAACCACGAGGGTCCCGCCCAGCTCGGCGAGCAGCGCGGCCGCCGTGTCGATCACGAGACGTCGCCAGATCGGCAGGTCCTGGAAGTCACCGACCTCGGTGAGGTGTTTGGGCGGAAGCAGGTGAGTGAGTGCTCCGCCGATGACCTCGGGGTCGAAGAGCGTGCTGTTCGGGATCAGCTCGATCAGTTCCCGTGCGGTGGTGGTCTTCCCCGCACCGAACGCACCGTTGATCCAAACGATCACGTTTCCCCCTCTTCTGTTGGCCCCCTGTGGCTTGCCCGCTCCACCCTGCCACGGAAACCAGCTCCCGTAGAGAGCGCATGACAACGGCGCCGGAGCCCCTCGGATGCGGGGGCTGCGGCGCCGTGCGGTCGTGCCTGGGCTCGTCAGCCCTTCTTGCCGTTCTTGGTCTTTCCGTGCGGGGCGTCGTTCACGGCCCGGTCCGTCTCCCGGTTGATGGCCCGGCCGACGGTGTCCAGGGCGTCGTTCACGTTCACACCGGCGACCTTCGTCTGAGCGCCGCTGACAGGGATCCCGGCGGCAGGCAAGCCGGTGGCGGGGGAACCACCGGTGGCGGGGGTTTCGGCGGCGTGGGACGGAGTGACCGCCGCGACGACGAATCCGGTGGCCAGGGAGGCGATGGCGAGCATGCTGCGCTTCTTCATGGTCGGTTCAACTGTGGAACGGCGCGCGGGTCACGCCCCTCTTCGGGCGATCAGGTCAGTGACGGGACTCCGGCCCCGGTCCGGCCCCGGCGGAGCCCGCGCTGCCGTACGCGCCGTACGAGGTCGTCGGCCGCTTCCGGCCAGCGGGCGTACTCGAAGGCGAACCCCTCGTCGAGCAGCCGGCCGGGCACGACTCGGCGGCTCTTGAGCAGCAGCTCGGTGTCCGAGCGCAGGGCGAACGCGCCGATCTCCGCCATCCACCTCGTCGCGGGCAGGCCCACGGGGACGTGCGACGCGGAGCGGAGGTCCCGCATGAACGCGCGTTGCGGGAGGGGTTCCGGGGCGGCGATGTTCACCGGCCCGACGAGGTCCTCCCGCTCGATCAGGAACTCGACCGCGCGGACGAAGTCGCGGTCGTGGACCCAGGAGATGTACTGGCCGCCGCCCGCGACGGGGCCGCCGAGGCCCAGTCGCGCGAGCCGCAGCAGGATGTCGAGGACGCCGCCGCGATCCGGGCTCATCACCATGGCGGAGCGCAGGGCGACCTTCCGGGTGTGCGGCGTGTCGGCCTCCTCCTGCGCCCGCTCCCAGGACCTGGCGATGTCGACGCTGTAGGACCAGTAGTCCGGCACATCGGGCTCACTGCCGCCGATGACACCCGTCGCCTCGTCGTTGGGCGCGTCGAAGCGGTGGGCGTAGATGGTGGCCGTGCTCATCTGCAACCAGACCCGCGGCGGGCGCGCTGCGCTCGCGATCGCCTCGCCGACGACCTGGGTGGAGTGCACCCGCGAATCCATCATGGCCTGCAGATTGGGCGCGGTGTAGCGGCAGCTGACACTGCGCCCCGCCAGGTTGATCACGACGTCGCTGCCGTCGATCGCCGTGGCCCACGGTCCCAGGGTCTCGCCGTCCCAGTGGACCTCGCCGTCGCGCGTGGGCCGCCTGGTCAGGACGACGACCTCGTGTCCCGCGCTGCTCAGCGCACGCTTCAGGACCGCGCCCACCTGCCCGGTTCCCCCGGGAATCACTATCTTCATGGGCTCCCCCTCTCGTGTGGGGACGACCTTACCCCAGGGTGTTGAACATGTTCAAAAACTCTGTCCGGATCGCCGTTCCACCCTCCGACGACTTCCAACACACTCCGACAGGTTCTACCGTGAACGCACTATGACGCGTACATGCCGTCATCCGTCTTCGCAGGTACGGAGGAACGTAACGGTGCGTAACCTTCACACCCGCACAACCCGCACTGGAGTGGTCGGAGCACTCGCCGCAGGCCTGCTCTGCGCGGCGGGACTCGCCGCGCCCGCCGCCGCGGCTCCCCCAGCTCCCGCCCGGGCGGAGAGCCTCGCCCTCACGCCGCCCATGGGCTTCAACAACTGGAACTCCACGCACTGTCGTGCCGAGTTCAACGAGTCCATGGTCAAGGGGATCGCGGACATCTTCGTCGAGAAGGGCCTCAAGGACGCCGGATACGAGTACGTCAACCTCGACGACTGCTGGGCCCTGCCGTCCAGGGACGCGAACGGAAAGCTCGTACCCGACCCCGTCCGCTTCCCGAACGGGATCAAGGCGGTCGCGGACTATGTCCACTCCAAGGGCCTGAAAATGGGCATCTACACCAGCGCGGGCACGAAGACCTGCAACACCGCCGGCTTCCCGGGCTCCCTCGGCCATGAGTACAGCGACGCCCAGCAGTTCGCGGACTGGGGCGTGGACTACCTCAAGTACGACAACTGCAACAACCAGGGCGTGGACGCCAAGCTGCGCTACACGACCATGCGCGACGCGCTCCGGGCCACGGGCCGCCCCATCGTCTACAGCATCTGTGAGTGGGGCGAGAACAAGCCCTGGGAGTGGGCGGCCGACGTCGGCCAGCTGTGGCGCACGACCGGCGACATCAGCGACAACTGGGGCTCGATGCTGTCGATCCTCAAACAGAACCTGCCGCTCGCGCCGCACGCCGGGCCCGGTCGCTGGAACGACCCCGACATGCTGGAGGTCGGCAACGGCGGCATGACGGACACCGAGTACCGCTCGCACTTCTCGATGTGGGCGATCATGGCCGCGCCGCTCCTCATCGGCTCCGACCTGCGCTCGGCCGGCGAGGAGACCTTCGAGATCCTCGGCAACCGCGAGGTCATCGCGGTCGACCAGGACCCGCTGGGCAAGCAGGGCACAGTGGTCTCCTCGCAGGGTGGACGCTGGGTCGTCGCCAAGGAGATGCGGGACGGCAGCCGCGCGGTGGCCCTCTTCAACGAGTCCGGCACCGCCCAGCGCATCACCACGAGCGCCGACGCGATCGGCCTGCCCGCCGCCGACGCCTACGCGCTGCGCGACCTGTGGCAGCACCGCAGCCACAACACCGCGGGCACCATCTCCGCGACCGTCCCCGCGCACGGCACCGTCCTGCTGCGCGTCGCCGCCGATCCCAGGTCGGTCCAGCACCCGCCCGCCGTCGAACTCGGCCTGGACGGCAGCCCGCTGGTCGAGGCGGGCAAGAAGGCAGGCCTTACGTCGACGGTCACCGACCTCGGGCGTACGACGGCCAAGCGCGTGTCCGTCACGCTGACCGGCCCCGAGGGGTGGTCCGTCAAGGCGACGTCCCCCACCACCTCGCCCGCGCTCTCCACGGGCCGCTCCCTGCGCACCAACTGGGCGGTCACCGCACCGCAGGGGACTCCGCCAGGGTCGTACGGCCTCACTCTCAGGGCGGGTTACCGCTCCCCCTCCGGTGTCCGCGTCGACAGCGCGCTGCCGCTGACGGCGACGGTGGTGGTGGCACCGCCGTCGGGGACCTCCGGGCTCGGTGACCTTCCGTGGCTCTCGGCAACCAACGGGTGGGGCCCCGTCGAGCGCAACACCAGCAACGGTGAGA
Organism: Streptomyces sp. NPDC012935; assembly: GCF_042900345.1. Lineage (NCBI taxonomy): Bacteria > Bacillati > Actinomycetota > Actinomycetes > Kitasatosporales > Streptomycetaceae > Streptomyces > Streptomyces sp. NPDC012935. Next base: position 494,172 of record NZ_JBIBBC010000003.1, read on the forward strand.
GCGACGCGGGCGACGGACACCCGATCACCATCGGCGGCGTGGCATTCGGCAGCGGGCTCGGCGTCCACGCCGACAGCACCGTCGAGTACTACGGCGGCGGCGCGTGCGAGACGGTCACCGCGCAGGTCGGGGTCGACGACGAGGAGGGTGCCGACGGCACCGTCGCCTTCGAGATCTGGGCGGACGGCACCCGTGCCGCGTCGACCGGCGTCCTCACCAACGCGATGCCGGCCCAGGCGCTCACGGCCGATGTGACCGGCGCCCGGGTGGTCCGGCTCGTCGTCACCGACGGCGGCGACGGCGTCACCTCGGACCACGGGGACTGGGCGCAGGCGCGACTGACCTGCTGAGGGCGGTCCGCCCGCCCCACCCGGCGGCTGAACGTTCCTGCTCGCCGGCGGGCTCAGACCCCAGCCGCCGCGCCCGCCTTCCCGGCGAGCGCGGCCGCCGCGGCCCCCACCAGCCCGGCGTCCGTTCCCATCTGGGCCGGTGTGATCGTCAGGCGCTGGACGAAGGACAGGGTGGCGTAGGCGCGCAGGGCCTTGCGGAGCGGGGTGAACAGGACGTCGCCCGCCTTGCCCACTCCGCCGCCGATCACCGCGATGTCGATCTCGACGAGGGTCGCGGTGGCCGCGATCCCGGCGGCGAGGGCCTGCGCGGCCCGTTCGAAGGAGGCCACGGCGACCGGGTCGCCGGCCCGCGCGGCGGCGGCCACCGCGGCGGCGGACGTGTCACCGTCCGGACCCGGCTGCCAGCCGTTCTCGATCGCGCGCCGGGCGATGTTGGGACCGCTCGCGATGCGCTCCACGCAGCCGCGCGAACCGCACGGGCACAGATCGCCGTCCAGATCGACGCTGATGTGACCGATGTGGCCGGCGTTGCCGGTGGGGCCGGGGTGCAGTCGGCCGTTCAGGACGAGGCCGCCTCCGACGCCCGTCGAGACGACCATGCAGAGCGCGTTGTCATGCCCCCGGGCCGCGCCCTGCCAGTGTTCGGCCGCAGTGATGGCCACGCCGTCGCCGATCAGCTCGACGGGCAGGCCACCGGCGGCCTCGCGGACGCGCTGGACCAGCGGGTAGTCGCGCCAGCCGGGCACGTTCACCGGACTCACGGTGCCCGCGGAGGCGTCCACCGGTCCCGCGCTGCCGATGCCGAGGGCAGCGGCGCGTCCCCACAGGGGCGATGCGGTGAGCTCGCCGACGACCTCCTCGACGGCCCGCATCACGGTGTCGCCGTCCTCCCGGGCGGGCGTCGCGCGCTGAGCCCGGACCACGATCTTGCCGTGGCCGTCCACCAGCGCTCCGGCGATCTTGGTGCCGCCGATGTCGAGCGCAGCCACGAGGTCGGTGTGCATCAGTGTCAGTTCTCCCCGTCAACCATTCGGATCTCCCCGTCAACCACGGGAATTGGGCGAGCCGGTCTCGCGGTGGGGGCGCAGGCCGGAGATTGCGGTGGACAGTGTCCCCTGGATCTGACAACGTTGTCCAGGCTCTATGCTCGACGCCACATCCTCATACAAACCCATGGACCGACGCATCCCCATGGACAGACGCATCCGCGCGGACCGAGTCAGCCTCATGGATCGACTCCTCCCGCGGACGACGACAGGACAGGACACCGCATCGTGGCCGAGACCATCCGCCGCTCCGACCGCCTTCCGGAGAACCGCTACGGCAACCGTCCGACCATGAAAGACGTCGCGGCGCGTGCCGGAGTGGGCCTGAAGACCGTCTCGCGCGTGGTCAACGGAGAGCCCGGCGTCACCCCGGAGACCGAGCGTCGCGTCCAGGAGGCCATCGACGCCCTGGGCTTCCGCCGCAACGACAGCGCGCGGGTGCTGCGCAAGGGCCGTACGGCCAGCATCGGCCTGGTTCTCGAGGATCTCGCGGACCCTTTCTACGGCCCGCTCAGCCGGGCGGTCGAGGAGGTCGCCCGCGCGCACGGCGCCCTGCTCATCAACGGCTCCAGCGCCGAGGACCCGGACCGCGAGCAGGAGCTGGCGCTGGCGCTGTGCGCGCGGCGGGTGGACGGGCTGGTGATCATTCCGGCCGGTGACGACCACCGGTACATGGAGCCCGAGCTCAAGGCGGGCGTCGCCACCGTGTTCGTCGACCGCCCGGCCGGGCGGATCGACGTCGACTGCGTCCTGTCCGACAACCGCGGCGGCGCCCGCGACGGCGTCGCGCACCTCATCGCCCACGGGCACCGCAGGATCGGCTTCATCGGCGACATGCCCCGCATCCACACGGCCGCCGAGCGGCTGCGCGGCTACCGGGCCGCCATGGAGGACGCGGGCATACCGGTGGAGGACGCCTGGATGTCCCTGGGCGTCACCGACCCGGAGCGGGTGCGCCGCGCGGCCGAGGAGATGCTCTCCGGGCCCTCCCCCGTCACCGCGATCTTCGCGGGCAACAACCGCGTGACGGTCACCGTGATCCGTGTCCTCGCCGAGCAGACCCGCCGTGTCGCCCTCGTCGGCTTCGACGACATCGAACTCGCCGACCTGCTGCAACCCGGCGTCACCGTCGTCGCCCAGGACGCCGCGGCGCTCGGCCGTACTGCCGCCGAGCGGCTGTTCCGCCAGCTGGACGGCACCCTGGTCACCCCGGAACGCATCGAGCTGCCGACGCGATTGATCACCCGCGGCTCGGGCGAGCTGCCGCCGGCGGACTGAGCGGCCCATGGACCACCGCATGAGCAGTTCGCGGCCCTTGCACGACCGCACCCTCGAGGCGCTCGGCCTGGCGGAGGCGCCGCGCGACCACCCGTTGCGCTATCCGGGAGCCTGGCCGTCGGACTCCGGACTCCTCGACGGGGACCGGCTGCTGCCCCTGGACCGCCTGGTGTACGACGACCGCGTGCCCGTCCTCGCGGTCGGCTCCAACGCCTGCCCCGGCCAACTGCGGCGCAAGATGGCCGCCTTCGGCATCGTCACTCCCCTGCCGATGGTGAAGGTGCGGGTGACGGGCATCGAGGTCGGTGTCTCCGCACACGTGAGCCGTATGGGGTACATGTCCGCGTCGCCCTTCGAAGCGCCGGGCCACGTACGGGAGTTGTTCATCACCTGGCTCGACTCCGAGCAACTCGCGGTGATCGACGCCAGCGAGGGCGTACCGGCGCCGGGCGGCAACTTCGGCCGCGCATGGCTGCCGGCGCCCGAGGTTCGGATCGAGACGGCGGACGGCAGCGCGCTTGCGGGCACCTTCGTGTACGTCAACCGCCATGGCGTCCTGCACGACGGCTCCGGCGCGCCGCGCACCCACCCCGGCCAGCATGCGCTGATCGCGCAACTCCTGCTGGGATCGGCCCGGTTGCGGGAGCTGTTCGGGGTCACTCCCGAGGAGTTCTGCGAGCGGGCGCGAGCCGACGCGGGGTTGTGCGAGCAGGGAACGCGGCTGCTCGCTCAGGAGCGGCTGGTGACGACCTCCGGGCTGGAGAAGTACCTCCGGGGCGACCGGCACTGAGCTCAGCAGACCGGGAGTCCCGGCACCGGCTCGTCGTTGTTGCCGCCCTCGAGGTAGACGTCGCTGACGAAGACGTTCGTGTTGCCGCGGTCGTCGTCCGTCTTGGCCCACCAGACGTTGGTCCACTGGCCGGACGTCTCCCGGCGGCCCAGGTTCTGCTGGCAGTAGAAATAGTTGGTGCCCGCGTTCAGGACGCCGACCTCGGTGCCGGAGGCGGTGTAGGACTTGGCGGTCGTCCAGACCTGGCAGTTGTACTTGCCGCCGCCGATGGCGAAGCAGGCCGGGTCCGGCGTGGTACCGCCGCCCCCTGTGGTCCCGCCACCGCCTGTGGTTCCGCCACCGCCCGTGGTGCCGCCGTCGCCGGAACCACCGCCCGTGGTCCCGCCGTCGGTACCGCCTGCCCCCGAGGTCTTGGTCGGGGACGAGGTGGTGGGGCGATCCGTGGGCTCGCTCTTCGCCGTGCCGCTGGGGGACTCGGTCGCGTCGGGGGACTTCTTGTCGTCGTCCTTCTCAGTCAGGCCTCCGTCGCCCGGGCGGTCGGCGTCCGGACTGCCGTCGGCCTCGGCGGACTTGTCCGTGGCGGCGACCGCCGACGTGCCCGGCTCCTTGGCCTCGGCCTTCCCCGAGTTGTTCAGCAGGGCGACCGTGACCCCACTGGCCGCGAGGACGACGGTGACAGCCACGGCGGCGAGCAGGGCGCGGCTCTTGCGCCGGGAAGGGCTACCGGAGGACGTGACCATGGGGCCGGTGGCGGCGGAGTCGTGCGACGAGGGGCCGGGGCTGCCGAAGCCGTGCGGGGGCCCGCCGGAGTGCCCCGGCACACTGCCGTACGGCGAGGCGGCCGGCTGCCCCAGGGCATTCGGTCCATGTCCCGGTGCGGGCGGGCCGGGATGGCCGGCGGCGCCGAAGCCCTGTGCCGGTGACGTGCCTCGGCCGGGAGTCGCGGGGCCGCTCGCGCCCTGCCCTGCAGCCCCGAAGCGTGGCGCCCCGGGCAAGTCCGACGCGGGCACGCCCTGCTGTGGCGTGTCGGCACTCCGGGGTGCTGGCGCACTCTGGCCCTGGCCGCCGTATGCCTGCTGGGCGGGCCCGTTCGGCGCGGATGCCCCGGATCCTCGCCCGTCAGGGGCGACGGCGGCCGTGGGCCCGAATCCTGGCGGCACCGAGGGGACGTTGCGCTCCGTCTCGTCGCGTGCGGTCCCGGAGTCCGCCGGGCCCCGCAGGGCCGTTGTCGGCGCGTCCATGGCGCCCGACCCGGCCACCGCCAGGAGGAGTTCGCGTGCCTCGTCGGCCTCCGGGCGGGACTCGGACCGCTTGTCCATCAGCCGCGCCAGGACGGGGCCGAGTGGCCCGGCGTTGACGGGCTCCGGCAGGGGTTCGGAGACGATCGCGGTGAGGGTGGAGAACGTCGACGTACGGCGGAAGGGCGCGGAGCCCTCCACCGCGGCGTACAGCGTGGCGCCCAGGGCCCAGACGTCCGAGGACGGGCCCGGGTCGGCGCCCTGGGCGCGCTCGGGAGCCAAGTAGTCCAGGGAGCCCACGAGATGGCCGGTGCGGGTGAGCTGGGTGGCCGCGCCGTCGCCCGGGTCGTCCATGGCGGCGATGCCGAAGTCGGTCAGGACGACCCGGCCGGAGCGGTCGAGCAGGATGTTGCCGGGCTTGACGTCACGGTGCAGGACGCCGGCGCGGTGGGCGGCGGCCAGCGCGTCCATGACCTTGGCGCCGATCCCGGCCGCCTCACGCGGGTCGAGGGTGCCGCGCTCGCGCAGCACCGCCTCCAGGGAGGGGCCGTCGACCAGCTCCATGACGATCAGCGGGCGTCCGTCGACCTCGGCGACGTCGTGCACGGCCACGACGCCCGAGTGCTTGACCCGGGCCGCCGCGCGGGCCTCGCGCTGCATCCGCAGCCGCAAATCGGCCAGTTCGGGACCGTCGGCGTCCGAGTAGGTGCGCAGTTCCTTGACGGCGACCTCACGGCCCAGCACCTCGTCGAGGGCACGCCAGACCACGCCCATGCCGCCGCGCCCGAGTTGCGCCAGCACGCGATAGCGCCCGGCCAGCAGCCGACCGGTCTCGTCCGCCTGTCCGTTCTCCCCCGATGACACCGCTGCCCCGTTCCTGTGACACCACTGACATGCCTTGCGTGGCGTACAGACTACGGGGCAGGAGTGACAACGCCGGCCGGTGGTTGCGAATGTGACAGGGCCGCTACTTCGCGGAGGCCGTCAGGTCGCCCCGCCGGGGCGACGCGAATCCCTCCAGATCCGCACGGGTCAGACCGGTCAGCCGGGCGACCTCGCCGATGTCGAGGGCACCGCAGTCCAGGCCGCGCAGCAGATAGCCGCTGAGCGCCTTGGCGGTGGCGGGCTCGTCCATGACGTCGCCGCCGGTCCGGTTGGCGTACCGGGCGAGGCGGGCCGCCGCCTGCTCGAAGCCCTCGCGGTAGAAGGCGAAGACGGCCGCGTAGCGGGTCGGGATGTGCCCCGGGTGCATGTCCCAGCCCTGGTAGTAGGCGCGGGCCAGGGCGCGGCGGGTGAGGCCGTAGTGCAGTCGCCAGGCGTCGTGGACCTTCGCGGTCGGGCCGACGGGCAGCACGTTCGTCGAGCCGTCGGAGACGCGTACGCCGGTGCCCGCCGCCGCGACCTGCATGATCGCCTTGGCATGGTCGGCGGCCGGGTGGTCGCTGGCCTGGTATGCGGCGGAGACGCCCAGGCAGGCGCTGTAGTCGAAGGTGCCGTAGTGCAGGCCCGTGGCGCGGCCCTCGGCGGCCTGGATCATGCGGGCGACGGTGGCGGTGCCGTCGGTGGCGAGGATGGACTGGCTGGTCTCGATCTGGATCTCGAAGCCGATCCGGCCCCGCTCGAGCCCGCGCGCCTTCTCGAACTCCTCCAGGAGCCGCACCATGGCGGTGACCTGCTCGGGGTACGTGACCTTGGGCAGGGTGAGCACCAGCCCGTCGGGCAGACCGCCGGCCTCCATCAGGCCGGTGAGGAAGATGTCGAGGGTGCGGATGCCCCGGTCGCGTACGGGCGCCTCCATGCACTTCATGCGGATGCCCATGTACGGGGCCGCCGTGCCGTTCTCGTACGCCTCGGCGATCAGCCGCGCCGCGCGGGCGGCGTCCTCGTCCTCGTCGCGGCCGTGGTAGCCGTCCTCGAAGTCGACGCGCAGGTCCTCGATGGGCTCGCGCTCCAGCTTGGCGCGCACGCGCGCGTGGACCGGCTCGGCGAGTTCCTCGGACAGGCCGAGCACGGCGGCGAACGACGCGGCGTTTGGAGCGTGTTCGTCGAGGAGCGCGAGGGCCTGGTCGCCCCAGGAGCGGATGGTGTCGGCGGCGAAGACGTCACCGGGGACGTAGACGGTGTGGACGGGCTGACGGGTGCCGGGGTCTCCGGGGTAGTGGCGCTCCAGCTCGGCGTCGACCGGCGCGAGGGAGGCGCTGATCTCCTCGCTGACGGTACCCGCGAGGCTGGTCGCCACCTTCTCCTGCTGGCCCTGACCCATCCCACATCCTCCTGACTTCCGCGATACGGAATCAACAATCCGTAGAATGAAGTTATCCGGCGACCTTCCGACTGGTCAACACCATGTCCACGGGGAGTCACCCACCCAACCCGCCATGTTCACGCCCATCTCAGACCGCGGTATCACACTTCCATACGCACGCCCCGCACGACTCGTCCGGCAGTTCCCATCGAAGGAGCCTCAGTGCCGAACCACAGCCGAGTCACGCGCCGTCTGGGCCTGAAGGCCGCATTGGCCGCGGCGGTCACCGCACCCCTCTCCAGTACAGCACTGCCCACGACGTCCGCTTCGGCGGGCGAACGCCCGGCCGCCCGCCGGCACCTCCAGGTCATGTCCTTCAACCTGCGCTTCGCGAGCACCACCGAGCCCAACAGCTGGACCGTGCGCAGACCGGTGATGCGCGAGCTGCTGCGGCGCGAGGCCCCGCACGTCCTCGGCACCCAGGAGGGCATCTTCTCCCAGCTGCTCGACATCGACTCCGACCTCGGCCCCCGCTACGACTGGGTCGGCACCGGCCGGCTGCACGGCAGCCGCGACGAGTCCATGGCGATCTTCTACGACTCCCACCGCCTGCGCCCGACCGAGTACGACCACTTCTGGCTTTCCGACACCCCCGACGTGATCGGCTCCAACACCTGGGGCGCGGCCTTCGCCCGCATGGTCACCTGGGTCCGGTTCCGCGATCTGGCCGACGGCGGACGGGAGTTCTACGTCCTCAACACCCACTTCGACCATGTGGGCCAGTACGCGCGCGAGCGCAGCGCGGCACTCATCGCCGAGCGGATCGCCGGCCTCGACCGCTCCCTGCCGGTCGTGGTGACGGGGGACTTCAATGTCGCCGCCCACGAGAACACGGTGTACGACACGCTGCTCGGCGCCGGTCTCGTCGACACCTGGGACACCGCGAGCGAACGCAGCGCGCTCTACGCGACCTTCCACGGCTACAAGCCGCTGACACCGGACGGCGACCGCATCGACTGGGTCCTGACCACGCCCGGCGTCACCGCGCACCGGGCGACGATCAACACCTTCTCCGACGACGGCCAGTTCCCTAGCGACCATCTGCCCGTGCAGGCGTCCCTGACCCTGGGCTGAAACGGGGAGCCTGGGCTGAAACGGGCCGAGGCCCCCGTGACCGCCGGACGGTCACGGGGGCCTCGGTGTGCCCGTGCGGGATCAGCCCTTGCGGGTCTTGATCTCCTCGGTCAGGGTCGGGACGACGTCGAAGAGGTCGCCGACGACGCCGTAGTCGACCAGGTCGAAGATCGGGGCCTCGGCGTCCTTGTTGATCGCCACGATCGTCTTCGAGGTCTGCATACCGGCGCGGTGCTGGATCGCACCGGAGATGCCGGAGGCGATGTACAGCTGCGGCGAGACCGACTTGCCGGTCTGGCCGACCTGGTTGGTGTGCGGGTACCAGCCGGCGTCCACGGCGGCACGCGAGGCGCCGACTGCAGCGCCGAGCGAGTCGGCGAGGGCCTCGATGATCCCGAAGTTCTCGGCGCCGTTGACGCCACGGCCACCGGAGACCACGATCGCGGCCTCGGTCAGCTCCGGACGGCCGGTCGACTCACGCGGGGTGCGGCCGGTGACCTTGGTGCCGGTCGCCTGGGCGGAGAAGGACACCGACAGGGCCTCGACCGCACCGGCGGCCGGAGCGGCCTCCACGGCGGCCGAGTTCGGCTTGACCGTGATGACCGGGGTGCCCTTGGAGACACGGGACTTGGTGGTGAAGGACGCGGCGAACACCGACTGGGTGGCCACCGGGCCCTCGTCGCCGGCCTCGATGTCGACGGCGTCGGTGATGATGCCGGACCCGATGCGCAGCGCCAGACGGGCGGCGATCTCCTTGCCCTCCGCGGAGGACGGCACCAGGACGGCGGCCGGGGAGACGGCCTCGACGGCGGCCTGGAGGGCGTCGACCTTCGGGACGACCAGGTAGTCGGCGTACTCGGCGGCCTCGTGGGTGAGGACCTTGACCGCGCCGTGCTCGGCGAGCGTGGCGGCGGTGTCGGCGGCGCCGTTGCCCAGCGCGACGGCGACCGGCTCGCCGACGCGGCGGGCCAGGGTCAGCAGCTCCAGGGTGGGCTTGCGGACGGCACCGTCCACGTGGTCGACGTAGACGAGAACTTCAGCCATGGGATTGCTCTCCTGCGGATTGCGAAGGCTTAAGGGGCGGAAGGGGTGTTGAGCCTCAGCGGGCCGACGGACCCTTAGATGAACTTCTGGCTCGCGAGGAACTCGGCGAGCTGCTTGCCGCCCTCGCCCTCGTCCTTGACGATCGTGCCGGCGGTGCGGGCCGGACGCTCGGCCGCGCCGTCCACGACGGTGTACGCACCCTCCAGGCCGACCTCCTCGGCCTCGATGTCGAGGTCGGACAGGTCCCAGGACTCCACCGGCTTCTTCTTGGCCGCCATGATCCCCTTGAAGGAGGGGTAGCGGGCCTCGCCCGACTGGTCGGTGACCGACACGACGGCCGGCAGGGCGGCCTCGAGCTGCTCGGAGGCGGCGTCGCCGTCCCGGCGGCCCTTGACCGTGCCGTCCTCGACGGAGACCTCGGACAGCAGGGTGACCTGCGGTACGCCCAGGCGCTCGGCCAGCAGGGCCGGTACGACACCCATGGTGCCGTCGGTGGAGGCCATGCCGGAGATCACCAGGTCGTAGCCGGCCTTCTCGATCGCCTTGGCCAGCACCAGCGAGGTGCCCAGGGCGTCGGTGCCGTGCAGGTCGTCGTCCTCGACGTGGATCGCCTTGTCGGCGCCCATGGACAGCGCCTTGCGCAGCGCGTCCTTGGCGTCCTCCGGGCCCACCGTCAGAACGGTGATCTCCACGTCGTCGTCGGAGTTCTCGGAGATCTGCAGCGCCTGCTCGACCGCGTACTCGTCGAGCTCGGAGAGCAGACCGTCCACGTCGTCCCGGTCGACGGTCAGGTCATCGGCGAAGTGCCGGTCGCCAGTGGCGTCGGGCACGTACTTCACGGTGACAACGATCCTCAAGCTCACGCCGGCTCTCCTACTGCGTCGACATTTCTCTGCTGCCTACTTGCAGGCAGCATAGGCGCCCCAAGCGGCCGATCCCGTTCGGGGCGACCCGCGCTCCGAACGAAATATTACTCGTCAGTACACCCAGTTCATTCCCGCTAAGCAAGCGCTTTGAACTGTGACCTTTGCAACGCAGCGTAATCGGAAACCGACCGCTTCGCAGAACCGTGGGCAGCCGGTTCCGTCACATCGCTGCGGTGAGGTCAGTCACGCAGGCCGTTGAACCGCCCCTGGTGGTACAGAAGCGGACGCCCAGGACCGGTGGAGTCGCCCAGTACGACCTCGGCCAGCACGATGCGGTGATCGCCGGCCGGCACCCGCGCCACGACCCGGCACACCGTCCAGGCAAGGACGCCGTCGAGGACGGGGACGCCTTCCGGCCCCTCACCCCAGGCCGTGGGCGGGCCGAAGCGGTCCGCGCCGCTGCGGGCGAAGGTGGCGGCGAGCTCCTGCTGGTGCTCGCCGAGTATGTGGACGCCGACGTACTCCGTCGCGGCTATCGCCGGCCAGCTGGACGCACCGGTGCCGATGCCGAACGAGAGCATCGGGGGATCCGCCGAGACGGACGTGACAGAGGTGGCGGTGAAGCCGACCGGGCCCGTCCCGCCGCGGGCGGTGATCACCGCCACTCCCGCGGCATGCCGCCGGAAGACGGAGCGGAGCAGGTCGGGAGAGGCGAGCTGAGGGGTACCGAGGCCGGACGTGGCCGTCATGGAGTTGTCCTTCTGCAAGGGGAGGCGTGGCGATCCGTGGGCACTCAACAGCCCGGACAGCGCGCGCTCGCGGTGCGGGCCAGATCGACGTGAGCCCGTCCGAAGAGAAGGAGTTCCTCAGGCATAAGGTCAGGCTGACGATAGGTGGTACGCGCAGTCAAGTGGGTTCCGGGATGTGGGAGATGACTCACCCTCGGCCTCACGGCCCCTCAGACCGCTTCGCCCAGTGCCGCGATCACGTCCGCCTTGCGGGGCTGACCGGTGGCCCGCCGCACGACGTTTCCGGTGGCGTCGAGGACCAGCACGGTCGGCGTCTTGAGGATGTCGAGGCGGCGTACGAGGTCCAGGTGGTCCTCGGCGTCGATCTCGACGTGGGTCACGCCCGGGACCATGCCGGCGACCTCGCCGAGGACGCGCCGGGTGGCCCGGCAGGGGGCGCAGAACGCGCTGGAGAACTGCACGAGGGTGGCGCGCTCGCCCAGCGCCGCGCCCAACTCGGCGGCTTCGAGCCGCTTTCCGTCATCGCGCCCGCGCACCCGCACTCTCCCGCTCCGCCGCCGCTGCAGCACTCCGTAGGCACTCGCCGCCGCGAGCACCGCCACGCACACCACCAGTCCGGTCATCACCCTGCTCTAGCGTTCACGAGACTGCAAAGATTCCCGACTCCCCGGAAGCCTTTCCATTGCGGAATGCTTGATTCATGGACATTGATGTGAGGGGGCCGCGCTTCGGGGCGGCCGTGACGACCGTGGTGCTGGCGGTCGTCCTGGTCACCGGAAGCGCCTGGCTGCTGGCCTGGCAGACCCTGGCGTTCGCGCTGGGCGCGGCGGGCGGGGTGGGCCGCTCGCCGTACGGCCGGCTGTTCCGGACAGCTGTACGACCCCGGATCGGCCCGCCGACCGAGTTCGAGGCGCCGGAGCCGCCGCGGTTCGCCCAGGCGGTCGGGTTGCTCTTCGCGGGCCTCGGGCTGGTCGGGTACACGCTCGGTCCGCAGTGGTTGGGACTCGCCGCGACCGGAGCCGCACTCGCGGCCGCTTTCCTGAACGCCGTCTTCGGGTACTGCCTGGGCTGTGAGGCGTACCTGTTGCTGCGGCGAGTGACGGTGCGCGCCGAGTAAAGACGGCACAAAAGCCCGAGGTGGATCACGGGTCGACGTGACGAGGATCTCGCCGTTCCCAGGCACTTGGGCTTGGCCCTCGGCCGTTCTTGGGGCACGATCTGCGACAAGCCGTAAACCTACGGCTGCGTAACTTTTCCACTGGGAGCGTCCTTCCCAGGCAGAGAAGGAAGGGTCCACCCCGTCCATGGCAGAGCTTGTCTACCGTCCCGTCGTCGGTTTCGCCCAGGCGTTGTTCAAGGTGTGGGACCTCAAGATCGACTGCCAGGGATCGGAGAACATTCCACGCTCGGGCGGCGCCGTGCTGGTGAGCAACCACATCAGCTATCTGGACTTCGTCTTCAACGGCCTGGCGGCACTCCCGCAGAAGCGCCTGGTGCGCTTCATGGCGAAGGAATCGGTGTTCCGGCACAAGATCTCCGGTCCGCTGATGCGCGGGATGAAGCACATCCCGGTGGACCGCAAGCAGGGTGAGACTGCGTACGCCCACGCGCTGGACTCGCTGCGGTCCGGTGAGATCATCGGGGTGTTCCCGGAGGCCACCATCTCGCAGTCGTTCACGCTGAAGAGCTTCAAGTCGGGTGCCGCCCGGATGGCCCAGGAGGCCGGCGTGCCGCTGATCCCGATGGCCGTGTGGGGCACGCAGCGCCTGTGGACCAAGGGCCACCCGCGCAACTTCAAGCGCAGCCACACCCCGATCACCATCCGCGTCGGCGAGGCGATCGAGGCCTCCAAGGACAAGTACGCGGGCGCGATCACCCGCCAGCTGCGCGGGCGAGTCCAGGAGCTGCTGGAGGCCGCCCAGCGCGCCTACCCCGTGCGCCCGAAGGACGCGGACGACACCTGGTGGATGCCGGCCCACCTCGGCGGCACGGCGCCCACGCCGGAGCAGGTGCGCGAGGCCGACGCGCACTGAGGCCCGACCGGTTCAGCAGGTCGGGGGACGCACCGTGATGCGCGCTCCCGGGCTGAACTTCTCGAGGAGTTGGGCGAGTTCGGCCGCTGCCTGCTCGGCTGCGGAGACCGGCACGGGTGGCAGGGTCTCCAGGAGGAAGATCCCGGAGACTGACTCCTCGGTGAGCCGGGTGCGCGGCCCCTGGCGCCAGTTCCAGCGGCGGCAGGTCACGCCCGCGTCGTCGCGCCACACGACCTCGCCCGCGTCCGGGTGTTCGACGACCTCCTCGCCGCCGGCGACGGTCACGAAGTCCTCGTCGCCGGTGGCGCGCACCAGGCGCATGCCGCCCTCGATGTGGTCGATGTCCTCGCCACCGACGGGGATGAGGTGGGCGACGCTGATGGCGTTGTAGACGTCCACCAACAGGTTGATCCGGGGCAGTCCCGCCTCCGACAGTGCCCTTTTGGCCAGCGCCTCCGCGGAGTTGCGGGTCCGGGACGGCTTCGACCCGAACGCCGTGTAGAGCTCGCGCCAGGCCGCCATGTGCGGGTCCTCCTGCGGAGCACCCCCGTCGAGGCGTACGGCGAGCCGGCGGGCCGCGTCGTCGAGCAACCCGGAACTCGCCTCACTGCTCGGCCCGTTGACCAGACCGTGCGCCTCGACCGCCACGTGGGTGAAGCCGGGCGCCAGTGCGCGCACCTCGTCGGAGACGGTCAGGGTGAGGGTCATGGTCCGCCTTGTCTCGGGGTTCACAGTGCGGCGGGCAGGGTCTGCCACAGATACGGCCGGTCGGGGGCGGCCTTGAGGGCATCGAGCACGACCGGGTGCGGTGCAGCATACAGGACTGGATAGTCCATCTCATTGGACGCCGGATCGGGCGTGAAGGCCAACCGCTCGCCGTCGAGCGAGAACTGGGCGTCCACGCCAGGCTTGTTGCCCCGCGGATCCTGCCGATGCCAGGCACCGTTGAACCGCACGGCGACCAAGCCGTGCACCACGTCGAACTTCTGGTAGCACAGCGCCGCCGGAATGTCCTCGGCCCGCAGCAACGCGGCCAGCGCGTGCGACTTGGCGTAGCAGATACCGGTGCCCAGCGTCAGGACGTCGGAGGCGCGCCAGGTGACGCGGGGATCGCCCGAGTCCTGTGAGTGCGGGACGGTGTCACGCACGTACTCGAACGCCACCCGCGCATACTCATACGAGTCCGCCACGCCACAAGCAAGCCTCGCGGCTACCTCACGAACGACTGGATGGTGATGGTCGATCACCTCGTCAGCACCCAAGTAGGCGGAGAGGTCGGCGGTTTGCTGCATCATCTGCATGAGCGCAGAGCGTAGGCGGGGGCGTTCGAGCCCGTCAATCAACTTTCCATGTGCTGCATAGCTATGCACCACCCGGCCCGTCGGCTAGCGGGCCATCTCCTCCTTCAGCGCCGCCACGAACGCGTCCACGTCGTCCTCGGTCGTGTCGAACGCGCACATCCAGCGCACGACGCCCGCCGCCTCGTCCCAGAAGTAGAAGCGGAACCTCTTCTGGAGTCGCTCGCTCACGTCGTGCGGGAGCTTGGCGAACACGCCGTTGGCCTGCACGGGGTAGAGGATCTCGACGCCGTGCACGGCGCGCACGCCCTCGGCGAGGCGCTGGGCCATCTCGTTGGCGTGCCGGGCGTTGCGCAGCCACAGGTCCTTGGCGAGCAGGGCCTCCAACTGCACCGACACGAAGCGCATCTTGGAGGCGAGCTGCATGGACAGCTTGCGCAGGTGCTTCATGTGGCTGACGGCGTCCTGGTTGAGGACGACGACCGCCTCGCCGAACAGGGCGCCGTTCTTGGTGCCGCCGAGGGAGAGGATGTCGACGCCGACCGCGTTGGTGAACGTCCGCATGGGGACGTTCAGGGAAGCGGCCGCGTTGGCTATCCGGGAGCCGTCCAGGTGCACCTTCATGCCGTGCGCGTGGGCGTGGTCGCAGATCGCGCGGATCTCGTCCGGCGTGTAGAGGGTGCCGAGTTCGGTGCTCTGGGTGATCGACACGACCTGCGGCATCGCCCGGTGCTCGTCCTCCCAGCCGTACGCCTGCTTGTCGATCAGCTCGGGGGTGAGCTTGCCGTCGGGCGTGGGCACGGTGAGCAGCTTGAGGCCGCCCATCCGCTCCGGTGCGCCACCCTCGTCGACGTGGATGTGCGCGCTCTCGGCGCAGATCACCGCGCCCCAGCGGTCGGTGACCGCCTGGAGTGCGACGACGTTCGCACCGGTGCCGTTGAACACGGGGAACGCCTCGGCGCCGGCACCGAAGTGGCTGCGCACGATCCGCTGGAGGTTCTCGGTGTAGTCGTCCTCGCCGTACGCGACCTGGTGCCCGCCGTTGGCCAGGGCGAGGGCGGCGAGCACCTCGGGGTGGGCACCGGCGTAGTTGTCACTGGCGAAGCCGCGGACGTCCGGGTCGTGGTGACGGCGGGCGTCGGTCTTCGGAGGGTTCACGGCTTCTCGGTCAGCCACAGGCGGTTTCCGTTCACTTCGGCGGCGGGCTTGTCCCAGACGCCGACGACGGCATCGGCCAGGTCCTTGACGTCCGTGAAGCCCGCGAACTTCGCGTTGGGGCGGTCGGCGCGCATCGCGTCGTGCACCAGCGCCTTGACCACCAGGATGGCAGCCGCGGAGGTCGGCCCCTCGGGGCCCCCGGCCTTGCGGAAGGCGTCGGCCAGCGCGAGCGTCCAGGCCTCGGCGGCGGCCTTGGCGGCGGCGTACGAGGCGTTGCCCGCGGTCGGCTTCGACGCGCCGGCGGCGCTGATCAGCACATACCGTCCCATCGCGCTGCGCTGGAGGCCCTCGAAGAAGGCCAGCGAGGTGTGCTGCACGGTGCGGATCAGCAGCAGTTCCAGGAAGTCCCAGTCGTCGAGACTCGTCTTGATGAAGGTCTCGCTGCCGCGCCAGCCGCCGACGAGATGGACCAGGCCGTCGACGCGGCCGAAGTCCTTCTCGATACGGTCCGCCCACTCGCGGGTGGCCTCACGGTCGAGCAGGTCGACCGTGTCCCCGACGACGGTGGCCCCGCCGTGCGCGTAGCTCGCCGCGTCCACGGCCTCGGCGAGCCGCTCCGGGTCGTTGTCCGAGCCGATGACGGTCGCGCCCGCCTCGGCCAGTCGCAGCAGCGCCGCCTGCCCGGCGGGTCCGCCCGCGCCGGCCACCGCGATCACCGCACCGCTGAGAGCTCCGTTCCCCGCCATCTTCTTCGCCTCCTGCTGAGCTGTGTTCTCGGTGCCGCGGTCGCTCACGCGGCGATCCGCTCGGTGCCGTCCGCCGTGATGCCCTTGGTGGAGGCGATCACGTTCTTGAGTTTCTTGGACAGGGCCTCATAGAACATGCTCAGCGGAAACTCGTCCGGAAGCACGTCATCGACGAGCTTGCGCGGCGGCAGGCTCAGGTCGAGGGCGTCGGGACCCTTGGCCCACTTGGAGCCCGGGTGCGGGGAAAGGTAGGCGGAGACGAGCTCGTAGCCCGCGAACCAGTGGACGAGCTTCGGGCGGTCGATGCCGTCGCGGTACAGCGTCTCGATCTCGGCGCACAGCTGGTTGGTGACCTGCGGGGCGCGCTGCCAGTCGATGAACAGCTTGTTGTCGGTCCAGCGGACGACGTCGTGCTTGTGCAGGTAGGCGAAGAGGAGCTGGCCGCCGAGGCCGTCGTAGTTGCGCACGCGCTCGCCGGTGACCGGGAAGCGGAACATGCGGTCGAAGAGCACCGCGTACTGCACGTCACGGGCCTGCGGGACGCCGTCGGCCTGGAGCTTCACGGCCTCCCTGAAGGCGGTGAGGTCGCAGCGCAGCTCTTCGAGGCCGTACATCCAGAACGGCTGGCGCTGCTTGATCATGAACGGGTCGAACGGCAGGTCGCCGTGGCTGTGGGTGCGGTCGTGAACCATGTCCCACAGGACGAAGGCCTCCTCGCAGCGCTTCTGGTCGTGGACCATCGCGGCGATGTCCTCGGGCAGCTCCAGGCCGAGGATGTCGACGGCCGCGTCAGTGACGCGGCGGAAGCGGGCGGCCTCGCGGTCGCAGAAGATGCCGCCCCAGGTGAAGCGCTCCGGGGCCTCGCGCACGGCGATCGTCTCGGGGAAGAGGACGGCGGAGTTGGTGTCGTAGCCGGCCGTGAAGTCCTCGAACTTGATGCCGCAGAACAGCGGGTTGTCGTAACGGGTGCGCTCCAGCTCGGCCAGCCAGTCCGGCCAGACCATGCGCAGGACGACCGCTTCGAGGTTGCGGTCGGGGTTGCCGTTCTGCGTGTACATCGCGAAGACGACGAGGTGCTGGAGGCCGTCCGCGCGGTTCGCGGCGGGCTGGAAGGCCAGCAGCGAGTCGAGGAAGTCGGGCACCTGGAAGCCTGCCTCGGCCCAGCGGCGCAGGTCCTTCACGAGAGCCTCGTGGTAGGCGGCGTCGTGCGGCAGCAGCGGGGAGAGCTCCACGACCGCGTCCACGACACGCCGTACGGCGGCCTCGGCGTCCGCCCGCTCAGGCGCGCCCTCGACCTCGAAGTCGATAGACCCGTCCTTGGACTGCCATGGCCGGATCTGCTCCACGGCATCCTTGAGCACCGGCCATGCCGGGTGCTCCACCACCCTGGCCGCAGGAGGAACCTGCTCCTCCGTAGCCGTCTGCACAAGAATTTCCGTCATGTCCCATCCTCCACGGGAGAACCTCGCGTATGGAGACCGTATACACACGAGGTTCCTCCCAGCAAGAGGAGGCCCCGGAAATTATCCTGCACACCCCCATGGTCACCGTAACTTTTGCTGTCGGTCACTCTGATGGCGCATACCCCGTCCATGCGTGGGCATGCGCCCGGACAAGCCAGGTGGCCCACAGCGGCAGGTCAATCCCTGCGGGACTCGCCCACGGCAGAGTGACCATCCGCAGGGGTGCGATCCAGGCACGGCATGACCACTGCCGCAAACCCTGCGTACACGTGGGGTTCATCACGCGCCGGGGCCACTAGGCTGCGGATCTGCCGCGCGAACAGCCCCCTCCGGTTTGCGCGCACGCCGAGCCGCCGTCGACGGAAGCGAGTTGAACCTTGAACTTCCTTACCATCGGTCACCGCGGAGTCATGGGTGTCGAACCCGAGAACACCCTCCGTTCCTTCGTCGCCGCCCAGCAGGCCGGCCTCGACGTCATCGAACTCGATCTCCACCTGAGCAAGGACGGCGCCCTCGTCGTCATGCACGACACCGATGTGGACCGCACGACCGACGGCACCGGCGCGATCGCCGACAAGACCCTCGCCGAGCTGCGTGCCCTGGACGCGGGCCGCGGCGAGCGCGTCCCGGTTTTCGAAGAGGTCCTCGACGCCGTGAGGTCTCCGCTGCAGGCCGAGATCAAGGACGTGGCGGCGGCTCGGGCGCTCGCCGAGGTGATGACCAAGCGGGACCTGGTCTCCCGGGTCGAGGTGTCCTCGTTCCACGACGACGCCGTCGCCGAGATCGCCCGGCTGGTACCCGGCGTACGGACCGCGCTGATCGCCAGCCGCTACGGCACCGACATCGTGGACCGCGCCGTCGAGGCCGGCGCGGCGACGGTCTGCCTCAACATCCGCCGGCTGACCCTGGAGGTCGTGGAGCACGCCCGCAAGGCGGACCTCAGGATCATCGGCTGGGTGGTCAACACCCAGGACCACCTGCGCCTGGTACGAGCCCTGGAACTGGACGGCGCGACCACCGACTACCCCGAGATCAAGCGCACCGGCCGTTTCACAGCCTGACCGGCCACCGCATGAACGTCACGCCAGCTCCTTGACCAACAGCTCGAACTGCAGGTCGGCACGCTGCGGGATGCCGAAGCGCTCGTCGCCGTACGGGAACGGGGTCATCCGTCCCGTACGGCGGTAGCCACGCCGCTCGTACCAGGCGATCAGGTCGTTCCGTACGGAGATCACGGTCATGTGCATCTCCGTGGCGCCCCAGGTCGCGCAAGCCTGCCGCTCCGCCTCCGCGATGATCACCTTGCCGAGTCCGGCGCCCTGGAGTGCGGGGCTGACCGCGAACATCCCGAAGTAGGCGTGCGCGCCACGGTGTTCGAGCTGGCAGCAGGCCACCAGCCGCCCGTTCTGCTCGACGGTGAGCAGCCGACTGTCGGGCGACTTGATGACCGCCAGCACCCCCTCCGGGTCGGTCCGCTGCCCTTCGAGGATGTCCGCCTCGGTCGTCCACCCGGCCCGGCTGGAATCCCCGCGGTAGGCGGACTCGATCAACGCGACCAGCGTGTCCACGTCGGCGTCGGTGGCGTCACGGAAGGTGAGTCCGTCGGCGGCGGTCGCGGTGGTGTCCATGGGGTTGCGTCTCCACTTCTCGGGCACGACACGGGCACCGCTGAGCGTAACGCGCCGCTAGGATCCCGCTGCATGGTGCACGTACTGAGCGGACGGACCCTGCTTCACCCCACCGACCCCGAGCGCTCCCGTGTCTTCTACGGCGAGCAGCTGGGCCTGGCCGTCCACCGCGAGTTCGGAACGGGGCCGGAGCGCGGCACCGTCTACTTCCTCGGCGGTGGCTTCCTGGAGGTCTCCGGCCGTTCCGAAACCCCGCCGTCCCCGGCCGTCCGGCTGTGGCTGCAGGTCGAGGACCTGGCGGCGGCACACGACGAGCTGCGGGGCAAGGGCGTCGAGATCGTCCGGCCGCCGGTGAAGGAGCCTTGGGGTCTCGTCGAGATGTGGATCGCCGATCCGGACGGGACACAGATCGTGCTGGTGGAGGTGCCCGCGGATCACCCGCTGCGCTACCGGCCCGGAATCTAGGGCCGGTGTTCCCAGCCTCGGTCGGTGCGGGTCAGTTCCCGGAAGCCTGCCGAGGTCAGGCGGTCGATCATCGTGGCGTCGGTTGCCCGTTCATAGGCGAGGAGCCGGTCCACTCCGCACAGCCGCAGCCAGTCGGCGGCCTGACCGAGCAGTCGGTGCGCCAGGCCGCCCTCGCCGTACACCGTCGGGTCGATGTGCAGGTTGCCGATGTCGGCGAGGCCCGTGCCGCGCGCGTGGCGTTCGGGCCGGGACAGGGACGTGTCGACCTCGATGAAGCCGAGGGCGCGCCCCTCGGCGTACGCCGTGAAGCGCGTGCCGCACTCCCCCAGCGTGCGGTCGACGGTCTCGCCCGGCCGCGGTTCGTGGGTCGGCAGGTCGGCCACGCGCGCGATCAGGATCACCTCGGTGTCGCCGGTGTGCCGGAAGCCCGCGCGCTCGTAGCGGGCACGGACGTGCGGCCAGGTGCGGGGCAGGCCGTAGACGGCCGGGGCGGGGAGCTCGCCGCTCGCGTACCGGGCGCGTACCTTCCAGCGGGCCAGCTGGGCCAGGCAGGCGTTCATCAGCAGGTCGGCGGCCTCGTCGGCGTCCGGCCGGAACGAGGCGGGCGGACGGCACACGAACCAGTCGATCTCGCCGATGTCGCGGTAGGCCGGGCCCACCTCGTCGTCCGCCCGGTAGCGCAGCAGATGGGCGGCGGCCACGACGTGCTGGCGCTGCTCGGCGACCAGGGTCACGCGCTCGCCGACCCAGGGGTCGGTGACGAACTCGTACGGCTGTCGCTCCAGAGCAGCGAGCACCGTGTTCACGGAGACGGAGACGCCGGGGACGACCGCGGCGACGTGCGTGTTGATCAGTTCGGTGAGCTGGTCGCGGTCGACACGGCGAAAGGGGCGCACCTCGAGCGCGGGCATGCGGGACCTCCGGTCGGAGAACGGTGTCGGGAGGCCGCCACGCGGTGCGGTACGGGGTCGAGGGTACGACGGTGGCGGCGCCGGGCTCCAGTGGAATTCCGCCGGATGGCCGGGGCCCTGGCAGAGGCTTAGCGTGCTGGAGGGGGTTTCCTGCGGGAGGAGCGCCATGAAGCTCGACAAGCCGGTGACCGGCGGACCCTGCTGGACCGAGCTCGGGACCAGCGACGTGGCCGCGGCCCAGCAGTTCTACGAGGGGTTGTTCGGCTGGCGCGCCGAGACCGATCCGCGTCAGGAGGCGGGCGGCTACACGGTCGCGCACCTCGGTGAAGCGGCGGTGGCCGCGCTGACGCCGCTGTACCAGGAGGGGCAGCCGGTGGCGTGGAACGTGTCGTTCGCGGTGCTGGACGCGGACGCCGCCGCCGCGCGGGTGGCGGAGGCCGGCGGCACTGTGCTGGTCGGCCCGATGGACGTGTTCGACGTGGGCCGCTTCGCGGTGGCCGTGGACCCCACGGGTGCGGTCTTCCAGCTCTGGCAGGCCCGGTCGTTCCCCGGAGCGGGAGTGCTCAGCGCACCCGGCGCACTGGGCTGGGTGGAACTGCTGACCCGGGCGCCCGAGCGGGCCGTGGAGTTCTACACGACGGTGTTCGGCTGGAGCGTCAACGCCTCGGAGCACTACACGCAGTGGGGCATCGACGGCGACGACTTCGGCGGCATGCTGACGATGGACGACAAGTTCCCGCACGAGGTGCCTGCGCACTGGCTGCCGTACTTCGCCGTGGTGGACGTGGACAGCATGGCGGCGGACGCGACCGAGGCGGGCGGCACCGTTCTCATGGAGCCCACCTCCCTCCCCGACGGACCGCGGATCGCCGTACTGCGGGACCCGCAGGGAGCGGTGTTCGGCGTGTACCGCGCGGCCGACGAGAAGTGACACCGCCCGACCGTACGGCCGGCGGGCGTGGAGACCGCCGACGACCGGGTCAGCCGCGCAGCGCGCCCAACTGGCCCTCCAGGCGGCCGAGCAACTCGCTGAGCATGGACGCCAGTTCGTCCTGTCCCTGCGGGTCGACGCCGGACAGTACGGCCGTCTCGTAGGCGAGCTGTTCGGGCAGGATGCCGTCGACCAGGTCGCGGCCCGTGTCGGTGAGGCGGACATGGGCGACGCGGCGGTCGCGGGTGTCGCCGCGGCGCTCCACCAGGCCGCGCTCGGTCAGCTGCTTGAGGCGTTTGGTGACGGCGGCGCCCGAGGAGAAGGTCTCCCGGGCGAGTTCGCTGGGGGTCAGCTCGTGGCCGGTGCGGCGCAGCGCACCGAGCAGGTCGAACTCCGGGCGGCTGAGGCCCGCCCGGCGCAGGGGGGCGTCCTCGGCCTGCTGGAGAAGGGCGGCACAGCGGTTGATGCGGCCGATGATCTCCATCGGGGCGGTGTCGAGGTCGGGGTGGACGGTCTGCCACTGCCGGACCACGGCGGCCACCGTGTCCCGTCTCGTCCCGGTCGGCCCGCCGTTCGTCGCCGTCATGGCCGTACGCCCTCCGTCGTGTCGCCTGTCCGCTGGTCCGGGCGCGGTCCCTGGCTACGCCCCGTGGCCGCGAGCGTACGGGGTCCGCTCCGCTCGGCGCGCACGACCCGCTGCCACCGCCGGTCCGGTACGGCCACCGCGGCGACGAGGCCGACCAGCGCGCCGACCAGGGTGTCCATGACCCGCTCGGTGATCAGCCGCCCGGGCTCCTGGAACCCGGCGAACTCGGTGATGAGCAGCGCCATCGGGGTCACGCAGACGCTGCCGAGCCAATAGTTGCGGCTGATCAGCGCTTCGGCACCGAAGTTGAGGGCGAGGCAGCACACGACGAGGGCGATCTCGCCGGTGTGGGCAAGTGGGACAAGCGCGGCGAAGAGGAGGACGCCCAAGAGGTTGCCGATGACGCGTTGGACGCCGCGGCCCCAGGTGAGGGTGAGATCGGCCTGGTAGAGGCACGCCGCGGTGACCATGGCCCAGTAAGGGCGGCCGATCCCGAGGGCGAGCGAGGCGTATCCGGCGAGGGCGCAGCCGAGGGTGGTGCGCAGGGCGAGGGGGGCCAGGGGGACGAGGCGGCGCCACAGCGGGTCGGAGGGCGAGGTGCGTTCGGTGCCGATGTCCGCGAGGTCGTCGAGGTCCGGCACGGGCCGGGTGCCCCGCACCTGCCGGGCCCAGGTGCGCAAGCGCTCGGGGTCGGCGTCGGCGGGGGCGGCGAGGGCGACGTCGGCGCGCACGACGAGGCGTCCGAGGGCGCGGCGCGTCTCGGAGGCACGGCCGGAGCGGCCCGCGGACTGCAGCGCCTGCCGGGCGGCGTGCAGGGCAGCGGTGGCGTGGGCACGGGCGCGTTGGTCGCCCGTGGTCGGGGTGCTCGTCGCGTCTGTACCCCCGGTGCCGCCCGTCTCGACGTACGCAGCAGCCGCGTGCAGGGCGGCCGCAGTGGCCCGGCGCTCCGGGCCGTGCGGTCGCAGCAGGCCCGGTGCCATGCCGACCAGCCAGGCCCAGGCCGCTGCCGTGGCCGCGAGGCCGACGTGCCCGGGGATCTGGACGAAGGACTGCGGGGCGAACAGGGCGGCGGAGCTGATGAAGGTGAGCACCACGTTGCCCGGCGGACCGATACGGGTCGCGTCGCACAGCGTCTTCTGCACGGCGGCCAGTACCGCGCCCACGGTGACCAGAACGACGGCACTGCTGGTGAGCGAGGCCGCGACCAGCGCCGTGGCCAGGCCGCCGAGCATGCCGAGCGCGACCCATGCCAAGGTGCGGGCCCGGGCGGCGTAGGGGCGGTTGTGCGCGTAGAGCGCGCACAGGGATCCGGCCATCGTGTACATCGCCAGGTCCAGCCGGCCCAGGAGCAGCAGGGCGAGGTTGGGCGGGGCGACGGCGCCGACCACGCTCAGGGCGGGCTTGAACCAGATGTCCGACGGCCGGCCGAGACGCAGCACCCCGACGAGCGGATGGCGACCGCTCGTACCCATCACCAGTTTCATGACCGTCACCTTAGCAAGTGTTTTACTCGTAAAGCATAGGCTGGGATGCGGGGCATCCGATGCGGTAGGACCTGCCGTGCTCCGCCGAATGCTCCCCGCGTACACCCTTGCGCTCGCATGCGCGCCGGACGACCGGGGCATCGACGGACTGTCCGACACCGTCGAGCGGGAGGTGCGCGTGCACGGACCGGCTTCGTACGGCTGGCTGCTGGTCGCGCTGTGTGCGGCGACCGGGGCCTACTGTCTGCTGCGGATGCGCAGCCATGTCGAGGAGCAGCGCCGGGCCGCGGGCGGCGAGGCGCTGATGGGCTTCGGCATGGCAGCGATGGCGGTGCCTGCCGCGGTGTTCACGCCGCCGACGTGGGCCTGGCCCCTCTACGCGGCCGTGTTCGGCGCCGCGGCCCTGCAGGCCCTGTGGTCGGCACGGGCGAGCGCACACCATCTGCACCACATGGTGGGAGCCTCGGCCATGGTCTACATGGCGGTCGCGATGGCCGCCTCACCCGGCCGTCACGGCGGGCACGGCGATTTCGGCATCCCGCTCCTGACGGCCGCTCTGCTCCTGTACTTCACGGGCTACGTGCTGTTGTCCGGCGTCCGGTTGTTGCCCGTGAGCGTCGCCACGGGTGGCGGGAGCGGGGGCGGGGGTGGAGCCGTCGGATGGGGCGACCGGCCCGAGCTGGCGCGGGCCTGCCGGCTGTCGATGGGGATCGCCATGGTGGCCATGCTGCTAACCCTCTGACGTGCCGCTGATGCCCTGAAGGGCCGTCGGCTCCCCGCAGGGGCGCGGCCGTGGTCTGTGTCACTTGCCGCCGCGGTCCGCACCCTTGAGCGGTGCGCCCCTCATAGGGTGCTGCCCATGATGGACCCCGCAGCACTGCTGCTGCTCGGCGCCCTGACCGCCGTGGTCGCCCCTCGGATGCTCGCCCGGGCCAACTGGCCGGACCGTGAACCGGTGGTCGCGCTGTGGGCGTAGCTGGGGGTACCCCCTCTGGGGGAGCGTGGTGGCGGCCGTACTCCTGTGCTGTGCCCTGTCGATGACGCTCAGTGCGGCGGCCGCGTGGCAGGCGGTGCGCGGCCATGTGTTCGCCCCGGCGCCGAGTGCCGTGGTGGAGGCGTACGCGCTCGGGGTGGGCGGCCCCTGGGCGGCGACCACCGCGGTGACGCTCGCGTGCGGTGGGCTGTGGACCGTGGCGATGCTGGTGCGCGAGGTCGCACGCGCGCGTGTCCGGCGTCGGCGGCGACGGGGCGAACTCCTCGTGCGTGCCCCGCTGTTGCCCGGCGAGACGACCGGGATCGACCGGCTGATGATCCTGGAGGGCGAGCGCTCGGACGCCTGGTGGCTGCCCGGTGCGGCGCCCCGGCTCGTCATCACCACCGCCGCGCTGCGCCGCCTCAAGGGGCGGCAACTGGACGCCGTCCTCGCCCATGAGCAGGGGCACGCACAGGCCCGGCACGACTGGCTGCTGCACTGTTCGGGTGCGCTGGCGGGCGGGTTCCCGCAGGTGCCGGTGTTCGCCGCGTTCCGCGACGAGATGCACCGGCTGGTCGAACTCGCCGCCGACGACACGGCGTCCCGCCGCTTCGGCCGGCTGACGACCGCCCTCACCCTTGTCGAACTCAACGAGGACCGGGGCGTGTTCGGCCCCTCCCCGACCGACCGGGCGCAGGTGCCGCAGCGAGTGGACCGGCTGCTGGCTCCCCCGGACCGGCTCACGGCCGGCCGGCGGCTCCGGCTGACGGCGGCTGCCGCGCTGGTGCCGGTGGTACCGGTCCTGGTGGCGTTCGTGCCGGGGTTGCGGGCGCTGGGATAGCCGGGGCAGCCGAGGGGTACCCGGTCCGGTCCGGGGGTGCGCCCCCGGGGGCCGCCCGGCACGAGCAGGACGGCCCGGTACTCCTGTGGCGGGCGTCGCAAATGCATCCCCTGCATTGGCCTCTTGCCCCATCCGTCGGCGAGGATCGCACTATGCACACCCAGTCCGTCGAATCCCCGCCCCGCCCGCCGGCCGAGCGCAGGACCGTCAGCTGGGCCGGTGCCCTGGCCGTGGGCTCCACGCTGCTGCTCGCCCTGGTCGCGCTGCGGTGGGGCCCGCTGATGACCCTCGACAGCGACGTCGCCCGGACCACGCATCGCTGGGCGGTCGACGAGAGCGGTGTCACGCAAGCGTTCCGTATCCTGACGGACTGGGTCTGGGATCCGTGGACGATGCGGCTGCTGACGTTCGCGGCCGCGATCTGGCTGGTGTGGCGCAGAGCCGCGCGCTGGACGGCCGTATGGCTGGTAGCAACATGTGCGCTCGCCACACTGGTCCAGCAGTCCCTGAAGGCCCTGGTCGACCGCCCGCGCCCCGTCTGGCCCGACCCCGTCGACTCCGCCCATTACGCCGCCTATCCCTCCGGTCACGCCATGACGGCCACCGTGGTCTGCGGCCTCCTGCTGTGGCTCCTGCACCGCTACGGCGCCGACCGCGCCCTGTGGCGTACGGCCGTCGCGGTGGCCGTGGTCTCCGTAACCGGCGTCGGACTGACCCGGGTGTGGCTGGGCGTCCACTGGGCCACGGACGTCGTCGGCGGCTGGCTGCTGGGCGGGCTGGTCGTGGTGCTGGCGGTGCGGGCCTACGCCCGGTGGCTGAGCTGAACCGTCCGCACGGCCCGTCTTGTCTCGAGCGGCGATCTTCCCGCGCCGTGGCACGCGGCCTCGTAGGATCCGCTGCATGACCGCAGTTCTGTTCGATTTCTCCGGAACCCTCTTCCGTGTCGAGTCCACCGAGTCCTGGCTGCGCGGAGCGCTCGCCGAGGCCCAGGTCGAGCTTGCCGAGGCCGAGTTGGTCGAGGCCGCGCAGGCGCTGGAGGCCATGGGCGCCCTGCCGGGCGGGGTTGATCCGTCCTGGCTGCCCGAGGACGTCGCGAGTGTCTGGGGAGTGCGGGACAAGAGCGAGGAACTGCACCGGGCGGCCTACACCGGGCTCTCCCGGCATGTGCCGCTACCCGACGACCGGTTGCACGACCTGCTCTACGACCGCCACATGACACCGGCCGCGTGGGGCCCGTACCCCGATGCCGCCGACGTGCTGCGGGAGCTGTGTGAGCGCGGCATCGACGTCGGGGTGGTGAGCAACATCGGCTGGGATCTGCGACCGGTGTTCCGGGAGCACGGTCTCGATCCGTATGTCGACACGTACGTGCTGTCGTACGAGCACGGCATCCAGAAGCCCGACCGCCGCCTCTTCGAGGCGGCCTGCGCGGCGCTGGACGCCGGTCCTCGCGATGTCGTCATGGTCGGCGACAACCGTCGGGCCGACGGCGGCGCGGCCGCGCTGGGCTGTGCGGTGCACTTCGTCGACCATCTGCCGGCCGACCAACGGCCGGACGCACTGCGGCCGGTGCTGGATCTCGTGGTCCCGCGGGCGAACGGTTCCAGCCCTGGGGCGAACAAGTAGCCTCCGGCCACCATCCGGAAACAGGGGTCGGGTCCGCCCTGGACGATCCCCCGTGTCGCCCAGGGCAGACAGCAACCCCGGCCAGGCCCACTACGGGCCGGACCGGACGCGTTGAGTATAGTTGGCTGGCAGCCAGTCAACGCAGGAGTCCAGCATGTCCCCGCGCAGCGCGTCGGTCAATGAAGAGTTGCGGCGGCGTTCCCGGGAGCGGCTTCTGCAGGCGGCGGTGGAGCTGGTCAGCGAGCGTGGTTACGACGCCACCACGCTGGGTGACATCGCGGACAGGGCGGGCTCGGCGCGGGGCCTGGTGTCGTACTACTTCCCCGGCAAACGCCAGCTCGTGCAGTCCGCCGTGCACCGGCTGATGCACGGCACCCTGGAGGAGGCGCTGGAGCGCGAGCCGCGTACCGAGGACGGACGGGAGCGGATGGCCAGGGCCATCGACGCGATCCTCGGCCTGGCCCGGGACCGGCCCGTGCTGATGCGCCAGCACATGGCGGGAATCCTGCAGGCCGAGGGCTTCGTGCAGTGCCCGGAGCAGCGGCGCCTGGCCGAACTGCTGCGCGACACCTGCGTACGGTACGGCTCACCGGACGCGGATGCCGACTACCCGATGCTCCGCGCGCTGCTCATGGGTGCGGTCTATGCGGCACTGGTGCCCGGGGTGCCGATGCCCGTGCCGGTGCTGCGGGCCGAGTTGTTCAAGCGCTACGGGCTGGACCGGGGACTGGGAGTCCCGCCGGGCCCGGAGGCCGTGCCCGGCGGGACGTGCGACACGGATCTGTCGCGGTTCTTCGCGACCGGGTCAGCACCCGGCTGCCCTGAGGGTCAGTCGAAGTAGTCCGGCTGTGTCTGGACGTTGAGTTCGCGCATGTGGACCCAGCGGGCCGGGGCCGTGCGCCGGTCGTCGATCTTCAGGACGTCGAAGCCCCGGGCGTACTCGTTGGAGTAGATGTAGCCGTTGTAGTAGTACGCCGACCACGAGCCGCCCGACTTGATCGTGTCCGTGGTCAGCGGGCCGCGGTCGAAGTAGGCGATCTCCTTCGGGTTGTCCGAGTCGGTGAACTCCCAGACGGAGACGCCGCCCTGGTACCAGGCCTGGACCATGATGTCGCGCCCCTTGACCGGGATCAGCGAGCCGTTGTGGGCGACGCAGTTCTCGGTGTCCGCCTGGTGACGGGGGATCTTGAAGTAGCTGCGGAAGACGAGCTTGCGCTTGTCGCCCTTGCCGACGATGTCGTAGATGCCGTCGGCACCGCGGTCCGGGCCGATCTCCGCGTTGCAGGTGGCCGCGCCGCCGCCGCCCAACTCGTCGGTGAAGACGACCTTGTTCGCCTTCTGGTTGAAGGTCGCCGAGTGCCAGAACGCGAAGTTCACGTCGTCCCGGACCTGGTCGATGACCTTCGGGCGCTCCGGGTCCTTGATGGACAGCAGGATGCCGTCACCCATGCAGGCGCCCGCGGCCAGGTCCTTCGAGGGCAGCACCGTGATGTCGTGGCAGCCGGTGGTCTTGCGGACACCGCCGGGCGGACCCGGGTTGCCGCCGCCGTCCGGGCCCTCACCGGGGAAGAGCACCGGGAAGTCGACGACCCGGGCCTTCTCGGGTGAATGGCGCGGAACCTTGATGATGGAGATGCCGTCGTGCGGCGGCTGGCAGTCGGGGTAGCCGGCGTCCGGCGAGTACGAGGAGACGTAGACGTAGACGTTCCTGCGCTCGGGCACCAGTGTGTGGGTGTGGGAGCCGCAGGCGGTCTCGACGGCGGCGACGTACCTGGGGTTCGTCTTGTCGCTGATGTCGAAGACCTTCATGCCCTCCCATGAGGACTTCTCGGTCGCGGGCTGGGTGGTGCTGTTGCAACTGCTGTCGCTGCGCGAGGAGTCGGTGGACAGGAACAGCAGGTCACCGGAGACGGAGATGTCGTTCTGCGAGCCAGGGCACAGGACCTGGGCGATGGTCCTGGGCGCCTTCGGGTCGCTGATGTCGAAGACGTTGAAGCCGTCGTAGTTGCCGGCGAAGGCGTACCTGCCCTGGAAGGCGATGTCCGAGTTGGTGCCCTGCAGTGCGTCCTTGGGGACGTGGGCCAGGTGCTGGATGTTGTCGGAGTGGACGATCTCGTCCTGACCGGGTATCTCGCCGTCCGCGAGGGCCTCGCGGACCTCGGCCCGGGTCCTCTCGGAGACCTCCTTCTCCGCGACGGGGCCGTCCCCCGGGTCGGGGGTCGCGACAGCCGGCTGCGCGGTGAGCAGCGCGGCCATGAGCCCGGCAGCGGCAGCAGCAACTGCCAGGCGTCTGCGTCGCGTTCGGGGATTGCTGAACAGGATCAC
This sequence comes from Streptomyces sp. NPDC012935, assembly GCF_042900345.1. Taxonomy (NCBI): domain Bacteria; kingdom Bacillati; phylum Actinomycetota; class Actinomycetes; order Kitasatosporales; family Streptomycetaceae; genus Streptomyces; species Streptomyces sp. NPDC012935. Next base: position 523,380 of record NZ_JBIBBC010000003.1, read on the forward strand.
TGTTTTTCCTCCCTCGTGCCGTTCACACTGGAACGGTTCACGCACGCCCGAGTATCGTCTTCATCATGCACATTTCAAGAGCGGGCAATAGACATGTAACGAAAGCGCCTTGCCGCCGGGCGCGCTTCGCTACGGCCTCCCTGGCCGCCCTGACCGTGCTCGTGCTCGGCGGCTGCGACTCCGATTCCGACGCCGAGTCGGCCTCCCAGAGCGGGCCCTCGGTGATCGTGCCGGGCAAGCCCGGGGAGTCGAACCAGGTGCTGTCCGCCGAGGAGGCGGCACGGCAGCGCGCCGAGGACGACTCCCCCAACTCGGCGGACGTCTCCTACGCGCGGATGATGATCGAGCACCACTCCCAGGCCCTGGAAATGACCGAACTCGCCCCGGACCGGGCCGAATCGGCGCAGGTAAGGAAACTCGCCGAGCGCATCGGCGCCGCGCAGGGCCCGGAGATCACCGCCATGAAGGGCTGGCTGAAGAACCACGGCAAGACCGAGAAGAGCGACGGCCACGAGCACGGATCGATGCCCGGCATGGCGACCGAGTCACAGCTGGAGAAGCTGCGGGCCGCGCGGGGGAAGGCGTTCGACCAGCTGTTCCTCACCTTGATGATCACCCATCACGACGGGGCGGTCACCATGGCCACCGATGTGAAGGGGCAGGGCAACAACATCCAGATCGAGGAGATGGCCGACGAGGTGGTCGCTCAGCAGACGAGCGAGGTCACTCGGATGCGGGACATGCTCTGACGGCCCCGGCCGCCACGTCCACCGGAACGGCTGCCGCCGGGGGCGTGCTCAGCGGCGGGCCCGGCGCCGGGTCAGGAAGCCCGCGTCGCGCGCCTGCCCGATCAGCCTGAGCGACTTCCGGCGGTCCTGCCCCGTCGCGCGCATCACCGCGAGGACGGGGTCGACGCCCTGCTCCTGGGCCGCACGGTACTTCTGTGCCACCAGCCACTGCCCCTCGACGCCCCGGGGCCAGGCCGGCACGACCGGACCGGACCCGGCCTCCTCACCGTCCGCCCCGGACCCGGCCCCGACCCCGCACGCCTCGGAGAGGGGAGTCTCGATCCAGTCGGCGAGCGCCGTGAGGTCGTCGAGGGACAGGGCCGGCTCGGCCCGTACGTCCTCGATGGAGACGCACCCCTCGGACACCACGGCGAGCGCGTCGACCCGGGCGCCGTCGCCGAACTCCAGCCGGACCCCGAACCACGCGGTGGCCCCGGCGTCGTCCCGCACTGCCCACGCGGGCCACACGGACACGGCACCGTCCGTCGCACGGCGATCGGAAAGATTAAGAAAGGATGCTTCCAGCACACACGCAACGTAACCGCATGATCACATTCCATACGAACGAACACGCGTCCCGTCCGGCGCACAGCACCCTGTCAGCGGAGCGGAAGCGGTGCGATGCTGGACTCGAGAGCGACTCCTGAAACCCTCGAAGGTCCCTCGGACAAGGAGTTCCGCCGTGCTGCATGTCGCCGTGGTCGGCTCCGGGCCGAGCGGGTGCTACACCGCCCAGAGCCTCGTACAGCAGGACCCCGACGTGGTCGTCGACGTCCTGGACCGGTTGCCGTGCCCGTACGGCCTGGTGCGCTACGGGGTGGCGCCGGACCACGAGAAGATCAAGTCCCTGCAGAACAATCTGCGGACCGTCCTGGAGCACGAGCGGGTGCGGTTCCTCGGCGGCGTCCAGATCGGCCCGGACGGCGTGCCGACGGCCCGGTTGCGGGAGCTGTACCACGCCGTCGTGTACTGCGTGGGCGCCGCCACCGACCGGCATCTCGGGATTCCCGGCGAGGACCTGCCGGGCAGCTGGTCGGCGACCGAGTTCGTGTCCTGGTACAGCGCCCATCCGGACGCCATCGACGACGGCTACGTCCTCGGCGCGCGCTCGGCGGTGGTCATCGGCGTCGGGAACGTCGCGGTCGACGTCACGCGGATACTCGCCCGGGGCACGGCCGAGCTGAGCCCCACCGACATGCCGCAGGCGGCACTCACCGCCCTCGCCGCGAGCCGGGTGACCGACATCAGCATGGTGGGCCGGCGCGGCCCCTCGCAGGCTCGCTTCACCACCAAGGAGCTCCGCGAGCTGGGCACCCTGCCGGACACCGAAGTGACGGTGGATCCGCAGGAACTGGCGATCGATCCGGCCTACGCCGACCCCTCCGCCCTGCCCGCCCCGCAGCGCCGCAACGTGGAGGCGCTGCGCGGCTGGGCCGAGGCCCCGGCACGGGACGTCGGCCACCGCATCGCGCTGCGCTTCTTCCTGCGCCCCGTCGAACTCCTCGCCGATGCCGGACGCGTGGGCGCGGTCCGCTTCGAGCGGACGGCACCCGACGGGCAGGGCGGGGTGACGGGCACCGGCCGGTACGAGGACATCGAGGCCCAGTTGGTGCTGCGTTCCGTCGGCTATCGCGGGATCCCCCTGGAGGGCCTCCCGTTCGATCCCGCGACCGGCACGGTCCCGCATCTCGCCGGCCGCGTCCTGCGCGAGGGCCTCGTCGCGCAGGGCGAGTACGTGGCCGGCTGGATCAAGCGCGGGCCCACGGGCGTCATCGGCAGCAACCGTCCGTGCGCGAAGGAGACGGTGATGTCGCTGCTGGAGGACGCCTCCGTGCTCGTACGGAGGGAACTGCCCGAGGATCCGCTCACGGCACTGCGCGCCGAGGGCATCGACCCGGTCGAGTGGCAGGGTTGGTGCGCGATCGAGCGGGCGGAGGTGGAGCTGGGTGCGTCGCTGGGCAGGGGTGTGGTGAAGCTCCCCGACTGGGAGTCGCTGATGAACGCCGCGCACGGCAACGAAGCAGCAACACCGCCGTAATCAACACTCTGTGCAAGGGGCCTACGGTCTCGCCCATGACCGCAACCGCGCCCGTGCACCCCGTCGACGAGATCCCGCCCAAACGCCAGTTGGCCGCCTTCGGCCTGCAACACGTCCTCGCGATGTACGCCGGCGCCGTCGCCGTCCCCCTCATCGTCGGCGGCGCGATGAAGCTCCCGCCCGCGGACCTGGCGTATCTGATCACCGCCGACCTGCTGGTGTGCGGCATCGCGACGCTGATCCAGTGCATCGGCTTCTGGCGCTTCGGCGTACGGCTGCCGATCATGCAGGGCTGCACCTTCGCCGCCGTGTCGCCGATGGTCCTCATCGGCACCACGGGCGGCGGACTCCCCGCGATCTACGGCTCGGTGATCGTCGCGGGCCTCGCGATCGTGCTGCTGGCACCGGTCTTCGGAAGACTGCTCCGGTACTTCCCTCCCCTCGTCACCGGCACCGTGATCCTGATCATCGGGCTGTCGCTGCTGCCGGTCGCCGGCAACTGGGCGGCGGGCGGAGCCGGTTCGGCGGACTTCGGGGAGCCCGAGAACCTCGCACTCGCGGCGTTCGTCCTGGTGGTGGTGCTCGGGGTGCAGCGGTTCACGCCGGCGTTCCTGAGCCGGATCGCGGTGCTGATCGGCATCGTGTTCGGGCTCGCGGTGGCGGTGCCGTTCGGGTTCACGGACTTCGACGGGGTCGGGGACGCCGACTGGGTGGGGGTCAGCACGCCGTTCCACTTCGGGGCGCCCACCTTCGAGTTCTCGGCCATCGTGTCGATGCTGGTGGTGGCGCTGGTGACGATGACCGAGACGACCGGTGACCTGATCGCGGTCGGCGAGATGACGGACCGCAAGGTCGAGCCGCGCTCCCTTGCGGACGGCCTGCGCGCCGACGGCCTGTCGACCGTGCTGGGCGGCGTCTTCAACACCTTCCCGTACACGGCGTACGCACAGAACGTGGGCCTCGTCGGCATGACCCGCGTACGCAGCCGCTGGGTGGTCGCGACCGCGGGCGGGATCCTCGTGCTGCTCGGCCTGCTGCCCAAGCTGGGCGCGGTGGTGGCGGCGATACCGGCTCCGGTGCTGGGCGGTGCGGGTCTGGTGATGTTCGGGACCGTGGCCGCCAGCGGCCTCAGGACGCTCACCCAGGTGGACTTCAAGGGCAACAACAACCTGACGGTGGTGGCCGTTTCCGTGGCCATGGGCATGCTGCCGGTCGGTGTGCCGACGGTCTACGAGAAGTTCCCGGACTGGTTCCAGACGGTCATGAACAGCGGGATCAGCGCGGGCTGTCTGACGGCGATCGTGCTGAACCTGCTCTTCAACCACCTGCCCGCGAAGGCCGATTCAGGCCGTGCAGATGGTTCAGGTGGTTCAGGTGGTTCAGCGGATTCAGGCGCCGAGCCGGACGGCCTGTCTGGCGGCGGCGTCGAGAAGGGCGTCGAGAAGTCCCGGGAAGAGGCCGTCTAGGTCGTCCTTGCGCAGGCCGTTCATCTTGGCCGTGCCCCGGTAGACCTGCTGGATCACACCGCTCTCGCGCAGCACCCGGAAGTGATGCGTGGTGGTGGACTTGGTCACGGGCAGGTCGAACTGCGAGCAGGAGAGCTCGTCGCCGACGGCGGCGAGCTCTCGCACGATCTGCAGCCGCATCGGGTCGGACAGCGCGTGCAGCACGCCTTCCAGACGGATCTCCTCGCGCGCCGGGTGCGGGAGGTCACGGCTGCTCACAGCGGGGCTGGTCACGGCGGCTCCACTTCATCGGGTGCCCGCAATCGGGATGTCCCGTGTTCGGGTTCCCCCATTGTACGAGAGCTCTCGTAGTTTGACACTTCCCGTACTACGATGCCTATCGTACGAGTCGACCACTGGTCCCCGTGACGAATGGAGTCCGCCGTGAGTGCGCTCTTCGAGACCTACACCCTGCGCGATGTGACGATCCCGAACCGGGTGTGGATGCCCCCGATGTGCCAGTACTCGGCCGCGCCGGAGGGCCCCGACGCCGGCGTCCCCAACGACTGGCACTTCGCGCACTACGCGGCCCGCGCGGCCGGCGGCACGGGGCTGATCATCGTCGAGGCCACGGGAGTCAGCGCCGAGGGCCGGATCTCCCCCTACGACCTGGGGATCTGGAACGACACCCAGGTCGAGGCGTTCCGCCGGATCACGAGCTTCCTGGTGTCGCAGGGCACGGTGCCGGCGATCCAGCTGGCACACGCCGGCCGCAAGGCGTCGACCGACCAGCCCTGGAAGGGCGGTGCGCCGGTGGGGCCGGACGCACACGGGTGGCAGCCGGTGGCGCCGAGCGCGGTCGCGTTCGCCGACGGACACCCGGTGCCGAGTGAACTGACGGTTGCCGAGATCCAGGAGATCGTGGGGCAGTTCGCGGACGCCGCGCGCCGGGCGCTGGCCGCGGGCTTCGAGATAGCCGAGATCCATGGCGCCCACGGCTATCTGATCAACGAGTTCCTCTCCCCGTACTCCAACCACCGCACCGACGAGTACGGCGGCTCGTACGAGAACCGCACCCGCTTCGCCCTCCAGGTCGTGGACGCCGTGCGGGAGGTGTGGCCGGACGACAAGCCGCTGTTCTTCCGCATCTCGGCGACCGACTGGCTGGAGGCGGACGGCTGGACCGCCGACGACACGGTCCGCTTCGCCGCCGACCTCGAGGCGCACGGCATCGACCTGCTGGACGTCTCGACCGGCGGCAACGCCTCCGGCGCCCGGATCCCCGTCGGCCCGGGCTACCAGGTGCCGTTCGCCGCACGGGTCAAGGCGGAGACCACGTTGCCGGTCGCCGCGGTCGGGCTGATCACGGACGTCGAGCAGGCGGAGAAGATCATCGCGAACGGTGAGGCGGACGCCGTCCTGCTCGGCCGTGAGCTGCTGCGCAGCCCGTCATGGGCGCGGCATGCGGCTCGGGAGCTCGGCGGGGACGTGCACGTGCCCGACCAGTACCACCGGTCCGTCTGATCAGGCCGCGGACGCTGCCGGTGCCGCGTCGCCGGAGGTGGTCGGCAGGTACCGGGCCACCATCCGCTCCAGGTGCGGCAGGCTCCGCTGGCCGAACACCGCGAGCGCGATCGACGCGCCGACGCCCGCCCAGGCGACCGGACCGAGCGGCGTGCAGCCGAAGAGCTGGCTGAGGCCGGGGGTCTCGACCAGGACGGCGAGCGCGGCAGCGGAGCCGAGGGCGGTCACGCGGACCAGCGGGCTGCCCCGGCGGTCGGCCAGGGTCTGGGCGAGTTGCGTGCCGACCACCGCGCACAGGGCCATCGTGGTGGAGCGGCGTGCGGTGCCCGGGGTGAAGCGGCCGATCAGCCAGGCGGACGTGGCGCCCAGGGTGGTGGTCAGGGCGCGGTGGCGGATCTTGCGGATCAGGGGTTCGCCGAGGAGTGAGGTGCCCAGGGGTTCGGTGCCTGTGGGTGCCGCTTCGGAACCCGCACCCCGCTTTGCCGCATCCGCATCCGCATCCTCCGTCACGGATTCCGTGTCGGCTCCCTCCGCCTCCTTCGGCGTCACCGCCACCGCCATGGCCGGGAACAGGTCCGTGAACAGGTTCACCAGCAGCATCTGGCGGGTGGACAGGGGCGCGGCGCCCGAAAGCAGCGTGCCGAGGAGGCCGAAGCCCACCTCGCCCGCGTTGCCGCCGATCAGGATGGCTATGGCGTCGGCGACGCTGTGCCACAGGGCCCGGCCTTCCGCGACCGCCTCAATCAGGACCGTCAGGTCCCCGTCGGTGAGGACGAGGTCGGCGGCGTTGCGGGCGGCCGCCGAGCCGCGGGCGTCGATGCCCACGCCGATGTCGGCGGCGCGGATGGCCGCGGCGTCGTTGGCTCCGTCGCCGACCATGCCGACCACGCGCCCGGCGTCCCGCAGCGCCTCGACGACCTGGAGCTTCTGCTCGGGGGCGACGCGGGCCACGACGCCCATGTCGTGCAGCATCCGGGCGCGTTCCTCCCGGTCCGCGGACGCCAGCTCGTCGCCGGTGACCACGCCCGTGTCCTCGGGCCAGCCCAGCTCGGCGGCGATCGCCCGCGCGGTCTGCGGATGGTCGCCGGTCAGCATCACGGGTCGTACGCCGGCCTCGCGCAGGCCCTCGACCAAGGCTGTCGAGGTGGCTCGCGGTACGTCGGCGAGCGCGAGCAGACCGGTGAACTCCAGCCTGTCCAGGGGCTGTTCCAGGACGTCGGCGGCCTTCTCCGCCGAGTCGAGCGGGCGCCGGGCCACCGCCAGGACCCGCAGTCCGTCCCCGGCCAGCTCGTGCGCCGCGTCCGATGCGGAGGAGGGCAGGTCGGCGCAGGCGGGCAGCACCGTCTCGGGGGCACCCTTGACGACGAGTACCGCGGTGCCGTCCTCGGCCCGGCCGACTGCGGCGGCGTAGCCACGGTCGGCCGCGAAGGGCAGGCCCTCGGTCTGGGACCACTCGGGGTCGGGGCCGGCCGCGTCCAGAACGGCCTCGTCGGTGGCGTGCACCGGCCGGTCCGTGCCGCCGTTCAGCTGGGGGCAGGCGCGTGCCGCGGTCCGCAGTGTGGGGTCGTGCTCGTCCGGCGTACTGACCTTGCCGTCGGTGTCCGTCACGCGGACCAGACGGAGCTTGTTCTGGGTGAGGGTGCCGGTCTTGTCGAAGCAGATGGTGTCCATCCGGCCGAGCGCCTCAAGGGTGCGCGGGGCGCGGACGAGGACTCCGCGGCGGCTGAGCCGACGGGCGGCGGCCAGCTGGGCGACGGTCGCCACCAGGGGCAGCCCTTCGGGGACCGCGGCGACGCCCACCGCCACGCCACCGCTGACGGCCCGGCGGATCGGCGTGCCGCGCAGCAGCGACAGCGCGGTCACGCCGGCGCCGCCGGCGAGAGTCCACGGCAGGGCCTTGTCGGTGAGCTCCCGCAGCCTGGCCTGTACTCCGGCGGACGGCGGGGTGCGGGCGGCGAGGGCCACGGCCCGGGCGGCCTCCGTACGGTCCCCGGTGTCCACCACGATGGCCCGGGCGTGTCCGGCCACCACCGTGGTCCCCTCGAACACCATGGAACTGCGGTCCGGCACGGCGGCGTCGGGCGTCGGTTCGATCCCCTTGTCGGCCGCCAGGGACTCCCCCGTCAGTGCGGACTCGTCCACCTCCAGGCCGTCCTCCCACACCAGCCGGGCATCGGCGGGCACCACGTCGTCCGCCCGGAGTTCGATCACGTCGCCGGGGCTCAGCCTGGCGGCGTCCACGACGTGCGGCTGGGACTCGGGTTCCTCGGTGGTGACGCGCGCCTTCTGCTTCTGCTTCGCGAGCAGTCCGGACAGGGCCCGCTCGGCCCGCATCCGCTGGACGCCGCCGACCAGGGCGTTCAGGTCGAGCGCGCCGACCACCAGCAGGGCGTCCACCACGGAGCCGAGGATCGCCTCGGCCGCCGAGCCGACGGCCAGTACCGGGGTGAGGGGGTCGTCGAGCTCGCCGCGCACGGCCCGGGCGAGCTGGACCGGCCCGCTCAGCGGTGCGAACAGGGGATGCCGGCCCATCTTCTGGATCGCCTTGCGCGCGCGGCCGGTGACCTGCTCGGGGACGGTCGGCTCCGGGCCCGTCTCGTGCCTCAGCCGTTCGCGGACCTCGGTTTGCTCCAGTTCGTGCCAGGCCACGCGCGGCCGAGGATGCGGTGCGCGGGCCGCCGCCACCCCGATGGCCGCACGGCCGCCGGTCAGCAGGGCCCATGCCGCGCTCACGTCGACGGGCGTGTGCCGCAGCCCGGGCCACGGGGTGGGGCGCCCGCGTGAGGACTTGCCGATCGCCACCAGCAGCCCGGACAGGGCGGCACCGGACCGGGCCAGCACCTGCGACCTGCGCCCGACGCCGCGCGCGGCCGGGACCGCCCGCAACAGCCGCCACACGTCGGCGAGACCGTGCAGGGCCAGCACGTCAGCGCCCCAGACGACGGCTGCGTCGCGGTCCGTGAGGGCGACGGCCACATCGCCGGCGAGCAGTCCGGCGAGGATGTCCTCGTCGTCCTTAGCCGGCCGCGCGACCGTGACGACGACGCTGTCCTTGTCGGCGCGCAACGCGTTCACCACGTCGCTCAGCGACCGCTCGTCGCGCACCACCTGGTCGGCGAGGCTCGTGAAGTCGGCCAGGGCAGGGTCGTCCACCATCACGACCCGCAGGCCCGCGCGCCGTGCCGCGTCCAGCACGGTCTCCGCCCACGGGTCCGCGTCGGCGCCAGGAGTGCGCAGGGCGCTCGGGTGCAGGACGACCGTGTCGGCCATCTCCAGCTGCCGCAGCCGCTCCGGGTCCCGCACCAGGACGCCGGCGCGGGACAGCGCGGAGCTCAGTACGGCGTGGAAGGCGGCGGGTCCGTAGCGGGCGGCCTTGGGTGAGCCAGCGAGCACCGCCTCCGCCGCCTCGGTGCCGTCGTGTTTGACCAGCAGCATCGCCGCCGCACCCACCAGGCTGCCGGTCTCGGCGTGCGCGGCGTACTCCTGGGCCGGGGAGGTGCGCAGCGGCGGGCGCGGGAAATGTGCTCCGGCCACGCTGGACCGGTCCGGCGCGGAGACCTCGTCGTGGACCTTGTCGAACGCCGCCACGCGGGCCACTGTCTCCGCCAGCTGGAGCGAGCGCAGCATGCCGTCGAGCACCAGAGCGGTCGGGGTCCGGCCGGCCCCGTGGACGGCGGCGTTCGCCATGGCCAGCACCATGTCCATCCGGGAGCGGCCGATCCGGGCCCGCAGCCAGCCCCGGAAGCGCGGGTTCTCCCGCAGGAGCGTCACCAGCGCGGTCACCGACCGGGGCGTGGTCGGCAGCCGCAGGGCGTAGCCGGCGAACGCCGCCGCGATGCCCACCCCGTCGGCGGCCAGCGTCGTGGCGGCGGCCCGCACCCCGGCGGGGTCGGCGGGGTGGGCGATGTCGTCCACCGAATTGTCGGTCCGGGCCAGACCGTGCCGTGCCGCGATCTCGACCGCCTTGTCCACCACCTGGTCGCCGGCCGACTCCTCGACGGCGGTCACCACGAGCCGGCTCAGCCCGCCGTCCCAGTAGGCGAGCGCCACGTCGGGCCGCTCCATGAGCGTCGCGGCGACCTTGCGGGCGGCGTGCTCCAGCCCGCCCTCCAGCCGTACCCGCTCCGGCGACTCGGGGCGCAGGGCGAGATGGGTGCGGGCGCCGGACCGCCAGGGTTGCGGGCGAAGGGGCAGCGAATTGCGGGCGACGCGCACCGCACGCGCCGCGCTGTCGGCACCCCGTACCCCGGCCCGGGCAGTTCCGGCGACCGCCCCCGCGGCGATTCCCACCGCGGGGGCCGCTCCTCGGGCGAGCAGCCGGGGCCCGGCCGCGACCATCTCGGCCGCGGCGGCTGTCGGACGTGTGAGCAGTCCCAGAACCATCGCTCGCCCTCGCAGCTCGTTCGACGTCGGCTTCCGTGCGCCCGGGTTCCCGCAAAACGGCATGTCATCCGCGCACGGGCGACGCAAGGAATCTCTCGGGTCCTGCCTCCTCGCCGAGGAGGATCACCCTGAGGTGCAGCCCGTCCCGTTGAGCGTGAAGGCGCCCGGCGCCGCGCTGTTCCCGGTGTGGTTCGCCCGGTAGCCGATGCTGACGCTCGCCCCGGGCGCGAGCGACGCGTTGTACGAGGCGCTGCTCGCCGTCACCGCGCCGGACGCCGGGGCGTACGTGGCTCCCCAGCCGCCGGTGATCGACTGACCGGCGGGCAGGGTGAGGCCCAGCCGCCAGCCGTTGATCGCCGCCGTGCTCGCGTTGGTGATCGTCACGGAGGCGGTCGGCGGCGTCGGTGCGGGCGGCGGCCGTGGGAGCGGCGACGAGCAGGGCCGCCAACAGCGGCAGGAGGGCGGCGAGCAGCGTCGGGAGCTTTCTTGTCGCGGTCGTGCGGATGGGCGTGGGCACGCCCTGGTCCCTTCTGGTCGCGGGAGAGGTCTCGTCCGGTCGCGCGAGAGGTCTCACGGAGAAGGGGCATCGTGGCATGGACACGTCCCCGATGGAAGCGCTCCCACGCGCGCATCATGAGAGCCCTTACCCTCACCAGGACTGACCGAATTCTTCCGCGTAAAGCGTTGACTAGAAAGCGCTTGCCCTCTACGTTCCGTTCAGCAGTGTGACCGGCTCGCCGTACGGCACCCCCACATGGCCACACCGCCCGCGCACGGCGTTCTGCATGACGCACACAGTTCACGTACATGATCGTGTCGCTCCTCCCGAAGGGACGCACCCGCATGCGAACTCTCCCCCCACGTGCACGTCCGCAAAGAACCGCTCTGGCGACGGCCGCAGTAGCCGTCCTCGCCACCGCGGCCGTCATCGCCCTGCCGCAGTCGGCCGGGGCGGCCGAGACCTCGCCGGTCGGGTTCGGCGCCGGGACGACCGGCGGCGGCAGCGCCTCGGCGGTCACCGTCTCCACGCTGGACGCCTTCAAGGCGGCGGTCACCGGCAACTCCGCCAAGGTCGTCCGGGTCAACGGCCTCATCTCGCTGAGCGGCCAGGTGGACGTCGGCTCCAACACCACGGTGCTGGGCGTCGGTTCGTCGTCCGGCTTCACCGGCGGCGGACTGCGCCTCAAGGAGGTGACCAACGTCGTCATCCGGAACCTGAACATCAGCAAGCCGGTGGCGCCGGCCGACGGCGTCACGGTCCAGGAGTCGACGAAGGTGTGGATCGACCACAACTCCTTCTCGGCCGACCGCGATCACGACAAGGACCACTACGACGGCCTGCTGGACATCAATCACGGCTCGGACAACGTCACGGTGTCCTGGAACACCTTCAAGGACCACTTCAAGGGCTCCCTCGTCGGCCACAGCGACAACAACGCGAGCGAGGACACCGGCCACCTGAAGGTGACGTACCACCACAACCAGTTCAGCAACGTGTACTCGCGCATCCCCAGCCTGCGCTTCGGCACCGGGCACTTCTACAACAACTACGTGGCCGGCGCGGACACCGCCTGCCACTCGCGCATGGGCGCCCAGCTGCTCGTGGAGAACAACGTCTTCCGCGACACCAAGATCGCCGTCACCACGAACCGCAGCAGCGACGTGGACGGCTACGCCAATCTGCGTGGCAACGATCTCGGCGGGGCCGCGACCGAGATCTCCCGGGTCGGCACCTTCACCACGCCGCCCTACGGCTACACCGCGGAGTCAGCGTCCGGCGTCGTCGCCTCGGTGACGTCCGGCGCGGGCGCCGGGCGGCTCTGACCAGCCTCACCAGCAAGAAGACCCGGCACCTCCCATCCGACACCCCCACAACTGGAAGAAGGCATACGGGACATGACTTCACCAGCAAAGCCCCGCGCCCGTCGGCGCGCACTGACCGGCGGTCTGGCCGCCCTCGGCCTCTCATCTGTCATGATCACGACAGTCGGGGCGCCGCCGGCGAGCGCCGCCACCTGGCCGACGCCCAGCAGCAGCCAGCCGGTGAGCTCCACCATCTCCGTGTCCGGCGTCCGCGACGGCGGCATGGTCCGCTACTACGGCAGCGGCGACCTGGCCGGCGACGGTCAGGAGGAGGGCCAGGACCCGATCTTCAAGCTCGCGGCCGGCGCGACGCTGAAGAACGTCATCATCGGGGCGCCCGGTGCCGACGGCATCCACTGCGAGGGCAACTGCACCCTGCAGAACGTGTGGTGGGAGGACGTCGGCGAGGACGCGGCCACCTTCCGGGGCGGCTCCACCTACACCGTGACCGGCGGCGGCGCGAAGAAGGCGGCCGACAAGGTCTTCCAGCACAACGGGCCCGGCACGCTGAACATCTCCAACTTCGCGGTCAGCGAGTTCAAGACGCTGTACCGCTCGTGCGGCGACTGCTCCACGCAGTACACGCGCAAAGTCAATCTCAGCAACGTCGAGGTGACCGGCACGGGGTCCACCGCGCGCCTGGTCGGCATCAACGTCAACCGGGGTGACGTGGCGACGCTGCGCGGCATCACGATCCTCAACGACGCCGGCCGCAAGGTCATCCCGTGTCAGAAGTACAACAACAACACGGCTGTGGGTACCGGTCCTGACAGCACGAACTGCCTGTACTCCAGCTCGGACATCACCTACCGGTAGGCCCCGCTCGCAGGTAGTCCCCCGGTCCCCCCACGGTGAAGGCGGCCGTCCGCAGCGTCCCCGCACGGCGCTTCGGGCGGCCGCCGCGTCGTGTGCGGTCAGTTACGGGCACGCGCGCGTGCGCTCCAGGAGGCGTCGTCGCTGTCACGCGCGCGTACGTCCTCCGCGAGCTCCCGCCGGTATGCGGCGTACGCGGCGCGCAGCCGGTCGCCCGGCCAGGCGGCCGGGAGGAGTTCAGCGGGCAGTACCGGGTCGGCGAGCAGGTGCCGCACGACGGCCGCGAAAGCGGTGAAACGGTCGGACGGCCGTCGCGCGTGAGCGACCTCGGTGAGCAGGGCGTGTCCGGCGCCGGCCCAGGCGTCCAGCGGCCACAGGCTCGCGGCGAGTTCGGGTGCGGGGCGGTCGGGACGGGAGGTGTAGCGCTGGGTCACTTGGGCGAGGTCGCCCGGCAGGGGCCGGAGCAGGTTGGCCGGGCGCAGCCAGACACCCTCGCGGAGCTCGGCGAGCCGGAGCCGGGTCAGTTCGGCGCGCAGTTCCGCGCGCTCGGCGGGACCACGGCCCGTGGCGGTGACGACGACCATCTCCCAGTCCCCGTCCCAGGGCAGGGTCTCGGGATGGACGGCGTCGTCCTGCCGCTTCTGGCGTTCCAGGAGCCGGTCACTGAGCCGGTAGACCGTGTCGGCGCGTCGCAGGTCGCCGGCGGCGACCATCCGGCTGAGCGCGGCCCGCACGGTGGACCCCGCGATCCCGAACGGCTCCACGCTGCGCACCAGCTCCTTCACCGGCAGCTGGGGCGGATGCAGACCCAGCAGCAGGCTCAGGACGACCGACCGGGCGGACAGCGGGCGCAGGTCCACCTCGTCGGTCGGCCGTGAGGCGTTGTTCGGCATGGCCAGTTACCTTACGTGCGGAGCCGACGTATTACAGGATTGCTGCAACCGCAGCCATGGTGCAACATGGGCGGCATGGTCTCGATACTCGCGCAGGAGCAGTCCGGAGTGGCGCCGGAGCAGTCCGGGCAGTACGGCACCCACGACGTCACCAACCAGCCCCCTCCCCTGGCGCCGTACGACGCGTCCGAGGACACGGCCCTGATCGAGGGGCTGCGCCGCGAGGGGGCTGCGTGGGCCGAGGAGGACATCCGGCGGCTGGGCCGGCGGGCCGGCAGCGCCGAGGCGCAGGAGTGGGGCGAGCAGGCCAACCGCCACGAGCCCGTGCTGCGTACGCACGACCGGTACGGCCACCGTGTCGACGAGGTCGAGTTCCATCCGAGCTGGCACCACCTGATGCGGGTCGCGGTCGGCGAGGGGCTGGCGGCCGCTCCCTGGGCGGACGAGCGGCCCGGGGCGCATGTCGCGCGGACCGCGGGCGGGCTGGTGTGGGGGCACACGGAGGCGGGACACGGCTGCCCGACGTCGATGACGTACGCCGCCGTCCCCGTGCTGCGCCGGCAGCCCGAGCTCGCGAAGGTCTACGAACCGCTGCTGACCAGCCGGGAGTACGACCCGGAGCTGCGCGTGCCCACCGAGAAGCCGGGTCTGCTCGCGGGCATGGGGATGACCGAGAAGCAGGGCGGCTCCGACGTCCGTACGAACACCACCACGGCGTCCCCGACGGCCGAGCCCGGGGTGTACACGCTGCGCGGGCACAAGTGGTTCACCTCGGCGCCCATGTGCGACGTCTTCCTGGTCCTGGCGCAGGCGCCGGGCGGGCTGTCCTGCTTCCTCGTGCCGCGTGTCCTGCCCGACGGCAGCCGCAACACGTTCCGCATCCAGCGCCTGAAGGACAAGCTGGGCAACCGGTCCAACGCCTCTTCCGAGCCCGAGTTCGACGGCACCGTCGCCTGGCTGGTGGGGCCCGAGGGCCGGGGCGTCAAGACGATCATCGAGATGGTCAACTGCACCCGGCTGGACTGCGTGATGTCCTCGGCGACGCTCATGCGCAAGACGCTCGTGGAGGCGGGGCACCATGTGCGCCACCGCACCGCGTTCGGCGCGCGACTGCTCGACCAGCCGCTCATGCGCAACGTCCTGGCCGACCTGGCGCTGGAGTCCGAGGCCGCCACGACGCTCACGCTACGGCTGGCCGGCGCGGCGGACCGGGTGGTGCGCGGAGACGACGCGGAGGGGACCGAGGCGGCGTTCCGCCGGATCGCCACCGCCGTCGGCAAGTACTGGGTCACCAAGCGGGGTCCGGCCTTCACCGCGGAGGCCCTCGAGTGCCTCGGCGGCAACGGCTACGTCGAGGAGTCGGGCATGCCCCGCCACTACCGCGAGGCTCCGCTCCTGTCGATCTGGGAGGGCTCGGGGAACGTCAACGCCCTCGACGTGCTGCGGGCGTTGAGCAGGGAGCCGGACACGGCCGAGGCCCTCTTCACCGAACTCGCCCTGGCGCAGGGGGCGGACGCCCGCCTGGACGCGGCGGTGGCCCGCCTGAAGTCCCAGCTCGCCACGGGCTCCGAGGCCTCCGCCCGCAGGCTGGTCGAACTGATGGCCCTCACCCTTCAGGCCTCCCTCCTGATCCGCCACGCCCCCACGCCGATCGCCGACGCCTTCTGCGCCACCCGACTGGGCGGCGACTGGGGTCACGCCTTCGGCACGCTGCCGGACGCGGCGGACGTGGACGCGATTCTGGGGCGGGCGCTGCCGGATGTGGGATGAGGTCTGAGGACTGAGAACTGAGGGCGGAAGGTGGAAGGCGTCAGACGGAAGGCGGAGGCGGAAGCTCAGGTGCAGCGCGGGGTCGGGCGGTCGCTCCGCGGCGGCTGAGGGGCTGAAGGGGCGCGAGGCTGACTGCCCTGCGGGCATGCCAGGGGCGCCGGGGAGAGCGGGACGGAGCGGCGGGGGCGGCTCCCACGGGATACGGGCACGCCCACCCGCGCGGGGGCGGCCGCCATAGGGCGGCTCCCGGGGCCGGGCACTGCAAGGTCGACCCCCAATGGCGCGCCGCCCAACGGACGTGGTCCGGCGGATCGGGCAGGAGGACGGGCCTGCCCGCCCCGGGCGCGGAACCGATACGCGTGACTCGATCGCAGCTCGGACCGCGCCGCTTCAAGAAGGGGACGGGTGAGGCCGCCACGGGGCCTCCTCCCGTGCCGCCGAGGCAGTCCCCGCCTGTCCCGCGGAAGCCACGACCTGTCGTGGGCTTCCTGTCCCGAGGAAGGCGCGACCTGTCGTTGGGCTGAGTTCCCCTACGGCCGTCATCCCGTCGTCCGGCCACCCCACAGCGGCCCGAAGCGTGCCCACTCGTAGCCCCACCGGTCGATGCGCCGGCTCTCCAGGCGACTGCGGAGGGCTCTGCCGGCGACGAGGGGGACGGACGCGGCGCACAGGCCTGCGAGGCCGCCGACCAGGGTGGCTCGGGTTCGGGCCTCCGAGGGGGTCGCGGGCCGGGTGACCATGCGGCCCTGCGGATCCGTCCAGACGCTGACCGGCGTGCCGATGCCGCTGCCGGGGCGGACGCGGGCCTGGCCGGTGTGCGGGGAACCGTCCCGCGCGCTCCAGCGCACCTTCGCCCACACGTAATCACTGCTCGACGGGGCGGAGCGGGCGTCGGCCGTGCCCGGCGCCCGCTCGGTGAGCAGGGCCACGGCGGGCCGCCACTCCACGCGTTCCCGGGCCATCCCTTGCTCCACCGTGCGAGCCGTGGCCAGGCCGACGAGCACTCCGCACAGGACAGTCACCACCCAGGCGGCGAGGAGTACCCAGGCCTCCACCGCGTCGGCCCGGCGTTTGAGCGGATTGCGCCGCCAGCGCCACAGCCACACCTTCGGACCACGGAACGCCATCGAAGGCTTCCTCCTCACGAGCGCACGACCGTGCCTGCCGGACCGGCCGCCATCCCATACGGGAGACGGGAGGCGGATGCTCACTGCACGCACCGGGATCGACCGTGGCACGGGTCACGCGGCCCTCGCGTCCGCCGTCGTGAAAGCGCCCGCAGCTCCCCTCGCAGGGCTGTCATCGCCGTTCTGACCTGCGACGTAATCCTTTCCAGAGGTGACTGTCAGTGCCGGGGTGCAGACTGGCCGGTACCTGAGACAAAGACGTCGCGGAGGTGGTCGGCATGACCGAGGTAATGCTCGCCGTGGGCACGCGCAAGGGCCTGTTCATCGGGCGGAGGCGAGGTGGCACCTGGGAGTTCGACGAAAGTCCCTACTTCAACGCCCAGGCCGTGTACTCGGTCGCCATCGACACCCGCGGCGAGCGTCCGCGACTTCTGGCGGGCGGCGACAGCGCCCACTGGGGCCCGTCGGTCTTCCACTCCGACGACCTGGGCCGCACCTGGACCGAACCGGCCCAGCCGGCCGTCAAGTTCCCCAAGGACACGGAAGCTTCCCTGGAGCGCGTGTGGCAGCTGCACCCGGCGGCCGCGGAGCCCGACGTGGTGTACGCGGGCACGGAACCGGCGGCGCTGTACCGCTCGGAGGACCGCGGTGAGACCTTCGAGCTGGTCCGCCCGCTGTGGGAGCACCCGACCCGGTCGAAGTGGGTGCCGGGCGGCGGCGGTGAGGGCCTGCACACGGTGATCACCGACAAGCGCGACCCCGAGGCCGTGACGGTCGCCGTCTCGACGGCGGGGGTGTTCAGGACCGCCGACGGCGGTGCGAGCTGGTCGCCGTCCAACTCCGGTGTCGCCGCGGTGTTCCTGCCGGATCCGAACCCTGAGTTCGGCCAGTGCGTCCACAAGATCGCGCAGGACGCTGCGACGCCGGACCGGCTGTATCTGCAGAACCACTGGGGCGTGTACCGCAGCGACGACGCGGGCGCGAACTGGACGGACATCGGCGAGGGCCTGCCGTCCACGTTCGGCTTCGCGGTGGCCGCGCATCCCCACCGCGGCAAGACGGCGTTCGTGTTCCCGATCAACGCCGACTCGGACCGCGTCCCGGCGGACCACCGCTGTCGTGTGTTCCGTACGGCGGACGCGGGCAAGACGTGGGAGCCGCTCTCGGCGGGCCTGCCGCAGGACGACCACTACGGCACGGTGCTGCGCGACGCGATGTGCACGGACGACGCGGACCCGGCAGGCGTGTACTTCGGCAATCGCAATGGCGAGGTGTTCGCCTCGGCCGACGACGGCGACAGCTGGCAGCAGTTGGCGTCGCACCTGCCGGACGTGCTGTGCGTCAGGGCCGCGGTGGTCTGATGAGCCGTCGGGGCCGCCGTCGGGGCTTAAGGGCCGGCCTTGGCCACTGGTTGATCACTGCCGCACGCGCGGCAGTAGGGTGACGCCCGTGGCACCACGACCCTTGCATGAAATCGTCGAAGCGGGCTGGGCGAAGGCCCTGGAACCCGTTGCCGAACGGATCGCCGGGATGGGCGACTTCCTGCGCGCGGAGATCGCCGCGGGACGCACCTACCTGCCGGCCGGGCCGAATGTCCTGAGGGCCTTCCAGCAGCCCTTCGACGACGTACGGGTCCTGATCGTCGGACAGGACCCGTATCCGACACCCGGACATGCCGTGGGGCTGTCGTTCTCGGTGGCGCCCGACGTACGTCCGCTGCCCGGCAGCCTCATCAACATCTACCGGGAGCTCAGCACCGACCTGGGCCTGCCGCAGCCGTCCAACGGCGACCTGACGCCATGGACCGAACAGGGCGTGCTGCTGCTCAACAGGGCGCTCACCACGGCACCGCGCAAACCGGCCGCCCACCGCGGCAAGGGCTGGGAGGAGGTCACCGAGCAGGCCATCCGCGCGCTGGTCGGACGCGGCAAGCCGCTGGTCTCCATCCTCTGGGGCCGAGACGCCCGCAACCTCCGTCCCCTTCTCGGCAGACTCCCGTCGGTCGAGTCCGCGCACCCCTCCCCCATGTCCGCCGACCGCGGCTTCTTCGGCTCCCGCCCGTTCAGCCGCGCCAACGACCTGCTGATCGGACAGGGAGGACAGCCGGTGGACTGGCGCCTGCCGTGACCGCCCCCTGCGGATTCCTCGCCGTCGACTCAGGAGGGTCCGGCCTGCGAGTCGTCGTCGGCCCCGTCGGCCGTGGGGCGACCGCCCGGCGGGAGTCCCGCGAACCGGTTCGTACCGGGGATCGGGGCCTCGACCCCGGGCACTTCATGGAGCAACTCGTGCCCATGGTGCGGCCGCTGGTGGCCGAGGCTGGTGTCGACCGGCTGGAGGCGGCCGCCGTGGGGGCTGCCGGGATGGCCAGCCTGGGTGATGCGCTGCGTGCCGAACTGCCGGGCGCGCTGGCGCGGGAGTTCGGCATCGCGCGGGTCGCTCTCGCCGCGGATGCCGTCACCGCGTATGTCGGCGCCCTGGGGCCGAGGCCCGGTGCCGTGGTCGCCGCCGGCACAGGACTCATCACGATCGGCACCGACCTGGCGAACTGGCGCCGCGCGGACGGCTGGGGGCATCTGCTCGGCGACTGCGGCAGCGGCGCCTGGATCGGACGGGCCGGGCTCGAGGCGGCGCTGCGCGCGCACGACGGGCGGCCGGGCGGGTCTGCCGGACTGCTGGCCCGCGCCGAGGAATTGTTCGGGCCGGTGCGGGGGCTGCCCGGGAAGCTGTATCCGCGGCCCGACCGCCCTGCCGTCCTGGCCTCCTTCGCTCCCCATGTGGCCGTCTGCGCCGAGGGCGATCCGGTGGCCGCCGGCATCCTGCGGGCCGCCGCGGGGCACATGGCCGACTCCGCGGCCGCCGTCTGCCCGACGACCGGGGAGCCGCAAGTCGCGCTCACCGGTGGCCTGTTCAAGATGGGCGACCCTCTCGTCGTACCCCTGGAAGAGGAGTTGGCGAAGCGCCTGCCGCACGCACGGAGGGTGCCGGCCGCAGGGGATCCGCTCGACGGGTCGGTGCGCATCGCGACCGATCTCGCGACGGACGGGCTCGCTCTGCCGAGTGACGAGGCGATGCTCTGCGTGGTGCACGACAACCGGGACTGATCCACCTAGGCCGTCCTGTTCCACTCTGCACGTAACTCAATCAGACAAAAGCGGACGGATACCGCTCACCTGCACCCTCCCCGAACAGGGGAGCCCAAGAAGCCAGTAACATGCGTCGCCATGAGCTCCCCCACTGGGCCCGCGTCCGGCCTGCCAGTACGAATGCCGCGACCTCGTCAGCCCGGGCGGCACCGCCGACCCGAGCCCTTGGCGGCTCCCGAGGGCGCGCCCGCGCTCGTCCTCGCGGTGCCGGGCACGCCTAGCGCCGCGACCCGCGGTCTCGCCGAGGAGGTCGTGAGCATCGCCCGCTCCGAGCTCCCCGGCCTCGACGCCCGGATCGGGTACGTCGACGGCGATGACGTGGAGTTCCCTACGCTCCAGTCGGTGCTCGTGCACGCCGCCGAGGAGCGCGCGGCCCGTTATGAGCAGGCGATCGCCGCAGGGGTGGAGGCCAAGGAGCCGGAGGGCCCCGTCGCCGTCGTCGTGCCGCTGCTCGCCGGCCCGGACAGCGCGCTGCTGCGCGTCATCCGCCAGGCCGTGATGGACAGCCGCGTCGCGGCCGACCTGACCGATGTGCTGGGCCCGCACCCGCTGCTCGCCGAGGCGCTGCACGTGCGCCTGTCCGAGGCCGGTCTGGCCCGCGCCGACCGTGCCCGCCTGTTCACCGTGGCCACGGCCGCGGACGGCATCATCCTGGCCTCCGTCGGCGGCGAGGAGGCCGTGCAGGCGGCCGGGATCACCGGCATGCTGCTCGCCGCGCGCCTGGCCGTGCCGGTGATGGCGGCGGCCCTGGACCAGGACGGCTCGATCTCGGCGGTCGCCGAGCAGCTGCGCAACTCGGGCTCCCAGCAGCTGGCGCTGGCGCCGTACCTGATAGGGCCGGAGATCGACCCGAGCGTGGTCGCGGACGCCGCTCACGAGGTGGGCTGCTCCGCCGCCGAGGCGCTCGGCCCGTACCCGGCGATCGGCAAGCTCGCCCTGTCGAAGTACACGACGGCACTGGGTATCGCACCGCAGCAGGCGCAGGGCACGCCGGTGCGCTGACGCCGCCCGATCTGCACGGGACCGCGCGTCTGACGTGCGCGTCGCAGTCGTGACGCCGAAGGGCCCGCTCCGCATCCGGGGCGGGCCCTTCGGCGTGCGGTCACTCCGTGCCGGCGTCGGGGCCGATGACCACGCAGGACGCCGCGGGCACCTCGATCGAGCCCTCGTAGCGCGGGAGCCCGCTGTCGGGGTCCAGGGCGAACCAGGTGACGTCACCGGAGCGCTCGTTCGCGACGTACAGGAAACCGTCCGCCTCGGTGAGTGCGCGCGGCCAGTGGCCGGCGCAGATCACGGTCCCGACGAGCCGTAGTTCCTCGCCCTCGACGGCGAACGTCGACAGCACGTCCTCGCCGCGGGTCGCGGTCCATACGAAGCGGCCGTCGGGCGAGGCGACGATGCCGGACGGGTAGGCGTCGCCGGCGGGGCCGCCCGGCAGGACCGGCGTCTCCGTCAGCGGTTTGAGCGTGCCGTCGTCGGCGTCCCAGTGGCAGACGGTGACGGTGGGGGTGAGCTCGTTGACGACGTACGCGTACGGGCCGTGGGGGTGGAAGGCCAGATGGCGAGGGCCCGAGCCCGGCCGCAGGGCGATCTCCCGGTGCACGTCGAGTGTGCCGCCGGCCAGCGTGCACACCCGCACCGAGTCGGTGCCGAGGTCCACGCTGACGGCCCAGCGGCCGCTCGGGTCGGGCTGCACATGATGGGCGTGCGGGCCCTGTTGGCGTGGCGTGTGCGGACCCGAGCCGGTGTGCCGGAGAACTGCGGACGGGGCGCCGGCGAGGGTGCCGTCCGCGCGGACGGGCACGGCGGTGACGCTGCCGGAGCCGTAGTTGGCGGTCAGGACGTGGCCGGCGAAGAGGCTGAGGTGGGTGGGTCCGCCGGCGCCGACCGGGACCGGTGATCCGATCAGCTCCGGCTTGTCCCCCCTCACGCGGTACGCGGCCACCGCGCCCTCGGCGGTCTCACTGACCGCGTAGAGCGTGTCGCCGCCGGGCGACAGGGCCAGGTACGCGGGGTCGGGCAGGTCGTCCGCGCCTCCCAGAACGGTGAGCGCGCCGCTGCCCGCGGCCACGGACGCCGTCACGATCCCGGGGCCTCCGGCCGCCGTGAACGACCCGATGTAGGCCCGCCGTGCGCGCCTGCCGTCATCTGCCACCGCTGTCCCCTTCCGGTCGGGTGCCGTCCGGGCTGACGGTAGCAGCGGATCATCATCGGTCTAGACCAAGAGCCGTACAAAACGTCGGCGCGTACGGGTCGTGTTCTCCGCCGGTCCGGGCTCTGGCCTCGGGGTGATACCCGTGGGCGGGATGCCACCGCGCCGCCTCGTAGGCCCGGTGGCAGACGGGCGTGGCGCTGCTCGAGGTCACACGCATGGGCACACCCCGGCTGGCTCACCCGCGGGCCGCTCCCGCACGGCTCGCGAGTTCCTTGCGTCCGATGACGCGGGGGTACCCGGAAGATCCCGTGATCCACCCACTAGGTGGCCGATAAAGCGACTTGGCCGTCCGGGCGGGCGGGGGCGGCTCGGGTGACGGGCGGGCGGGTCACGCGGGGCCTCCCGTCCGCCCGGCGTTCTCAGGCTCCGACGAGTCGTGACCCGGAAGGCGTGCGCAGGGGCTGGGACAGTTCGGACAGGGCTCGTTCAAGGCCGTGCAGATGGGTCAGTGCGGGATCCGACTCCGTCGGGTGCGTGTGAGGGGCGTCGACATCCGCACCGCCGGTCAGCGCCTCGACCGCGGCCTCGACACGCCAGCACGCGGCGGCCAGGCGGGCGTCGTGCGAGGCCTCGGGGTCGGCGGCGACGGCGGCCAGACCCCGGATCTCCCGGGCGCAGTCGTCGAGCAGGGCCAGGACGTGGCGTGCGCGTCGCTTGCGGGCCGACATCGGGTTCAGCGGATGCACCAGCGGGGCGAGTGCCAGCCGCACCCGTCCGAGCAGCTGCTCGAGCTCGGCCAGCCGCGAGGCCGGGTCCGCGGTCTCGTCCCCGCCCAGGCGTGCGGCGGCCTCGGCGGTGGCGGCGTGGACACAGCGCAGGGCGCGCTGGATCCAGGCGTCGTTGACGGCATGCGTGGTCACGGGCAGCACGAACAGCACGGCCAGTGCGGCGCCGAGTGCCCCGACGCCGGTCTCGGCGAGCCGCAACGCCAGCAGGGCGGGATCGAGGACGCCCAGAAGGCCGTAGAGGAGCTCGGCGAGCACCGTGACGCAGAGCATCATCCAGGTGTAGGAGACGGCGGCCGTGTAGAAGATCCCGAAGACGCAGACGGTGAGGAGTGCGGCCGTCGGGATCGTCTCGCCGGCCACCGGGACGGCGACGAGCAGGCCGAGGCCGATGCCGATCACCGTGCCGAGGACCCGGCGGAAGCCGCGGACCAGGGTCTCGCCGCGCGAAGTGGTGTTGACGAAGATCCACCAGGTGGCGCCGACGGCCCAGTACCAGCGGTGCCCGGACACCAGCTGGCCCACCACGAGCGCGAAGCCCGCGCCGGCGGTGGCCTGGATCGCCTGCCGTGTGGTCACGCGGGCCAGTCCGGTGCCGCCCGGCGGCGCAGGTACCGGCGCCGGGGGCAGACGGCGTTCGTAGCACCACAGCCCGAAGCGCACCGCGGACGCGGTGAGCAGGGACAGCAGTACGGCGGCGTAGAGCTCGGGCAGCCGGCCCGGGGTGGCCTGCAGGAACTGCGCCACGAAGAAGGTCATGAACGCGAACACACCGAGGCTGTGGCCGCGCGGCCCCCAGCGGCGCGCGTACACGCCCGCACCGACGACGGCGAGGAAGGTGAGGTCGCGGGCGACCGGCTGGTCGTGCAGCTCGGCAGCCGCCGCCAGGACGGGCAGACCGACGAACGGCAGCAGAGCGGTGGTGACCGCCTGGCCGCGGACCGTGGCGTCGGTGACTGTGAAGAGCGCGAGCAGCGCGGCGAGCCCGCCGGTGACGGCACCGACGAGGGAGTGTCCGGCCAGTCCGCAGACGACGACCGCGAGCCCGATGCCGAGCACGGCCCGCACGGCGAAGCGCAGCCGCGCCCGCCCCGGGTCCGGCGCCACGAACACCCTCTTCAGCACTGCGTCCCGCCCCTCTGCTCCGGCATGAAAAAGGCGCCGCGGGATCCGCAGCGCCATCGACGGGCTCATTGCAGCATCCAGGAGCCGCCTGGCTCAAGCGGCACCTGGAATACTGAGCCATTGGCACAGACATAACGGTCCCCGTACGTCCACCGGCGAGCCAACGGACCATGCCGGGCCATGGCGGCCCAAGGCGGCCCAAGGCGGCCCAGGGCGGTCCGGGGGCGCTCGCGGATGCGGACACGGGGCGAAGGAGGCCGGACGGCATGACCGTGGACGAGCTCGACACCCGCATCCTGCGGCTCCTGCTGGAGCAGCCCCGCACCAGCGTGCGCGAGTACGCCCGCATCCTCGGCGTCGCGCGGGGCACGCTGCAGGCCCGCCTCGACCGGCTGGAGCGGGACGGCGTGATCACCGGCACGGCGCCGGCGCTCTCGGCCGCAGCTCTCGGACATCCGGTGCTGGCGTTCGTACACATCGAGGTCACCCAGGGGCACCTCGACGACGTGGGCGACGAGCTCGCCGCCGTGCCGGAGATCGTCGAGGCGTTCTCGATCACGGGTGGAGGCGATCTGCTGACCCGGGTGGTGGCCCGCGACAACGCCCACCTGGAGGACGTGATCCAGAAGCTGATCAGCCTGCCCGGCGTGGTCCGCACCCGCACCGAGGTGGCCCTGCGCGAGCGGGTCCCGCACCGGTTGCTGCCCCTGGTGGAGTCGATCCGGCGGGCCGCGGCCCGGAAATGACCTTTGACATCCTGGGGCCATGAGCGGTCTCGGCAGCACTTCGGTCATCTTCGATCTCGACGGAACACTCGTGGACAGCGAGCCCAACTACTACGAGGCGGGGCGCCAGGTCCTCGCCGAGCACGGCGTTCCCGATTTCACATGGTCGGATCACGAGCGGTACGTCGGCATCAGCACGCTGGAGACGGTCACGCTCTGGAAGCGGGAGTACGGCCTCAGGGCGTCCGTCGACGAACTGCTCGCCGCCAAGAACCGCCGGTACCTGCATCTCGCTCGCGCAGCCACGCGCGCGTACCCGGAGATGCGCAAGTTCGTGGAGCTCCTGTCGACCGAGGGCGTCCGGCTGGCCGTCGCCTCCGGTTCGTCGCTCGAGGCCATCACGGCAATCCTGTCCGGCACGGGCCTGGACGCCCATCTGCGCAGCGTCGTCTCCGCCGACGAGGTCGACCGGGGCAAGCCCGCCCCCGACGTCTTCCTGGAGGCGGCACGCCGGCTCGGCGTGACACCGGATGACTGTGTCGTCGTCGAGGACGCCGCCCCGGGCGCTGCCGCCGCACACGCGGCCGGCATGCGCTGCATCGCTGTCCCGTACGTGGCCGACCAGGCGGACGCCCCGGAGTTCGCGACGGCCGGACTGCTGCTGCGGGGCGGGCAGGAGGAGTTCACGGCGCGGGGTGCGTACGACTGGCTCGTACGGTCGGTGGCCTCCCGCTGACTCGGGGCGCTTGCCAACTGGGCAGGCAATTATCACCTTTTGCGGCTATCAGCAAGCAATGGGAGGATTGAACCCGTAGGCGTACTCACTGTGGAGACACGTGAGTTCAGGGCAAGGTGAGGCACACCCACGCTGTCCGGAGGCACCGATGGCTGCGAACACGCCCAGTTACGAGCACAACGTTCCGGACACCGTGTACGGCTATGTGTCGGCGCGATCGCAGGGCGGGGTTCCGATGACCGAGGCGACGAGTCTCGCGTCGGCCAGGCCGTTCCATGCCGAGGAGGGCGTCAGGGAGCGGGCCAAGGAGCATGCGCGGCAGGCCGGTTTGGCCGTGACGGCCGAAAGCCGGCTGGGCTTCGCCGTGGCCGGCACCCCGGCGGCGTTCGAGCAGCTGACCACCGGCAGGATCGTGAGTTACGAGGTCAGCCAGCGGGTCGAGATGGGCCGGCAGCGTTCCGTGACGCACCTCGACATCATCGGCGACCGTCAGCCGGCCGCCCTCGGTATCGGTGCCGCTCCCGGGGACGAGAGCATCGAGGCCGTGGCGCTGGAGACGCCGCGCGTACCCATGCGCCTCGTCCCGGCCACGGCGCAGCCTCCGATGGTGGCGAACTTCCATCTCAGACTGCCGGACGACGTGGCCGCACTGCTCAACGCGACCCGTGCGCACGAGCAGGGGCACGTGGGCAGCGACGTGCGGGTCGCCATGGTGGACACGGGCCAGGCCCCGCACGCCTACTTCACGACGCACGGCTACGACATCGCGCCGACCGTGGCGGTGGTCCCGGGGACCAGCCCCACGGAGGATCCCGTGGGGCATGGCACGGGCGAGTCGGCGAACATCTTCGCCGTGGCACCAAGCGCCCGGCTTCTTCCGTACCGGGGGAGCAACCGCAGGGGCGATCTGACCGCCGCCGTGGCCGCTTTCATGCGCGCCAAGGCGGAGCGGCCACAGGTGCTGACGAACTCCTGGGGCGGGAAGGTCGGCTTCCCGGCCGACGGACCGCTGGCGCAGACCGACAAGGTCTGGGTTCTGGAGATCCTGGACGCGGTGGAGCAGAACATCGTCGTCGTCTTCGCCGCGGGCAACGGCCACTTCTCGATCGAGCCGCAGGTGCCCGGAGTGCTGTCGGTCGGCGGGGTGTTCTCCGATCCGCAAGGCAGGCTTCGGGCGTCCGACTACACGAGCGGTTACGCCAGTCCCTGGTTCGACGGCATCGTCGTCCCCACGGTCTCCGGGCTGGTCGGTCTGGCGCCCCTCGCCCAGTACCTCATGCTCCCGATTCCGCCCGGCTGCACGATCGACGTCGACGAGAGCGACGAGGGCGACGGGACGTCACGCAATGACGGCTGGGCGCTGTTCTCCGGGTCGTCCGCGGCGGCGCCCCAGATCGCCGGAGCGGCGGCCCTGCTCCTGGAGGCCCGCCCCGGACTCACGCCCGCTCAGGTCGCCGAAGCGCTCGCCCGGACCGCCACCGACGTCACCTCCGGAATGAACGCCTTCGACATCCTGGCCCGCCCCGGCCCCGACGAGGCCACCGGAGCCGGTCTGGTGAACGTGAGCGCGGCGCTGGACTTCGTCCTGACCCACATCCCGTAGGCGTCGGCCGGGCCACCCGGCCGACCATCGCCGTGGCATCAGCTGAACGTCCGATCCCGTGAACGCCCAATCCCGTCAGCACCGTTGACGCCTCCTCAGCTCACGCATAACGTCTGGTCGACCATCCGCACAATGTTCGATATATCAGACGCGTTGACCTCGTGGAGGAGCACACATGGCCCCGCCCCTCTCCAGACGATCCCTTCTCCGGGCCGCCGCCCTCGCCGCGGCGGTTCCCGCGATCAGCCACTCGGCAACCGGCCGGGCCTCGGCCGCCTCGGCCGCACTTCAGGAGGCGCAGTCCGTGGCCGTCGTACCTTCCGCCTGGAGCGTCCGGCCCTTCGCCCTCGGCGACGTGGCCCTCAGGCCCGGACTCTTCGCCGACAAGCGGCAGTTGATGCTGGACCACGCCCGCGGCTACGACGTGAACCGGCTGCTGCAGGTCTTCCGCGCCAACGCCGGCCTCCCCACCGGTGGAGCGGTCGCCCCCGGGGGGTGGGAGGGGCTCGACGGCGAGGCGAACGGCAATCTGCGCGGGCACTACACCGGGCACTTCCTCACCATGCTGTCGCAGGCCTATGCGGGCACCGGCGAGCAGGTGTTCGTCGAGAAGATCCGTACCATGGTCGGGGCGCTGACCGAGGTGCGCGCGGCGCTGCGCAAGGACCCTGCCGTGCTGAGCGTGAGCGGGAGGTTCGGCACCGCCGCCGAGCACGTCCGTGGCTCCTACGAGTACGTCGATCTGCCCGCCGCCGTCCTCGGCGGTGCCTCCGCGATCACCCTGTCCGCCTGGGTGAAGCCCACCCACGACGCCAACTGGACGCGGGTCTTCGACTTCGGGAACGACAACACCCGGTACCTGTACCTGGCCGCCCGCAACGCCGCCGGTGTGCCGCGGTTCGCCATCACGACCAACGGGCCGGGCGGCGAGCAGGGCCTCGACGGCACCGCCCCGCTGCCGCTGAACCAGTGGAGCCACCTCGCGGTCACGATCGCGGACGGCACCGGGACGCTGTACGTGAACGGCACCGCCGTAACCCGCAACACGGCGATGTCCCTCTCCCCGGCCGCCCTCGGCACCCTCACCAACCACTGGCTGGGCCGCTCCAACTTCGCCACCGACCCGGTCTTCGCGGGCGCCTACGACGAGTTCAACGCCTGGTCACGCGCCCTCACCGCCGCGGAGATCACGCAGTTGCAGAGCAGCCGGGCGGCCGACGTCCCCTCCGGTCGCGGCGACCTGGCGTCCTACGCCTTCGACGAGACCTCCGGCGGGACGTTCGCCGACGCCTCCGGCCGCGGCCTCACCGCCACCCTGCGCCGCACCTGGGGCGGCCCCAGCCACCCCGGGTTCCTGGCGGCGTACCCGGAGACGCAGTTCATCGACCTGGAGTCGAGGACGAGCAGCGACTACACGAAGGTGTGGGCGCCGTACTACACCGCACACAAGATCCTCAGGGGGGTGCTGGACGCCTACCTCACCACGGACGACGCACGGGCCCTCGATCTCGCGTCCGGCATGTGCGACTGGATGTACTCCCGCCTGTCCAAGCTGCCGGAGGCCACGCTGCAGCGCATGTGGGGGCTGTTCTCCAGCGGCGAGTTCGGCGGCATCGTCGAGGCGATCTGCGACCTGCACGCGATCACCGGAAAAGCCGAACACCTCGCGCTGGCCCAGCTGTTCGACCTCGACCGGCTCATCGACAACTCCGCCGCGAACACCGACATCCTCGACGGGCTGCACGCCAACCAGCACATACCGATCTTCACCGGGTACCTGCGGCTGTACGACGCCACCGGCGAGGCGCGCTATCTCGACGCCGCCCGCAACTTCTGGGGGATGGTCGTCCCCCACCGTATGTACGGCATCGGGGGCACCAGTACCGCCGAGTTCTGGAAGGCGCGCGATGTGATCGCGGGCACGATCAGCGACACGACCGCCGAGACGTGCTGTGCCTACAACATGCTGAAGCTGAGCCGGACGCTGTTCTTCCACGAGCAGCAGCCGAAGTACATGGACTACTACGAGCGTGCGCTTTACAACCAGGTCCTCGGCTCCAAGCAGGACAAGCCGGACGCAGAGAAGCCGCTGGTCACGTACTTCATCGGGCTGACGCCAGGTCATGTGCGGGACTACACGCCCAAGCAGGGCACGACCTGCTGCGAGGGCACCGGCATGGAGAGCGCCACCAAGTACCAGGACTCGGTGTACTTCAAGG
Organism: Streptomyces sp. NPDC012935; assembly: GCF_042900345.1. NCBI lineage: Bacteria > Bacillati > Actinomycetota > Actinomycetes > Kitasatosporales > Streptomycetaceae > Streptomyces > Streptomyces sp. NPDC012935. The sequence goes on from NZ_JBIBBC010000003.1 coordinate 552,515, forward strand.
CAGCCGACGGCAGTGCGCTGTACGTCAATCTCTACAGTCCGTCGCAACTGACGTGGACGGACAAGGGAGTGACGGTCACTCAGACGACCACGTTCCCCAGGGAGCAGGGCACCACGCTCACCTTCGGCGGTGGCAGCGCGGCCTTCGCCCTGCGGCTGCGGGTGCCGTCGTGGGCCGCCGCCGGCTTCCGGGTCACGGTCAACGGCCATGCGGTGAGCGGAACTCCGACACCGGGGAACTACTTCACCGTGTCACGGACGTGGCGCAGCGGCGACACCGTGCGGATCGCGATGCCCTTCCGGCTCCGGGTGGAGAAGGCGATCGACGACCCTGCGCTGCAGACGCTGTTCTACGGGCCCGTCAATCTCGTCGGCCGCAACTCCTCAACGGGTCATCTGCAGTTGGGCCTGTACCGCAACGCCGGGCTGTCGGGCGATCTGCTGCCGTCACTCACGCCCGTGTCCGGCAAGCCGCTCCACTACACCCTCGCCGGAACCGAGTTCGCCCCCTTCTTCGAAGGGACCGAGGACCCGACCCACGCCTACTTCCGGCGCTCGGAACCCCGATTGATCTTCGGCAACTCCGACTCCGGCGTCACCAACCCCGCGAGGTCCGACGGCACCACTCTGCTGGACGAGATCTGGGCCGGGGCGCCGTTCAGCAGCAAGGGTGCGCTGGTCTCCCGCGTGCGGTCCACCGTGAACGCCTGGGTCACCGCCGGTCCGCTGAGCCAGGCCGACGGGCAGAAAGCCGTCCGTACGGCGGAGCAGGCGACGTACGCTCCCTGACCGGGCGACGGGATCCCCGCGCCGAGCACTCGACTCCCGGCGCGGGGGCTGCTGGAGCCATGATGATCGATGTCGCGCATCCGCCTCCGGGGCGGCAAGGACCTGCGGGGCTTGGAACGCAGGCGCGCGGAACACACCGAGTGGCCCGGCGGCCGGATCATCGGTCGTCCGCCACGACTACCGGATCATCGGTCGTCCGCCACGACTACCGGATCATCGGTCGTCCGCCACGACTACCGGCGGGGCTTGCCGCGCCGGGGGCTCTTGGCGCCCTTCGTGCCCTTGGCTCCGCCGGAGCCGGTGCGGCCGCTTCGGCCCCCTGCCGCGGGCTGGCGCCGTGACGTGCCGGAGGATTCGGCGCGCTTGCGCTTCGGCTGTTCCGACGCCGGGGCCTTGGAGGTCGTACGGCCCCGGGTGCTGTTGACCGTGCGGCCGCGGACGACGCCGATGAAGTCCTCGACCAGGTCGGTGGTCGCGTCCTCCGGCCAGGACAGCGCGACGCTCGACTGGGGGGCGTCGACCAGCGGCCGGTAGGTGAGGTCCTTGCGGTGGTGGAGCCGGGCCAGCGACTGGGGCACGACGAGCAGGCCGACCCCCGCCGCGACCAGCTCGACGGCGTCCGCGGTGGTGGCGGGGCGCTCGAAGGCGGGCTGCCCCGGCGGGTGCTCCCAGTCGAGGACGTCGTCGAGGGGGTGGAAGACGACCTCGTCGGCCAGGTCCTCGGCGGTCACCTCGTCCACCGCCGAGACGACGTGGTCCTTGGGGACGACGACGACCGTGGTCTCGGTGTAGAGAGGGATCGCGCTGAGGACCGTACGGTCGACCGGGAGCCGTACGAAACCGGCGTCGGCCCCGCCGTCCCTGAGCACGTCTGGGGCCTCGGCGGCGGTCACCGAGTGGAGGGTGAGGGGTACGTCGGGGAAGCGCTCGTTCCAGGTCCGCACCCACTTGGCGGGGGTCACGCCCGGGACGTAGGCGAGCCGGAACGACGGGGGTACTTCCGAGCCTGTCACCAGGCCAGGCTACCGGCCGTGGTCAGCATCGGTTCACCCAGTCGATACCCTTGGGACCATGACGTCGCACCAAAGCACCCAGACCATGAAGCCCGCGACCGCGGCCAAGAAGCTGGGTGTGTACCTCGAAGCCACCCCCGCCGAGTTCCAGGAGGGCGTCGTCACGCGCGCCGAGCTGAACGCGCTCCAGACGGACCCGCCCGCGTGGCTGCAGGAGCTGCGGGCGAACGGCCCGCACCCCCGTCCCGTCGTCGCGCAGAAGCTGGGCGTCTCCATCGCGGGGCTGGCCCGCGGCGGCGTCACGCAGGCCCTCACCACCGAGCAGATCGAGGCCCTGAAGCAGGAGCAGCCCGAGTGGCTGATCAAGGAGCGCTCGACCCAGGCCGAGGTCCGCAAGGAGGCGGCCCGCCTGAAGCAGCGCGACGCGGACCGGGCGGCGGAGCAGTCCTGACCTCGCGGGTGCCGGTACCTCCCTGTCGCCGCCGCCTCCCTGTCGCCGTAGCCGGGTGAGGCGAGCCGCCCCAGTGGACGCGTGCAGCCCGCCTCCCTCCAGCGGGGATCAGTCCGCCGCGGGCCGTTCCGGTAGCGCCTCCAGGAAGGTGGCCGACGGGACGAAGAAGAGGGTTCCGGTGACCGCCTCCGAGTAGTCGAGGATCGGGTCGGGGCCGGATTCCGGGCCGCCGAGGTACATCTTGCGCAGCATGGTCTCCGGTATCTCGGGGGTCCGCGCGTAAGCGACGAAGTACGTGCCGAACTCTCCGTGCCCCGGCCTGCCGAACGGCATCGCGCCTCGCAGTATCTCCAGCTCCTCCCCGTCCGGGCCGGTGATCGTGTTCACGTCCTTGTGGGAGCCGGGCATGTCGAGCTCGATGTTGGTCAGCTTGGAGCGGCCTATCACCTTCTCCTGGGCCTCGACCGCGAGGGCTTCCCAGGCGTCGACGTCGTGCACGTACTTCTGGACCATCGCGTAGCTTCCGCCGCGGAACGCGGGGTCCTCGTCACCGACGATCGCCGCATCGGCCGCCGCCTGGCCGACGGGGTTCTCGGTGCCGTCGACGAAGCCGAGGAGGTTGCGCGAGTCGAAGTAGGCGAAGGCCTGGACCTCGTCCTGGACGGTGACGGCGCCGCGCAGCCGCTTCATGATCTCGGCGGCCAGGGCGAAGCACACATCGGTGCGAGCGGCCCGGATGTGGAAGAGCAGGTCACCCGGGGTCGACACGGCGCGGTGCCGCGTCCCCTGCAACTCCCTGAAGGGATGCAGCTCCTTCGGACGCGGGTCCCCGAGCAGCCGGTCCCACGCGGCGGATCCCACTCCGGTGGCGCAGCACAGGCCGCTGTCGGGGCTCGGGAACCCGACGGCCCGTATGAGCCCCGCGAGACCGGTGAGCAGATCGTGCACGGCGGGTTCGCCGCCCGGCTCGATCGTCACCACCAGGAAGACGGCGACGGGCGCCGGCGGACTGAGTACCGGTTGTGGCTGTGCATCGACCGACCGCATCGACGACGACGGCATGTTTCCCCTCTCTCACCCTCAAACCCCGCCAACTAACGATGCCCGGCCGAACCGGGAACGATACCCGCCAAATTTGCGCACTCCCGGCGCGTAGGAGAGGTGTGGATGCCCGCCTCGGGGACGAAAACCCGAATGCGCCCGTGCGCCCTGCTCTGGGACGATCCCGGGATGGTCCACCGTCTCGAACCCCTGGTCATCCGGCACGTCCACCGTCTCCCCTCCCCCGCGGGACCCGCGGGCGAAGGCGCCGTCGCGGCACGGCAGTTCGACGCAGCGCTCATGTCCGTGGGATTCAAGCTGTCGGCGGACCTGCTGGCGCGACTGTCGGGGCTGTCCGAGGGCACGGTCGTCGACACGGCCGTGCGAACGCTGAGCACGGTCCGCGAGATGGTCGGCGACCATGTGCGGCACAACGTGTACTTCGTCGACTTCCCGGCCAACGTGCCGGACACGTACGACTTCTGGATGCGCTGTGTCGCCGAGGCGCTGGCCGACGACACCGCAGGCCCGAGCGTTCTGGAGCAGCTGAGCGACGGGCTCGTCAATCTCCTCACCCTGCCCTCGTACGGCCGTTACCAGCACACCTACACGGAGATGCTCGGCCACCACGACGAACTGATCTCCGCGGCGGGCGACCGTATGACGGTCCTGCACCTGGGCGGCGACGCGGAGGCCGAAGTCGCCTCCCTGTACCTGGGGTTGGCGGGCAGCAGCACGCCGCTGGGCGAGGACGACCTGCGCGATCTGCGCGTCCTCGCGAGGCACTGCGTGGACGCGCCGCAGCCCGGGACGATCCCCGTGCGGGAGAACCGTGCCGTCGTGAACGAGGCCCGGCTGAAGGCCGGTGCGGAGCTGCTGCTGGACACGGTCACCGATGTGCTGCGGCTGGCCTGCGCCCTGTCGGGCGGCGACGTGACGCTGCAGGCGCCGACCAGGTTCCGGGCGCTGTCCCGTCCGGTGCGCCGCGCGCTGCTCGCGGGCCTGGACGGCGTCGTCGCCGCGTCCCCCGCCAAGCTGGCCGACGTGCACGCGCACCGCGAGGCGTGGAAGCGGCTCGGCGAGCGGCTGCACCCGCACGAGTACCCGCGGTGGCCGCACGCCGCCGACGTCTTCGCGGTCGCCCGGCGCGAGAAGGAGGCGCGCTCCTTCGACAGCCGGGTCGAGGAGCTGCTCGGCATGAACGACATCACGGGCGCGGCGAAGCTGCTGAAGTCCGCCCCGGGCAAGCTGTTCCGCTCCCTGGACCGGCTGCTGCGGCTGGCCCTCGACCAGGACGAGCGCCTCGCGGTGACGGCCGCCGCCGAGGAGGTCGTGGGCGAGGTGTCCGGCCGGGTGGTGCTGTCGGTGCGTGAGCACCTCGCCAACCGCGCGCAGGACACCGGTGAGCGCCGGGTGTTCGTGAACCGGCTGGGCCGCGCCTGGGTCACCGAGGACGACCGTCCGCCCGTGCTGCCGCCCGAGCGTGAGCGCCTGATCGCCGCACTGGACGCCGAGATACGGCGCCGGCTGCCGACGCCGGGCCACCTGCTGATCGACCCGGACGTGCTGGATGTGGCGCTGCCGCTCAGCGGCCGGGCGAGCGCGGCCGGGCTCGGCGTGCTGCCGCGCGGCTCGCTGTCTGCGGTGGACGGCGAGCTGCTGCGGTTCTTCGTGTACTGGAAGGAGGCCGACCGGCGCACCGACTACGACCTGTCGGCGCTGATGCTGGACGCCGAGTTCGCGACGGTCTGCTGGCTGGCATACACCAACCTCAAGGACCTGGAGGGCGAGCACTCCGGTGACATCACCGAAGCACCCGACGGCGCCTCGGAGTTCATCAATCTGCGCCTGGGGGCCGTGCGCGGCGACTTCATCGTGCCGCAGGTGAACATCTTCGCCGGGGAGGGCTTCGAGGAGGTCGAGGAGTCGTTCTTCGGGTTCATGCTGCGTGAGGGCGAGCAGCAGGGCCGCCCGTTCGAGCCGCGTACCGTGCGCATGAAGTCGGAGCTGCGCGGCCCGGGCCGGGTCGCGCTGCCGCTGGCGTTCCTGCGGGGGCCCGACGGGCGGTGGCGTGCCAAATGGCTGCACCTGTACCTGAAGGGGACGCCGGCCGCCAACCGGGTCGAGGAGAACCGGGTGTCGGTCGCGACGCTGCTGCGGGGCATCGTGGAGCGCGAGCAGCTGACGGTGCGCTACCTGACGGGCCTGATGGACGCCACGACCACGACCCTGTGGGACGGCGCGAAGGTCCCCGACGGGCCGGTCACCTACATCGGTCTCCAGCGCCCCGACGGGCTGCACCCGGACTCCCGGATCCTGACCCCCGAAAATCTGCGCGACCTGATCCCCGCGTGACTGTTAGAGTCGGCCGTGGCGAGGCCATGAAGGGACTTCCTTCTCAACTCCTTCTTGAAATAGTCCTTTCGCTTTCCTCGCCACTCAACTCTTCCTGCCGACTCAGCCCTTCCCGCCGGGTCGGCTCGTCCAGCCGTCAGCTGTCGTAGTCCACCGTCAGCGTCTCCGAGACCGGGTACGACTGGCAGGTCAGGACATAGCCGGCGTCCACCTCGGCCGTCTCCAGGGCGAAGTTGCGGCGCATGTCCGCCTTGCCGTCGGTGACCAGAGCACGGCAGGTGCCGCAGACGCCGCCCTTGCAGGCGAACGGCAGGTCGGGGCGGGTCCGTTGGGCACCGTCGAGGATGGACCGCTCCCTCGGCAGGGCGGCGGTGGTCGACCGGCCGTCGAGGGTGATCGTGACCTGGCTGACGGGCCCCTGCGGGCCGCTCTCCTCGTGGACCGCCTCCCGTACGGGCTCGTCGTCGGCGTAGAACAGCTCCTGATGCACCCGCTCGGCCGGGACCCCGAGGCCCGCCAGGACCCCCTGTGCATCCCGGACCATGCCGTGCGGGCCGCACAGCCACCAGTGGTCGGCGGTCTCTACGTCGACCAGCGCGTCGATGAGCGTCGAGAGCCGTTCGGCGTCGATACGTCCCGACAGCACCTCGGCCTCGCGCGGCTCCCGGGACAGCACGTGGGCGAGCTGGAACCGGGCCGGGTAGAGGTCCTTCAGGTCAGCGAGTTCGTCGGCGAACATCACCGTGTCGGTACGCCGGTTGCCGTAGAGGAGGGTGACCGTCGAACGGTCGTCGGCGGCCAGGACGGACTCCGCGATGGACATCATGGGCGTGATGCCGGAGCCCGCCGCGATCAGCACGTGATGGCCGTGCGTGGTGAGGTCGGGGGTGAAGGCGCCGGTGGGGGCCATCACCTCGACGGTGTCGCCGGGACGGACGTCGCCCACGAGCCAGGACGAGAACAGGCCGCCGGGCACGACCCGGACACCGATGCGCGGGATCGACCCGACCGGCGAGCAGATCGAGTACGACCGCCGCTCGTCCCGCCCCTCGATCTCGCGCCGCAACGTCAGTGACTGCCCGGGCGCGAACGCGAACTCCTCGGCGAGCTCCGCCGGGATGTCGAACCCGACGGCGACCGCGTCCGCGCACAGGGGCGTCACGGCGGCGACGCGCAGGGCGTGGAAGGCCGGACGGCGGCGGGGGCGCGGGCGTACCGGCGCAGCCGTCGTTTCTTTGCTCAGGCCTTCCATTCAGATCTCCTTGACGTACTCGAACGGCTCGCGGCAGGCGCGGCAGCGCCACAGCGCCTTGCAGGACGTGGCGGCGAAGCGGGAGGTCTCCTCGGTGTCCGCCGAGCCGCAGCGCGGGCAGGTCACCGCGTGCCGGGTGGGTGACAGCACGAGCGCGACCGGACCCGCGTCGCGCGGGGCGGGGCCGGGCGGCGCGATGCCGTGTTCGGTGAGCTTGCGGCGGCCGGACGGGGTGATCCAGTCGCTGGTCCAGGGCGGGTCGAGGACCGTGCGGATCTCCACGCGCTCGTACCCCGCCTCGCGCAGGCGCGCCGCGACGTCCGCCCGCATCTCCGCCATCGCCGGGCACCCCGAGTAGGTCGGGGTCAGGCTGGCGACCACAGTGCCGTCCTCGGTCAGCTCGACGTCCCGCAGGACGCCCAGGTCGGCCAGGGTGAGCATGGGCAGCTCGGGGTCGGGCACCTGGTCGGCGATGCGCCGGGCGCGCCGGGCTTCGAGCAGGGTCGTCACCATGTCGCCTCCGGGTGGGCACGGGCCACGCCCTGCAACTCGGCGAGCAGCGGGGCGAGATGCTCGGTGTGCTCGCCGTCGCGGCCGGATCCGGGCAGCGGGCGGTACACCGGCATGGGCAGTCCGGCGGCCCGGGTGACCTGGCGCAGGACGGTCACGACCTCGTCGCGGACGTCGTACGCCGTGAACAACTCGCCTAGGTAGGGGGCCACTTGCTCCTGGGCGCGGCGCATCCGGCGGTGCGACTCCTGCGTGCCGTCCCCCAGGCGCACCGCCCACTCCGCGGCGTACTGCCGGTGGTAGGCAAGCTCCTTGACGCCCTTCGTGGCGATCGCCGCCAGGACTGGGTCCGGGTGCGACGCAAGGCGCTCGAAGTGGGACAGGCGCCAGCTGGAGAACACCAGCAGCCGGACGATCGAGAACGCGAAGTCGCCGTTGGGCAGTTCGGCCAGGCGTACGTTGCGGAATTCGCCGGCGTCGCGGAAGTAGGCGTAGGCGTCCTCGTCGCGGCCGGTGCCGTCGGCCTGGCCGGCGCGGGAGTAGAGCAGGCGGGCCTGGCCGAGGAGGTCGAGGCCGATGTTGGCCAGCGCCACCTCCTCCTCCAGCTCGGGGGCGCGGGTGACCCACTCGCCCAGGCGCTGGGCCGCGATCAGGGCGTCGTCGGCCAACGCGACGCAGGTGGCGGCGAGTTCACCGGCGTCGACGCCCTCGGGCACGGTGGTGTCCACGCCGTGCAGCGGGTCCTCGAAGCCGGTGCCGTACGCCCAGCGGGTGTCGTCGTCGTGTCCCTCGGCGAGGGTCATGTAGACGTGGTCGTCACTCATGCCCTCTCCTTCAGATGTGCGGGACGTCGTCGGGGATGTCGTAGAACGTCGGGTGGCGGTAGACCTTGTCGGCGCTGGGCTCGAAGAAGGGGTCCTTCTCGTCGCGGGTCGAGGCGGTGATGTGCTCGGAGCGCACCACCCAGATGCTGACACCCTCGTTGCGTCGCGTGTACAGGTCGCGCGCGTGGGTGAGCGCCATCCGGTCGTCGGCGGCGTGCAGCGAACCGACGTGGACGTGGTTCAGCCCTCGCTTGCCGCGCACGAACACCTCGTACAGCGGCCAGCTCTGCTTGTCGGCGCTCATGCCACCGCTCCCTTTTCCGCACGGGCGGCCTGCTTGGCCGCGTGGGCGGTGGCCGCCTCGCGGACCCAGGCGCCCTCGTCGTGGGCGCTTCTGCGCCGCTCCATACGCTGGTCGTTGCAGGGCCCGTCGCCCTTGATCACCCGCATCAGCTCGTCCCAGTCGGGGGTGCCGAAGTCGTGGTGCCCGCGCTCGGCGTTCCAGCGCAGCTCCGGGTCCGGCAGGGTCACGCCGAGCTTCTCGGCCTGCGGCACGGTCATGTCGACGAAGCGCCGGCGCAGCTCGTCGTTGCTGTGCCGCTTGATCTTCCAGGCCATCGACTGCGCGGAGTTCGGCGAGGCGTCGTCGGGCGGGCCGAACATCATCAGCGACGGCCACCACCAGCGGTTCACGGCGTCCTGCACCATCTCTCGCTGGGCCTCGGTGCCGCGCATCATCGTCATCAGCAGCTCGTAGCCCTGCCGCTGGTGGAAGGACTCCTCCTTGCAGATCCGCACCATCGCGCGGGCGTACGGCCCGTACGAACTGCGGCACAGCGGCACCTGGTTGCAGATCGCCGCGCCGTCCACGAACCAGCCGATCACGCCGACGTCGGCGAAGCTCATGGTCGGGTAGTTGAAGATCGACGAGTACTTCTGGCGGCCCTCGATGAGGCGGTCGGTCAGGTCCGCGCGGTCGGCGCCCAGGGTCTCGGCCGCCGAGTACAGGTACAGCCCGTGCCCGGCCTCGTCCTGCACCTTGGCGAAGAGGATCGCCTTGCGGCGCAGCGACGGGGCGCGGGTGATCCACTCGCCCTCGGGCTGCATGCCGATGATCTCCGAGTGGGCGTGCTGCGCGATCTGCCGGATCAGCGTCTTGCGGTAGCCGTCCGGCATCCAGTCGCGCGGCTCGATCCGCTGGTCGCGCGAGATCGTCGCATCGAAGTGCTCCTGGAGCGGCTCTTCGGGGGGCGCCTCGGCGGAGTGTGAAGTCGTCATCGATTCCCGCTTCCCAACCGACCATTCGTTCGGTATCCAGTGTGACTGGTTTCCGCCGGGGGAGCAAGACCCTTCCGGCGCGCGAAAACGGCCCAGGACACCCCCGCGGGGTACCTGGGCCGTATCGGTGCCGGTCGCAGAACGTCACACGTTGGGCACCTTCAGCTTGTCCCAGCTGGCCTTGCCGGGAATGCCGTCCGCGTCCTTGCCCTTGAAGCCGAGCTTCTGCTGCCAGGCGGCGTAGGAGCGGCGGTCGGCCTCGGTCCACTCGGGACTCGGGCCCTCCTCGTAGCGGCCGCATCCCTCGGCGACCAGGCGGCGGCCCATGGCCGTGATGACCGGGGACTTCTGGCCGACGCGGAAGAAGCCGCTGCCCGGGAAGGGCTCGAGCTTCGGCTTGGGCGCCGGCTTCGGGTCCGGGTCCGGCTTTCCTCCGCCGCCCTTCAGCCGCTGCGCGATGCGCCCCCGCATGCCGTCCATCGTGAACCCGCGCGGGTCGGTCTTGCCGGGCTGCCACTCCTTGTGGCCGATGACCGAGCGCTCGCTCCAGCCGTGGTGACGGCAGATCGCGGCCGAGACCTTCTCGATGGCCTCCTTCTGCGCCTCGGGCCAGGGGTCCTTGCCGTCGCCGAGGTTGATGCACTCGAAGCCGTAGAAGTGCGCGTTGCCGTCGGTGTCGGCCTCGTTGTCGTGCGGCAGCTTCGACTCGTTGATCACGGCGCGCAGGACGTCGCTGTCGCCGAGGCCGGCGTGGTTGGCGCGGCCGTTGCCGACGAGGTGGATCTCGCCCTTCTTGTCGATGACGCCGTGGCAGAGCGGCCCGGGCAGGCCCGAGTAGCCGTTGTAACAGATGCTGACCGACGCCTCGGTTCCCTTGGTGACGGTGTGGTGGATCATCACGCCGTTCACCGGGCCCCAGGGGCCCTTGCTGTTGCGGTTGTGGGTGCGCCAGCTGCGGACCTCGTGGACCTTGAGGCCCTCCGCCCGCAGGATCTCCACCATCTTGGACGCGCTCAGGGGCTTGGCCATTACTCGTCTCCTTCCGCCGCGGCCTCGGCTTCCGCCGTGGTCTGCGACCTCCCGCCCGAGGGGTCTTCCGCCCGCTGTTCCTCGCGGCGCGCCTGCTCCTCCGCCGCGAGCGTCGCCTCGTCGGCGGCCGGGATGCTGCCGGCCAGCGGGTTGAATGCCAGGCGCAGATCGACGGTGCCGCCCTCGCCCTTGACCAGAGCCAGCGGTGCGAAGCCACGGACGATCCCGGAGGGCGCCTGGAGCAGCGGGCGGCGGGCGGCGTCCGTGGGCCATTCGACACCGCCGGTGGCCGTGCGGGCGGGGATGATCCAGTGGTCGCCGGTGCGGTAGGTCGCGCCCTTGGCGAAGTAGACCTCGACGCCGTCCTCCAGCGGCAGCCACTCCCCCTCCGACACGGGGACCGCACCGCCCTTGAGGGCAGTCGTACGCCCCTTGCGCTTGGGGCCGCCATGGTGGTCCCAGCGGCGCAGGAAGGGGTTGAGGTGGGGCAGCCGTCCGACGGCAGGGTCGGGCTCGGCGGACAGGCGGACCCGGCGGCCCGGCAGGTCCAGCTCCTCGACCCGCAGCAGAGGCAGCGGTTCGAGGCGGGAGGCATACGCCGTGTCGGTGAGTTCCACGTGGTCGCCGACGTCGAGGTCCAGCTTGTCGTCGTGGCCGAGGGACGCCAACTGCACCCAGGTGCCATCGAGTTCGTCGACGGGGAACACCACCGAGCCGTTCTCGCGCGACCACTTGAACGTGGCGTCCTTCGCCTCGCCGCCCGCGTGCACCTCGACGCGGTACAGCTGGTTCTCCTGGCCGCGGTAGCGGGCGTCCGGCTTGACCAGGCAGGGGTCCTCGTCGGCGTGGTCGGGCCGCTCGCTGCGGGCGGCCAGGCGTGCGGTGGGCGTGGCCTGGTTGTGCGCCCACTTGTCGAAGGCGGCTCGCACGACCTCCTTGGACGGGTCGGTCTCCTCTATGTCCAGCGCGGCCAGCGACAGCGGCAGCACCTGCCAGACCACCTTCACGCGGGCCGCGGTGTCCGGCATCGCCGCGCCGAGCGCGACCTCACGCAGGGCGGGGTCCTCGGCGGCGGAGACGGTGCGCTCCCAGACCTGCAGATGGACCACGAACGGCGTCTGGGCCGGGGAGGGCAGCCGGTCGCCCGGCTTCTCCGGGTCGCGGAAGCCGTCGGGCTGGTCCCAGTAGGTCCAGTAGGCGGGCGGGGCGGCGGCGTCCTGTTCCTCGGCGTCGTCGTCCGTCACCGGCACGCCGGGCGCCGGACGGGTCGCGTCCAGCAGGACGCCGTCGACGTAGTAGCGGCCGCCGTGGATGAGGAGCGTGTCGATGTCGTGCTTGCCGCCCACGTATTCGATCTTGAAGCCCGCGGCGTGGCGCGGCCCGCCGTGCCGGCCGATCAGGTCGGCGGCGAGGGTGCGGGCCTGGTGGAGCTGGATCGCGGTCTGCTCGTTGATGTCGGCGTCGAGCTGGACGCGGCCCTGCTGGGCGACGACCGCCGAGTAGCGACGCTCCGGGCGGAACGTGAGGCGGGAGAGGTCAGCGTGCATGAAGGGGGTCCCCCTGGTTCAGGAAAATGCGGGTAGGGCTTACGGCGGCGGCGCGCGCGTCGCGATGCAAGTCCGGAGTCACGTCACGGGTCACGTCTCGCCTCACGTCACGAAGAAGATCCCGGCGTCCGTGCCCGCCGGGGTGTACTCCGCGAGCCGCGCCCTGAGGCCGTCCTCGCGCTGCGGCCGGTACAGGTCGTGGAAGGCGCCCATCTCGGCGCCGTCGTCCGAGCCACGCCGGATCTCCTGCGCGCACCGGTCGGCGAGCAGCCCGTACCAGGGCGTCCCGTAGCGCTCGGAGGTGAACAACGGCCGTACCCGACCGGCCTGTTCGGGACCGGCGAGGTCGGGCTGGCAGCGGTACCGGCGCGGGGTGCGCGACCCGGCCGGCACGGACGAGTACCGCAGGCAGCCGATGCCGCGCCGGGCCACATGCAGCCGGCCCGTGAAAACCGAGTTCTCGGCGATCTGCACGGCGTGCGTGAAGATCTCGCCGATCACGGTGGTGCGGTGCACGTGCAGCACCGCGTGGGCGTGGCGGCAGTCCGGCGCGGAGAGTGCCTCGCGGCCGGGACCTGTGGCGTCGAGGATGCTGTCGCGCAGGTGGATGTCGAGGGGTTCCTCGCTCACCTCGTCGCCGATGACCTCGATGGTGCCGAGGATGCTGTGCTCGATCTGGAGGCACGCGGTGGTGCGCTCCAGCACGATGCTGGGCTCCTCCGGCGAGTGCGGTTCGCACTCCGGCTCCAGCGACCAGCCCGGTACGAGCGTGGAGTGCCGCAGGACGACGGCACCCATGGGGCCGGTGACATTGATGCCGCGTCCGGCGACCAGCAGGCCGTCGAGGACGATGCGCGGACGCTCGTGCGGCGCGCAGTCCTCAGACACCGCACGGACGTTGAGGGCGTCGGGGCGGTTGCTGTACCAGTCGAGGAGGCGTATCACCGGCCGGGTGCCCTCGGCCGCGCGGACCTCCAGGCGGTCGCCCGGGTCGAGGTCGAAGTCCAGTTGCTCCTGGTAGGCGCCGCTGTGCGTGATCTCGATGACTCCGGCGGGGCCGGTCCGGTCCGCGCGGCGGTCGTGCTGCCAGGCCCGGTAGGCGTCCATGATCTGGCGGTACGTCTGCCCGGGGCCGACCCGGTAGACCTCGGCGTCGGGACGCGGCTCGCGGTCCAGGCGGTCGTACTCACCGCCGCCCATGTCCGCGCCGAACGCGTAGTGGTAGTCCACCCAGACGCCCTGCCGGGGCGCCGACCGCGACCCGAAGGCGATCCGCCCGAGCTCCGGGTCGACGGCCACCTGCCCCCGCCCCGGCCGGTAGCGCCAGTCGGACAGGTCGGCGACCACGATGTCGGAGGGCGGTACCGGCTGGTCCTCGCCGTCACGCCGGATGACGAGGCTCTTGCCGGGGCCGTAGTAGTCGGCGAGCCGGTCGTGGAGCTGACGGCGGGTGATGAACGCCGGGACGTTGTCGACGGTCGCGATGTGCGTGGGGGACGGTTCCGGGAACGGCTTGGTGACCAGCGGGGTGTCGTTGCCCAGGATCGAGAAGGTGTAGAGGTTGCGGGCGCGGTCGATGCAGTACGCCGGCGACTGCGTCAGCGAGTGCGCCTTCAGCCGCCAGACGAAGAGAGCGACCCCGGCCGGGGTCCAACCTCCTTGCGTGTGCCGAGAGTTGGCGCGACGGACGTCGACCGTGCGCGCCATCGCGCCGAAGGGGCCGCCCGCGAGGTCGAGGGCCGAGTTGTCGCGCAGGTCGACGAGACGCCCGCGCTCGCCGCGGTGGACGCCCGTGTCGCCATGGAGCTTCACGGGCTGGGTGTGGGAGACCTGCCGGGACAGCTCGACGGCGCGGGCGGGCCAGCCGGTCACGCGCTCGGAGAGTTCCTCCAGGAGGTGCAGGGTGCCCTTGCGGCGGCGGTTGGCGACCGTCGCGGCCACGTCGGCGCGCGGGGCGACGGCCTCGGCGAGCGCGGCACGGCCACCGTCGTGCAGGCCGGTCGTCAGGACCCGTTCGTAGCCGGGCAGGGTGCGATAGCCGACCAGGTCGCCGAGGTACGGCAGCACCCAGGGCGCCGCCGTCTCCACGAACAGGTCCTCGTAGCCCTGCTCGACGCCGTCGCGTACCCGGTCGAGCTGCTCGGCGATCACCGCCAGCAGCGCCCGCAGCGGTTCGCCCTCCTCGGCGTCGCGCAGCAGGTGCCAGCGGGGCAGCAGGGCGGCGAGCCCGTCCGGCTCCCTGGACGTGGTCGCCGGGGCCGTCGTCTCGAACTGGACGTCCGGGGACATCACTTGACCTCCGTCAGGATCAGGGTGTCCGCGGCCTTCGGCGACAGCAGCGCGAGCTGGGCCGGGCGGATACCGCGGAAGACGAACACCGAACGGCCCTTGGGCAGGCGCCGGGTGTCGGTGATGTCGGGGTTGAGGCGCAGGAGTTCGGTGAGCGGGACGGCGTACTTGGCGCAGATCTCCGACAGCGTCTCGCCGTTCTCGGCGCGGACCGTGTGGATCTTCTCGTCGTACGTCGCATGGTGCGCCGGGACCGATGCCTTGGGCGGTCCGGTTTCGGTGAGGATCTCTGTGAGCTCCTCGGGGGTGGCGGACGCGGGGACGCCGGTGAAGACGTCCACGTCGACGTAGTCGACGCCTGGCACGCCGTGGGCCGCGGCCAGGACGTCCGAGAGGCGGGCGGGCCGACCCAACTCCCGCCCCTCGTAGCCGAGTCGGCCGAGCAGTGCCTGGCGCAGGCGCGGCTCCACGACCTGCCATGCGTGGTCGGGGGCCACCTTCACCTTGGCGGCGAGGAGCAGCACAACCAGCTCGCGTGCGTCCACCCGGACCGGGAGATTGCCGTCCCCGTACTCGGTCAGCGCGCCGCGCAGGGCCTTGAGCGTGTCCGAGTCGCCGTCGATCGGCACGTCGTCCGTGCCCGCGACCGTCACGTGCAGCACGCGCCGCCGCCCGTCGAAGAGTTCGCGCGCCGACGCCCGGCCGATGCCGGCGCGGGAGCGGGCGAAGTCCTCGTAGTCGGACGCGGAGACCAGGCGGTCCAGCGCCGAGACGGCGAGCGGGACCGTACGGCGGGTCAGGCCGGGGCCGTCCGCGTCGGCGCCGCCCTTCGCCGGGCGCGGGTTGGTCACCTGGGTGACGCCGAGCGGCCGGGTGAGGGGCTGGCTGACGCGGTCGGCGGCGACGTTGGCGGCCTTGCCGGTGCCGAAGCGGTAGCGGGCCCGGATGTTCTCGTGGCCGGACGGCAGTCGGGCGCCGTTGACGCCGTCGCCGAAGGTCACCGTCGTACGGCCGTCGGCGGTGGAGCCGGTGATGAACACCCGCTCGCCCGGGCCCCTTCCGGCGAGGCTGTCGACCTCGTGCCAGAGGACGCCGTCGACGCGGACCTCCAGCACCGGGGTGGCGCCGAGGGGGTTGTCGTCGGCGAGCCAGGTCAGCGGGGACTGCCAGAGCGCGAACGTCTGGTTCACGCGGCCGGAGTCACCGCTTCCGATGGCCTCCTCGCGGCTCTCGCCGTGGGTGGCCTCGACGACGTTGCCGAGGATTCTGACGGTTTCGCGGCGGTAGCGGTGCGCGAGGTCGGCGGTCAGGGTCAGCCGGGTGTGGACGTGGTCGCCGGGCAGTTGGGGATCGACGGCCGGGTCCGCGGCCGCGACGGTGACCACCTCGGTGGCCTGCACGCCCGCCGTGCCGGGGATGTCGCTGCGTTCGCCGCTCACCACGAGCGTACGTCCGGCCCGCAGCCCGTCGTACAGCTGGGCGAGTTCGATCTCGTTGCCGTGGACGTCCTCGCCCAGCGGCTCGTCCGCGAGGCGCAGCGGCTCGCCGGCCGCGTGGACGGTGGTGTCGCGGATGTGCGAGAGCAGGACGTCGAACTCGTCCAACCACGGGTCGGCGAGGGTGAGTTCGGTGCCGCGGCCGGTGATGCCGTAGTTGGTGTACGCCGCCGTACGCGCCGCGACGACCTGAGTGGTGACGAACGCGAGCTCGCTGTCGCCGGGTACGCCGTCCTGGACGCCCTTGGCGGGGCGCTGGATCGCGACCCAGCTGCCGACCGTGATGCCGGTGTGGACCGTGTCCAGCTGGAGGACGCGGCGGTTGAGGGGCTCGGGCTTGCTGGCGATGACGACCTCGACGTTGGGCTCGGTGGTGCCCACCGTGTACTTCAAGCTGACCTCGTACTCGCCGTGCGTGAACTGCTCGTTCGTGTTCGGCCGCAGGGCGATCTGCTCCGACGTGCCGTTGTGGACGCCGACGTGGACCAGGCCCTCGTCGTCCGGGCGGGACACGAAGAGGGTGCGCTCGGGCAGGCCCGAGTGGAGGCTGGCCGTGACGCCGGGCTCCTGGGAGTCGGCGGGCCGTCGGTTGAGCCAGTTGAGGTCGCGGTCCTGGCCGGATCGCACGGACAGCTCGACCTGGCCGGTGCCGAGCGGGAACCTGACCGGCTGGACGACCGGCAGGTTCTCAGCACGCTGGTCGGAGCTGCTGCCCTCGACGTACTGGAACTCCGCCCGGACCGGCGTCCGGCCCGCCGTGTCGTACACGACCCGCATGCTCGCCAGTACGGCGCCCGTGAGCGGCCAGTCGGCGGTGCGGATGACCCGGCCGCGGTCGTCCTGAACCGGCTTGAGCGGGGCCGTGGCGCCGAAGGGGGCGGCCGTGACACGCATGGCCAGCAGTTCCCGCAGGAGCTGCGGGGTGCCGGGGGCGGCGGCCGTCCGCCAGGCCGGGTAGAGGGTGCCGAGTCCGGGGTTGAGGACGGAGAGCAGGCGCGCGGTGTCGCCGCCGGGGCGCAGGGTGCCGGTGCCGCCGCCCTGGGGGGTGGGGGTCGCTCCGCGCAGGGCGGGCAGGACGGCGCCCAGGGTTCGCAGCGCGGCCGCGCGCGGATCCACCCCGCTCCTCAGGGTCTGCGTCCGCTCCCGTTCGGCGGGCTGGGCGGGCTGGGCGGGCTGGGCGGGCGCCAACTCCATGGCTCGCTCGGCCAGTTCCGCGAGCATCGCCTCCAGCTGCTCGAACCAGGCTGCCACGTCCTCGTAGGGCTCGGCCAGGACCTGTGCCTCGCCGAGCCGTGCGACGGGCTCGGCGAGGCGGGCCGCGAGCCGCTCGGGTGTCTTGATGCCGTCCAGGTCGTCCCGCAGAGGCGCGAGGACCTGGTCCTCGAAGTCCTCGATCAGCCGGCTGACCGGTCGCGGGTTGGGGACCTCGGGCGTCGGCGGCTCGTCACCCGGCTCGCCCGGGGCCTGCGGGGCGGCGGTCCAGCGCCGTACCTCGTCGACGAGTTCCTTGAGGGTCGGCGGGGCCGACTTCGGCAGGGAGATCGCCGTGATCTCGTCCTCCCGGTCGACTCGCGCCTTGGCGACCGGAAGCAACTTGCGTTCACCGCCCGCCCGTTCGCCGAACACGAAGAGCAACTGGTCGCCGGTCTGGAGGGAGTTCGCCGTGCCCTCGACGAACAGCTCCGAGCGACGCTCCAGGTCCTTGGGCGTGACGAGGGATGGGCGCCGGCGGCGTACCTTCAGCTCGTTCCAGTCCCAGCGGGCCGTCAGGTCCCGGCTCGTCTCGAAGGTGAGGGACTGCTCGTCGGCCGAGGCGGGCACGCTGTGGCTGCGGGCACCGCGCGGGATCAGCACGGGCAGGGCCTCGGCGCGCGGGTCCCGTTCCAGGGTGTACGCCAGGTGCGTGGCGGCTGCGACGCCGGGGCGCGGCCGGTGACCGACGAGGCGGCCGAGCAGGACCAGGGAGCGGTGCTCGTTGGCCGTGCGGATGTAGGCCTCGTCCGCGATGCGTTCGGAGTGGAACGTGAGCAGGTCGCCGAGTACGGCGGTGGCGTCCAGCAGGCCGATCGCCGGGTCGTCCGGGGTGCGCACGGTCAGGCCGTTGAGGGCCGGGTACGCCGGTGAGGCGAGCCGGTCGAGCAGGGCGGCCAGGAAGGAGCCGTACTCGCCGACGCGGTAGTCGAGGGCGGTGCGGCCGGGCGGATTGTGCACGCGGGCAGGGGCGAGGCGCTCGTCGTGGCCGCCGCAGCAGGCGCCGCCGCAGGTGCACTCGTCGGTGATCGTGCCCTCGGTCGTCATGTTCTCGCTCATCGGGCACCTCCCAGGGAAATCGCCAGCCGGCCGTTCTCCGGCCGGTCCGGGTCGTTGTCGCAGGTGGCGATCTCCAGCGGGCCGAGCCGCAGCACGCCGTCCTCCTTCTCTCCTCGGTCCGGCTCGAACAGCCGTTGCAGCCGGGTGACCTGGACGCTCTCCACCCCGGGCACGGCCGCCGCGACGGCGACCAGGCGGCTGAGCCGGACCGGTTCGCCGAAGGTCAGCGCGTCCGGGTGGAAGAAGCCCCGCACACCGCGGCCGAGCACGCGGTACAGCTCGGCCAGGATCTGCCCGTGCTGATGCCCCGGTTGCGCACAGACGGTCAGCTCGATGTCCAGCGGGACCGGGCGCGCGGCGCCGACGACGACGTCGTGGCCGATGCGCCGGTAGGGCTCCAGTGCCTGGGCGACCGAGGTGAGCAGCTCGGCCGACGGGGCGCCGGTGCCGTAGGCGTCGACGGCGACATGCGCCTCCTGGACGCTGCCGGTCCAGCGCAGCTCCGCCGCGGCGCGCTGTACGCCGGGCAGGGCGGCGGCGAGGGCCGCGTAGTCCTCGGCGGTGATCGCGCGCAGTCGGGTGCGACGCAGGTCGAGGGGGGCCAACTGGCGTACTTGCTCGACGGGTTCGGGTTCGGTGCCGCCGACGGCCGGCAGCGGGTTGCGCACCACGGCGGCGGGCGGCGGTTCGCAGTCGGCCTGGACGACCAGGTGGTTGATGGCCTCCGCACCGACGTTGCCGGCCTTGCCGCCTCCGAGGCGGTAGTGCAGGGCGAGCCGGGACCCGGGGGTCGGCCTGGCGCCGTGCCGTCCGTCGCCGAAGCGCAGGCCGAGGCGGCCGTCGTCCTCCAGCTCGCCGACGAAGTGCCGGTCGCGGGGGCCGCCGGCCAGCAGGTCACGGCGCGGCTGCCACACGGCGCCGCCGTCACCGTAGCCGCCCTCGTGGACGCGTACGGCGGGCAGGGCGTGACGCGGATCCTGCGCGAGCGCGTCGGTCGCGGAGCCGCGCAGCACCGTCTCGTCGGGGTGCAGTCCGGTCGCGTAGGCGGGGCCCCAACTGTGGGCGATCTCCCAGGCGATGTGCCCGTCGAGCACGGTGCCGGCGCGGGCGCGGGCCGTGAGGACCTCGACTCGGCGCACCTTGGCGTCGAGCAACTCGTCGCTGCGGTACAGGAGTTCACGCAGGGCACGCACGGGATGACGGTGCAGTTCGATGTGCTCCAGGATCTTCAAGCCGAAGATCACCGTGAGTTCGTCGATCTCCTGCTCGGAGAGTCCGTCCCGGTCGCGGGCACTGCGCCACAGCTCGACGAGGCGCTGCCGGACCCGCCCCGGGATCGCCGCGATCCGCTCGGCCTGCCCGGCTGCGACGGTGGCCGGCTCGGGGAACGGCACCGTCTGCGCGACGGGCGCGCGACCGAGGACGGGACGGAAGCGGGGCCGGATCCCCGGGTAGACGGACTGGGCGAGCAGGGTGCGCAGGGCGGCCGCCTGGGCGTACGCCGTGCCGGGCACGACGCGTTCGTGGCGCTGGCCGGCGCGTTCCAGGCCGAGTCCGGCGCGGTTGGTGGCCGGCTCGCCGACGACTTCGAAGAGCTCGCGGATGTCGTCGGCGCTGAGGGCGTCACCGGATTCCGTGCGGGTGGTGAGGGAGTTGATGAGCCGGGCGGGGGCGTTGCCCTCGTCGCGGTCGTGGCAGCCGAAGGCGGGAGGGTCGCAGGGGGCGACCTCGGCGGGGGCCTGCGGGACGGTGAACGTCTCGGGGAGCCCGTGCAGGGTGCGGCCGTGGTCGACCAGGACGACGTTGCCACGCGCGATCGTCACGTCGTCGACGGGGAGACAGTCGCGGCCGCCGCGGGTGGTGAGGCAGAGCGGGAAGCGCAGCGCGTCCGCGGCGGCCCAGGTCACCTCCAGCACGGGCTGGTCCTCGATGCGGTCCACTGCCGGGGTGACGGAGGTCAGCCGGACGGCCTGGCGATGGCTCGGGTCCGCGTCGCCGGGGGTGCCGGTGCGCGGGCCCTTGACCTCCTCCAGGACGAGTACGTCGCCGGGCCTGAGGTCCAGTCGCCGTTCCCGGCAGGTCTCCGGGTCCACCCACTCGTCGCGCAGGGTCGCGGAGGTGGCGCCCTTGGACAGCGTGCACACCTCACCGCCCCAGCTCCACAGGCGGATCGCGTTGTGGGCGGCGCGCAGTTCAAGCGGGTCGGCGGTGACGACCGGTTCGAAGACCTCGACCGAGCCGCGCTCGTCGAGGTCGCCGAGGTCGCTCTCGTCGATGACCGTGCCCGGTTCGGGCCGGTCGTGCGGGTCGAGGGTGCGGACGTCGACGGAGGCGAAGCGGTAGGTGCCCGGCGCGAGGGTGTGGTCCGCGGCGGTCTCGACGGCGACGTACGCGCGCGCCGCACACCCGTCGTGCATCGCGTAGTCGATGAGCCGGACGTGCCGCCGCACGGAGACACGGCGGCGCGCGGTGTCGAGGTAGGCCTCGGTGGCGACGGCGTCCTGCTGGTAGCTGATCTGGTCGCCGGTGTACGCGAGCAGCTCGACGAGGGTCACGCCCAGGTCGGCGGGGCTGCGCTCGACCCAGTCGGGTGTGGTGAGTGCGAGCCGGTCGAGGAGCAGCTTGCGGATGGTGTCGTAGTCGCGGGCGGTGTAGTCGACGACGGGAGCGGACGGAAAGTCCGGGGCGGGCTGCTCTTCCTCCTCGCAGTCGAAGGGAGTCGGGCAGTCCGGCCGGAAGGCGAAGGTCGCGCTGTGGTAGCGCTGGTCGAAGCCGCGGTACGGATCGGTGCCGGGCCGCCCGTACGGGTCGGTCTCGACGAGGGAGAGCCGGTAGCGGGAGGTGTCGCCGGCCCGGTCGAGGGTGACGTAGAGCCGGTCGTCGAGCTCGGGGTCCTCCTCGCGCTCCACGCTGACGTCCACGGCGGTGATGCCGGTGACGCGGCGGCCGCCGTCGACGCGGACGTTCTCGGGGCCGAGGCCGTGCGGGGCCTTGCCGAGGAAGGTGACGGTGAGCAGCAGGCCGTCGTCGCCGACCTCGACGGCGTCGATGCCGTTGAGCTGGGCCGCGCGGACCTTGGACCGGCGGGAGGTGGCCGTGGTCGTCCCGGTCATGCCGTGGCCCTCCCTTCGAAGACGTCGTCGCGTCGGGCGCCGTCGGCGCGTATCGCGTACGACAGGTACACGCGGACGACGTTGTCCTCGCTGACCACGTCGAGGGCCTCCACGTCGATGAGGTCGCCCAGCCAGCGCTGGAGCGAGGCCTGGACGGAGAGTTCGAGGGTGCTGATGAGTTCCGGGCTGGTCGGGGCGAAGACCAGGTCGAGGAGCCCGCAGCCGAAGTCGGGGCGCATGACTCGCTCGCCGGGGCTGGTGAACAGCAGTTGCTCGATGAGGTCGTGCGCGTGCTCGCCGCGCGTGGCGTGCGCGGTACGGCCCCGGCGGTCGGCGCGGAAGGGGAAGGCGATGTCGGAACGGGGCCTCGCTCCCCTGCTGGTGGGGCTCATCGGACGTTGACCTTTCGCTGCGCGACCTGGACGAGTGGCGGGCCCTGCGGCACGAAGGCCGCCGAGAAGCACTGGGCCGCGGAGGTGTCGAGCAGCACGGGCGCGCCGTCGACGGTGATCCCGGAGCCGTCGGCGGTCCAGCGGACCGTCACGCACGGCGAGGGCACCCGGTTCACGGTGTGCGGACAGCCGGTCACCACGTAACTGTGCGCGGCGGTGGCAGCGGCGGCGCCCGCGAGGCGTACGCCGCCGGAGGATGTGGTGGCGGGCGCGACGCGGCCGCCGTGCGGACAGCCGATCACGGCACCGGCGTCGAGCAGAGTCCCGGGCATGGTTCGTGGTCCCCCGTCTTCTTCCTTCGTCGCTCTCATCGCTCTCGTCGCGGTCATCGCGGTCATTGCGGTCATCGCTTCGAAAGCACGGTCAACTGGCCTTCGTTGATGGTCACTTCATTGCCGCGCAGCAGGATCTCGGCGCCCGCGCCGGTGGAGATGACCACGGCCTCCTTGGTGATGCGGATGTAGGCACCGCCTTGGGCCTGGAGCAGAATCCCCTGCTCTGCGCCGGGCGTGTCACTCATGACGAGCTTGTGCGCCTGCGGCGTCTGCACGACGACTGGTTTGTTGGGCGAGCCGGCCTGGAGCTCGCGGCGCGCGTCGGGCGGGAGCTCGTCCGCGGCCCCGTACCAGCACCCGGTCCACACGGGGAAGCTGGGATCCCCCTGCTCGAACTCCACCCACACGCCCGCGCCGGGCGGCGGCACCACGAACTGCCCCGACTGGGGCCCGGTGAACGGCAGACAGGGCAGCGCCCACGTCGACGGCTCGTCGCCGAGGACGTCCGGGACCTCGACGGTGATACGGCCGATGCGCAGCGGGTCGTCGTTGCTGACGACCCGGCCGCGGAACTTGCCGAGGTAGCGATTGCTGGGTGCCGCCATGGTGGAGGTGCTCCTGGTCGATGGGACTGGGGTGTGCGGGTGTGCGGGTGTGCGGGTGCGGGCGTGTGGGCGTGTACGTGTCTGCGGCTTACGGCCGGACGTAGTCGCTGCGGGCTTCGAGTCCCTCTCTGGAGAGGGTGAAGTTCTGCTGGTACGAGCCCGGGCGCAGGTTGTGGGTGACGGACTTGACGTAGTAGTCGCCGTCGTACGCACGTCCCGCGCCGCGTACGCCGACGAGCTGGCGGGGCTGGAGGATGTAGCCGTGCCGGTTGACGTCGAGTGAGCCGGAGCCGGAGACGACGTCTGCGGACACGGCGGCGCGGGCGAGGAGTTCGGCCTCGGCCTGTTCGCGCTGCTGCTTGGCGGTGCCGGAGAGCGTCCTGCGCTTCAGGGCCGGGGTGGGCCGCTTGCCCAGGGGCGGGCGCAGCGGGCTGATCGACGGCTGCGGAAGGAGGGCGGACTGCCGGGTCTCGGGGTTCTGCCAGCGGGCCTGCGGCTCTTCCCGCGCCGTCCCGTCGTACGCGAACGTCATCTGGTCGACGGTCGAGTTGGCGTCCATGTTGACGTTGAGGGCGTGCTGACGGATGCCGAGGCGGACCTCGGGACCCCAACGGGCGGACGACTGCCCGGGGTTGGGGCCGGGCTCCAGGTAGAAGGTGTACCCGTTCGCACGGGCGAGCTCGGTGACGTACTGGAGGTCGGTGCCGGTCTGGTAGTGCACGCGGAGGTCCTGGTGCGGGGGTTGGGCGACCTTCTCGGTGTAGACGTCGGGCCGGATGCCGTAGTCGGAGTAGCGGCGCAGGATGTCGAGCACGCGCTCGGACGGCGGGAGATTGGGATACCGGGCGGTGCGCTCCTCGAGATCCATGAGCAGCGTCAGGTCCTCCCCGGTGACGGTGAGGGTGGAGTGGCCGGGCTGGTTGCTGGCGCCGACCTCGTGGCGGACGACGAGCCCGTCGAAGAGGACGTCCTGGGTTCCCTTGACGCTGACCGTGACGATGATCCGGGTCTTGGGGTCGAAGAACCCCTCGGGCAGCAGCCGCCGGCTGATGATCCCGTTCTTGGTGAGGTCGAAGGCGATCTGAAAACCGCTGCGCTCCCCCGCCGTGGCGGTGATCTGCGCGGACAGCAGGGCCTCGGTCACCTCGGCCGGGACGGGCCGGGCGAGCTTCGGCCCCATGAGGAGCGTGATGTGAACGGGGCCCTGCCCCACGGGCAGATCAAACACGCCGGTCTCCCCTGCCGCCGGGGAACCCGCCGGCCAGCGGGATGTCGATGACGCGCCCGGCCTCGTCGGTCAACTCGCGTGGATCCAGTACGGGATTGGCGTCGGCGATCTGCCACCACTGGCCGACGTCGCCGAAGTAGCGCTGCGCGAGCAGGTCGGGACGCTCGCCGGCGCCGACGGTGTGGGGCTGGGTGAGGTCGCTGTCGGGGCCGGCCGGGTCGAGCGGGGGCAGCAGACGGCGCTTGGTGTAGCGGACTTCGCTGCCGTCGGGACGGCGATGGATGCCGATCTCGGCGTCGTGGTAGCGGCTGGTGCGTGGATAGGGATGTGCCCCGGGTATGGCGTCCAGGGCGTTCTCGTACGGCTCGATCTCAGCCATGGTTGTCCTCCTCAGCCCCTTCCGAACGCGGCGTTGGTTCCGATTCCGGCGCCGAATACGCCTCCGGCACCGCCCCCGCCTCCGCCGAGCCCGAGCGAGCCGAGGCTGCCGCCGCGCGCGGCTGCGGCAAGCCGCTCCTTCTGCGCGAGGTGGGCCATGTACAGGTCGGCGCCCCGATGACCGGCAGGCAGGTCACTGACCGTGAGGATCTTCATGCCGATGCTGAGGGAGGCGCGGATCGGGTTGAGGTTCACGTCGAAAGCGGACTCATTGACGGACAGCTCGGTGAGCCGCACGGGCATCACCCGCTTGCTCCCCCAGGTGAACAGAGTGAGCGGCATCTCGATCGGGCTGATCTCGATGGCACCCTTCTGGGACAGCTTCATCGCTGCACGGAGCTGCGCCGTGGTCGGTTGCACCAGCATCTCGAGCGTGGCGAGCTGCGGGTGGATGCCGTCGGGCGCCGCGATCTCGAACTGGTCGGTGGCGTCGATCTCAGCGGTGAACTTCCAGGTCTCCTGGGCGGGGCCCTTGAGCCGGAGAGCTTCGTTGCGGTCACCGCTCCCGGTACCGCCACTACCGCTGTCGCCGCTGTCACCGGCCGACTGGGGGGAGACGCTGCGCTCCAGGGTGTCCGGGTTGAACTGCAGGACGATGATCCGCTGGGGGGTGCCGGTGTCGGGGTTGACTACGACTATTCCGGAGCGGATGGGTTTGGGGATGTCGGCGTAGCGGGTCACATGCGCTCCTCGAAACGGGCGCGGAGGTCCGTGTAGTCGTGCTCGGGGAAGAGCCGGGGGAAGACGTCCAGCATTTCCCTCAGTCCGGCCACGAGGGGGAAGAAGCCCTCACCGCAGAATTCCGGCGCGCAGTACAGGTACTGCCAGCCGATCACGCCCTTGGTGACGAGCAGGGTCTCCACATAGGCCGGGTAGTCGAGTTCCATGGGCATGGCGCCCTGACGCATGTCGAAGAACCAGACCTCGGGGTCGGTCGTGCCCGGGGTGGCGCGCAGCAGCGACATGCGACCGGTCCCGGTCTGGGGTGTGTCGTCGAAGATGCGCAGTTCGCTGTACAGGGCGCGCTCCTCGTCGTCCTCGCCCTTCCAGATCTTGTTCAGGCGCTTGTTGACGAGTGCGCTCATGATGTGATTGAGCTTGAATTCCCCGACGAGTCCCGAATCGGGCCGCTGTGACCGCCAGGCCGCCTCGATAGCGCCGTACCGGAAGAAGTACTGCTGGATGCCCGGGCTGAGCGGCAGATCGTCGGTTTCGGCGAGATCCTCGAACACGCTCTCCGCGACGTCCATGGCATACAGCGTTTCTCCGAGCTGCGCCCGGTACAAGTCGAACTCGTCCGTCTCCCTGAGCTGCTGGAGGACCACGGCGCAGCGTTCCTCGAAGGGGTAGCGGAATTCGGCCTCATTGTTGTCCGTCATGGCACACCTCAACTCCAGCTCACTTCGCCGGCCTCGATCAATTTCTCGTAGTTCTCCACCATGACATCCAGTCCGGCCAAGGAGATCTTGGTGCCCCTCGCGTATGTTTCCATGACTCTTCTCAACTGGGCCTCGCCGCCTTCCCGCGTGAACCGGCCACCCTTTTTGATCATTTCCTTGCGCGCGTCCCGGAAGTGCTCGGCGAGATTCGGGTACCGGCGTCCCAGAAGCCTGGCGTAAATAGCCGGGCTGCCGACCGAGTTGATGGCCAGGCGGGTCTTCTCGTTGTCGGCGATCGGGTCGGGATCCTGGCTCCAGCTCGTCGTCTGCCCCTTCACGCGCCAGTCCTCCCGGCTCTTCCCGGTGCCGCCGACCTTGTCGTAGCCGCCGAACCGGGCATGGATGCGGCTCGGCAGGTGCGGCCAGTCGGCATGGTTGAACTGGGCGCCGGAGTGATACCAGATGATGGTTTCCGTGTCCCCGATCGCGCGGTATGCCTTGTCCTCGATTTCTTCGCGGGCCTTGATGTTCGTTTCCGGACCGCGCGCCGGGACCAGGTTGTTCCCGGTGGCCCTGCCGCCGATCCGCTCGGGCAGCAAGTGCATGCGGACCCAGCGGGCGCCTTCGCTCAGCCCCCGGTCGACCACGTCGCCCCAGCCCGGCGGCTGGGCGGCGCCGACGTCCTGGCCGCCGCCGCCGAAGACCGTCTTGGTCGACGTGCCGATGAACTGGGACTCATGGGACTCGTCCGGGCGCCGCTGGTCCTTGCCGAGCGAGATGTTGTGGAAGGGCTGGAGCAGTTCCGGGGGAACGTCGAAGTAGAGGCGGTTGCGCGCCTGGTTGGCGAACTGCTTCATCTGGGCGGCGAGTTCCCGCTTGTTCTTCTCGACCTCCCGCTTCCGCTTCTCCTTGTCGGTCTCCGTGGGAATCCTCGCCTGGATGCCGAGCGCCGTGCGGTACTCCTGCTCGGCCGCCGTCACGTACTCCTGCTGCTTCGCCCTGTCCTGCTTCGCCTCGGGCCGGTCGAGGTCCCTGCGCCAGGCCGCCATGAAGGGCGGCACCTCCTGGGGCGTGCTGTGGATGTAGAGGGGTGCGCGCGGGCCGCGGCCGTGGAACCGCAGGGTGTGGCGTTCACCGTCGTCGGCGTCGGCGAAGCGAACCTGCGGCAGGTCCACCGGCTCCTTGGTGTCGTCGCGCCGGTCCCGGCTCCGGTCCCGGCCGGGACGGCGGCCGCGGTCGTCGCGCATCCGGTCCCTGCGCCTGCGCCACCGGTCCCGCAGACGCCGCAACCGGTCGTTCAGGCGGCTGCCGAGTCGACGGCGGGCCTTGCCGTAGAGCTTGCGGGCAGCTCTACGCGCCCGGTTCGCCGCCGACTTGACGGTCTGACGAGCTCGGCGCATGCGGCGGGGCCGGCCGTCGGGACGACGGTCGCGGTCGTGGCCCTTGTCACGGTCCCGGTCCTTGCCGTCGGCGCGACGGCGCTCGTCCGTGCGGTGGTCATCGGGGCGCTTGTTCCTGGGGTCGCCGTCCCGGTCCCGGTTGCGGTCGTCCTTGCGCAGCGTGTCCCGGGCGGGGCCTCGGCGTGCGGGGCGAGCCGTGGCGTCGTCGCGGTCCTTGTCGCGCGTCCTGCGTTCAGCGTCCCGCGCCCGCTTCCTGGCCGCGTTCACCTCGCGGCCCTCCTCGCGACGTTCATCGTCGTCGCGGCGCTTCTTCGGGCGGGTGGTCTGCGAGGGCCGCGGCTTCTTCTCCGGGGAGGAGCGCTTGCCGGGGCGGGGCTTGGACGGCGGACGGGACGTCTTGTTCGGTGACGGCTTGCGCGGGGCCGGGCGGTCGGAGGGCTTGTCCCTGTCCGTGGTCCCGGCGGTGTCCTTGTCCGTGTCCCGGGGGTCGTCCTCCTTCGGCTTCTCGTCCTTGTTCTTGTTCGGCGTGGACGGCTGCCCCGGCCCGTCCGGCTCCCCCGGCTTGTCCTTCTTCGTGCGGATCTTCTTCAGCATGTCGCCGAGCCGGTCCGCGACCTTGCCCATGAACCGGCCGACGCCCTCGATCAGGAACGTGTAGACCAGCTCCAGCAGCGCCACGACACCCGCCGCGACCGCCTTCGCGAACGGCAGCGCGCCGTTGCCGCTCTTGACGGACTTGAGGAAGTCCATGAAGAGGCCGAACGCGGCGAGGATCTCGCTGAGGGCGCCCCATGCGGTCTGCAGGGCGTCGATGATCGCCATGACCCAGCCGGCGCCGGGGATGAGCTTGGCGACGACCTTCTCGACGACCATCACTCCGATGATGACGGGGAGTTGGGGCAGCGCCTCATCCCACGCCATCTGGGCCATCTGGTCCACCGTGACGCCGCCGTCGAGCAGCGCCTGGAAGTCCTCCATCGGGATGCCGATGATCTCCTGGACCTTCTGGTTGAACCAGGCTCTGACCGCGGTCTTGATCTCGTTGAAGAGGTGTTCCCTGGCGCCCGTCTCGGCCGCCGCGCCCGCCTTGCTGATCCAGTCGCCCGGGTCGGAGACGATGTCGTTGAAGATGGCCGCCCATTCGCCGAGAGCCGCGACCGCGGCGGCGCCGAACTCCAGCGCGCCGACGGTGACGGACTCGGCGACGTCGACGGCCGCCAGCAGCCCGGTCTCCAGCATGTCCAGGCCGGCGAGCAGCGCCCCGCACAGCCCGTCGAGCAGCTTCCCGGCGACCTCCTTGAGGGCGTCGGCGAACTCGTTGACCTTCTGTACGGCCCAGTCGCGCGCACCATCGATCGTCCGGCGCCACTTGTCGCGCATCGCCGGGTAGTCGGCGAGGAGTTCGTCGCCGAGGGCGATCAGGGCGTCGGCGAAGGTGTTGATCTGATCGATGACCCAGTTGCGGGCGTCGTCGATGAGCTTGAAGACCTGCTGCTTGAACTTGTCGATGAGGTCGGTGACGATCTGCCGGGCCTTCTCGAAGATGCCCTTGATGGCGTTCTTGAGGCCCTCGAAGAACTCCTTCAGCTTCTCGATGGCCTCTTCGAGCCAGTTGTCGGCGTCGTCCTTGCCCTCGTTCTGCTTCTTCTCCGCGTCCTGCTCGGCGTTGGTCTGCTCCGTCTCGATCTTCTTGTTGTCGTCCTCGGTGCGCTTGTCGACGTCCTTGTCGGTGTCCTCTTCCTTCTTCTTGATGTCCTTGCGGACCTGGTCGTACTTCTTGCCCTTCTTGTCGTCGATCTCCGAGACCTTGTCGTCCTGCTCCTTGCGCCACTGGTCGCGGGAGTCGGAGATGTCGGAGCGCCCCTTGTCGCGCGCGTCGGCCTGCTTCTTGCCACTGGCGTCGACCTCGCGCTTGAGGTCCTCGTCGTACTGTCTGCGGTCGTCCGTGGACTTCTTGTCCTTGGCCTGGCGTTCCTGGCCCATCTGTTGCCGGCCCTGGGCGAAGCCCGCCTGGATCTGGGGGCCACGGTCGTGTTCGGCCACGGCGGAGGCGGACTCGATGGGCACACCGCCGGAGACCGAGCGCGGGCCGCCCGCCTTCGCGGAGCCCTTGCCGCCGGCGACCTTGCCGGTCAGGGTCTCCTTGGGAACGTCCGGGTAGAGCTGGTCCTCGCCCATCGGCAGCGCGGCGTCGGCACGGCCCGACTGGTGCAGCTCGTTCTTCCGCTCGTCGAGCTTGTGGCCCTGTTCGTCCGTGCGCTGCGGATCGGAGTCGTTCTCCAGGGGCAGCCGCGGGGCGTCGCCCACGCGGGTGTTCTGGAGGCCCTCGTCCTTGGTCGGGAGCCCGAGGATGGAGTCGATCAGGTCGTCGAGCGGCAGGATCTCCTTGAGCAGCTTGCCGAACAGCTGGGCGCCGATGGTGAGGGCGATGTCCCACCAGCTCGGCTCGGGGACGTTCGCGCCCGGCACCTCGCCTTCCGGCTTCTGCTCGCCGGTGATCTCGGGCGTCCTGCCCGCTGCGGCTTCGGT
The DNA here is from genome assembly GCF_042900345.1 of Streptomyces sp. NPDC012935. Taxonomy (NCBI): domain Bacteria; kingdom Bacillati; phylum Actinomycetota; class Actinomycetes; order Kitasatosporales; family Streptomycetaceae; genus Streptomyces; species Streptomyces sp. NPDC012935. The sequence goes on from NZ_JBIBBC010000003.1 coordinate 582,117, forward strand.
GCGGGCGACCTTCGCGTTGGTGTAGGTGCCGGGTGCCGCGGGGGTCGGACCGCCGGGGACGGTGCGCGGTGAGCCGGAGGGCCGTTGTGTGGTCGGCGGCGCCTTGCGCAGCGCTGTGCGCTCCTTGTCGACGGAGCGGCCGACGGCGGAGTCGACGCCCTTGAGGGTCTCCAGGGCCTGGTGCGGCTTGAGCGAGCCGGCGGTGGCCAGGCCCGACTCGGGTGTGGCATTGGAGACGTCCGGGGCGGGGGCCTCCTTCTTCGGCTTCGAACCAACGGCGGGTGCGGTACGGCCGCCGCCACCGCGGCCTCCGGACCGGACGGGTGCGGGTGCGGAAGCCGTACGGCCGCCGCTTCCGCCGCTCTTGCGGGCGGTCTTGGCGGCCTGCCGTGCCGCCTGCCGCTTGCCGCCTGTGGGCCTGGCGCGGGAGCCCGTCGAGCCTCCTGCGGCACCGCCGGATCCCGGCGCCTCGGTGGCCTTCGGGGCGTTGGTCCTCGCCTGCGGGCCGGCGGACATGGGGGAAGGGCCGTTGCCCGGAGCCAGTTTCGGCGCGGCGACAGGTCCCGGCGTGGCGACCTTGTCGGGGCCGGTGACCGGCCCCGGGGAGGTGGCATCGCCGTTGCCTTCGGTCACGTCCTGCTCGCCCGCGGAGGGCGTGGTCGGGGCGGGTTCTGTACTGTCCTTGCCCTGGTCCGTGCCCTTCCCGTCCGGGCCGGGCGCTTTGCCGTCCTCGCCGGGCGCGTTCCCGGCCTGGTCCGCGCCCTTGCCGGCCGGTCCGCCCTGGTCCTTCCCGGCGCCCTCGCCTGTCGGCTTCCCGCTCCGGGACGAGTTGCCCGCTTGCGCTCCCGCCCCACCCGCGCCTGAGCTCGCGCCGTCCGACGCGCCCTGGGCACCGGACGGCGAACCCGCCGTCTGCGTACGGGCGTCCTCGTCCGCCTTGGCCAGCTGGTCGGGCCCGGCGGCCTCACCGGGAGCGGGCGCGGCGTCCTGTCCGGCACCGTCGGCGGCGCGCGCCTCCTCGTCGCGCCGCGCCGCCTCGGCATCCTGCCGGCGTTCGTCCGTGCGCGCCTTGTCCGCGTCCGTCCCCGTGACGGACATCGACGTCCCTACCGCTCCGGCTCCCGTGGACGGACCGGCCCCGGCCGGCCCGTCTCCGCCCGAGGCGGAGTCCTGGTCCGCGGACATGCCGTCCATGAGCTCCTGGACGGTCCGGTCCTCCGCGTCGTCCTCGTCCGTGCGCTCGCCGCGATCCGGCGCGGCCTCGGTTTCTGCCGTGTCCTGGGCCTCGTCCTCAGCAGCTGGGCCGTCGGAGAAGGTGAGAGCCGGCGCGCGGGGCTCTCCCCGCTTGCGCCGCTGGAACAGCCGAGCGTCGACCGCCGTGTCCTCGCCCGAAGGCGCGGTGTCGGCATCGGCCGCACGGCCGTCGCCGGCCTCATCGTCGGCGTCCGACTCGACGTCGTCCTCCGCGGACTCCGGCTCCAGGCCCAACGGCTCGTCGTCGGCGTCCTGTTCGTTCTCCCGGTCCCCCACCGTGCGGGCCGCACGGGTGTCGTCGGCGGCGCGTGGTCTCTCGCCCGGCTCCGCTCCGCTCCGGTCCACCGCTGCCGGGGCTGGGGCCTGGTGGGGCGCGGCCCCGGTCCGCCGTTCCTCCTGCTCGCCGGCCTGCTTCTCCGGCTCCGGCGCGGCCTCCTCAGCCCCGTCCGTTTCCTCCTGCGCCTGCTCCTCGTCGCGCTGGTCCTGGTCCTTCTGGTCGTTCTGGTTGTCCGCCGCGCCCTTGCGTTCGTCGTCGGCGTCCTTCTGGGCGCCCTGGCCGGAGGCGTCCCGCTCCTCCTGGCGGTCCTGGGAACGATCCTGCTGCCGCCCGGCCGACTCCTCCCGGTCCCCCGCAGCGTCTTTCCCGTCGGCCTCCGCGCCGCCCGCGTCCTGGTCCTGGGCGTCCTGGTCCTGGGCGTCCTGGTCCTGCCGGTCGCCGGACGCGCCGCCGTCCTGGTTCTGCCCACCGCCGGGAGCCGGCCGGCCGTCGTCCTCCTGACGGCCGTCCCCCGCCCCGGAGTTGTCCGCGCGCCGGCCTTTCTCCTGCCGCTCGTCGGCCGAAGCCCGTTCGCGCTCCTCCTCCATCTCCTCGACGGCACCGGGCACAGCCAACGGGGCCGCGGCGGCATCCGACGGCAGCGGCCCGGCCTGCTCCGTCTCCTCAACAGCCTCCACCAGCCGGTCGATCACCGGCGTGGGCAACCGCAGCTCCAGCCGGTCGAGCACGATGTCCTGCACCTGGGGCGCCATCCGCGCCAACTGCAGGCGGACCCGCCCGGACCGGTCCTCGGGGTCACCGCGCAGGGATCGCAGGAGAGTGTTGGCCATGCGGTCGACGACGGTCGCCGGGTCCAGTTGCTCCATACGGCGCTGGTCGGCATCGACGGTCGCGTACCTCAGCCAACCGGGCGTTGCCTGCCCCTGCTCGACGTCCACCTGTTCGGCGGCCGCCGGCTCCGGCTGCTCCACGAGGTCGCGCGCCCCCGCCTCCGCCTCCCGCTCGATCGCCTGCTGAGGCACACTCACCGCACCGAGATCCCGCCCGGCACGCAGCGTCCCCAGACCGTGCGGGTTCTGCACGGTGTGCAAGAGCTCGTGGGCGAGAAGGCGGCGCCCCTCGTCCGTGCCCGGCTTGTAGGCGCCCTCGCGGAAGAAGACGTCCTGACCCACGGCCACCGCGTCGGCGCCGAGCAGCTCGGTCAGCTGCCCGGCGTCACGGCCGGTGTGCAGCCGGACGCGGCTCAGGTCGTGGCCGAGCCGCTCCTCCAGCTCCCGTCGAACGCCGGGGTCGAGGGGCTGCCCGGCGCCGCTGACGATGTCCTTCGGCTCGGGCGTACGGGACTTGGCGGCGCGCTCCTTGCGCTTGCGGCGCCGCTGTTCGGCGGCCTGCTCGGAGTGGGCGTCCTGGGACTGTGAATTCACCGGGTCACCTCCCCGTGGCCGCTGAGCCCTTCGTGCACCGCGCGGGCCAGTTCCTGGCCGAGGCGGCGGGCGGACAGGCCGGCGGGCAGGGGCGGCAGGCCGGTCAGCGCTTCGAGGGTCAGGGCGCCGTCCGTGGCCAGCGGGACGCCGTGGGCGTGGACCAGGCGGGTCAGTTCGCGTTCGAAGGCGTCCGACACCCGCTCGGGGTCCACGCGGAAGCCGTGGAGGGCGAGTTCGCCGATCTCGACCCGGATCTCACGAGGTTCCCGGTCCTCGTGAGGTTTCCGGACCTCACGGGACTCCCGGACCTCCCGGAGGCCCCGACCCCCACGGGTCTCCCCGTTCACACCCATCCCCGCACCTCCCCCGGAGTCAGCGAGCGCTCCAGCTTCTGGTACTCCGTGCGAGCCGCCGCCAGCATGTGCCGCATCTGCAGGCGGTCGCCCTCCTCGGCCGCGAGGAAGGCCCCGGACAGCGCGATGTTGCGGATCGAACCGCCCGCCACGGTGAGCTGGGCGAGGAGCCCCGGGTCGATGTCCTTGACCGGAGCCCTGGAGGGGAGCACCCGGCGCCAGATCTCGGCGCGCTCGTGCTCGGCCGGGAAGGGGAAGTCGACGACGAAGCGGATGCGGCGCAGGAAGGCGGTGTCGAGGGCCTTCTTCATATTGGTGGTGAGGATGGCGAGGCCGCGGTAGGCCTCCATCCGCATCAGCAGGTAGCTGACCTCCAGGTTGGCGTACCGGTCGTGGCTGTCCTTGACCTCGCTGCGCTTGCCGAACAGGGCGTCGGCCTCGTCGAACAGCAGCAGCGCGCCGCCGCGTTCGGCGGCGTCGAAGACCCGGCGGAGGTTCTTCTCGGTCTCGCCGATGTACTTGCTGACCACCTGGGAGAGGTCGACGATGAACAGGTCGAGGCCGAGTTCCTTCGCCATCACCTCGGCGGCCAGCGTCTTGCCCGTGCCGGAGCCGCCCGCGAACATCGCGGTGACACCGAGGCCGCGGCGCAGCGTGCCCGCGAAGCCCCACTCCTGGTGGACGGTGGGCCGCTGCCGTACATGCGCGACGATCTCGCGCAGCACGCCCGTCTGCCGATCGTGCAGGACGAGGTCGTCCCAGCCGGCCCCCGGTTCGATCCGGCGGCCCAGCTCGTCCATGCCGATCCGGGCCTCCTCCATGCCGGCCCGCCAGGCGAGTTCGGCGGCGTCGAGGGAGTCCTCGTACGGCAGCCGGCGGCGTACGGTCGCGGCGGCGGACCGGATGACGTGCGGGGGCAGCTGGAACTGGGCTACCAGGGAGCGCAGTTCGCCGTCGTCCAAGTCGGCGACCGGGTGGAAGGCCTGGGCCCAGAGTTCGGTCTGCTCGTCGTCGTCGAGGCGGGGTACCGCCACGCGTGCGCCGTGCGGGCGGTCCGTGCGCAGGGGGTCCTCGCTGGAGACGACGACCGGTACGGCGGCTCCGGCCAGGAAGGCCTCGGTCGCCGCCCGCTGGTCGCGGTCGAGCTCGCCGACCTCGACGAGGAGCGCGGAGGGCAGCAGGATCGCTTCGCGCTGCCAGAGCCGGGCGAGCCCGTCGCGTTCGGCGGGGTCCGCCGGAATGTCCTCGGCGCCCATCGCGTACAGCCCGAGTCCCGACCGGGCTGCCGCCGCGGCGGCGATGTCGGCCCGGCTGCGCAGATCACCGCCGGTCACCTCGACGAGCAGCGGCGCGTCGGGGCTCGCCGCCGTCGTCCAGCCCTCGGCGACCCGGCTCGCGGCGACGTCGTAGGACGGCGGCAGCTGTTCCGGCATCGGGGTCCGGCGCAGGCGGCCGTGCAGGCGGGCGTCGAGGTAGGGCGAGCCCAGCAGGAAGTGCAGGATGCGCTCGTCGAGACGTAGTCGGGAGGTCGTCAGCCGGGACTCGTCGTCGAGCTCCACGATCCGCCAGCGCCGTAGCGGCGCGACCGGCGTGAGTGCGCTCCAGTGCGGCTCGGCGAGCGCGGCCAGGGCGAGCGAGAAGGTCGGGTACGCCCGCTGCGGGTCGCCGCAGGCTGCGGCGCAGCGGGCGGCGGTCGTGGGGTCCAGTTCGTCGGCGGCGGCGAGGAGGATCAGGTCGCGTTCGAAGGGCGTGAGGCCGAAGCAGGTGAGGAGGGCGTCGAGGGGGGCGGTGCCGGGGACGGCCAGGGGGGCCGGGCTCGTCGCAGGGGTGGACTCCGCGTCCGTCGCCGCTCCGGCGCCGGCCGCGTGCGCGTCGATCCGGGACAGGACACGCCTGATCTCCTCGATCAGCTTCGCACCCACGTCGGGGCCGCCTTCCGTGCCAGAAGTGCCGGAAGTGCTTGAAGTGCCCGGAGTCGCCGCCGTGTCCGCCTGGTTCGTCCCCATGTGCTCACCTGCCCCCGTCGTCCCCATCTCTTCTCAGCCCTCCGTGCGCTTCCGGGGCTCCGGCTGCGGCGGCTTGCTCGCCCGGGCGGTCCTGCGGGCCCGTGCCGGAGCCTTGGCGACGGTCTTGGCCGGGGCCTTCGTGGGCTTCCTGGCGGCACCGCTGACCGGCTCGGAATCTGCTGCCGCCTTCTCAACAGCCGGGGCTTCCATGGCCGTTGAAGCCGCCTCGCTCTTCGGCTCAGCCCCCGGAGGGACCGGCGCCCCCGGCGCCCCGAACGGCAGCACCCGTACGTCCGTCCGCTCCACCGGCTTCGCCGGCACCGGCGTCTGACGCCCGTCGATGAGGACCAGGGCCGCCTGGTAGACGACCGACAGCGAGTACGGCGTCTGGTGGAGCATCCCCCACAGCTTCGACGTCTCGTCGACGTCCATCACCGTGGGCGTGAAGCGCACCCGCTGGGCCGACTCGGCGAGGTCGCTGCCCACCAGGTGCGGGAGATGACCGGTCTCCTCGATGACGTCCTTCGGCAGGGTCGGTATCTCGTGCAGGGTCCGCACCACGGACCCGATCAGCCGCTGCCCGACCAGGGTCGTCTCGTCGCCGTACGCGCTGATCAGGTAGTGCAGGTCCAGGGCGGCGGCCGGCCGCTTCACCAGCGTGCCGTCGGACGCCCGGGTCGGCAGGTCGTTGTTGCGCATCGACGTGTTGGGCGTGACCTGGTAGAGGAACACATTGATGGTCGGATGGTCCGGCGCCTCCGCCGGCGGCTTGCGCGGCTCCACCTTCACGGCCTCGTCGAACTCCGAGCCCACGTTGGACGCGAGCAGCAGGGACAGGGCCTGGGTGACATGGGCGATGGCGAGTGCGTTGCTCATGAAGTCGGTTCCTCGGTTCCTCGGTCCGTCATGTCACTCCCGCCCCCGCGCCAGGTAGTCGGCCAGGCTCAGGGTCGCCCCCGGCCGCTCCGCCGACGACGGCGTGCGCTGCCGTGCGGACCCGGAAGCCGAGGGTCCGGCCGTCACTTCCAGCCGCCCGATCTGCACCTGCACCACCTGCTCGGGCGCTCGCGCGGGACGCCGTGCGGCGGCCTGCCGTACGGCGTCCCGTGCTGCCGCCGTGTCCGCGGCGCTGGGGCGCAGGGCCGCCGACCCGGCGGCGGGGGATGCGGCGTCCGTGCCCGGGGGGATGGGCACGGACGCCGCGGTCCGGGATGCGCCCCGCTCCGGGCGCCCACGGCCCGCCGCCCGCTGCACGGCGTCCGGCGCCGGCCGGGGGCCGGGCGTGACCGGCGCTGCGGGACGCAGAAGCGGCGCGTCGGGCAGGGCACGGGGTGCGGGTCGCGGTGCCGGGTCGGCCTGCGCGTGTTCGGTGCGGACGACCGTCCGCTCCCGTTCCGTGTGCAGCCGCGCGGCGGGCGTCGCCGGGGCCGGCGTGTCCCCCGGCCGTACGGCGGACGGCGTGGTGGCGGGCCACAGCAGGTCGGAGCCGTCGTCCGGTTCCGGTGCCGTGGCCCGTACCGCCTCGACCCGCTCGAACGGGCCGGGCAGCCGGGGACGTACCCGCACCACATCCGGGCGCGGACCGACGGCTGCCGGGGCGTGCCGGGCGATCAGCCGGTCGAGGAAGTCGGGAACCGGTGCCCCGTCCGCGTCAGACATCCGCACACAGCTCCAGGTAGTAGCGGCGCCGCAGCGGGCTGAGCGCCATGATCTCCGGCTCGCTCCAGCCGTACGAGGTGGCGAGCAGGTGGACGTCGAGCAGCAGGTCCCTTGCCCAGGCGTCCAGTTCGGTCCACAGGTAGGAGGCGATGTCCAGCTCGGCCCGGGTGGCCGCGCCGCACTCGGGGCAGGCGATGTTGAGCGTGACGTCGGCGCCGGGGTCGGCGGCCTCGACGGCCTCGGCGATCCGGCGCTGGACCAGGGCGGGCAGGTTTTCGGCGGGTACGGCCGCCCCGGCGCGCTCCGCCGAGACGAGGCACCGCGCGAGGAGGGCGGCACGTGGGTCCGCCGCCCGGGCCGCCGCCGTCAGGTCGGCGACCCCGGGCAGCCTGAACTGCACGTCCCAGCCGTCCTGCTGGACGCGCACGACGGAGTGAGCGGGTCCGGCCCGATCGCTCAGCGAGCGCGCGAACTCCCCGGCGTCCAGGTCGAACTCCATGTCCTCCCCGCACGCCGCGCAGCCGAGCCGCACCTGCATCCGCTCCCCGAACAGGGCGCGGCGCAGCGCGAACAGGTCGGCTTCGCGCTCCCCCACCGGCAGCACCGGCAGGGTCGCGGCGTCGACGTCCGGGCGCGCCGTGCGGTGCAGCAGCAGGGCGCGCCCGGTCGGCGCCTCGGCGAGGCCCGCCTCCCAGGTGGCCAGCAGTTCGGCCGCCCCCGTGATCGCCATCCTTCTTCCCCCCTCAACTACCCACTGGTCAAGCGGGGTTGAGGAACGAGGGCTCCTCCGGCTCGGGCACCTCGTAGTCCCGCTCCCAGCCCTCGCACTCGAGCTTCAGCGACTGGATGGCCACCGCGTTGGCGTTGGCGTCCAGCTCACCGAGGACCTGGTACTCGCTCGGCCAGGTCCGGTACAGCTTGTGCGAGACGGCGACCTGGCCGGCCTCGTTGAGGACCTGGATGACTATGTCCTTGCGGAAGTCGGCCAGGGAGACCTCGGAGCCGAGGCCCGCGCCGACCTGCCAGACCTTGTTGGCCCAGCGGTCGAACTCGGGGTCGTGGGTAACCCCGCGCTCCAGGGTGATGCCCTCGAACTCGGAGCGGCCCGGCGACTTGCGCGGGGAGGAGGGGTCGCCGCCGTGGCGGTGCTTGACGACCTCCGTCGTCCGCTTCAGCGGACTGATCTTGCTGATGCCGGCGACCGTCCGGCCGTCCCACAGGACGAGGAACTTGAAGTTCTTGTAGGGGTCGAAGCGATGCGCGTTGACCGTGAACTCAGCCATCGGATTCCTTCAGTTCTCCACGATTCCCCGCGCCTAGAGCGCGAACTGCCCGGACGTCTGCTGGATTTTGACGATCACGAACTCCGCCGGCCGGACCGGTGCGATGCCGACGAGGACGTTCACGACGCCGTTCTCGATGTCCTCGGCGGTCGTCGTGTCGCCGTCGCACTTGACGAAGTACGCCTCTCGCGGTGTGCCGCCCTTGAAGGCGCCCTGACGGAAGAGGGTGTGCAGGTACGAGGAGGCGGCGAGCCGGATCTGCTGCCACAGGTTCTCGTCGTTGGGTTCGAACACCACCCACTGCAGGCCGCGCTGGAGGCTCTCCTCCACGTGCAGCGCGAGGCGCCGCACCGGCACGTACTTCCACTCGCTGTCGAGCGCGTCCGACCCCTCCAGCGTGCGCGCACCCCAGACGACCGGGCCGGTCACCGGGAAGGTGCGCAGGCAGTTGACGCCGAGCGGGTTGAGCAGCCCGGTCTCGCGGTCGGTCAGGTTGACGGTGAGCGAGTGCACGCCGGCGAGCCTCGCCTCGGTGCCGGCCGGCGCCTTCCACACGCCACGCTCGGAGTCGGTGCGGGCGATGACGCCGGCGACCGCGCCGGACGGCGGGAAGGAGCGCAGCCGTCCCGTGAGCGGGTCGGTGAGCTGCAGGTGCGGGAAGTACAGGCCCGCGTGGTTGCCGCGCACGGCGTCGAAGGCGGCGAGTCCGGCGCGTGCGGTGTCGACGCTGACCCAGGTGCTCGGCGCGTCGACCAGCAGGAAGATCCGCCGTTCCGCGCACAGCCGCTGGGCGGCCGAGATGACCGTGAGGGCGTCCTCGGTCTTCTCGTACGCCGCGAGTTCCGGCAACGCCAGCAGGTTGACGTCGGCGACGCCGCGCAGTGCCTGGATGCCGCTCTTGTCACCCTCGGAGCCGATGAGGTCGCGCGGGCCGGGTGCCTCGCCGTCCTCGCCGCCCTCGAGCGGGAAGACCGGCGGGTTGACGGAGGCCTCGAGGCCCAGGTCGTTGGCGCACTCACCGAGGAAACGGACGACGTCCTCGGGGTCGGTGGAGCCGGCGACCACCTGGATCCGGCGGCCGAAGGCGGTGACCTCGGCGCCGGCGTAGGCGTGCTTGCCGGGCGCGTCGGGCAGGGCGCGCAGCTTGCGCTCCAGCAACAGCGCCAACTCGGCGACACTGCACGGGACTTCGCCGTCACAGTCGGGGTCGTAGAGCGTGAATTCGCGTTCCACCTCGCCGATCTTCACCGTCAGGTCGACCGCGAGGTTCGGCAGGTCGTGGCCGAACGGCTTGGAGACGGTGCCGGACGGGTCCGGGCGGCCCTCGCCGACGGCCTCGACGCGGATCAGCTTGGAGCCCGCGTTGATCACGGTCTGCGCGTAGCGGCCGTGCGAGGCGTCCATGGACAGGCCGGTGAAGCTCTCACGGGCTTCGCCCTTGGCGTCGTAGACGCGCAGGTTGAAGGTTTCGTCGGGGCACGGCGTGTCGTGGTCGACGGCGACCCGCAAGCCGTTGCCCCAGACGCCGGGTTCCTTGGCGTGCATCTCGAGGACCGGGCCCTCGCTGTGGCCCTCGGTGGACTTGAGGGTGACACAGGCGGCCTTGCCGCTGCCGGCCTTGGCGACACGGACGATCACCGCGACGGTGCCGCCGTTGCCGAAGAACTGGTGGACCGCGTAGCCGACGGCGCTCTGGGAGCTCAGGCCGCCGAAGCGGCGCTCGAACTCCGTGAAGCTGGTGACGCGTACCGGCTCGTTCAACGGACCGCGCCGGGTGTGGCCCACGAAGGCGGTCACGGACGTGGTCAGGGTCGAGATCGTGCGGGTGCTGCTGGGAAGCTCTTCGACGTAGACGCCGGGATACGTCGGCCTGGCGGCGCTCACCGCGCTCATCGGCATTCCCCCTCCTACTCCCTGTCTTGGGCACCGGACAAATGCACCAAGAGGTGGCGGAGGGAGGCATTCCCTTTCCGGCGCGCGAAGACGCCCCCCACACGAGCGACGCTACGACGCACACCGCATTCAGTTCCCCCGTCTGCACCCCGGACTTGTCGGTCGCCGGGGCCAAGCAACGCGCTTGTGACTCCTGATGCTCAAGTGCTCAATCCACCTTGGTGCGTTGGAAGTTGACGCAGCAAGGTGCCTTCAGGCCAGCCCGGCAGGGGGTTTGGTGAAGACCTCCTCCCGGCATCCGCACATCGCGCCTGCGCGCCCCGGCCAGGTGGTTCACGGAATCTGCACAGCGATGTCGCCTCGGGAGGCCCGCGGGCCCCTCGCCGGGGCAGAACCCCCTCGCCTGCCCCGTTCGACTGGTCGCACGCACGTACGACCTCCCCGAGTCGCACACATCGCGTGGTGGCCGGTTTTCCGGGGGTGGCGCGAACCCGGCGCAGCACCGGCCCCGACGACGGGATGCCGGGTGGTGTTCCATGTGACGTCGCCGTTCCTCATGCCGGAGAAGATCAAGGACGGCCGCAGGGATGTCGTCGATCCGGCCCTGCTCGGCTCCCGCAATGCACTGGCGGCCATCGAGCGGACACCCACAGTCGAAACGCGCAGGGCCGCTCCATCCTCGCCGCCCGGACCATGACGTCCTTCCACGAGATGTCCCGCATGATCCGAGCCCGCCATCCCCGTGACCTGCGCCTTCCGCGCACCGCGCTCCCGCAGTGGCCGGTTCGCGTCCTGGGTCCGGCGTTCGGGCTGAGCCAGGACTACATCCGCAAGCACCTCGGCATCCGGTTCCAGGTGGACAACAGCCGCAGCGTGAACGAACTGGGCATCGCCGACCGACCGGTCGAGCAGACGGCCCTCGATGATTACGAAGCGTGGCGAAGTCAGCGCACCGCGAGGTGAATCCGGTCCCCTTCTCACTCAGAGCGTCGAAGGTCACAAAAACGTATCGGACATTTCACATGTCAATCTTCACGCGGGGCTCACAAGTTGGTTAGGTTACGCATCGGACCGCACGACGACCTCCGGCGAACCCCGCCGGGACGCGCGGCCTCCGCCGAGTCCGGTGCGCGCCCGCAAGGGTCCACTGGAGCCGGGGACCCAACCGAACTTGGGGTGAATCGGCCCAACAGCCCTTCGGGGCAAGGGCCGTAGGGCACACCTTCCGGAGACGACCGCCCGAACCCTCCCCCAGTGCCTGAGCGGCCTGGGAGGGACCCCCACCGCTAACTCGGTAGGCGGAGTACGGAAGGAGTACGTCACCCATGGCGCCGGAACGCACCGCGCGTCCGGGGGCTCTGAGCCTCCCTGGCATGCGCAATTCCGCACTCGCGTCGGCAGCCCTCACCTCGGTGGCCCTGCTCGCCCAGACGGCCAACGCGGCCCCCTCGGCCGCGGACGAGGCACCGAGCCGCGAGGAGGTCAGCCGGCGGGTCAGTTCCCTCTACGACCAGGCCGAGGCCGACACGGGGACCTTCAACGCCACCCGCGCCGCGTCGACGGGCCCGCGGGCGCGCGCCGACCGGCCGACGGACACCGCACGCCGGCCCGCCACCGCGCCCCGCGACAACGACAGCAGGCGCAGTGACCCCGCGCTCGACAGCGTCGCGCGGCAGTGGTTCGACGCCGCCCGCGCCAACATGGGTCCGATCGTCGCCGCAGTGCTGCCGACCGACCGGGTGCCCGACCACCTCGCCGGAACGCGGCCCGCGCGCCCGGCGAACGGCCCCGATCGGGCGCAGGAGCCGTCGGGCCGTACCGCCCTGGAGCTGCCCGCCGCGCCGGTCGCCGAGTTGACGTCCGGTGGGGCCACCCGGACGGCTGCCGTGGCCGAGCTGACCGCCGGGCCCGTTGCCGCACTTCCGGCAGCCTCGGAGGCGCCGCAGGAGACGACCGCCTCACGCGCTCTCGCCCTGCCCGGCCCGGCCGCCGAACCCACGGCCGAGCCGCAGGAGCGGTCCGCGCTGCGCACGAGCAAGGAGCAGAGCCAGCGCAAGCTCGACCGGGCACGCGCGCTGCTGTCCGAGTACAGCGCGCGGCAGAGCGCGCCGCTCGCGGCGATCGAGGCGGTGCCGGTCACCGGCACCTGGGGTGCCACGCCGACCCCGGTCCAGCACTCGGCCGACGCGCAATGGCAGGCACTGCAGGCGCAGGGCCCGGACGACCTCACCACGGTCCCGGCCGGCACGACGGCCTGGGCCACAACGCCGGACCCGCTCACCGACCCACTCCCGGCAGTCACCACGAGCCAGGCCGTCGCCACGGGCCAGACCGCAACCACAAGTCCGGCAACCACCGCCGCCACCCCGGCCCTCGACACAAACCCGTTCCCAGGCCCGAGCGACGCACTCACGTCGCCGGACCCGCTCACCGACCCACTCCCGGCAGTCACCACGAGCCAGACCGTCGCCACGAGCCAGACCGCAACCACAAGTCCGGCAACCACCGCCGCCACCCCGGCCCTCGACACGAACCCGTCCCCGGCCCTGAGCGGCGCATTCACGTCGCCGGACCCGCAGGACACCCGGGCCCTGCGCGCCCTGGACTTCGCCCGCGCCCAGATCGGCAAGCCCTGCGTCTGGGGCACGACGGGCCCGGAGGCCTATGACGGAGCCGGCCTCACCCAGGCCGCCTGGAAGGCCGCGGGCATCGCCCTCCCCCGCACCGCACCGGAACAGGCGACCGCCGGCCGTGGCATCGCCGTCACCTACGCCGAGCCCGGTGACCTGGTCCTGTTCCACGTCGGCCACGTCGGCATCTGCTCCGGAAACGGCACGATGATCCACGCCCCCGGCCCGGGCGCCGCCATACGCGAGGAGTCGATCTACTACGCCGGGGAGTCGGCGATCCACAGCGTGATCCGGCCCGCCTGAGCCGCCGATCGGCCGCAGTCACGCATCAGCCATCAGCCGCCCGTACTCATCGAAGGGGACGTCCCAGCCGCGCACCTGGACACGCGGGGGCGGGCTTCTCCACCGGCTCCACGGCGAACAGCACCGCGTACTCGGCCATCCGCACCCCGTCCTGACGGGCCGTCGGCAGACCGACCGGCATCAGACGCCGCAGAACGCTCACGGTCTCGTCCTCCCCGCGGTCCGGGACGCGCACCGGCTCGGGCTCGCCGCTCCCGCGGCGAACTACGCCGCCGGACCGACCTCGCCCCGAGGGCACGCTCCCTCTGGCCCCCGGGACCGACGGCATCGTCACGCTCGGCAACTACGGCCGCCCTCGGCATCGACGGCGGCACGCAAGGTCGTCACCGTGTCCCTCGCCTGCAGCCACCCGGTGTGCGACGGCGGCCGCGGCCGGATTCCTGCTCCATGTCACCGACCGCATCGTCGACGGGGCCGGGCGCCCGACTCACCCACGCCCCTCCGCCGCCCGGCGGTCCGGCCGGCGCTGGGCCAGCCACAGGGCCACCTCCTCCGCGATCGGCTGCCCGGTCTCCAGCTCTACGAAGCCGAACTGGCCGCTCTGGTTGCACTCCAGGAACCACCAGATGCCGTCCTCGTCCTCGGCGAAGTCGAAGGCGGCGTACGCCAGTCCGGCGAGGGTGACGTACTCGTGCACCGCCTTGCCGATGCGGTCGGGGACCGGGACCGGCTCCCAGGCGTGCCCGGTGTCGCCGTAGCGTCCGTCGACCTGGCCTGGTTCCGCGGTCTTCCGCGCGGCGAACATCCTGCTGCCGACGGCGGTCAGCCGGATGTCGGCCCGCTTGGCCACGTACCGCTGGAGCAGCGCGGGGCCGGCCGCGACGGCGGAGAAGTCCGCGTCGGGGCCGACGAGGGTGGTGGGCAGGGTCAGCGCGGGGTTGTCGGGCGGCGGTCCCGAGGCGGACTTCACCACCACGTCCCGGTACTCCTCGACGAACTCCCGTGCCAGCCGGGGGGACGTGGTGAAGACCGTCGGCGGCACGGCGAAGCCGCAGAGGTGGGCGACCCTCAACTGCCAGGGTTTCAGGCGTGCCTGGTCGGCGTTGCGCGGATGGTTCATCCACCGTGCGGCGGCGGAGTGAAGCATCCCGTACAGCGCCTGCCGGGTCTCGGCGGTCAGCCACTCCGAGGGGTGGGCGGCGTGTGCGGCCGGTTCGCCGGGCCTGCGCACCCAGATGGACCGCAGGCCCCCCATGCTGAGGACATGTCCGTTGACGGACAGGTGGCCGTCGAAGTCTCCGTGGGCGTAGTCGGCGGAGAGCACGGCCTTGCCCGGCAGGTCGGCGGGGTCCAGTCGCAGCACGGGCGTCCCCGTCCCGTGCAGCTTGGCCACCACCATGTCGGCCGTCACGTCCTCCTCGGACGTCAGGATCAGTACGGTCATGCGCGCACGATCGTCAGTCGTCGAAGTGGGTCGCGGAGCCCGCGGTCGACGTCGTCGTGCCGACCGCGAGCAGGAGGTCCGGGTCACTGACGGCCGGGCGCCCGTCGGGCAGCACGTTCAGCTGCCGGGCCGGGTCGAAGTGGTACGGCGTCACCGCCAGGGAAATCCCCTTGGGAAAGGCGTACTTGAGGGTGAACGGTTGCACTTTAAACCTCCATGGCGTGTTGTTTGAATTACCGTCACTTACGCGCCGCTTGCGTAAGGAATTCATCACTTTCCGCCACATCGGCGTGAACGTAGTCACACCCTTCACAGGAAACCCAAAGGCCTCCCGACCCGTCAGGCCTTCGACGTACCCGCTCGCAGTTCGCGCAGCAACCGGGGTGCCGCCTCGACGAGTTGATCCAGCTGGTGGTCGATCAGCGGGATGAACTCGTCGAGCGAGCCGGCGAGGGACTCCGGGATCTCCAGCAGGTGGCGGAAGCCGTTCTCGGCGTCCGGATCGTCGACGCCGATGTCCGACTCGACGGAGAACGCCTCCGCAGACATCCCCACCACCAGGCTGCACACCATCTCGCGGCCGTCCTCGAGAGTGAGCGTCACTGCCAGGACCTGCGTCCCCGGAATCGCACCGTACCTGGCGAACTCCCGCCAGGTGAGGTCCGGCTGGTGCTCCAGGAACAGTGCGTACGCCAGTTTCCTGAGCCGCTCCGCGGCGCTCCACTGGGCTATGGGCAAGCGCTGGGCGTCGCGATCGGCTGTGTCCACGGGCCGATCATAGGACCGGCGGCCCGGGCACGCCCCCGGTCGAGCGCGTGGACCGGACCCACCCGCTCGACCGGCCGGCGGCCTCACAGCCGTCAGCGGAAGGCGCGCCTGTCCGCGTGCAGGGGGGCCGCGAGGCGGATGGTGATGAACTCGTTGTCGTCCGCCTTGCCCGCCGTACGGCCGGACGAGAAGGGGAAGTTGTTGTCGTTGAGGACCGCCAGCGTGCGGTCGTCGACGAGGTTCACGTCCTCGATCGTCTGGAACGGGAAGCGGAAGGTCTTCCCGAAGCCGCCGAGCCCCTTGGGGTTGGCGATGTCCAGCAGGTCGGCCACGAGGGTCTTGTCCATCAGGCCGTCGCCGTCCCGGTCACGGGTGTCGGCCAGGTAGATGCGCTTGAACCGGGCGGTGTCGCCCTGTCCCCCGTCGCGCTCGATGACCAGGAAGCGGTGCCGGTCGACGGCGATGGCGTCACCGATGGCGTTCGCGGTCGACTCCAGGCGGTAGACGAAGCGCTTGCCGGTGTAGGCGCGCTCACGCAGGTCGAACTCGCTGAAGCGCAGGTCGCCGGGGGTGTCGCCGGTCACCGTGCCTTCGAGGAGCGGGTAGAGGCGACGGCCGTCCACGGAGCGGACCATGCCCTCGAAGCCCTTGCTGCTCGCTATGTTCGGCTCGGCGCCGTTCAGGTAGGGGTTCTCCGGGGCCTTCACCCCGTCGAGGGCGATGGGAGCCTCCAGGAGGCGGCCACGGGCGGAGAAGTGCAGCAGCCAGGGCCCGAACTCGTCGCCCGCCCAGTACGTCCCGTCCGGCATCCGCACGATCGACTCGACGTCGAAGTCGGCGCCGGTGAGCACCCGGTCGGCCCGTGTGAGCGCGAACGGCACGTGGCGGTCGGGGTCGCTCAGGTTGAACCCGCCGAGCACCTTGACCTCGCCGGTCCGCGTGTCCGGCTGGATGCGGTGGACGCGCAGCAGGAAGTCGGCACTGTTGGCCTTGTTGCCGTACCCGTTGTCCGAGAGCACGTCGAAGGTGCCGTCACGCCGGTTCACGACACCGCTGAAGCCCTGCACCGGCTGGTGCGCGAACGGCGCCGCGATCCCGTTGAAGGGGCCGGCCCCGATCGCCGAGCCGGACGGCTCGCTGCCCGGCACGAACGTCTCGGCCGGCAGCGACGCGAAGCCGGTCAGCGTGGCCCGGCCGAAGTCCTGTCCGCCCCGGTCGGCCACGGCGGGAGATGCGAGGGAGACGGTCAGGACCGCGGCACTGACCATGATCGAAGTTCTTCTCATGGCGCGCACACTAAGAGCACCGGGTGACGGATGCGCCAACGACAGACGTCCTGCCGGTTCAGGGCGTAGGCATCCCTCCGCCCTGGAGCCGCTCCAGGTCGGAGGGGCGGACCTGGATGACGAGGAGGGCGATCACCGCGGCGATGGCCGTGAAGATCGCGGCCACGATGAAGGCGGCCGAGACCCCGGAGGTCAGGATCTCGTCGGCGTACTGCGACGGCAGCTGACCGGTGCGTTCGAAGCGCAGCAGCTCAGACGGGGTCGCCTGGGACAGGAACGCGGGGATCTGTTTCTCGGCCTCGTTGTTGCTGGCCGTACCGAACGTCGTGACCAGGATGGACAGTCCGAGGGAGCCACCGACCTGCTGGGTGGCGTTGAGGAGTCCGGAGGCGGCACCCGTCTCCTGGGTGGTCACGTTGGACAGCGCCATCAGGGTCAGGGACACGAACTCCATGCCCATGCCGAGGCTGAAGACGAGCATCGGGCCGAGAATGCTGCCCGCGTAGGTGGAGTGGACATCGGTCAGGGTCAGCCAGCCCAGGCCCGCGGCGGCCAGGATCGCGCCCGTCACCATGAACGGCTTCGGTCCGTACTTCGGCAGGAGCTGCGAGGCGATCCCGGCGCCCACCGCGATCACCGCGCTCACCGGCAGGAAGGCCAGGCCGGCCTCGAGCGGGCTGAAGTTCAGCACGTCCTGCACGAAGAGCGTGAGGAAGAAGAACATGCCGAAGATCGCGGCGGCCAGGCTCAGCATCATGCCGTACGTGCCCGCCCGGTTGCGGTCGGCGAACATGTGCAGCGGGGTGATGGGCTGTCTGGAGCGCTGCTCGACCAGGACGAACAACAGCAGGAAGACGACGGCCGCCCCGAACGCGGCCAGGGTGAACGCGTCCCGCCAGCCGTCCTGCGCGGCCCGGATGAACCCGTACACCAGCAGCACCATGCCGATGGTGGAGGTCAGCGCGCCGGCGATGTCGAAGTGCCCGGGGTGGCGTTCGGACTCCCGGATCCAGCGCGGGGTGGCGAGCACGATCAGCAGCCCGATGGGCACGTTGACGAACAGCACCCAGCGCCAGTTGAGCCACTCGACCAGCATTCCGCCCGCCAGCAGCCCGATCGCGCCGCCACCCGCCGAGACCGCCGCGAAGACACCGAACGCCCTGTTGCGTTCGGGTCCTTCGCGGAAGGTGGTGCTGATCAGGGCGAGGGAGGTCGGGGACGCGATGGCGCCACCGACACCCTGCAGGGCGCGGGCGGCGAGGAGTTGCCAGGAGTTCTGGGACAGTCCGCCGAGCAGCGAGGCCAGGACGAAGAGCAGCACGCCGAAGACGAACACGCGTCGTCTGCCGAGGATGTCGCCCATCCTGCCGCCGAGCAGGAGCAGTCCGCCGAAGGTGAGCGTGTAGGCGTTGACCACCCAGGACAGGCTCGTCGTGGAGAAATCGAGCGAGCGCTGGATCTCCGGCAGCGCGATGTTCACGATGGTGATGTCGAGCACCACCATCAGCTGGCACGAGGCGATGACCAGCAGCGCCATACCGCTGCCACGGCCCTCGCTCCGCTCCGTCTCCTGCGGGGTGGTCCGTGCTCCGGGTGTCGGCTCGGGATTGCTCATGGCATCGCGCCGTGACGGGGGTTCGGTGGCTGGTTCCCGCCACCATTCGACCGTACGCCGCTGCCGGACGGGCCTCCAGTCGATCACGGGCCCGGGCCGGGCCGCTACGGCACGCGCAGGTCAGCGGGCACCGCGGATCAGGCCCGTCAGGTAGCGCCACAGCGACGAGCGGTGCCGTGCCGACCGGTCCGGCAGCACCGCGTCGGCCGGTTCCGGTGCCCTGTCGAGTGCCGTGCCCGATCCCGTCCCCGGTGCCGTCAGCTGTGCCGGTTCGCGCTCCTGCGCCGAGGCCCGCTCGGGCGTCGGCGCCAGTTCGTACCGCACGGGAAGCGAGCGCAGGCCGCGCATGAACGGCGAGGAGCGCCAGGGAAGTTGGTCGGCCGGCAGGGCGAGGTCCAGATGGGAGAACCGCTCGAACAGCCGGCCCACGCCGACCGCCGCGACCGTCGACGCGAGCTCGCGGGCCGGGCACTGGCGGCGGCCCGCGCCCCAGGACAGGTGCGCCCGGGTGCTGATCGTGCTTCCCTGCGCGACGTGGTCGGCGAAGAGCGGGTCGGCGTGCGCGGCTGCGGAGGAGACCCACACCGGGTCGCCCGCGCGGATCGTGTACTGGCCGAGCGCGGTGTCCTCGGCGGCGAAGCGCGGTACGAAGTTCACCAGCGGCGGCTTGCGCATGACCACCCGGTTCATGGTCTCCCTGATCATCCCGGCGGACAGGCTGGCGCGCACGCCGCCGTCGCCGTCCGCGGAGATGACCTCGACCACCGTGTTGGACATGAGGATGCCGACGTGGTCGGAGGTCATGCCGAGCAGCATGAACAGCTCACGGGCCAGCTCGTCGAGCGACAGTCCGGGATGCGCTGCCAGCAGACAGGAGGGGAAGTCGTCCCCCGGCTCCTTGAGCTTCGCGGCCCCCAGTTCGGCGAGCGTGGCGAGCAGCCGCTCCAGGGCTAGCTCCGCGTCCGGGCCCGCGTCGAGGACCCGCCACATGTCCATGAGGGCGTCATCGCCCTGGGAACCGGGGAAGCCGAGCAGGTGGCTTGCCACCATCAGCGGCAGCGGCCGGGAGAACTGCGCGGAGAGGTCCGCCACGCCCGTGGCGCCGCCCTGCCCGACCAGGGTGATCAGGTCGTCGGCGTAGGCGGTGACGGCCGCCTTCAACCGCTTGGCCTGCGGGTGGCGGGGGTCCTGGAACGGCTTGAGCGCCGCGTCCCATGCCGTGCGCAGCGGCTGGTAGCCGGGTCCGCCCTGGATCAGTACGTGGTTGACCTCCAGGGAAGGCCCCAGCGGCCAGTCGGCGGGCACTTCGCCCTCGGTGCGGGCCCGCCAGTTCTCCAGTCCCTTCGGCCAGCCGTCGTCGTCCTGGAGCACCTGGAGCGCCTCGCGGTAGCCGAGGACGAGCCAGGCGGGCACGCCGAGCAGGTCGACCGGTGCGACGGGCCCGTGTTGCTGCCTCAGGCGCTCGTACACGAGGGAGGGACATGTCTCGTAGTCCCGGGTCAGCAGCGGTTCGGGTGTCATCTCTTCCAAGTGAGTGCCGTCGACGTCCACCGATCCGCTCTCGCCCACCTGGGATTCCATCGTCCTGCCGCCCTCCGACACTCCCCGCACCGGCGTACTACCAGCCAGTAGCCGATCACGCTCGGGACCCTACCCCAGCGGTCGGTCACGGGTGGACGACGGGGCGGCCGACGTCAGCCGCCCGTGGGCGGGATGTTCTGGTTGGCGTGGAAGAAGTTGTCCGGGTCGTAGGTGTGCTTGATCGCGGCAAGGCGGTCGAAGTGGCCGCGGTAGGTGGACCGGACGCGGTCCGTGCTCTCGGCCTCGCCGATGAAGTTGACGTAGGAGCCGCCCATGGAGTGCGGGTGCAGGTCGGTCCAGTAGTCGACGCTCCACTGCCGGATCAGGTCGGCGTTGGCGGGGTCCGGGTCGACCCCGGCGATCACTCCGGACCAGACGGCGTCCCGGTAGGCCCAGGCCGTGTCGTCGGGGCCGACCTGGTGGGCGGCCGCGTCCACGGGATACAGGTGCATCAGTGACAGCGCGGTCGGGATGTTCTCGCCGTACTTGTGGTGCACCTCGATCGCGGCGTCGGAGATCGAGTCGAAGAAGTCGCCGCGCCAGTACCACTGGTAGCCCTTGGGGATCAGCTCGTCGAACATGCCCTGCAGGCCGGGGTAGGGCATGGGCGTGGTGAAGTGGAAGGCGGGCGGCGCCGGTTCGTTCACCGCCGTCAGCGTCTGCTCTAGGCGGTCGCCCTCCAGGTCACCGGTGTAGCACCAGACGATGCCGCACATCTTCTGCCCGTGGATCGGCTCGGGGAACGGTGGGCCGGGCGGGATGACGAAGACGGTGAAGAAGCCGTACAGGTCCTGTTGCGCCGCGGGCATGAACTCGCGGTACCAGCGCAGCACTTCGGGTGTGCGGTCGACCGGCCACACCGTCACCGAGACTCCGACGGTGTCCACCGGGTGCAGCCGGAAATTGAACGACGTGACGACGCCGAAGTTCCCGCCGCCGCCCCGCAGCGCCCAGAACAGGTCCGGGTGCTCCTCCTCGGAGGCGGTGACGAACGTGCCGTCGGCGAGGACGACGTCGGCGGACTGCAGACTGTCGATGGTCAGGCCGTACTTGCGGGTGAGGTAGCCGTGTCCGCCGCCGAGCGTGAGGCCGCCCACGCCCGTCATCGAGATGATGCCGGCCGGCACGCCCAGGCCGAAGGTGTGGGCGGCGTGGTCCAGGTCGCCCAGCTGCGCGCCGCCGGCGGCCTGCGCGGTCATGGCCGTCGGGTCGACGCGCACCCCTCGCATGGTCGACAGATCGAGGACGAGCGCGTCGTCGACCAGGCACAGGCCGGGCCCGCTGTGGCCGCCGCCCCTCACGGCGAGCTCGATCCCGGTCTCCCTGGCGAAGGAGAGCACGGCCCGCACGTCCGCCGCGTCCACGCACTGCGCGAAGGCCGCGGGGCGCCGGTCGATCATGGCGTTGTAGATGCTGCGGGCCGCGTCGTAGCCCGGGTCCCGTTCCGTGATGACGGGCCCCCGCACTGCCTCACGCAGACCTTCGAGTGCCGTTCCGTTGATGCCGCCCATGTCCGGACCCCTCTGTGTGGCTGCGGTGAGCCGCGGACGGATGACGGCGCTTGACGTCCGGGCGGGCAGCGGGGGCGTGGTGCGCGGGTCCGTTCGCACCTCGTGTCGATGTCGGCAGGGCGCACCGGCCCCGCCACATCTCAGTCTTCACCCAGCCAGGGACGGCCGCACGTCGGCGGCGGGCGTAGGTTCCTCGTCCGCCCGGGGTCAGACCAACTCCTCGGCGGACCTGGCCCCTTGATCGCGCAGCCACGCGACGAGCGTGGGGTGGCCGGAGCGCTCGGCGGCGTCCAGCGCGGTCAGCCGGTCGTAGCCGATCCAGTTGACGTCGCCCCCGCGTCGCAGCAGGTAGTCGGCCATCCGCTGCTGCCCGCCATGACAGGCGCACCACAAAGCAGATGTGATGTCCTGCGCGGCCGGCGGCTCGCACTCGGATGTGAAGCACGCGGCTACAAGATCGGCCTCGCCCAGGGCGGCGGCCTGCCACAGATTGGCGCGGGCACCGCGTGCCCTCAGTCGCCGTGCGCTCCGCCACTGCCCGAAGGCGACCGCGTCCGCCAGGGGCGTGCCGTCGCCGATGACCCCGCCGTCTGCCTCGATGTCCGCGCCCAGGTCGAGGAGGGTGTCGAGGACGGGCACGTCGTCGCTGCCGGCCGCCCAGTGCAGCGGGGTCTCGCGGTGTGCGCCGGTGAACCGGGCGTTGACGTCCGCACCCGCGTCGACCAGCGCGGTCACCGTGCGGGGACCGTTGGGCACGTGGCCGGGCCAGTCGGTGGCCACGTGCAACAGGGTCCGCGTGCTCTTCATGTTGCCTACCCGCGCCGTCGCCAGTGCCGGATGCGCGGTGAGCAGGTCCTGCAACGCCGCCACGTTGCCGGTCCGGATCGCTTCGACGCAGGCACGGGCCAGCGGAGCGGTCGTATCGATCAACATCGGTCACCTCCCAGGTCCCCACCTGCATAACACGGGCCACTGACAACGCCTCCCCCGGCACTGCGAGGCGGCACCTGCTCCGCTATCCGCGCAAGGTGGCCGAGGAGCGCTGACCGTCGTCACGTGAACGCTCGAAGTGGCTCGGTCTGCCGTCCCGGTGGACCAGACGGCCGAGCCCCTGGGCACGGGCCCGCGGCATCAGGGTCCAGGTGCCGTCGTGCCCGCGTAGGGCGGCGGAGTGCCAGGGCGTGGTCCAGGCGTCGGGGGCGTCGAGCAGGCGGATGCCGAACTTGGCGGCGCCGACCGGCTGAGGGTGAATCGACAGGCGTACGGCGCGCGCGTGGTGCTCGGCGATCAGCTCACCCCAGGCCCGGCTGCGCTGGATGACGCCGTACGCCCGCCTCCGGCACTCGCGCTGGAGAGCGGACCGTGTACCGGTGAAGTCGGCGGTGTCGTCGACGAGGAAGCGGGTGATGCCGCGGTAGAGCGCGAGGGTGGGGGCATCGGTGCGGACCTCGGCGCGCAGGGCCTCCAGGGTGGGGGCGTAGCGGTCGTGGACGTGGGCGCGCTTGGCGTCGTGAGGGAGGTCGCCGAGGACGTCGCGCAGGTCGAACACGGACAGGCGTCTCAGGCTCAACCGGGCGATGAGTGCGCTCAGTTCGTCGGAGTACGCGTCGATCCGGTCGTCGGGCACGTGGATGAGGTCGCCGAAGACATGGCCGTCGGAGCAGATGACCACGCGGGCGCCGGGCGGGTGGATCTTCTCGATCTCGCTGCACAGTGTGTCGAGGAAGCTGAGGGAGAGGCGTTCGCCCATGTCGGGGAGGTGGCCCAGGGTCTTGGCGGGGTTGGGCGACTTGCACGGGAAGCCCGGCAGGGTGAAGACGATGGGGGCGCCCTCGCGGACGAAGTCGGTGATCCGTTGCAGTTGATGCGGGAAGGCCTCGGCCGAGGCGCGGTTCGGGTCGGGGTCGGTCGTGCGGTGGTGCGGCAGGAGCAGGTTCAGGATCTCGGCGCCGATGGTCGTGGGCGCTGTGTCCGGAGCGGTCATCAGCGGCATGTCGTTCCTCCGGGGGCGTGCGGGCATGGCGGCATCGCGCCTTGGCGAGTGCGGCGCTGTCGGTGGGTGGGCTCGGCTCAGCCGGAGATCGGCTTCACAGCCGTCGGTCGTAGCCGACGGGCAGGCGGGTGGTGCCGCGGCCGAGGACGGCCGTGATCCACTCGAGGTCCTCGTCGGCGATGGCGAGGTGCAGACCGGGCAGCCGTCGGAGCAGGGTGCCGAGGGCGATCTGGAGTTCGGCGCGGGCGAGGGCGGCGCCGGGGCAGAAGTGGATGCCATGGCCGAAGGCGAGGTGAGGGTTGGGCGAGCGGTCCAGGTCGAGTGCGTCGGGGTCGTCGAACCGGCTCGGATCGCGGTTGGCCGCGCACAGGGAGACGATCACGGAGTCGCCGGCCGGGATCCCGGTGCCGTGCAGCTCGCTGTCCTGGTCGAAGAAGCGCCAGGTGGTCAGTTCGAAGGCGCTGTCGTGGCGCAGGAGTTCCTCGACGGCGCGAGGCATGAGGGCGGGGTCGTCGCGCAGCCGGGCGAGCTGGTCCGGGTGTCGGAACAGGGCGATCAGGGCCGTGGTGATCTGGTTCGTGACCGGCTCCTGGCCGGCGACGAGAAGCTGGAAGATCATCGAGTCCAGCTCTTCCTGGGACAGTTCTCCCTGGTCACGGGCCACGACGAGGCCGCTGAGCAGGTCGTCGTCCGCGTGTTCCCGCTTGTGGGTGACGACCTCGGCGATGTAGCTCTGCAGCCCCTGCAGCCGGGCTTCGTAGAGCGGCCGCCCGGGGTCCGTCGGACCCACCGGCTGGACGACCTTGCCCCAGTCGCGGTCGAAGCGCTCGGCCAGCTCCCCCGGCAGGCCGATGACTTCGGCGAGGACCCGGAAGGGGAAGTGGGCGGCGAAGCCGGCCACAAGGTCGGCGGGCCCGGCCTCCGGGAGCGCGTCGACGAGTGCGTCGGCCAACTCCTGTAGACGGGACCTGAGTTGCTCGATTCGGCGCGGCGCGAAGGCGTCCGTCACGAAGCTGCGCATATGCGTGTGCTGGGGCGGATCCTGGTGGAGGAGATGGACCTGGAGCTGCGAGTGCTGCGGCTCGGGCATGATCGAGGCACGGGCCCGCCAGCGGTCGTTGCCCCGGTCGTGGCTCTTGCCGAGCCTGTCGTCGTTCAGCGCGGCGTGCGCGGCCTCGTATCCGGTGACGAGCCAGGCCTGTACGCCGCTCGGGAAGAGGACTCGGTGGACCGGCCCGGCCTCGCGCATCCGCTCGTACAACGGATAGGGATCGGCCTTGTAGGGGCACCCCGTCAGCGGGACCGGGTCGGTGAGCGGCTGCGCGTCCACGGCCGCGAGCGGCTCCTGGGTGGTCATGGATGAGGCTCCTCAGAGGGCGAGTTCGGGCTGGTGGTGGTCGAGCCACAGGGCGAGGTCGACGACGCGTTCGAGGCGGAGGCGGTGGCCCCACTCCAGCCGCTCGGGCGGGGTGTCGAGACACGGCTTGATGCGGGTCTCGTCGGCGAGCGCCCGGACCTGTGCCACGGACAGGGCGTCGCGGGCCAGGTCCTGCAGTCCGCGGTTGTAGTCGGGGTGGTGCGTGGCCGGGTAGTGGTTCTTGGGACGCCGCAGCACCGAGTCGGGAGCCAGCCCCGCTCCCGCGGCCCGCAGCAGGCTCTTCTCCCGGCCGTCGAAGCTCTGCAGCGCCCAGGGCGCGTCGAAGGCGTACTGGACGAGACGGTGGTCGCAGTAGGGGACGCGGACCTCCAGTCCCTGGGCCATGCTCAACCGGTCCTTGCGGTGCAGGAGTTGACGCAGCCACCGGGTCAGCGACAGGTGCTGCATCTCGCGTTGCCGGTGCTCGGTCGGGGTTTCGCCGTCGAGGTGCGGGACGGCGGCCAGAGCGTCGCGGTAGGTGTCGTCGCGGAACTCGCCGATGCGCAGGCCGAGTTCGGGGTTGAGCGGCATGGCGGCCTCGTCGCCGGTGACCAGCAGCCAGGGGAAGGTGGCGGCGGCGAGTGCCTTGGGGTCGTGGAACCAGGGGTAGCCACCGAAGACCTCGTCGGCGGCCTCGCCGGACAGCGCGACGGTCGAGTGCCGCCGTATCTCCCCGAACAGCAGGTAGAGCGAGGTGTCCATGTCGCCGACGCCGATCGGCGAGTCGCGGGCGACGACCACGGCCTTGCGGTGCTCGGGGTCGAGCAGCGCACGCGGATCGAGTACGACCGTGCTGTGGTCGGTGCCGATGAACGCGCCGGCCTCGGTGGCGTACGGGGTGTCGTGACCGGTGCGCAGGATGTCGCCGGTGAACTGCTCGGCCTGGTCGCTGTAGTCGACGGCGTAGGAGCGGATGCGGGCGTCGGGCCCCTCGCGCAGCCGCAGTTCGTCGGCGAGCAGGGCGGTCAGGACGGTGGAGTCGATGCCGCCGGAAAGCAGGCTGCACAGCGGGACGTCGGCTTCGAGCTGGCTGCGGGCCGCGGTGCTCACCAGATCGTGGACGCGTGCGATGGCCGCGTCCCGGTCATCGGCGTGGGCACTGGCCTCCAGCTGCCAGTAGCGGCGTTCACGGATTCCGTCCCGGTCCAGGACGAGCAGTCCGCCCGGCTCGACCTCCCGTACGCCGGACCACACCGTCGGCCCGGTGTTGAACAGCAGGCTGTACGCCTCCCGCAGCCCGTCCGCGTCCACCCGGGGCCGTAGCTCGGGGTGCCGGAAGAGGGCCTTGGGCTCGGAGGCGAAGGCGACACCTCCGTCGACGGCCGCCCAGTACAGCGGTTTCACGCCCAGCCGGTCGCGGACGAGCAGCAGCCGCTCGGCGCGCTCGTCCCAGACGGCGAACGCGAACATGCCGTCCAGGTGCTCGGCGACCGCCTCGCCCCACTCGGCGTAGGCCCGCAGCACGACCTCCGTGTCGCTGCGGGTGCCGAACACGTGCCCCCGGCCTCGGAGTTCGGCGCGCAGTTCGTGGTGGTTGTAGATCTCACCGCTGTGACTCAGCACGGTCGTGGGCTCGTTCGGCCGGTCGGTCATCGGCTGTACGCCGCCTTCGAGGTCGATGACCGCCAGGCGGCGGTGGCCGATCGCGGCACGCTCACCCAGCCACACGCCCCCGGCGTCGAGGCCGCGCCGGGTGAGCTCGGCGGTCATGGCCTCGATGACCGGGGTCTGGCTGCGGGCGTCCTGGTGAAACGACACCCAGCCGGTGATTCCGCACATGGGGACTCCTGATCAGGTCGAGACGGTGTCGGTGGTGCGCTCGGGCACGGCGGCGTCGCGTCGGCCGGGCAGGGCGAGGAGGGGCACGGCGAGACAGGCGGCCACGGCGGCGAGGGTCAGCCCGGCCCGCGCCCCGTCGCCGGAGCCGGCGAGGGCCCAGGCGACGGTGGCCAGGGCGGGGCCGAACGTGAAGCCGAGGCTGCGGGCGACCTGCACCGTCGAGCCGACGGTCGCGGTGCGCTCCGCGGGGGCGGCGCCCATCACCAGGGCCTGGGTGGGGCCGCCGTTGAGGCCCATGCCGACGCCGGCCAGCGCGAGCCGCCAGGCCACGTCGGGCGGGGACCAGCCGTCGCCGAGCGGGATCAGCAGGAGGAGCCCGGCCGCGGTGAGGGAGGCGCCGGTGACCGCGACCCGTCGCAGGCCGTACCGGTCGGCGAGCCGTCCGCCGAGCGGCCCGGCCAGCGCCATGCCGAGCGGGAAGGCGAGCACGGTCAGCCCGGTGGCGGTGGCGCTGACGCCGTCGTCCCGCTGGAGGTGCAGGGCGACGACGTAGTGCATGGCGGCGAACCCGGCTGCCAGCGTCAGCACGGCGCCGTGCGCCCGGAACAGCCCCGTCGCCCGCAGGACACCCGTAACCGGCCGCCCGCCCGGTCCGCGCAGCCACCACCACAGCGGGGGTACGGCGGCCGCCGCGAGCAGGAACCACGGCGGCTCGGCGGACCCCAGGGTCAGGGCGAGCAGTAGCGCGGCCAGCCCACCGGCCACCGCGAGCGCGTCAGCCAGGGCCCGCCGGTCGGGTACGCGCAAGGCCCCGTCCGCGGGCATCGCCTTCCAGGCCACGACCAACGCCAGCAGACAGAACGGGATCTTCACCAGGAAGACCCAGCGCCAGCCCAGGTGGTCCAGCAGTAGCCCGCCCACCGCAGGGCCGGTCACGGCGCCGAGCGGGCCGAGGGTCGCGGGCACGCTCATGGCACGGGCGCGCGCTGCGGGCCGTACGGCACGGATCGCCAGCACCGGCATCAGCACGAACAGCACCGCCCCGCAGGCGCCCTGGCCGATCCGGGCCGCGATCAGCCAGGCCGCCCAGGGAGACAGCGCGGCCAGGGCGCTGCACAGCGCGAACCCGGCGGTGGCCGCCAGCAGCGCGGGCCGCGTGCCCGCGCCGTCCAGCCACCGGCCGACCGGCAACAGCAGGGCGACGACCGGGAGTTGGTAGCCCAGCGCCGCCCACTGTGCCGTGGCGGCCGAGACGTGCAGCCCCTCGGCGATGTCGGCCAGCGCCACGTTGACGATGTTCATGTCGAGCATCGCCACGAACGACAGCGCGCCCGCCACGCCCACGAGAACCCAGCGGTCCTTCACTCCCGGGCCCCTCCCTCCTCGCGATCGACTGCGGTCAGCAGCCTCGCTCCAGAGGTCGGGAGTACTCGGGGCCGAGTTCCCGTGCATAGCGGGAAATATTATGAAATACCGAATCAGATCGTGGTGAGACCGTCCAGCTTGCCGGACTTGGCCTCCGCGACCAGCGACGAGAACTGGTCCGCGCTCATCTGCACCCGCTGCCCGAAGTCGTCCGTGAGGATCACCCGGCGCTCGGCCGGGGCGGCGGGGTCGACGTAGAGTTGCGGGCAGCCGCAGTCGCAGTTGCCGCAGAAGGTGGCCACCGGGTCCAGGCCGGCAATGCCTTCGATGTCGCTCATAGTTCGTGACCTTTCGCGATCGTGGGCGCTCACCGGTGTGACCGCCCGGGACCAGCCCCCGAGACGCCGCTCGGGGCCGACACGGGGACTTCCCTCTTGTTGTGCCCGTCCGAGGCGTCCGCGGGAGCCCGGTGGTCGAAGGCGATCAGCGGATCGCCGGTCAGCGGGTGGTCCACCACGGTCGCCCGTACGCCGAACACCTCGGCCAGCAGGGCGGGTTGCAGCACCTCGCGGGGCGGGCCGGACGCGACCACCCGGCCGGCGTGCAGCACGTGCAGCCGGTCGCAGACGGAGGCGGCGGCGTTGAGGTCGTGCAGCGAGACCAGGGTCGTACGGCGCCCGGCCCGCAGCAGGGCGAGCAGTTCCACCTGGTGACGGATGTCGAGGTGGTTGGTGGGCTCGTCCAGGACAAGCACGTCCGGCTGCTGGGCGAACGCCCGGGCCAGCAGGACGCGTTGGCGTTCTCCACCGGACAGTTCGGTGAACCGGCGCCCGGTGTGCTGCTCCATGCCGACGTCCGCGAGCGCGCGGGCGACGAGGTCCCGGTCGGTGGTGTCCTCCCCGGCGAAGGCCCGCTTGTAGGGCGTACGGCCCATGGCGACGACCTCGCGGACGGTCAGCTCGAAGTCGCCGCCCCGCTCCTGCGGGAGAGCCGCGACATGGCGGGCCGTCTCGGCGGGGGTCAGCCGGCGCAGGTTGGTGCCGGACAGCAGGACCCGGCCTGCGACCGGCTTCAGATGCCGGTAGACGGTGCGCAGGAGCGTGGACTTGCCGCTGCCGTTCGGGCCGACGAGACCGGTGATCTCGCCCTCCGCCGCGATGAGTCGGGCGCCGGCGACGACCGTACGGCCGGCGTACGCGACGTGCAGGTCCTCGATGTCGATCCTCAACTGCCGCTCCCCAGGCGCCGGTCCAGCAGATATAGCAGTGCCGGAGCACCGATCAGCGAAGTGACGACACCGACCGGCAGCTCCTGTGTGTCCATGGCCGTACGGCAGACGATGTCGACCACGACCAGCAGCAGCGCCCCGAACAGTGCCGAGACGGGCAGCAGCCGGCGGTGGTCCCCGCCGACGACAAGGCGGCAGACGTGGGGCACCATCAGCGCGACGAAGGCGATCGCGCCCGAGACGGCCACCAGGACACCGGTGAGCACGCTGGTCACCGTGAACAGTTCGCGTCGCAGCCGGGTGACGTCGATGCCGAGCCCGGCCGCGGTCTCGTCGCCCATCAGGAGGGCGTTCAGGCCCCGGGCGCGTGCCTGGAGGCACAGCCACCCGGCCGGTACCGCGACCGCCGGTACGGCCAGCAGATCCCAGTTCGCTCCGCTGAGGCTGCCCATGAGCCAGAACAGCACGCTGTGGGTCTGCTGCTCGTCGCCGGCCTGGAGCACGAGGTAACTGGTGAACCCGGACAGGAACTGCCCGATCGCCACCCCGGCCAGCACCAGCCGCAGCGGCGCGAACCCACCGCCCCTGCGGGCCACGGCCCACACGAGCGCGAAGGTGGCCAGGGCTCCCGCGAAGGCCGCCCCGGACAGCCCCAGTCCCAGCGCGCCACCGGCCCCGAGGCCGAGCACGATCGCGGCGACCGCACCGAGGGAGGCACCGTTGGAGATACCCAGGAGGTACGGATCGGCCAGCGGGTTGCGCACCAGCGCCTGCACCGCCGTACCGACCAGACCGAGCCCGGCGCCGACGAGGGCGGCCAACAGGGCGCGAGGTACCCGGAGTTGCCAGACGATCAGGTCGTTCGTGCCCGGACGCGACGCCTCCCCGGACAGCCGGCGCCACACCACGCTCCACACCTCTGCGGGCGGGACGGACGTCGACCCCCAGGCCACAGCGGCCGTCAGCGCGGCCAGGAGCACGACGCAGAGCACCGCGGCCAGCGGCCCGACGGGCACCGTCCGGGCCTGCGGAGCCGTCTCGCGCCGCGACAGCAAGGACGTCACGGTCAGCCGACCTTGCCCGGGTACAGGGTCTTCGCGATCTCCTCGACGGCGTCGGCGTTCTCGACCCCGGCGATGGTCGTCCGCTCGGACCCGATGCGCAGGAAGCGCCCCTCCTTGACGGCGTTCAGGCCCTTGGTGGCGGGGTTCGACTCCAGCCACTTGCGTGCCTCGTCGAAGGCCTTGCTGTTCGCGGCCTCACTCCCCCGGTTGCGCACGCCGAGCTGGATCCAGTCCGGGTTCTTGGCGATCACGTCCTCCCAGCCGACCTGCTTGTAGTCGCCGTCGCAGTCGGCGAAGACGTTGCGGGCCCCGGCGAGGGTGATGACCGCGTTGGCGACCTGACGGTTGCAGACGGCCATGGGCTGCTTCGTGCCGGCGTCGTAGTCGAAGAAGAAGTAGGTCGGCCGCTCGCTCTCGGGCGTGCCGCCCACCGCCTTGCGGACCGCGTCCACCTTCCGTTTCATCCCGTCGACGAGTTCCCGGGCCTTCGCGCTCGTCCCGGTGACGGCGCCGAGGGAGGTGATGTCGTCCTCGACGGCCGACAGGTCCGTGACCGGGCTCTTGCTCATGGCGGCGCACGCCGTGGACTTCAGGAAGGTGTGCTTGATGCCGGCTGCCCCGAACTCCTCCTCGGTGGGCGCGTCCCCCATGCCTGCGCCCATGTTCATCGAGGCGAAGGTGTCGATGTACAGGTCGGCGCCGGAGCCGAGGAGTTTCTCCTTGGGGATGACGGTGTCGCTCAGCACCTTCACCTGCTGCGCCCGCGCGTCCAGGTCACCGGGCAACGTGCCCTTGCCGGGCGGGAAGCCGGTGCCGATCACCTTGTCCCCGGCGCCCAGCCGCAGCAGCAGTTCCAGGCTGGAGGCGTTGCTGGTGACGATGTTCTCCGGGGCCGAACCGAAGGTGGTCTTGGCGCCCGTGCAGTCGGTGACGGTGACGGGGTAACCCGCGGAGTCGTCCTTGCCGGCAGCGGAGCTCGCCGTGTCGCCGCTCCCGCCGCCACAACCCGCCGCCAGTAGGCCGCCGACCACCGCGGCCGTCGTAGCCCGCCCCACACGAGAACGCATCGAAACTCCCCAGATCCACTAGTTGCACGGGCGGAACTCCGCCGCCCGATCCAGTAGTCGGGGCGGACCCGGTGTCAGTTCCCGGCAGCGGGAACCGACACCGGGTCCCCGGTCACGCAGCCACGACGGCCGGTTCGGCAACGGCCACGGCGTCAGCCGCGACGTGGACGTCGACCTGGACCTTGATCCCGAGTTCGACCTGGGCCTCGTCCGTGACCTCGGCCTCGGCCTCGGTCAACTGCTCGACGAGAGCCGCACGGGCGCGGGCCACGCGCGAGCGGACCGTCCCGACGGGGCAGTCGCTCATCTCGGCCGCCTCCGCGTAGGGCAGGCCCACCATCTGGGTCAGGACGAACGCCTCGCGGCGCTCGTCGGGCAGCGCGTCCAGCAGGTCGAGCAGAGCGATGCCGTCGTCGAAGCCCGGCAGGCCGGTCGGCTGGGCGCGTTCCGCCACCAGCGTCCAGTCGTCCGTGTCGCACAACCGCGGTCGGGCGGCGGCATACCGGTGACTGTCGATGACCGCGCGACGCGCGATGGACAGCAGCCACGCGCGCGCCGAGGAACGGCCCTCGAACCGGTGCAGACTGCCGAGCGCGCGCAGGAACGTGTCCTGGGCCAGGTCGTCGGCGGCCTGCGGATCGGCGGACAGATGCGCCACGTAGCGCACGACGTCACGGTGCAGCGAGCGCACGAAACGGTCCGTGGCGTCCGGGTCGCCACCACGGGCGGCCAGCGCCCATGCGGTCGTCGACTCGTCGCAGGGCGCCGTTCTGGAGCCTTTTGCTGCCTTCGTCTGGCTCACGCGGGTCGCGCGTGAGGAGGGCAGGGCAGGAGTGATCACCTGAGTCCTTCTCGGTATTCCGGACTCCGGCACGGCGGCCGACACGACGACGGCGAGCGCTGGGCGTCGCCGCCGGGTGCCAGGCCCGTGAGGCGTACGGCGTGCGGGCACTCCGTATGCGCGGTCCGTACCGGAGGAGTCCGGGGATGCGGGGACACGGCCGTACGGCAGGTACGGCCGAGGCCCGAGGCGCGGTCGGCGTCGACGCGTCGACGTCCGTGTCCGTACGGCCTCGGGGAACCGGCTGTCTCAGACGACAGCGATCCCCGCCGGAGGTCCCCGAGAGGTGATCGTGTGAACGAGCGGAAGCAGCCGCGGCGCCCGCTCGGAACGACCGCGGCGCGGACGCAGACGCGGACGGTGCGGCGGCAGGGGCAGAGCGAACGACAGCCGCAGCGGGGCGGCCAGCCATCCGGCGACGGCCCGCAGGATCCGGAACGCGGCACGCTCACCGTGCCCCAGCCACAGGCCGCACAGCAGCGCGGCGAGGGTATGGGCGGCGAACATGCCGAGCGAGGAGGTGCCGGCCATGTCGTGGCCCATCCCCATGTGGCCCGGGTCCATATGGCTCATGCCCATGTGGCCGGTGCCCATATGGGCGGCGGCCATGTTGTCCGTGGACGTGGAGCCCATGGAATCCATCGGCATGTGGTCCATGGAACCGGTGTGCGCGGGCATGGAGCCGGACATGGCGCCCATGGCACCCATGCCCTGCCCGACGCCGGCGGAGGACTGCGCGAACTCGAAGGCCGCGTGCAGCCCGCCCTGAGCGACGACCACGACGGACACGACCAGCGGGAGTCCCCGCTCGCGGTCCGCCAGGCACCAGCCCGCACCGCCCGTGACGGCGGCACCGGCGGCCAGGGTCCACCACGGAACCGCGGCGCCCGACATGAGCACGTGGCCGAGGGCAGCGAGCAGCACACAGACGGACGCGAACACCGCGGCCCGAATCGCGCGCACACACCACCCAGCAGTCATGACGGCCCTTATCCTCGCATCCGGGGCCCACTCGTCACGGGTGGGTACGCACAACACCCCCATCCCGCACTCAAGCCCAGATGAGTGATACAGGACACACCGCGAAGAGGGAACTGGGCACGCCCTCCGAGCGACAGTTGGGAGTGCGCGGCTCCCGGGGGCGTCCGTAGCCGCGGAGGTGCCCTCACCGCTGCTCGCCGGGGCGGGCCACCACCGCCTGCACCTCGATCCGGCCGCCGTGCTCGAAGTGGAGCGTGAACGGCACGTAGGTGCCCGTCCGCCACCTCGGTTCGGCTCGCAGCGTCACGTCCAGGCCGAAGGGTGACATGGCGAGGCCGCCGCCGGCCGGCACCCGGGCCGAGTCGACCGTCTCCGCAAACGCCATCCGGCCGCCGGTCATGCGGTGCCGGCTGAGAGCCAGGTCACCGTCGACGGCGGACGACGTCACCTTCAGCAGCCGGTCGTCCGCGCCCCCGGAGTTGGTGATCCGGAAGAACGCGGCGGTGTCGCGGACGTCGCCGTACGGCAGGAAGACCCGCCCGTCGGTGACCGCGATCCGCGCCGGGCTGCCCGCGTTGCCGGAGCCCACCCAAGTGGTCAGGCCGGCCAGGGCTACGCCGCACGCTGCGACGGGAGCGAGCGCGGCGATCAGACCTTCGGTGATCCGGCGACGGGTCGGACGCCAGGCCCGGGGGTCGGTCGTTCGTCCGGTCGTCGGCTCGATCGCCGGCTCGGCCGTTCGTCGGGCCGTGGGCACGCTCATCGGGTACGACCTCCACCGCTGACGGGGTTGCGGCCCCGGTCTCCGCCCCGCGCGCCCGCCCGCACCGGCGTCGGCGCCGGCTGCCAGGCCCGTAGCCGCAGGCTGTTGCCCACCACCAGCAGTGAGCTCACCGACATGGCCACCGCGGCGACCATCGGATTGAGCAGGCCGACCATGGCGAGCGGCACGGTCACCAGGTTGTAGCCGAAGGCCCACAGCAGGTTGGCGCGGATGGTGCCCAGGGTGCGCCGGGCGAGCCGGACCGCGTCCCCGAGGGCCTCGATGTCGCCGCGCACCAGGGTCACGTCGGCGGCTCCGATCGCGACGTCCGTGCCCGTGCCCATCGCGATGCCGAGGTCGGCACCGGCCAGCGCCGCCGCGTCGTTGACGCCGTCGCCGACGACCGCGACCCGGCGCCCCTGGGCCCGCAACTCCCGTACGAGGGCTGCCTTGTCCTCGGGTGTGCGGCGCGCGTGCACCTCCTCGATGCCGAGGGCGGACGCGACCGCTCCGGCCGGTGCCTCGTGGTCGCCGGTGGCGAGGACCGGGTGCACGCCGAGCCGCCGCAGCCGCTCCACGGCGCGGTAGCTGCCGGGCCGTACGACGTCCCCGATCTCGATCAGCGCCTGCGTCGCCCCGTCGACACGGACGAGCACGGGCGTGTGTGCGGCTGCCTCCGCCGCCGGCAGCGCCTGAGCCAGTGCCGCGGGCATCTCGCCGTCCGGCGCGAGGACCTCGACCAGCCGGCCCTCGACCCTGCCGCGCACGCCCCGGCCCGCCTCCGCACGGAAGTCGCGCACCTCGGGCAACGGCCCCTGCTCGGTCAGGGTCCTGCGCGCGTACGCGACGATCGCGCGGCCCAGCGGGTGTTCCGAGCCCTGCTCCACCGCACCGGCCAGCCGCAGCACGGCTTCCTTGCCGAGCCCGTCGGGCACGGTCGTCACACGGGTGACGCTCATGTGCCCGGAGGTCAGGGTGCCGGTCTTGTCGAGGACTACGGTGTCGATGTGCTGGAGCCCCTCCAGCGCCTGCGGGCCCCGGACCAGGACGCCGAGCTGCGCGCCGCGTCCGGTGGCGGCCATCAGCGCGGTCGGGGTCGCCAGGCCCAGCGCGCAGGGGCAGGCCACCACCAGGACGGCCACGCAGGCGGTGATCGCCGCCTGCGGATCGGCACCGGCACCGAGCCAGAACCCGAGCACGGTGGCGGCCAGCGCCAGCACCATGGGCACGAACACGCCGGCCACGGCGTCGGCCAGTCGCTGCGCCCGGGCCTTGCCGGCCTGCGCCTCGGCCACCAGCCCTGTGATGCGGGCGAGTTGGGTGTCGGCGCCCACGGCGGTGGCCCGTACCAGCAGCAGACCGCCCGCGTTGACGGCGCCGCCCACCACCGTCGAGCCGGGCCCCACCTCGACGGGCTCGCTCTCCCCGGTGACGAGCGACAGGTCCACGGCGGAGTTGCCCTCCGCCACCTCCCCGTCGGTGGCGACCCGCTCGCCGGGACGTACGACGAAGACCTGCCCGAGCGTCAACTCCTCGATGGCGACGATGCGTTCGGCGCCGTCCTCCTCGCGTACCGACACTTCCTTGGCGGCGAGCCGGGCGAGTGAGCGCAGTGCCGCGCCGGTGCCGTGGCGTGCCCGCGCCTCCAGGAACCGGCCGGCCAGCACGAACAGCGGGACGCCGACGGCCGCTTCGAGGTACACGTGCGCGACGCCGTCCGAGGCGGAGGGCAGCAGGCTGAACGGCATCCGCATCCCCGGCACACCGGCGCCACCGAGGAACAGGGCGTACGCCGACCAGGAGAAGGACGCCACGACCCCCAGGGACACCAGCGTGTCCATGGTCGCCGTCGAGTGCCGCAGGCCGCGCAGTGCCCGCACATGGAACGGCCAGGCACTCCACACCGCGACCGGCGCGGACAGCGCGAAGCACAGCCACTGCCAGTTACGGAACTGCCAGGCGGGCACCATCGACAGCACGAGCACCGGCACGGCGAGCAGCGCGGTGACCAGCAGCCGGTCACGCTCCGTGCGGACATCCTGGGACCCCGCGGACTCCTGCTCGCCCCGGCGCCCCTGCTCGTCCCGACGCTTCCGGCTCCTCGGTGGTTCGGGCAGCGCGGCCGTGTATCCGGCCTGTTCGACGGTGGCCACGAGTTCCTCGGGGCGGACGTCCGGCGGATGGCTCACGCGGGCGCGCCCGGTGGCCAGATTGACCGTGGCGCTCACGCCCTCCAGCTTGGCGAGTTTCTTCTCCACCCGCCGCACACAGGCCGCGCAGGTCATCCCGCCGACGGTGAGGTCCGTGGTGGTCATCGGGGGTGCCGGTTCGGTGGCCATCAGCCGCCGCTCCCGTGCCGCATGTCCATGTCCCCCATGTCCATGTCCCCGGAGTCCGTGCCGCCGCCGTCACCACTCGTCCCGGAGCGGTGCATGCCGGGTGCGACGGGCCCGGTGGCGGCTCCGACGGCGTACGACGCCGTGAAGATCAAGGCGAGCAGCAGCAGAAACCCGCAGAGGGCGGGTGGTGGCACAAACTTGCGTGGTTCTTTCATCACCGGCCTCCTGAGGTGCGTTCCGCTTCAGGAGTCGGGCCCGCGGGGCAGGGAGTTCCCGGCCCTTTGGTGCTTCACCTCGTACGGATGTCTCGGCAGCCCTCGTCTCAGGAAGCGCCGCCCCGACGGCTCCTGAACCACCACGCCCCCGCGCCGAGCAGGACGACGGCCGCGCCGATGCCGATGGGCAGGGCCACCGGCGTGCCGTCGTCGCCTTCCGCGTCGTCGGCAGCGGCCTGAGCCGACGGGGAGGACGGTGCCCCGGTCGAGGGTGCGGGCGCCGCCGGCTCCTCGGTGGTCGGCTCCTCGCTGGGCGTGGGGCTGACGACCTTCGCGCCAGGGGCGGCGGCCTTCAGATCGAGGCGGGGGGCGGGGTGGCCGTGCCCGTGGCCGTCGCCGCCGCTCTCTTCGTCCAGCTCGATCCAGCGGTCCACATGGCCGTCGCTGTAGCTCTGCAGGGTCTTGAACACCAGCGACCCGGCGTCGGGCAGTTGTCGTACGGTGACGACGTACTCCGCGTCCTCACCGACCGCGAGCTTGGCCCCGGAGACGGTGTAGCCCCGGCTGGTGGGGGCGAACTTCCAGCCCTTGGGA
Organism: Streptomyces sp. NPDC012935; assembly: GCF_042900345.1. Classification (NCBI taxonomy): domain Bacteria; kingdom Bacillati; phylum Actinomycetota; class Actinomycetes; order Kitasatosporales; family Streptomycetaceae; genus Streptomyces; species Streptomyces sp. NPDC012935. The sequence continues at coordinate 619,050 of NZ_JBIBBC010000003.1, forward strand.
CCTTCCTTGAAGGTGATGTCGGCCGGGGCGATGCCCTCGGGGAGGATCACCTCGAGCTTGCTGATCCCGGCGGAGGCGGACTCCGACTCCGCGGTGAAGGTCAGGGCGACATTCTGGTCGAGTGCCCGGGCACCCTCCGCCTCCACCTCGGTGTGCGCCGCGGCCGGTCCCGCGAAGGTCACGGCGACCGCGAGAGCGATCGCGGTCAGGGCGCCGGTGCGGTACAGGCGTTGGGTCAGCAGGGTGGGGCGGGGCACGTGCGACTCCCTCGTACCGGTGATGTGGTCGCTGCATTCAAGCGCAGGGGACGGCTCAGCGCGAGGGGCCCTCGTCGGGAGGGTTGCGGAGGCAGGAGGCGACGACCACGAAGGGCCACAGGGACTGAATGGCCGTCACAAGGCGCTCGGCGACGCCCGCGGGACCGTCCTGGTGCATCTCGATCATGAACCAGGCCGCGCTGACGAGCATCAATGCGGTCGCCGTGAGGGCGGGCACGGGCCGCAGTGCCCACGGTGCGGCGACGCGGTGATCTGCGGCCAGTACGGGCCACAGCGCGAGGAGGGCGAAGCCGATCCCGACGGCCGCACCGTGGCGCAGTGATCCCCCACTGCTCGGCGGCGGGATCATCGCGACCACCACCGCCGCCACGCCACCGGCACCCAGCGCAACCCGCCCGGGAAGGGCAGCCGGCCGCAGTCCCCAGGCGGTGACGAAATGGCATACGCCCAGGACGGCCAGGGCCGCGGTCATCACCCAGAACCCCGCGGCGCCGTAGGCCGCCAGGACGCTGATGGTCTGGGTGGCGGGGTCGTACCGGGGTCCTTCGAGCAGCGCCGCGATCGTCCAGCCCGCGATCAGCACGAGCGGCGCACACCCCGACGACAACACGGCCCATCTAGGGACAAGTCGCATCAAACCACCGTAGAACGCCCCCTCGGCTCGCTCACCGCGCACACGCAGAAGACGGACACCATGACGCCCTCGGAAGCGAACGGACCTGCGCCTTTCGAACGAAACGACCGCAAACGCCAGCCCACGCCACCCCTTCCGGCGCATAGAAATATCCACCAGCATGAAGGGCCCTGCCCGGGGCGGCAGGGTCGGCGAGTGCTGGGGATGGGACAGACATGCAGCGCACCATGGGGAAGCAGGCCGTCGAGTGGCTGGCCGCGGCCGCCGCGGATCCTCGGGCGTGCAAGCAGCAGTGGGACGACGGTGCCGAGGCGGTGCTGCTGGAGGCCGGACGGCTCTGGGACGTGCTCAGCGTCCCCGAACACCTCGGCCTGAGCGCCCTGGATCTGCTCAGACGGACGCAGCCCCGGGCCTGCGGCCCCGTCCTGGTGAACTGCGGGGCGCGCAGGGTCGGCTTCTTCCTCCCGCCCGACCCCGCGGCCGAGTGGGTCGGGCCGGGCGTGCGCCATGTCGGCAGGGGGGCGTGGGTCGCCGTACCGCCGCCGTACCTGCGCGCCGGCTGGCGCCTGGAGTGGCTGCTGCCACCCGATGGGACCGGCGCCCTGTACGACCCCGACATCGTGGGGCCGGCCCTGCGCGAGGCGGGCCGGTCGGTCAGCGACCCGGCGCGGGTCAGTCGTCCGTACGCGGGGCGGCCACGCTGACGCGTCCGTTGCTCCCGCTCCACTCCCACAGCCCCACCGGTCCGGGCAGGCCCCGGGGGACGACGACGGCCGGTACGCGCTCGGCCGACTCGACGTGCTGTTCACCCGCCGCTTCGGCGCCGACTGCCCGGGCCAGTCCGCTGAACCGGCCGACCGTCCAGGAGGTGACGGCCTGCTCCTGGCCGCGGGCCGTGGCCAGGGAGTCCCACCGTGTGGCATGGCGCCGGGGCACGGCTCGGCCGTTGGCCTGCCACTCCGCGACCAGCGCGGCGTAGATCGACGGCTGGCCCCGGACGCCGGTGACCGGTACGACGTACGACACGGGTGCGGCGTCGCCTCCGAGGAATCGCCGCGCCGTCTCAGTGCTGTCCATGCCGGGGCCAACGCCGAGGCGTGCGCCGGTGGTACGCCTGCCGCGCCCGCTACCACCCAGTCGGGTGAGCACATCCCCCGGATGGAGCCATGGTGTGGCGACCTCTACCGCCCTGACACCGTCCGGCGCCGTCCTCCCACGATCCCGCAGTGTCCGTCGCGGGAGACCGTCCGGCCCCGCCGGACACCGTTCGCCTCGATCGAGACAGGAGCCGCTCGTCCATGGACCGGAACGACAGTGACGACACCGCCGACTGCCCGCTGTGCGCCGCACTGCACGAGGCGGGCCTGCCGCCGACGGCGCAGCCGTCCGGATCGCCCGGGCGACGGCGTGACCCGTACGTCTCGGGCGCGCAGTACGAGGGCGACGACTGGTGAGGGCGGGACGGCTCAGCCCTCGCCCGGGAGCGGGGAGCGCTCGTGCAGCTGTGCGGCGAGTACGGCGACGTCGTCCTCGGCATTCGCGGCGTCGAGGCGGGCGAGCACCGTGTCGATGACGCCCTCCACGCCGACGGCGGACTCGAAGCCGACGCCGGCCAGCCGGCCCAGGGAGTGGTCGATGTCCTCGCCGCGATGCTCGACGAGCCCGTCGGTGAACAGCAGCAGGGTCTGGGCCGGCGAAAGCTTGTAGGTGGCCGGCTCGTAACCGCCGAGGCCCGTGCCCAGGGGCGGGCCGACCGGCACCGGCAGCAGTGAGGTGCGCCCCTCCCCGTCGATCACGGCCGGGGGCAGATGTCCGGCGCTGGCCAGGGTCACCTGGCCCCGGTTGGGGTCGAGGCGCGCGATCAGACACGTGGCCGGCCGGCGCTCCGGCTCCGCGGCGGCGATGTCGTCGAGCTGGCGCAGCACGCGATGCGGCGGCAGGTCGGCCGAGGCGATGTAGCGCAGGGCGGAGCGGTAGGCGGTCATGTCCACGGCGGCCTCCAGGCCGTGCCCCATGACGTCGCCGACGACGAGCAGCGTCCTGCCGAAGTGCAGGCGGACGGTCTCGCACCAGTCGCCGCCGACGAGGGCGCTCTGGCCGACCGGCATGTACCGGATGGCGACGTTCAGGTTCGGGTGCGGTCGGCCCGGTTCGGCGAGCAGGGCCCGCTGGAGCTTGCCGACGATGCCCTTGACCCGCTCGTGCTCCCGGGCGTGCCGGATGTGGGAGGCGGCGCGTTCGGCGAGGAGTGCGAGGAACTCCTCTTCCGTCCGGGTGAAGGGTGCCCGGTCGCGGGCACAGACCAGCATGCCGTATCGGAGCCCGTCGCTGACCAGGGGGACACAGAGCACGGGCCGGGGGCCGCCGGACGGCAGGGATGCGGCCCCGCGCCCGCCCGGGCCGGTCGCGTCCTGTACGGCCCCCCTGGCCGCGGCCATGGCCCACTGGATGTCGGGCAGCACCGCCGCGTCTCCGTGGAGGGCCGCGTACCAAGCACCGGCTGCAGCCCCGCCCCGTAGGACCGCAGCCGTGCCGCCCGTCTGGGCGGCCGCCTCCCGGGTCAGCTCGGCATAGGTGACGTCCTCTTCCAGCGTGGTGCCGATCCGCGTCACAGCCGCGCGCAGCTCAGACAGCCGGGACGGTATGCCGGGGCCCTGCTCGGGTACGCCGGGGGACGCGACGGGCTCCGCCGTCGCCGGTCTGTGAAATGTCTGGAACCAGCGCACCACACCAAACACTCTAAAAGAGTGACAAACCCACACAGGTGACGCACAGGTTACCGAGCGCCCGCCACCCGCCCAACAGGAATGGGCGCCTGGCCGCAACCGGCGGACGCAGGGGCGCACGCACCGCATATATCTGCCGGTTTGATGCGCGGGCGCTCGCCCCATACGGGGAATTGAGCCCCCGGCGTATGGCCGCGACCCCGGGCAGCCGGTGCACTGAGGCCTCCACCTCTCGGTCGTCTGCGCACCTCAAGGAGGCTTTACATGGCACTCACGCAGTGGACGAGGTCAATGGAGTGGCTGGCTGCGGCATCGGAGGACCCCGGCGCCTGCAAACAGGAGTGGCAGAACGGCAGCACCGGCGTCACGCTCCTGGCCGCCGGACGGTTCTGGGACGTGCTGATCGTGCCGGAGGACCTCGGGCTGCGTGTCGCCGACCTGCTGGACGAGCTGCCCCTGCTCGACCGCGGCCCGTGTCTGCTGGACACCCGACGACGTCACGTGGGCTTCCTGCTGCCTCCGGAGCCGCAGACCATGTGGATCGGCACCGGAGTGCGCCTCCTCGGCGCGGGCACCTGGATCACCGCTCCCGCGCCGCACTGCCGCTGGGGCTCGCTGCGCTGGCTCGTCCCGCCGGACGGCTCCGGCACCCTGAACATGCCGGAGATCCTGGAGGTGGCCCTCCAGCGCTGCGCAGCCGAGCTGTCCCGCCGACAGGGGCTGTGCACGCCCGCCGCCGGACACGGTGAGATCGCGCCGGAGGCCGGCGAGGAGAACAGGCCGCAGCTGGTACGCCAGCGCGCGACAGCGGCACGCCTGAGAGCGTGAGCGGGCACCCTGGGGCAGACCAGAGCCCGCCACCGGGGACGCATAGTCTCTGAGTGGGCTCCGGGGAGGCCGGGGCTCCACAAACGGGAACAGAGGGCAGCTCCCATGGTGACAGCGCGCCGGTTTCCGCTCGGCTCCGCGACCACGCTCACGGAGCTGGAGGATCACCCCCACCGCCGGCTGGCCCTGCTGCGCGCCCACGAACCGGTTTCGTGGGTTCCCGCGCTGGGCGGCTGGCTGGTCACCCGGCGTGATCTCGCACTGCGCGTGATGCGCGACGCAGCGACCTTCACGGTCGACGACCCCCGCTTCTCCACCGCCCAGGTGGTCGGACCGAGCATGCTCTCCCTGGAGGGCGCCGAGCACAAGCGGCACCGCGCCCCCTTCACCGACCCGTTCCGCACGCAGGATGTGCACGACCGGTTCACCGGGTTCGTGGAACAGGAAGCCGCCCGGCTCGTGGAAGGCATCAGGCCGCGTGGCAGCGCCGAACTGCGCCGGGAGGTGGCCGGGCCCTTGGCCGTCGCCGTCGTCGCCGAGTCCCTGGGGTTGGTCGACGCGGACGCCGAGGCGGTGCTGTCCTGGTACGACGCCATCGTGAGCGCGGTCTCCGACCTCACCGCCGGGCTGCCGGCGGACCCCGCGGGGGCGGTGGCATTCGACCAGCTACGGGGCAGCGTCGAGGCGACGGTCGTGGCGGGAAGCGGTGCGTCGCTGCTCGTCGCGGCGGCCGAGAGCAAGCGCCTGACGCTGCCGGAGGTGGTCGCCAACGCCGCGGTGCTGATGTTCGGCGGTATTGAGACGACCGAGGGCATGATCGCCAACGTCGTACTGCACTTGCTGGCACATCCTGATCAACTCGCCCTGGTGCGTGCCGATCCGGATTTGGCCGACGCGGCGATCGAGGAGTCGCTCCGCCTGGAACCCGCGGCGGCGGTCGTGGACCGCTACGCCACCGCCGACGTGACGATCGGCGGCGCCGACGTGCGGCGCGGTGATCTGGTCGTCGTCTCGCTCGCCGGCGCGAACCGCGACCCCGCGGTCTTCCAGGACCCCGACCGTTTCGACCTGCGGCGGGACAACTCCCGCCTGCAGCTGGCCTTCGCGCACGGCCCGCACTTCTGCTTGGGCGCCCACCTCGCCCGGCTGGAGACCCGCGCCTGCCTCCTGGCACTGCTCGACCGTCTCCCCGGCCTGCGGCTCGATCCCCTCTCGTCCACCGCGGCCGGCGGCCTGGTCTTCCGCAAGCCCCCGGCCCTGCGGGTCTGCTGGGACGTGCCCGCGCAGCGCTGACTCGACGCCGGGGCACTCCCTTTTCCCGACATGGCGATCAGGGCTTTCGGTCGCACGAGGGACCGCTGAGCAACTGTGCGCCTGCTCACCTATGCGCCGCGACGGACCCGGGCGGCCTTGCGGGCTTCGGCAATCTGGCGGGCCTCGGCGGACCGGCGGGACTCGCCACCGCCGGTCCGCCCGGGGCGTGTTCCCATACCGCGGAAGGGGGCACCCCCACGCTTCGGGCGCTCCGCGCCCGGCCCGCTGCCGGCGACGGGGACCTCGGAGGGAGCCTGGGCCCCGGTGATGCGGCTCAGCTCGGCCTCGCCGGAGCGGACCTGCGTGATCTGCGGCCGGATGCCCGCGTCGGACATGAGACGGGCCATGTCACGACGTTGGTTGGGCAGGACCAGTGTGACGACCCTGCCGGACTCGCCGGCGCGGGCGGTGCGGCCACCTCGGTGCAGGTAGTCCTTGTGGTCGCCGGGCGGATCGACGTTGACGACGAGATCGAGGTCGTCGACGTGAATGCCCCGGGCCGCGACGTTGGTGGCCACCAGCGTCGTGACATCACCGGTCTTGAACTGTGCCAGGATGCGGTTGCGCTGGGGCTGCGACTTGCCGCCGTGCAGGGCCCCGGCCTTTACGCCGCTGCTCAGCAGGTGCTTGGTGAACTGGTCGACAGCATGCTTGGTGTCCAGGAACATGATCACGCGCCCGTCGCGGGCGGCGATCTCGGTGGCGGTGGCGTACTTGTCGGCCCCGTGCACCTGCAGCACGTGATGTTCCATCGTGGTGACCGCGCCCGCCGACGGGTCGACCGAGTGGACCACCGGGTCGTGGAGGTAGCGACGGACCAGGAGGTCGATGTTGCGGTCCAGCGTGGCCGAGAACAGCATGCGCTGACCGTCGGGACGTACCTGGTCCAGCAGTTCGGTGACCTGCGGCATGAAGCCCATGTCCGCCATCTGGTCGGCCTCGTCCAGGACGGTGATGTTCACCCGGTCCAGGCGGCAGTCCTTGCGCTCGACGAGATCCGCGAGGCGGCCAGGAGTCGCGACGACCACTTCAGCCCCGGCACGCAGTGCGCCGGCCTGCCTGCCGATCGACATGCCGCCGACCACGGTGGCCATCCGCAGCTTCAGCAACCGGGCGTACGGGGCGAGCTCATCGGTGACCTGCTGGGCCAGCTCGCGCGTGGGGGCGAGGACCAGGGCCAGCGGCTTCCGCGACTCGGCACGCCGGCCGGCCGTGCGCACGAGGAGCGCCAGGCCGAAGGCGAGCGTCTTGCCCGAGCCGGTGCGCGCACGCCCCAGCACATCGCGCCCTGCGAGGGAGTTCGGCAACGTGGTCGCCTGGATCGGGAAGGGCTCGTTCAGGCCGCGGCTGGTGAGCATCTCCAGCAGCTCGACGGGCATGTCCAGTTCACCGAAGGTCGCTGCGGCGGGGAGGGCCGGGGTGACGGTGACCGGCAGCGCGAACTCCCCCTGTGAAGCGGAGGAACGGCGCCCGGTGCCGCCTGGACTGCCGCCGGGGCGGCGCTGACCCCGTGGCTGGAAACGGTCGTTCGTGCTGGCTGAACGGCTCAAGGAGAACCTTCCTCAACAGGGCACGCACCAAGAAATTCCCGACAGGAATGAGCCGGGAAATTGCAAGAACGAGCCGAATGCAAATCCAAAAAAGAACTCCAGCGCAATGCCGGAAAAATTAAGCTGAGGCCGCGCCGCAAGGCGTGACCTCAGCCATCACATACGTTTCGACGTCAGGCAGGAGTGATGTTCTCCGCCTGCGGGCCCTTCTGGCCCTGCGTGACGTCGAAGTTCACCTTCTGACCTTCCTGGAGCTCACGGAATCCCTGGGCGGCGATGTTCGAGTAGTGGGCGAAGACGTCCGGGCCGCCGCCGTCCTGCTCGATGAAACCGAAGCCCTTTTCCGCGTTGAACCACTTGACGGTGCCGGTAGCCATGTCATTTCTCCTTTGGGGGCAGTACCCGGGGACCTACGCCGTGCGAACCCCTGCGGTGCCAAATTAGCCCCGTCCGGATAAGCACCTGAAGTTTCGGGAACTACAACTGCAACTCTCCTCAAGTTTAGCACGGTACACACATCCGCATTACTCGAGGAAAGTAAATCCCGCTGCGCTGGGCGGCCCGGCCACGGCCGTCGCAGGCGTACCCGTCCCGGCCGGGCACGTCCTTGCTGGCGACGGGCGGCGATCGCCACCCGGCAGATCCAGGTACGTACCGCGCATGGCGCCCCATGATCAACCTCTCGGGGCTCTGACGGCGCACGACTACCGGCGCGCTCCAGCCTCATTCGGTGATCGACTGCCACTTCACGCCCTGTCACGATGCGCGGCGGCAAAGGAAACTTACTCCCATGAGCCCCGTGCCGGAATTCACATTGCCACCCTTCTACTGCCCCTTGCCGGCGGCGTGCAGTCCGCTCACCGGATCAGCGGGAGACCACGCACTGGCGTGGCTTTCCTCCTACGGGTTCTGCGACGACCCCGCAACACAGGCACGAATTCACGACGCCCAGGTTCACCGGCTGCTGGGCCTGATGGTTCCCCAGGCGGAGAACGAAGAAGTGTTCCGGACCCTGACGTGCTTCGCCAACCTGGTACTGCTCGCGGAAGACCTCCTCTTCGACAGCGCGCATGCCACCGGTGGGCTCAGCGGGATCATCGAACAGGCCGGCAGGGTCATGCGGGTGATGGAATCACCCGGCTACCGGGCGACCCCTGCGGACACCCCCTACGAGCTGGCCCTCATCGATGTGATGGCGCGGCTGAGGGCCGAGAGCTCTCCGGCGAGAATCGGCAGGCTGACTCGTGAGATGAGGCGCTGTTTCGCGGGAGCCATCCGCGGCATCAACGCCCTTCAGCATCCCGGTGCGCTGACCGAGGACCAGTACGTCTCCATTCGTCTGGACGATGTCGCGGGCCATGTCGTCATCACCATCATCGAGATGTGCGGGGCCGAGCCGCTTGCCGAAGAGGTGTGGCAGTCGCCGGCGGTGCTGGCGTGCCTGGAGAGCGCCGGATTGATCGGCGCTCTCGACAACGACCTGTTCTCCTACCGCAAGGAATCCGTTCACGATCTGAACCTGATCAACGTCCTGCAGAGCACGCGCGGACTGACGCTCCAACAAGCCGTCACAGAAACGATGATGGTGCGTGACAGGGTCATGCAGCTGTTCCTGCGGCTCAGGGAAGATCTGCTGGCCTCCTCCTCAACGCCGCTGCGCTACCTGCTGGTGCAATTGGGCCAGGCTTTGCGCGGTCATGTGGAATGGGGATTGACGGCGCCGCGCCACACCATGGAAGACGTGAGCAGGACGGCTGCGGACGAAGCCGCCGCACCCGCCATCTGCTGGGCCGACAACCCGTCGAGCTCCGATGCCACCCCTCTTCCCTATCCGAGCATTTCCTGGTGGTGGGACCAGTCCGGACGGCCTCAGGGGGATTCCGTCCCGAGCAGGAGTGAGTAGAGCTTTCCCTCCAACCCGCCGGAGAGGTCGACGGTGACGGCCTTCTCCTGTGTGTATTCGTCCAGGGAGTGTTCACCGCTCTCCCGGCCGAGCCCGCTCTGCTTGCAGCCGCCCAGGGGGAAGTGGGGCGGGAGCGCGTACCAGTCGTTGATCCACACGACACCGGACTCCAGCTGCGCGGCTACGTCCAGGGCCGCTTGGTTGTCGCGGCTCCAGACACCCGCAGCCAGTCCGTATTGCGTACCGTTGGCGATCCGGACGGCTTCCTCGACCGTCCGGTACCGCATGACGGCCAGGACCGGGCCGAAGACCTCCTCGTGGGCGATCCTCATGTCGGCCGTGACGCCAGTGATGACGGTGGGCTCCACCCAGTGTCCGCGGGTGAACCGTGCACCGGAGGGGATCCTGCCGCCGTGTGCGATCCGGGCACCTTGGTCTCGGGCGCCCGTCACACAGGTAAGGACGTGGTCCCGCCTCTCCCGTGAGATGAGCGGTCCGATGTCCGTCAGGGGGTCCGACGGGTCCGAGATCCGCAGCGTCCGCATGCGTGCGATCAGTTGTTCCACGAACGCGTCGTGCAGAGCCTCGGGAAGCAGCAGCCGGCTCCCGGCCGCGCAGATCTGTCCCGAGTAGGCCATGCCGGCGAACAGGGCACCGTCCACCGCGGTCTTCACGTCGGCGTCCGCAAGGACGATGTTGGCCGACTTTCCGCCGAGTTCGAGGGTGAGGTGCTTGAAGTCACCCGCAGCGCGGCGCACCACGTCGCGGCCGACCTGAGTGGAGCCGGTGAAACTGATTTTGCGAACATGGGGGTGTTCGACGAGCCGTCCCCCGACCTCCGGACCGTCACCCGTGACGAGGTTGAGCACGCCCGGTGGGAGACCTGCGGCTGCGAGCTCACGGACGAGCTCGATCACGGTGAGCGGCGCCCGCTCGTCGGGCTTGATCACGATGGTGTTGCCCGCTGCCAGGGCGGGGGCGATCTTCCACGCGGCGTGCACCAGCGGGAAGTTCCACGGCACGATGCCGGCACAGACACCGATGGGCTCGCGGCGGATCAGTCCTGCTGCCAGGACGGGCGAGATCATCTCGCTGGGTCGCTCGAATCGGTATCGCTCCGCCAGGTCGGCCTGGTACCGGAGGTGGGCGAGGGATGTCCCGATGTGCAGTGCCTCCGCGAGGCGTACCGGAGCGCCGTTCTCCCTGACCTGCATCTCGACCAGTTCTTCCGAGCGCAGCGCCAGTCGATCGGCCGCCTGGCGCAGGACGGCCGCCCGCTCGCGGGGCGGTGTCTCGCGCCAACTCCCCTCCTCGTACGCCGCTTTCGCGGCCGCGACCGCCTGATCGGCGTGTTCGCGGCTGCCCTTGGCCATGGTGGCCACGACTTCCTCGGTTGCCGGATTGCGGATCTCGTAGCGGGCCGTGGTGTCGGTCCACTTCCCGTCGATGTGCATCAGGGCGTGCGGGAGGGCGTGCACGGGCGGGTCTCCTGTCCGGTCTGTTCTGTGTGAAGGGCGAATGGCCGCGGGTTCAGTCGAAGACGAGTACGGGTTTGACGACTTTGCCCGTGCGGCCTGCCTCAACGGCGTCCTCGACGCGGTGGAAGGGGAATCGCCGGACGAGCCGGTCGAAGGGGAACCGTCCCTGCTGCCACAGCGCGATGAGGTGAGGGACGAGATCGTGCGGGTCGGCATCCCCTTCGATCACCCCGGTCAGGGTCCGGCCCAGCAGGAGGTGACCCTGGTCGATGGTGACGTCGTTCTCCATGGCCTGCAGGCCCAGCGTCGCGCAGAGGCCCGGAGTGCGCAGAGCTTCCAGGGCTTGACGGACAACCGCGCCGGAGCCGACCGTGTCGACGGTGTAGTCCGCGCCGACACCGGTGATTTCGGCAAGGGACCAGCCGATGTCGTCCGTCGCGGCGGGGTCGAGAGTGTGGGTGCAGCCGAGGTCATCGCCTGTGTGACGGCGGAGTGGGTTGGGGTCTACGCCGATGATCGGATGACAGCCGGCCACCGCGGCAGCCATCACGGCGCTCAGTCCGACCGTGCCGAGTCCGAACACCGCGATGCTCTGACCGGGCCGTGGCCGCAGCACATGGAAGACGGTGCCGGCGCCGGTCAGCAGACCGCAGCCGAGGGGGCCGAGGATGTCGAGAGGCAAGCCCTCCGGGAGGGCACCCACGTTGATGGCGTTGCGGACGCTCGCGACGGCGTGGGTGCCGAAGGACGACTGGCCGAACCAGCTGCCGTGTACGGGACGGCCCTGCCGGCTCATGGTCGTCGTGCCGTCCAGTCGCGTTCCGGTGTAGTTCAGGGCCGCGGACAGGACGCAGTAGGCGGGGTGGCCCGTGGTGCACTGCCGGCAGGTCCGGCAGGCGTCGAAGCTCAGCACCACCTGGTCCCCGACGGCCAGTGTGCTCGCACCAGGCCCCGTCGCGACCACGGTCCCGGCGCCTTCGTGCCCGAGGACGAAGGGTGTCGGCAGTGGCACCGTGCCGGCCGCAGCCGTCCAGTCGGTGTGGCACACGCCCACTCCGGCCATGCGGACGAGGACTTCGTCCACGGCGAGGGGGCCGAGGTCCACAGGTTCGAGCGAGAACGGGTCGTTCGGGGCATATTGGAGCGCCACAGTCGCCTTCAACGGCCGGCCTTCCGGTCCTTGTCCGCGATCATCTCCTGGTAGAGCGGGAAGACGGGCTTGGCCAACGGCAGGAGCCGCAGAAGTTTGCTCACTGGTCCGCGTGCACGGACTTCCCCCGTGGCGAGGCCGACCGTGGCGTTGTACTCGCCGCGCCAGAAGCGGTCGCCGTTGTCGGCGGACATGGCGAGCCGTACGTCGGGGCGTACGTCTGTGTCACCTTCGATGACCTCGATCGCTTCCGACAGCAGCCGGACCGTCAGGATGGCCGCCGGACGCGTGTAGTCGATCCGGAAGGTGAGCCCCGAATTCCGTAGCAGCGGCCCCACGTCCGGATGGGAGTCCGCGAGGCGGAACACCCCGCCGAGATAGTGGTAGACCTCATTCGCGTCGTGGAAGTAGGGCATCATCGGCACCTCCTGAGGTAGCCCTCGAATGCCTCCCCGGCATCGGGCACCAGCGGCCAGCGGGTCGCCGCGGTCCGGAATTCGGAGAGGGTGAACCAGCCGGACCAGGTGATCTCTCTGGGGTCCGGCACGACTTCGTGGGTCACCACTGCCTCGTGAATGCCGAACCAGTACGGGCCGACGGCTCCCTGACAGATGAACTTGAAGACATGCCGCACCTCGGCCCGGACTCCCAGTTCCTCGCACAGCTCACGTGCCGCGGCCTGCGCGTACGTCTCCCCGGGCCTGACCGCTCCGGCGATCATCGGCGCGTACCGGCCGGCGAACCACCGTGCCTGACCGGGCCTCCGGTTCACCAGCACGCGCCCTTCCGCGTCCCGGCACACCACCCCGGCCACGCGGTGCAGCCAGCCCTCGCGCACGGCGTCGTCGCGCTGCACGATCCGCAGTACGCGGTCGTGGGCATCGACGTGCTCCACTTGCTCGTCCACGGCCGCCAGCCGCTCCGCTACCACCCCGCGACCCCTGGAACGGCGAGGTCCGTCAAGCGCTTGAGGCCGTCCTTGGCAGCGGGGTGGAAGGGCGCTGATTCAAGGATGGACAGGGCCTCCAGGCGGCGTTCCACCACCATGGCGCGGACCAAGTCCGGTGCCCCCGTCGCGGCGATCAGCGCACGTGCCTCCGCCAGTTCCTCCTCGCCGAGGGCGGGGTCACCGACGAGTTCGCGCAAGCGTTCCGCCTCGGCCGGCCGGGCGTGCTGCAGCGCCAACGCCAGTACCGCGGTCCGCTTGCCCTCGCGCACGTCGCTGCCGCTGGTGCCGGGGCGAGCTGCGTCCACGACCACGTCCTCGAGATCGTCGTACATCTGGAACGCCTCACCGAGCGGCCGGGCGTAGGCGGCGCAGGCATCGAGAACGTCCGGTCCCGCGCCGGCCAGCGCTGCACCGATCTGCAGCGGGCGCTCCACGGTGTACTTCGTGGTCTTGTAATGGATCACCCGTAGCGCGTCCTCCACGCTGTGGCTGTCGTCACCCGAGGCGAGCAGGTCGAGATACTGGCCGATGACCAGCTCGCAGCGCATGCGGTCCACCGTCTCCCGCACCACTGCCTGTGCGGGCCCGCCGCCGAGGTCTCCCAGCAGTTCGGCGGACCAGACCTCGCACAGGTCGCCGAGCAGTACGGCCGAGCTCTCACCGAACCACTCTGCGCGGTGGCTGGGCCCGTGCGCCGCGAACGCGTGATGGGCGGTGGGGCGGTCGTGCCTGCTGTCCGAGCCATCGATCAGGTCATCGTGCACGAGGGCGAACGTGTGGAAGAGCTCAAGGCCCGCCGCCGCCCGCAACACCTCGCTGTTCAAGGGCTCGTTGCCGACCGAACTCCAGCCCAGACAACAGTACAAAGGCCGGACTCTCTTTCCGCCGCCGTCGAGGAAATGCCGTAGCACAGCGAGCGGGGTTCCGATCAGCGGGCCGTCCGGACCGCCTGCCTTCCCGGCAAGGAAGTCATCAAGAACGGCGTTCACCGCGTCTCGGGTCTCAAGAACGTCGTACTGCTGCACAGCCGGGGTCGATGCAGTCATTGAACCTCTCAGGGGAGACAGCAGCGGGTGATCCCGACATACGGCATGCTCGAACCGCACCACCACAAACTGAATGGCCAACCAATCGCATAATCAACAGACGTGCGCTGGCGCGAACGGCAGCTCGGCGGTCAGGACCCCGGTGACCGCACGCAGCTCGACGCCTCGACGCGCCGGTTCGAGGGCGGGTTCTCGGTGACCCTGCGGGAAGGAAGCCGGAGCGGACGCCCTCTCGCCACGTGAGCCGTCGTCCGGGCCGGACGACCATGGGGAGGCGCGCGTTGGAGGTCGAAGAGGTGCGTCACTCCTACCGCCGGCGCCCGGTCCTGCGCGGAGTCGACCTACGTCTGCGGGCCGGAACGCTGACCGGGATCGTCGGGGAGAACGGGGCCGGCAAGTCCACTTTGTTGAAGATCCTCGCCGGTGAGCTCCGACCCTGCCATGGCACGGTCCGCCACCACGGCCGTTTCGGCTACTGCCCACAGCACGTCGTTCTCAACGACTCCTTGACGGTCCACCAGCATCTGAAGTTCTTCCAGTCGGCCTTCCGCCTTCCCGATGTGCGCCGCGCCGAGGAGATCATGAACGTCCTGGGCTTCGCCGAGTACGCGAACGAGCGGGCGAGGGCGCTCAGCGGCGGAACGCGACAGAAGCTGAACCTGACCTTGGCCCTCATGCACGATCCGCAGGTACTGCTGCTGGACGAGCCCTACCAGGGCTTCGACTGGGACACCTACCAGCGGTTCTGGGATCTCGCCGCCCGGCTGCGCACTGCCGGGCGCTCGATCCTGATCGTCTCTCACCTGGCGTACGACACCGAGCGCCTGGACGAGCTGTGGACCCTGGCGGGTGGCGTACTGCGTCCGCGGGCGGCGGGTACCACGTGAGGCATCACCTGGACCTGTTCGTCACAGCCACCCGCTACGCGCTCGTCGAACACGCCCTCAACCGGTTCGCGCTGGTCCTGGTCGCCCTCTTCCTGCCGGTCTGGACGAGTCTCACCTACCTGGCGATCCCCGACGCACCCGCACGAGTGCACCTTCAGGCCGCCGGCCGGTGGGTGGCTCCCCCGGGCAACGAGCTCACCGCCGTCAGCGGTGCCCTCAACGCGGTTACCCTGATCACCGGCTTCCTGATGTTCGCTGCGACGTTCGGCGGCAAGGGCTTCGACCGGCGTCTGGCCATGGCCGGCTACCCCCGCACGCACCTCGCGATCGCCAAGTTCGCGGCCCTGACCCTGGCCTCCGCAGCAGTGGCCGCGTACGCCGCCGTGGTGACCTGCCTGACCTGGACGCCCCGGCAACCGCTGCTCCTTGCCGCCGCCCTGTTCTGTGCGGCCATGACCTATGGCGTCCTCGGCGTCGGACTGGCATCCGTCCTGCACAGGGAGGTCGAGGGAATGTTCGCCATCGTGATGACCAGCATCATCGACCTTGCACTGCAGAATCCGGTCATGAGCTCCGGAGCCAACGACTCCGTCGTGCGCTACCTGCCTTCCTACGGTGCCGTGCAGGCCGCCACGGCAGCCGGCTTCGCCGACGTGGTCCCGCTCCGGGATCTGGCCATCCAGATCGGCTGGTTCACGGGGGCGGCCTTCATCGGCCTGATCGCCTTCCGCCATGGCACACCACCGGGACGGGCCCCAGCAGAAGGATCCCGGGCCGCAAAGGACGCGACGCCACCGCTACCCCCGGCCTGATCGTCACCGTGGATCGTCGGGCAGAGCCACTGCCGACTCGCCGAGCGTCTAACCGAGGAAGCTCAGTCGCAACTGCCGGTTCGGGTTGTCCCGGTTGGTGTCGGCCAACCTCCGTCAGGGCAACCCCAGGCTATCCGGATTCCGACGTGTACCAGACCAGCGCCGTACCCACGCTCTCCCGGGATGACCACGGTGGATTCCGAGATGCCGGGCGTACGAGGCCAGGGCCTTGGACGTGACGGCTGCCAGCAAGGTGAGCGCTGCCAGGACCCGCGACATGATCGCAGAGGCCTCGCCACCCGGCGGCTTCGACTCTGAGCGACCTCGTACACGGCGGCCGTGGCCGTCGTGCAGACCGCGACAGTACACAACAACAGAGTGATGCCTTTGGGCCGGCTGCTTTGGGAAGGCCAGTACAGGCATGCCCCACGCCGGTAGAGGGGCGCTGTGCTGCGGTAGGAGCACTACATGCCGCAGCGCCACCCTCCGCCTAGTCGGCAGCCCGCGGCATGTACCGGGGGCTAGGCGGGGGTTGGCGCGGTGGCCACCCAACTACCCATCTGGAGCGACGGCTTGGCTCTAGGCTGTGAACTCAGTCCATAGAGGGGGGCCGCGATGGCAGATCAGGTGGTGTCGTACGCGCTGGACGACGAGACGGTCGTCCGGTTCGAGATCGAGCCGACGGACGAGTTCCACCAAGTCGGCACCGCGGAGATCGTGGGCCAGGTCCGCGAAGCCGTACGGCCGGCCGTGGAAGCCGCCCGCACGGTACTTGAACAGGCCGCGGCGCTCCGCCCCACGGAGGTCCAGGTGAAATTCGGGATCAAGGTCAGCGGGACGGCCAACTGGTTCGTCGCCAAGGCCTCGACGGACGCGAACTTCGAGGTGTCGATGGTGTGGCGTCCAGCGGCGACGGACGGAGCATGAGCCTCGATGAACGCCGCTGCCGGTTCGGGCCCGCGCCCAGGCACCGATGCCTGGGTGGCCGCAGTGCACGGCACGGAGCACGACGAGAAGGCACTGGGTTCCGGCTTCCTCATCGACGACCACCGGGTGCTGACCTGTGCGCATGTCGCCTGCCCCAGGTGGGAGAAGACGCGTGAGCTGTGGGTGGCGTTCCCCAAGTCGGACCAGTTCATGGACCGGCGCTTCCGGGTACGGGACGTGTTCGCGCCGGACGCCCCGACAAAGCGCCGCGCGCAGGACGTGGCCGTCCTCGTACTCGCGGAGCCGGTCTCCGGTGAGCCGGCGGCGCGGCTGCGGCGGCCAACGCCGTCCGCCCTCGTAGGCGAGGCGTGGTGGGCGTTTGGGTTTCCTGACGGCGACCTGTTCGGCAATTCCTCGGACGGGACGGTCGGAGAGTCGCTCGCCTACGGGTGGGTGCGACTCGACACGGCCTCGCGCTATCCCGTCAAACCCGGCTACAGCGGCGCTGCGTTGTGGTCACCGACGTACCAGTCGGTCGTGGGTCTGGTCGGGCAGGCCAGTGGCTCGGGTGATGCCCGGGCCTTCACGCTCCATCAGGCCGACAGGTGTCTGCCGGACCAGAAGATCGCGCTGCTCGCCGACTGGTCGGCCGAGGCGGCGGGCGAAACAGCGCTCGCGGCGTGGGGCTGGACGCTGGACGACGACCCGGAGGCCGGTCGGCACTGGAAGCCGCGCGCCCGCGGCGTGAGCACGGACGCCGAACAGGGCTTCCGGTTCCGGGGGCGCACCGCCGCGCTCACCGAGATCATCGACTGGATGACCTGCGCTGCCGCGCCACGCAAAGTCCTGATGGTGACCGGGTCTCCCGGCGTGGGCAAGTCCGCGGTGCTCGGGCGTGTGGTCACCTCGGCGGATTCCGGTATCGCCGCGTCGCTACCGGCGGACGACGACGCCCTGCGTGCCCCCATCGGCTCGGTCTCCTGCGCCGTGCACGCCAAGGGAAAGACTGCTCTCGAGGTGGCCGAGGAGATCGCCACTGCGGCATCGGCCGCGCCGCCCGAGCACGCGAGCGACCTGGCCTCCGTGCTACGGGCCGCGCTGTCGGAGCGGCCCACCTCCGCGCACACGCCCTTCATCGTGGTCATCGACGCCCTCGACGAGGCCACCAGCGCGCAGCAGGCCCGCCTGATCGCACGGCACATCGCCATCCCGCTGGCCGAGACCTGCGCGGATCTCCATGTCAGGGTGGTGGTCGGCAGTCGCCACAGGGACGATGCCGGCAGTTTGCTCGACCCGTTCGGCACTGCGGTCCGCGTCATCGACCTCGACGCTCCCGAGTTCTTCGCCGCCGCGGACCTCGCCGCGTACACGATGGCCACGCTCCAACTCTTGGGCGACGAGCGGCCCGACAACCCCTACGGCGACGAGCACACCGCACGCCCGGTCGCTGCCCGCATTGCTGAACTCGCCGACGCGAACTTCCTCGTGGCCGGGCTCACCGCGCGCACTCACGGCCTGCACGACGCCCACGCGGTCGCGCCCGCTGACATCGCCTTCACGCCCACAGTCGCCGCGGCACTACAGGAATACCTCGCACGGCTGCCTACCGTGGACGGCGCTCCGGCGGCCGATGCACTGGGCGTCCTGGCTTACGCCGAGGCACCGGGGCTCCCGCTGCCGTTGTGGAGCGCCGCGGTGAAACAACTCACGGGCCACCACCTCACCGAGGACCGACTCCAGTCCCTGGCACGCTCGTCAGCCGCGAACTTCCTCATCGAAACCGGCGTCAACGACCAGAATACGGGCGTGTTCCGGCTCTTCCACCAGGCCCTCAACGACGCGCTGCGGAAAAATCGCGGCTCGACCGTGGCCGACGAGCGCGCCCTCACGCGCTCCTTCATCGCTTACGGCCGGCAGCTCGGCTGGGACCGCGCGCCCGCGTACCTGCTGCGCTCGCTGCCCCGGCACGCCGTCCGCGGCCGTGTCATCGACGAGCTGCTTGGGGAGGCGGAATACGCGCTCCACGCAGATCTGCGGCGCCTCATCCCGGCGAGCGGTTCGGCGTTCTCCGGGGCGGCCAGGGAACGCGCCCAGCTCCTGCGCCGGACGCCCCAGGCCATCGACTGCGACCCCGCCCGGCGCGCGGCCCTCTTCAGCGTGACCGAGACGCAGGACGGGCTCGGACAGGTCTATGGGCCCCTGGCGGCGAAAGGGCCGTACCGAGCCGAGTGGGCGGCAGTCGCCCCGCGTGCCGAAGAGGCGGTCCTTGAGGGCCACAGCGCCGAGATCCGCTCTGTGTGCGCCCTCGGCCGCGGGTCCCACACTCTCCTCGCCAGCGCCTCCGGCGACGGGACCGTTCGGCTTTGGGACCCGGTCACCGCCCGGACGGTACGACGCCTCACACCCAAGTTCGGCCGCATCAGGGCGATGTGCGGCCTGATCGTTGACGGACAGACCTACCTCGCTCTCGCCGCGGACAGCGACGTCTGGCTGTGGAACGAGTCCCGGCAGTGCGCCGCGGGACACCTGAGCGGCCACCTCAGCTCGATACGCGACATGTGCGCGTTCGACACGGCCGACGGCCCTCGCCTCGCCACCGCGAGCGCGGACGGAACGGTCCGTGTCTGGGATCCCTCCGCCGGACAGTGCACCGCGGTCCTTTCGGGGCACAGCGGCTATGTCGAGAGTGTGTGCGCGGTGGCGGTCGGCGACGGAACCCTCCTGGCGTCGGGCGGGGACGAAGAGGACGGCTCCATTGTTCTCTGGCGTTCCGACACCGGCGAACGTGTCCGTGTCCTCGAGGGACACGAGGGTTCCGTCGTCGCCCTGTGCGCCGTGGAGGTGGCAAAGCACATCCTGTTGGCAAGTCTGGGCGAGGACAAGACCGTTCGGCTGTGGGAACCGGCCAGCGGCTGGTGCGTAGGTACGCTCCCTGGTGAGGATCTGGCCGTCACGCTGCACGCCGTCACGGTCGAGGGACACTCACTACTTGCCAGCACGAGCGGCGACCTGGTCCGGCTGCTGGACCCGGAGACCGGCCGGATCGCCATCACCCTCCAAGGCCACTCCGACTCCGTGGACTCCCTCTGTGTCCTGCGCGTCAACGGCCGAGACCTGCTCGCCAGTGGTGGCGCCGACCACACCGTGCGGCTGTGGGACCCGGCCGCGCCGCGCGCCAGTCGTGTGAGCGCGATCCGCGCCCTCTCCCGGGCCTACGGCAGCGACGGTACGCTCGTCGCCGCCGGCGGTGACGACGGCGTCACCGAGCTGCGCGATCCCGACTCCGGCGCCGTCGTCGGCGCGTTGAAGGGCAACAGCGACTGGGTACGCGCTCTGTGCTCCCTACGCCACCTCGACCGCCCGTACCTCGCCGGGTGCGGTGACGACGGAGCCGTGTGGCTGTGGGACACCACGGACGCCTTGCCCCGGTCCCGGCGCCCGGGTCTCAAACCCGCATACACCGTGTGTTCCGTGCACGTCGGCGACCGAACGCTCCTGGCCGTGGGCCACACAGACGGTAGCGCACGGCTTTGGGACCCACTCACCGACGAGACCGCGCATTTCTCCCGCTTCCACAGCGGCATCTACGCGATGTGTCCCGTGGAAATCGCCGGGCAACCGTACGTCGCAACGGCCACGGACGGGCTGGACGGCGCGGTCTGGATGTGGGACGCGGTCTCTGGTCAACGCCACAAATTGGTTGCCGCAACCGAGACTCTTGCGATGTGCGCGCTGCCCGTGGCTGGGCGGACCGCGCTCGCCACCGCGCACGCGCACGGAGGGGTGTGCCTGTGGGACGCCGAGCGGGGCCAACTCGTCGGAGACCTCTCGGGCCACACGGGAGCGGTCAACGCAGTGAGCGTGGTCGGTGACGGAGGGCACCTCCTCGCCACCGCCGGCAGCGACCGGACCGTGCGCCTGTGGGACGTGGCGGACCGGGCGCTGGTCGAGGAGATTCCCGTACATCATCCCGCGCTTGCCGTCACATGGGTGGCGCAGCGGCTGATCGTCGGGCTCGACCACGGGCTGCTGGCACTTGCGCTGGGGGATGTGGGCCGCTACACCGTCGACGGGTGAGCCGGGGCACAAGGGGACCCAGAAGCGGCACTTCCCTTCCCAGGTCACACGGCCCACAGCGAACCTCTGGCGCAGAGCGGCAGAGCACTCCACCCAACAGTGCCCGGCGGTGCACAACCCGCCCACGCTGCGCCCTGCTGCGCACGGTGGGGTGCGGGTGTGTTGGGTACGGCCGGATTTCAGACCTACGGTCGGCACCCTCGTCACGCAAGGAACGACAGTCGTGGCTTGCACGAACGCAGTGTCTCCTGCGTTGCCGCGCTGATCGCCGCGTCCGCGGCCCGGCACCTGCCCACGGGGAGCTATGGACCGTCCTAAAATGGAACAAATTATCCATCGATGATCGAGGGTAACGTGTCGGCCAACGGTGTGGCACCGAACTTGTACCCGTTCGGCGCCGCAAGTGTCGGCGAAGCGCCCGAGCGCGACGACGCGCTGGTCAGTGCCATCGTCGGTGCCGTGGAGCTGACCGGAGCGCACACCGGAAGCGTGTTTCTGCTCTCCGGCGACCACCGCTCGCTCGTAGTGGCCGCGTCGTGCGGGTCGCCGCCCTCCCTGCTCAGCGGGTGGCGTCGGATCCCGGTGAACAGCGGTCTGCCAGTGGCGGAGGCGTACCGCTCCGGGCGCATGGTCCATCTGGCCGGCGCGGAGGAGACGATGCGGCGCTTCCCGCAGCTCTCGGTCGCCCTGCCCTACCCGTTCGGTTCCGCATCGGTCCCCGTACGGGCGGGCGAGCGGACGTTCGGCACCATGGCCGTGGTGTGGACGGCCAGGCCGGACGGGACAGGGCTGTCGAGGGCGCAGCGCCGGAAGCTGCGCTCCGCCGCCGACCGGCTGGGCACCACCCTCGCCGGACTGCGGGCCCGCGGCGCGCTCGGTGAGTACGACGAACGGACGGCTCCGGTAGTAGTCCCGCTGCCATCCGCTCCGGTGATCCGGGTGGGTCTGTTCGACTGGAATCTCGGCACCGGAGCCCTCACGGCCGACGACGAGCTGTGCGCGATCTTCGGAATGCCGCCCCGCGAGTTCGACGGACGGGCGGCCACCCTGGCGGCCATGATCGAGCCCGCGGATCTGCCCGGCTTCCGGTCCGCCGCCCGTGCCGCGGTCCAGGAACGCCACGTACTGGCACACTGCCTGCGCATCCGGGACGGCCGCGGAGGCCACCACACCGTCGAGCTGTGGGGCAGGGTGCCCGAGAGCCCTGACGACCTTCAGGCCTCGGCCCATCTGGTCGGCGCCGTACTCGACTCCGGGAGCCGCATGGCCGCCGTGGCGGCGATCGAGCGGCTCGCGGACGGCTTCTTCGCGCTCTCGCCCGACGGACGCGTCGCCTACGCCAACCACAGCATGGAGGATCTGCTGCGGGTCCGCCAGGACGAACTGCTCGGCCGACGCCCCTGGGACGTCCTGCCCTGGCTGGCCGACCCCGTGTACGAGGACCGCTACCGGGCCGCCCTGATCTCCCAGCAACCGGTCTCCTTCCTGGTCCGCCGCCCACCGGCCACATGGCTGGTCTTCTCCCTCCACCCGGGCGCTCAGGGCATGACGGGGTGGGCGGCACCCGCGCGACAGCCAGTACCGGCCGACACCGGACCCGGGGCAACCCTCGCGGAAGGGGGGCCGCCCGCCTCCTGGTCGCCTCCGCCCGCGGCCCCGCGCGTGGGTTCCCTCTACCGGGTGCTCACGCTGGGCAGCGCGCTCACCGAGGCGGTCACCGCGCACGAGGTGTTCGAGGCCGTCGCCGAGCAGCTGCTGCCCGCTTTCGGCGGTCAGAAGCTGGCGATCGCCGTGGTGGAGGAGCGGCGCCTGCGCCTGCTCGATCAGCGCGGCTACTCGAAGCGCTTTCTCGCCCGGTTCGAAGGCACTCCGCTGCATGCCCGGCTGCCCGTGACGGACGCGCTGACCACCGGGGCCCCGCTGTTCGTCGAGTCCCGTGAGGAGCTTCTCGAGACGTACCCCGGGATCATGGTCAGTCAGTCCAACTCCTGGGCGTTCCTGCCCTTGATCGCCTCGAACCGCCCGGTCGGCGTATGCCTGCTCGGCTTCGACGACGTCCACCGATTTCCCGACGAGGAGCGCGGCGTCCTCACCGCACTGGGCGGCCTGATCGCCCAGGCCCTGGAACGCGCCAGGCTCTACGACGCCGAATTCGCCCTCGCCCGCGGCCTGCAGAACGCGCTGCTGCCGCATCGACTGCCCACACTGCCGGGCCTCGATGTCACCGGGCGCTATCTTCCGGGCACCCGAGGCATGGACATCGGCGGCGACTGGTACGACGTCATCCCCACCGGCGACGAGGTCGCACTGATCGTCGGGGACGTCGAGGGACACAACGTCGCCGCCGCGGCCGCCATGGGCCAGCTGCGAAGCGCGGTGCGGGCCTTCGCCACCGCCGGCCACCGGCCGAGCGACGTCGTCGCCAACACCAACCGGCTCCACATGGACCTCGACCCTGCGCTCCTCGCAAGCTGCTGCTACGCCCGCCTCCGTCCTCGCTCGGGGGTCGTGCGCATCGTCCGTGCCGGCCACCCCCTGCCCTTGCTGCGCCTGCCCGACGGCCGGGCCGAAGTCCTGGATGTGCCCGGCGGCCCGCTGCTCGGCATCGACCCAGCGGCACACTTTCCGGAGTCGGAGCTGCGCCTCGTACCCGGGTCGGTCCTGGCCCTGTACACGGACGGACTGATCGAAAGGCGTGACTCGGACATCGATTCCGACATCGACCGGCTCCGGGCGTCACTGGCCCGCATGGGCGGGGGCCGCCTGGAGGATCTGGCCGACGCGCTGCTGCGGAACGCCCGCCGTTCCGCCGACCGGGCGGACGACATCGCCCTCCTGCTCACCGAGTACGCCCCGCCACCGCAGACGGCGACATAGCCGGCGTCCGCACACGCCGGCTCCGGCCCGCCGCCGTGAGGCAGCAACCCCGCTGTCCCCTGCCCAGCTCTTCCGGTACGCCCCCCTGGTAACTCGACGGGTCCCAGGTCCTGGCACTGTCCCTGTCGGCGGCCGTAGTGATGTGGAAGGGGGTCGCATATCCGCTGGCCGACGGCCGGAGAAGGCTCGGTCGAACGCGTCGACGGGCTGCCGGCGCTGCGGGGACAGCAGCTCGGGCACGCTGGCCGCCTGGTGCTCTGCTCGCTGGACGCCGCCGCAGGCCAGGACGGCCGGGCCGCCGGCCGGGGCCGTGGTGGGCGGTGTTCCGCCAGCTTCGTCACCGGTGTGGGCGCCATGCTCCTCGGAGATGGCGCCGCCTCACTCGTCGACCCGCGAACCCGCGGCGCTTCGCCCACACCGACCGGGACGGCGGACGCGGCGGGACCGGCCGGCCCGGCACAGGCGGCGCGGCACAGGCGGCGCGGCACAGGCGGCGCGGCGCAGGCCCGTGCGGGGACAGCGGCAGGCACGGAGCAGGACAGCCTGCTGACCGTCGCCGGGCTGACCGTGCGGGCCGGGGACCGGAAACTCGTCGACGACGTGTCGTTCACCATCGGGGCCGGCCAGATCGTCGGCCTCGTCGGGGAGTCGGGCTGGGGCAAGTCCACCATCGCCATGGCGATCGCGGGCCTGCTCCCCGAGGGCGTGCGGGCGAACGCGTCGCACCTCGCCCTCGGCGACCTCGACCTGCTCGGAACACCGTCGGAGCGACGCCTCGCGACCGAGATCGGCATCGTCCACCAGGACCCGATCGGCACGTTCAACCCCGCGCTGAGGCTCGGCTCCCACCGCCCAGCCGCAGCCGGGGAACGCCTCGGACGGGTGCGGCCTGCACCGGCCCGGCCGGGACCGCGGACCCGGCGCTCACAGCGCCGCCCCCGCGAGTACCGCGTCGTCCGGACGCCGCTCATACCAGCGGAATCGGGGCGCGACTCGCTCGGGTGGACGCCGCGCTCACCCGCCGGTCCCGGCAAAAGGGGCGCACTCGAAGATCGCCCAGCGTGACGTTGAGGCTGGCCGTCAACGACGCACCCGGGGCAAGGAATGCCGACTGCTGGATGAGCTTGGTCGTCTGCGTGTGCGCGTTCGTCATGGCCGAGCTGCCGGTGTTCTTGAGGTAGTGCATCTCGTCCGTGTCATGCCCATAGGCGGCGGCGCTGTTGGCGGGGAGGTTGAACGAGACGTCGATCTCGCGTTCGCTGATGACGACGGCCGCCCGGCACGGGTCGGGGTTGGTGAACGTCGTCGTGAACGTGGCGACGGTGGTTTCCTGCGCTGCGGGCACGGTGCGGTTGTTGTAGTTGCGTGTCTCGGTGAACGACTGGAACGTAGCCCGGCCACGCGGCTCCCCTCGCAGTACCCCATCGGTGCCGCAGACGATGACGCCGCCCGCATCCTCCGGGGTGCAGGCGTACGGCCACGTGCCCGTGGCGACCGTGAGGGGGGCGCTTCCGGACCCGTCACCGGTCAGGCCACACCCCGTGGACACGGTCGCCGCGCCAGTTGGCACGAACAGCCCACCGTCCGGCCCGAGCGCGAGGTTATTGCCTGCCTGGTCGGAGATGTCTGCGGCGATGACGCCGGTCGCCGGGTCGTAGTCGATACCGTCCCCAGCCGACAGGCAGGCACGGAATCTCCGCACTCACCACGTACGGGTTTGCGGCCGAACCCGAGCCGGTGACCGTTACGTTGTCGCCCGCGACGACTGAACACGTTCCCCACCGTCCTCGGGGGTTGTTCTTGGCCCGGCCCACAACCAGCGGCGTCCCGTACGAGTCTACGGGCCCGCCCTGGGCGGTCAGCCGTACAGCTCGATGATCACGATGCCGCCGCCTTCCTGTCCGGCAACCGAGCCGCCATAGGACAGGCCGCCGCCAGCACCCGCGCCGAAGCCGCGCGGCGCAGTGCCCGCGCCTTCGCTCGCACGGGCATACCCGCCATGCCCCATGAACGACTCGCCGCCCGCGCCGGAGATGCCGTTCGTGCCGTTGAGGCGGATCGCGCCGCCGCCCGCACCGCCGCCGTGCGCGAACTGTCTCCGCCCGGCGAGCGGTCCGATCGCACCGGTCGAGACGTCCGGCACCGTCGCAGAGTCCTGGATCGCGTGCCCGCCGTCGCCTCCGTTGGCGAGCACGAAGCCACCGAGGGAACTCGACCCACCCGCGCCGCCACTCTCCGCCGTCGTGCCCGCCTCGCCACCCGCGCCCACGACGATGGTCTCCACCGCGCCGAGCGCGGAAGCCTCGATCAGCGACTCGGAGTAGCCGCCACCCGCACCGCACGGCCGCACGATGCACTGGTTAGCCGCCGCGTTCGCACCGGCCGAACCTCCCCCGCCGCCCTGGACCTTTACCCGCACGCGGGCCAGCCAGGGAAAGTCGGCTTTCTCGAACTGGTACGTGCCCGGGTCGTTGAAGGTGCGCACCTGGCGCAGGCCCTGACGCCCGGAATCAGGCAGAGCTCGCCGTCGGAGTTGACGTTGAAGTAGTCCGAGCACAGCACGCAGACTGAGGCCACAGTTCACCCCTCGGGGAGTACGGCGGCCCGGCCCACAACCAGCGACTGGCAGAAGGGTACTGGTGGCCCCATCGCCCAGCCGACGTGAACCCCATCAGTTGATACCGCACTGCTTCATGCCCGTGTACTTCGCGAGATCGTTGAGGCCCTTCCGCCCTCGGTGTCCTGACGGCTTCCGGCCGATGAGCTCTTTAAGAAGCCTGCGCGCATCTTCCCCATACTCCAGGTCGCCCATGGAGGAGCGCACCCAATAGACGCCCTTGGCGTCCGTGAAGCTAAGCCCCAGCGGAGTCGGGCTGCCCTCGTCCTCGGCGCCCTCAGGGACGACCTGTTCCGAGACTGACCGGTAGAAGTCCACCTGCGTGCAGGGCGGAATTGAAATAGTGAACGTGTAAACCTTGTCGTAGTACTCGAAATACATCTCCGAATTGGAGATTGCGTCCCAAGAACGGTTGCCAACTACGTCGGTGCAATGACCCCCTAGGCAATACTTCTGCCCCCACATGGTGACCATGGACGCCTGCTTTCGCTTCTGCGCTTCTGCGTCCTCTTCGGACTGCTCAAGTTGATCGTCAGCAATCAGCACACCGTAGAACGTGCCGATACCTGTGAAGATCAGGCCCGCTGCGGCGAAGAACACACCCGACGCCGCGGCAATTTTCGTCCAGTCTCGGCGTAACTCCCCCCTGGAGGTAGAAACCTCGGAGTCCGGCGTGGGGGCGCGTCGGCTGCGACGGCCAGCAGTCATCCGTGCACGCACGCGCACTCGTCGAGTCATGCAAACCCCCTGTTGAAGCCCTCAGTTCAGAGAGCGTAGGGGACCAGAGACAGCCCTGCTGGGTGAGCTTCGATCTTCACCCATCGAACGGGAATCCAGACTCCGTACACGGTCTTAGGCTGTGTTACTTGGCGTCTCCCTGGGAGGACGCGGCGACCTCCCAATGCTGGACAACGTCGATTGTGCCTTTTCATCGATGAGATGGGTCACCAAGTGCTGCGCTGCCCCAAAGAGGATGGCCCAAGCCAGAATTTGTATCGGTGTGTCGAGTGCGCTCAGCCCGGGAAGGAAAGCGCCCCTTATGAAGATGATGCCCACAAAGGCTGATAGAGCACCTAGGGGGAACTTTAGCGTGGCTGCCGCCAGAGGCAGAGCGTAGGGGGAAGTGTGATCATCTTGCACTCTTCGTATAGCCGCAATTGTTGTCAATGCGGCCCCCACAAGCCCAGCTAGCTCGACTGACAGAACATCCAGAGGATCGGCGTAGTCGTCGGCGAAACGCTTGGGCCCAATTAGCTCCTCTCCTGTGGGACAGACGATCACTCCATCCAAATCATCCGGAGTCTCAGCGTTCGCATCCGGCGTCGCGTCGGCGTTCGAATCCGGCGTGTCGCCGTTGATCAAGTCACGCTCTTCCGGGTGTTCGAAGCAAAGACTTAGGGTCTGCGGATCGAGCCAGCCCCAAATGGCGACAGCTGCGGCCCCCATGAAAGTGAACAGACTCCCCAGCCATAGAACGTTAGCGAGTATTCGAACTCGCCTCGTCCTTGCATCGAGCGCCGAGTAGGATATTCCGAGTGCGTGAATTACGGCGACTCGATCTTGGGGGGATATTTTTCGCGCCCTGTCCCCTATGATTCGCTTCAAGGACTTTTCTGCTTCAATTCTTTGCGGGCTTTCCTCTTGGATGTAGCGCCTCACCATAGCCTTGATGAGGCCACAATAGGCTCTCAGTTCATCGTCCGAACTTAGAGCGAGTAGGTTCACTTCCGCGGCTCGCACATTGGCCCAAATTCTTTCCAGCCTATTGGCCTTCTTGAACCATTTAAACCACCGGCGCCCTTCAGTACAGGCGGATTCTGCGATCATTAGATGCTTCTTGGCGCCAGCGATGAGATTCTTCCGGTCGCAGTCTTCTTTTTCCTCTTTCCTGCTGCGGCCGGGGCAGGCTGGGCGGCGCTTCGTGCACCGTCGGCGGTTCCTGCTCACGCGGGCCGCGACGGCGGCGGGAAGTCGCCCGGGAGCGGCGGTCGAGGTCGCGCAGGACGCCGTCAGGCGGGTTTCCGACCATGCGGCGCATCGGTGATCCGCGCAACGCCATCAGGCCGCTTCCGCTCCGGTCGCCGCGACCTGCACCTGGACGCTCTCCCCGCCGGGGGTGTACCCGTCGCCACCCGTCTCGGTCACCTTCACGCCGGTGATCTTCAGCCGCTGGGAGACGACACGGCACGTCATGGCACTGGTGACGTCCAGGCACCAGCCGGGCACGAGCTTGGGCACGTCGATGGCCGCCTGCGGGCTGATGGTGACCTGCTGGGTGTCGATGAACACCGGCACGGGCAGCGAGCTCCGCAGCCCGGCTCGGGCCGCCTCCTCGGCGGAGGCATCCTCGTCGAGGCGTACATGCGGGACAGGTTCACGGTCAGCTGGCCGCCGACGTCGCCGGTGCACGGGTCGGCGCAGTCGTCCCAGGCGGGCAGGCCGGGACGAGGCAGCGTCGTCAGGTTGGGCAGCCCGGATAGTCCTCGATCTGCGTGGCGATCTCATCGAGGGTCGTGCACACGCAGGCCAGGAGGTCCGAGGCGGCCTCGTGGATGGCGAGCGGTAGGAGCGACACGGTGGTGGTTCTCCTTCTACGGCCAGATCTGAAGTCGCGGGCGCTTGAAGTCAGGGCTGTAGACCCGGCTCGGCGAGGTCTGCCGGTAGGGGTTGACGGCGCTCAGCCACATGTCGACGGCCGGGATGCCATGGCTGTGTTAATCACGGAGCGGATACGCAGTCCTGGGGATCTGCGCCAAAGCGAAACTGATGTATCCCCTGTCTCTTGACGGTCTTTCAATTCGCCCGAGACTGGAGGGCACAAGTGTGTTGCCTCGTTCATGACCTGCCACACCGCGGGCGCCGGGTGACTCAGGTATTTGGGGGCCTGTAGGAGCTACTGCGACGGCGACGCCTTGGGGAGTGAGCACTGCTCCCCAGCATGACAGGAGCCCAAGATCGAGACATGGAACTCCTGTTAAGCAATGTCCTCGGGTGGGGAATCGCGCGGGGACGACAGGGCTGCCAAGGCTTCGGCGGCGCCGGGAACGTCAGCAGCGACGGCCAGGCGGTAGAAGTGGGCCGCTTCATCGCGGCGGGCGCTGGCCTCGAGAAGGAAGGCGAGGGAGAATGCGGCTGTGGGGTCGTCGGCGAGGGCCTCGCGGTAGAGCATTTCAGCCTCATCGGTGCGGCCGGCTTCGTGGAGGACGAGGCCGAGGAGATGGGTGGCGTGCGGTTCGCCGCTGGCGACGGCTTGGCGGGCTACGGCTTCGGCTTCGTCGAAACGTCCCAAATCAGAGAGCACGAGGCCGAGGCCGAGAGCGGCCCTGGTGACGCCCTCCTCGAGCGCGCGCCGGTACAGCCGCTCGGCCTCACCGGTTCGCTCACTGTCCACCAGCAGGTTAGCGAGATTGACGAGTGCCCTGGCGTCTCCGGCGTCTGCCGCCTGCCGGTAGAAGACCTCGGCCTCCTCCACTCGCTCCAGGGTATCCAGTAGGTATCCGAGGGCGAAGGCAGCATCAGGGTGCCCTGCATCGAGGGCCTGCCGGTACAGCGCCTCGGCCTCCTCCTGGCGTCCGGATTCCTCAAGTAGGGCGGCCAGGCCGAGCGGCGCCTCGGTGTCCCCGGCCTTCAGGGCCCGGCGGTACGCAGGCTCCGCCTCCGACTCACGTCCGAGGGATGCCAACAGCAGCGCCAGATCGGTAGCGACGCCGAGATCCCCGCCGTCGTATGCCTGCTGGTAGAGAGGCGCGGCCTCCTCGTCGCGCCCCAACTGCACTAACAAGCGAGCCAGGTTGGCAACGGCGGAGAGGTCCCCGGCGCCCGCGGCCAGGCGGTAGAAGGGCTCTGCCTCGTCCGGCCGTCCCGAAACCGTCAGCAGATAGCCAAGGTTGTGTCCGGCGAACGCGTCACCGGCCGCGACGGCCTGCCGGTAGAAAGGCTCGGCTTCGTCGGAACGTTCGGCCCTCATGAGCAGGTCGCCCAGTTCGTGTGCCCCGACGGCATCACCGGCCTCAGCGGCCTGCCGGTAAAAACGCTCGGCCTCCTCGGTCCGCCCCGACTGCGCCAGCAGGCTTGCGAGGTCAGTCGCAGAGTAGACGAGCCCCGCCTCTGCGCCTTGCCGGTAAAGCTTCTCGGCTTCCTCAAGCCGACCTGAACGGGCCAGCAGACCAGCAAGGTTGTGCGCGGCACGGTCGTGCCCGGCGTCGGCGGCCTGCCGGTAGAAACGCTCCGCCTCTTCGGTCCGTCCGGCACCGACCAGCAGACGGCCCATGCCGAAAGCCGCCTCCGCGCTCCCCGCCTCTGCACCGCGTCGGAAGACCTCGAGGGCTTCGGTCGACCGCCCCGCCTCTGCCAGGAGAAGCCCGAGGTCGTCCAGGGCGGGCGCATAGCCAGCTTCCACGGCCTGCCGGTAGAGGCGCTCTGCCTCCTCAGCCTGTCCGGCATTGGCCAGCATCGCGCCCAGTACGTTGGCGGCCGCTGCGTCCCCGGCGTCGGCAGCCCGTCGGACAACGGATTGGGCTTCGTCGTGTCGGCCAGCGTCGAACAGCAGAGCACCGAGGCTGAGAGCGGCGGAGGTGTCCCCGGCATCGGCGGCCAGGCGGTAGAAGCGCTCAGCTTCCACCAACCGCCCGGACCTCTGCAGAGGGTGCCCGAGTTCCCCGGCGTGGTGCAGGCTTCCTCGCGCGACTTCTATCCTGTAGAAGCGTTCAGCCATTTCTCCCTGTTCATCGAGTGTGTCCTCCAGCTTCTGGGACGCCTCGTCGAGACGTCCGAGCTGACCACCGTAGGAGATGCCCGCCTTGAAGTTGCCCGCCTTCAATGCCTGGTGGTACAGCTCCTCAACCTCTTGCCTGCGGCCAGACTGCATGAGCAGATGGGCAAGGAAGAAGGAGGCTTTGGTGTCACCGCGATCGGCGAGGGGGCGGAACGCGGTCTCTGCTGTGCTCTGTGAAACGAAGGCCGCGTTGAAGCCGATGGTGTACCGCTCCGCGTCATCGGCGGCGTGCGCGAGGCTCACCTCCCAGGCCCGCTGGGCGACCGGGGTCGTGGAACGGTCCACGAGATAGTCGAAGACTGTCCATGAAGTGTCTGTGGCAGGCAGCAACAGGCTCGTGACGCCGTAGCGGATGCCCGAAGCCCACGCAAGCGCCGCGTCGAGCGGCTCCGGCCGCAGCAAAGCGCCTCCGGCGGCGGTCAGATAGTGGTCGTGGATCTCAGCCAGCAGGTCGCGTGAGAACGGCCCCGCGAGGCCGGTCCGGGACAGGTCGATGGCCCCCGCCACCAGCGCGGCGCCCCGCGGATGAGCACCTGCTTGCCAGGCCCGCTGCCACTCGTCCCACAAGTCGGGCCCGGCGGCAAGGTATTCGGCAACTCCGTAGGGACCATGGTGGGCGACGGCGTCAGCGAGCCTGTCGTCTCCGCTCGCGCGGGCGGATGCGAGTTCGCGGTCGCTCCAGATGCGGTCGAGCTCGATCGGTTCGGTGAGGGTGAGGACGCGCGCCCCTACGTGGGCAGCCCACTGTGCGGCTTGGTCGCGACGGCCGGCGGCCGAGTCCCGGGCTTGCGGTCCGTACAGCTCGTACTGACGGCTGCGCATCGTAGCTACCACGGGAGTACGCAGCCGGACCAGTTCGGCCAGCAGCGGCGGTTCGAGACCACCCGGCTCCAGGTACAACTCCATGTCGTCGAGCCAGAACACACACCTGACCCCGCTGTGGGCCACCACCTCGAGCGCTGCCGATAGATCGCTGCCCGGCAGCGGGGCCAGGATCCGGTACTGCGGCAATGTCACCCGCACGGCCTCGAATGCAGCCCTGGTCTTGCCTGCCGTCGAGTCACCGACGACCAGCACCAACCCGCCATCCTGCGCGGCCCGTTCGAGTCGTGTACGCAGCACGCGATCGATGTCCCGCGGGACGTACGGCGGCACCGCATTTCCGTCCGCCCCCGGTCGCGCCCGGTGCGCACCAGCCTCCAATGCGCCCCACACCTCCGCAATCGGCCAACGTTCCGGATCGGCCAAATACGGCGGCAGTTGAGCCCGCGACTGGATCGTGACCGGGCCGTGAATGTCGCGCGCCTGGATGACGGGCCCATACTGGATGCCCCCGCTGACGGTGTTGGACGTCCTCCCCATCCCAGGTTCGGTCATGACCTGCTACCCCCGTAGAAGTCCACGTAGGCCCACGGGAAGCTGTGTGCCCGAGGGCGCGCACTCCACCGCCTGAACCACTCCAGGATCGGTGGAGGCTCTATGCGTTGACCAGTGGCTGGTCTCCTACTCGTAGGGCTACGTTCCGCAGCCATAACCTGCCCTGCACTAGCGATGTGCCAGGACACCCCTCTGATAGTGCCTCGTCGTCCTCCACAACGGTCCAGTTTTCGAGACGATCACGGAGGACAGCAGCAAAGGTCGGCGTTCGACTACACCAACCCGGCATCGCTGTGCCCGAGCCCGGTCGTTGAAGCGGTCAGCGGAGCCTCGGGCCGAGGCGGCGCTGGCTCGCTCCGGCGCGCCGACGACAAAGCCGGCAAGGGACCAGCCGAGCGCCGACGCCACGGCGCACCAGAACGCTCCACACAACAGGCCTCGCCCTGCGCGGAGTTAGCCGATGCCGCCCCACTCGTACCGACCTGCCTCACAGGGAACCGTCGGCCTCGGCGTCCACCAGCCGCGCCAGCTCCCCCACGCTCAGCTCGATCCGCCGCCCGTCAGCCCTCCGGGACCGGCCCAACGACGCCGCCTCGGCGTCGTCGACAGCCTCGTCGTGCGCGCGAATCTCCTCGCTGCTCAAACCAGCTCCTCCTCTTCTGCCCACCGGGCCGGTGAACGGCCGCTCCCGCACCTGCTAAGCAGACGGCCGTTTCATTCCGAGTTGGACGGACAGCAGTCGTCGCATCTGCGCCCAGTTCGCCCACGGCAGACGCACACCGCGGCCAACGACTGGAGACACCGCCCAAGACCATGTCAACGTACGGGAGCCGGGAAAAACCGCAGGTCAATGAAGGGTTCTCTGTTCGTGTCGCTCACCGCCACAACCACGGTCCGGCCTCTCGCAGAACTTCCTCCGCCCGCCTCGGCGAGCGTGAGTGGCTTCTCGAATGCCACTGCGCCCGACCCGTGATCGACCTTCTCAAGGACCAGGGATGGGACGTCGTCACCGACCTGGACTGCAACGTCCACTGCTCCAGCCCCGACCGACGCGTGTACGCGGGCTTCCTCTGCGAAAGCCGGGATGCAGCACGCGGTGAGCTGTGGCACATCCACGTCACGGACAACGACGGCACTGGGGCCTGGCGTCAGACCTTCGGACCGGATACCCCGGCACAGGTGGTCGCCGGATTCCTCACCGCTCTGATCGCCCTCCCCACCCGTTACTGCACCTGCGTGTGACACCCCGCTCCGCACTCTCATCGCCCAGGAGACTGTCTTGCCCTACGAGATCACCGTTGGCCAACTGGTTCATCAGCTCCAGACCTTCGACCCCGACCTGCCCGTGTGCCTCGCCATCAATCCCGACTGGCCCTACGCCCACCGCATCGGCCGCATCGTGGAGATCACCGGATCGAGCGGAGCCGTCTACATCGCTGAAAACGGCCAGGAGGGCGTACTGCCGCCCGCCGTCCGCAACCAGCTGGACTGGGCCGACGTATGACGTGCCCCTCGCGTACACGGCCCGCTGCTTCGCCGTTCAACTCCTCCGGCTCCTCGCAACATCTGCTCCTCAGTGACCTGGTCCATCACCCCATGCCACCGTCGGTGCGCGGCGCACTCCTGCGCTGCGTGCCTCCTCATCCCACCCAGCCGATCCACACGGTGTGGATACCCGGCGTGGAGCCCGAGCGTCTCCATCCCGGCTCCATCCTGCTCAGCTGGGAGCCCAGCCTCGGAGACGGAATGGATGTGACCGCGCACCTCCGTCTGGCCTCAGCAGAGGTCCTCCTCGCCAACTGGCCGGACCTCCACGGCGACTGGAGCGCCGTCGTACACCCCACCCTTCACGAGGTCATTGGGCTTCACACCGCGCTGTCCGTCGCCACCGACGCGCTGCACCTCGCCAACCGTCTGGCGACCCGCTGACGATCCGTGCACCGCGAGCTTCCGAGGGCTGCCCCAGGACTGGGGCAGCCCTGGTGGCGTTGGGAAATAGCAGTACTGTCTCGGACCGCCGAGTGCCTTCTTGTCCTGAGTGGGCCAGCACTGCCTGTAGTACGTACGGAAGTTCCAAGGCCGCATCACGAAACCGCATTAGGCGGGCCGCTGAGTTCCGCAGCCGCGGAACAGGCCCATGCTTCCGCCCATGGCAGCAGATCGAAGCCGCCTAGTCCTGTGAACTCACTTGTCGGGTCCGG
Organism: Streptomyces sp. NPDC012935; assembly: GCF_042900345.1. Taxonomy (NCBI): domain Bacteria; kingdom Bacillati; phylum Actinomycetota; class Actinomycetes; order Kitasatosporales; family Streptomycetaceae; genus Streptomyces; species Streptomyces sp. NPDC012935. The sequence continues at coordinate 653,455 of NZ_JBIBBC010000003.1, forward strand.
CAAGCTCTTCGGTCAGGGTTCGGAGCACCTCAAGGCTCGGTGCCACCTGATGGAGGGTTTGGGAGCTTCTGCCGCTGGCTTCCGCGAGCTGTCCCAGGCGTTCGTCCAGCTTCTTCACAGCACGGGACTGAGCCACGGCGTCGCCGAGGAGCAGTGCGCCAGCACCAACGGCGATAGAAGTCGCGGGGAGCGAGATCGAGGTTCCACGAAGTCGACCTAGAGTCACGGACTTTCCTGCCAGCGCTCTCGCGGTGGCCGAAGCAGTTGCCGCGATTACGGTGTCTACCGCCGAAGACGGCAAGCTCACGTTCTTCGACGCGGGCCGGAACGGGGCACGGATGCTCTCATCAAGCCGGCCGAGCCGGCCATGGACATCCTCGATCTCAGTACGGAGCTCCGCGGTGGACTGAGTGATGCGCTCGGCCAGGGTCCTGGCGACGTCGGGCTTCTTCTTGTGATACTCGAAGGCGATCTCGGCGAGTCCGAACTGGACCGTAGCCGCGTAGCACTTCACCATCAGGTCGAGGTACAGGATCGCCTCTTCCACCGCCTCCTTACTCAGGCTCTTCTCCGCCTTACGTGGGGACTTCTGCTCGGCGTTCTCCAACCTCGTGACCGCATCCTGAAGATGGCGCAGGCACTTGTGCCTCGCATCACCCAGGCTGTTCCTCATGACCGAGAAATCGCTCGCCTCGACGCCACGCTCGCCGTGAGCACGCAGCCGCGCGACCAGATCCTCCACCTGCTCGACGGCATTCTCGACAGCACCGGCCTGGTCGGTCCGCAAGTGCTCGTGGATCTCGTGCAGCCCCTGCCGGATGGCCTTGATATCCCGGGCCATCTCGGCCGTCTGAGCTTGAGCCGCGATGGCACCCAGAACGGCCGCCCCACCCGACATGGCGGCGACACCCGTGGCGGGACGGATACGCATCAGACGCGTCACTCGGCCTCGGTCGTTACGGATAGCGCTCTGGATCCAGCCCCCTCCCTCGGTGATCACCTTGCCAACCCTCATCACCTCGCGAGAGGTCTGGTCGAGTTCGACCAGACGGGCGGTCAGACGCTGAGACTCAATGAAGGACCGGACCGCAGGGTCCAGTGTCCCCACGAGAGCCGCCCATTCGCCGGAGGTGAGGTCGGCAACCCAGCGCCCCCAACGTGAACGCTTCGTCTCGGAGGGGGCACCGATCACGACGGCTCGGTCCTCCGCTACACGGACGACGATCTCTTCGGACTCATCGCTCAGCGACACTTCGTGCAGCCCCCTCGACCGAACTCGACGCCCCGGCCGATTGTAGGGCTGGGCCCCGACATATTTCGGGCAAACGAATCAGCATCACCACCTCACGCACCGCCACACCCTTGTGGCTGCTGCTCTCTCCCTGCCCGAATTCCCGAAATCTCCTTAGCTTTCGGAGGGGCACCCGCTGACCTGTGCAAACACCGGCCGGGCGGGTTCGCCTATCCCCCGACGGGCGGCCACTGGAGGGGCGCGAAATGGTGCCCCCTGCAACGTGGCGTGAGCGAGAAGGGCATCCGTTGGGGTGGACGCCCTCTCCGCTGCCGCAGCCTGACCAAGCCGGTGAACCTAATCGGCCAAAAGCAGTAACCCGCCCGGTTCAGAAGGCGTGCGCCATCAGCTCCGCGAACAGCGTGTGCTCGTCGACCTCGAGGCCCCGCGAGCGGAACCAGCCGCAGATGTTGGCGCAGTCCCGCTGGAGGAAGGCCATCCCGTTGAGGTTGCCGACCAGGTCGACGATCTGTGGCAGGTCGATGATGACCAGCCGCTCGTCCGCCGCCAGGATGTTGTACGCCGAGAGGTCGCCGTGCACGAGGCCGCTCTGCACCATCGTCGCGAGCGCATCGGTGAGTTGCTCGAAGTAGGACGCCAGCAGTTCGGGTGAGGGTCGGGTCTGGGCGAGCCGGGGCGCGGTCGCGACGGCACCGTCCTCGTCGACGGCGGTGATCCACTCCATCAGGATCTCGGTGCCGTCGATCTGGACCGGGTAGGGAACCGGCAGCCCGAGGTTCCAGAGCCGCACCAGCGCACCCCACTCGGACACCGCCCACTCACCGGCCGCGACCTGCCGGCCGAAGGTGCTCTTCCGCTTGAGGGCCCGCTCGTCACGTGAGCGCTTCATTGAGCGGCCCTCGGTGTAGGACGCGGCGCGGTGGAAGGCTCGGTGCTCGGGAGAGCGGTACCGCTTCGCCGCCATGACCACGCCGGCGGCGGGGTCAAGCGGGTCGGCGCGCTCGACGAGGTGGACGTCGGCCTCCTTGCCGGTCTTGAGGACGCCGAGCTCCGTGTCGATCGCGCCCTGCGAGGTCACCACCCAGTCCGGTAGCGGCTCGGGGCCTCGGCAGAGGGGTTCGACGCTGAGCCAGGTCGACCAGCGCTGGCCGTCCTCGAGGTCGTCGTAGGAACGGAAGTCGAAGACGAACCGGTCGTCGACGTCGCCCAGGTCGTCCGGCGGCGGGACGTGGCGGTAGGGGTCGGTGATGAAGTCGTCAGGAAATGCCGGGTGCTGAGGGTGCTGCGAGAGATCGTCGCGAGACATCGCTGGAGGTGCTCCATGAGGCGAGAGGGAGTCGGTCTGCGGGCAGGCCGAGGACAGTCGTAGTCACGGTCGTGCCTCCTCTCGTGGAGCACCGGGCGGCTCCCGGTGTCTCGCCCATGGTGAGGGCGGATACAGGGAGCGGCAACCGAATAAAGTGGGCCCGCGTCGAGGGGCCCAGCGGTGCCGTAGGCTTCCGGAGTGATCCTCCGTACCGGGCTCGTCCCGCCCTGCTTGGGCTGACGCTGGCCACAACCCGCCGCGGCACCGGCCGCTCCCCAGCACTCGGGACATCGTGCGCTTCAGCTCACGGCCGTCGGCTGTTCCGCAGCGGCGAGCACTGATAGCGCAGCCCCTTGCCCACGATCCGGAACCGCTCTCGACCCGCCGCCGAGAACGGGTTGGGTAGCTCGAACACCTGACGGTGCTCCGGGTCCAGGGCGGCGGTGATCAGCAGGATCCGGTACCGACCGCCACGCGCGTGGGTGCGCGCGGCATCCACCTCGGACGGCCCGAGCTCGAACTCCACGCGCTCGCCGACGGGTTCGCTCAGCGCCTTCACCTCGTACAACCGTGTGGTGTCACGCCAGGCGACTTCGAAGTCGTACCCCAGGCTGTCTGATGCCTCCCGGTCGCCGTTGATGACCGCGGCGTACCCCGACCGCCAGCGCACCTCGGGGTAATGGCGCTGGAGCCAGGCCCGTGCCGCGACCTCCCCGACCAGACCGATGGCCGACCGCTGGTCCTCACTCACCTGGTGCAGACGGGCCACGACCACCCGCGACGTGCCGGAACTCCCGCCCCGCCTGGGCTGGGGCACCGGCGCGACCGTGTCCAGGTGTACCTTGCCGGACTGGGCGAGGAAGGCCTCGTCGACGGTCCTGGAGGCTAGGTCCGCGATGGCGGAGAAGTGGTCGCGTCCCACGGCGACCTCCTTCCCGCCGATCATGATCGTGGCCGGGCGCGCCCCGCGTGGTCCGGCGGTGCCCTGCGCGGGTCCGGTCCGGGGCGTCAGGTCGGCGGGGGTGAGGCCGAGGAGCCCCGCGTCGGCGGTGAGTGGCATGCCGGTTGGCCAGCCCACACCGCGCCGCACCACGTCGAGCAGTTGTTCTTCGCTCAGCTCGATGAGGTCGCTCAGGCCGGAGCCGTCGAGGAAGGTCCGCGCCTCCAGCAGGGGCGCGCCCTGCCAGCCGGTTGGTACGGGTGCTCCGTGCCGGCGGCACCAGGCGGACACGAGCCGGGCCAGCGCCGGAACCAGGGGGTCCAGTGCGGCGGTGTTGAGTTCGCGGAGCCGGTCGACGGGCGGGAGATCGGTGGTTCGGCCGAGATCGTCGTCGGCGCCGTGCGAGCGCAGCCAAGCCTGTGTCCTGGCCCGCATCTCATTCTCGGGCGGGGTAACGAACCGGGGCAGCCAGTCGGGGTCCGGCAGCAGGTCGTGGAGTCGACGGGCCCCGGCGTACGCGGAGACGTCCGTGCCGTCGCGGGCCGCCGCCACGTACCGTTCCCGCAGCCGGTCCACCAGGGTGCCGGCGTGACCGCGTACGAAGTCGCCGAAGGCCTGCTCGTGGAGATCGGGGTGGGAGTAGGGGGCGTAGCCGGGGCCGAGCGTGGTGAGCGCCTCGTTGAATCGCTGGAAGTCCAGGCCCAGTTCGTCGCGGAGTTCGGCCGGTGTGGTGCAGGAGCGGGCGAGGGCGACGAGTTCGGCGGCCGGCACGGGTAGCGAGACGGTGGACCGGTCGACGATCTGGACGAGTTCGTCCTCGCCTGCCGCGCGGTCGAGCGCCCGCGCGCTCTCCTCGTCCCATGCGGAGCCGAGGAGACAGCACAGGGCAGGGCGCAGCAGTCGTACCGTGTCGTGCACGTCTCCCGTGAGATTGCGTCTGATCTCGGCGACCTTGGCCTCGGTCGTGTCCAGTGCCATCGCTAGGGTGCGGTCGTCGATCATTTCCGGATCATGGGTGCCGAGCTGCCGTTCCAGCTTGACCAGGACCAGCTCCAGCGCGTCCTGCAGCCCCGGCCTGCCCAGCAGCTGGGCGAGCGCGGACGTGCACGCCTGCAGTTCGTCCCAGCCCTCCTCGCTGCGCCAGACGACGACCGTGGGATGGTCGGCGTCCGGCAGCGGCAGCGCGCGGGTGGTGGGCGGTGGTTCGGTGAGCACGCCCGAGATGACGACCTCCACCTCGTCGGCCCGGACAACGCGCACGGTGCGCAGCCTCTGCAGCAGGGCCCGCACACCGCGCTCGCTGCGGCGCAGGAACGCCCCGGACTTCAGTTCCACGGCCAAAGCCACCACCGTGACGAGCCATTCCCTGCCGTCGATGAGCGTGTCGGCGTGTCCGGTCGGGGTGATCGGTTCGCCGTCGCGGTGGCGCACCTGCACATCGGTCTCCGACGTGCTCAGGGTGCGGATGCCGTGCGCGTTGGCCATCTTCACGATGGCGTACCCGCTCTCCGGTCCGGCGACCAGGACGGGATGGCCTGCCAGTTCGACGAGTGCCTCCTTCAGCGGCGCCTGCTCGTCGCAGACGTGCACGGGCACGTCCTCGGCCGTCGGTACGAAGGTGCCGAGGGCGTTGCCGCGACTGACCACGAGCCGCACCTCCTCGCCGGTGAGCCACGGCCAGCGGGTGTTCTGCGCGAGGTGCGACCACGCCCGCCCGTAGTGCTTCTTGAAGGGGACGCTGAGGTGCGTCGGCACGTCTCCCCGGTGGAGGATCTCGCCGAGATGCTTGACGGCCGCTCCGGCGTACAGAGGGTCCTCCCAGCTCCGCAGCCCGCACCCGCGGAGCCTCGCGGCCGCGGCCTTGTCGGCGAGCAGCCGCCGGGTCTGCAGCGGCAACGAGGGGACGAAGCCGGGCAGTTCCCCGTCGGTGCTGAACCACGCCTCGCCGGGGGTGACGAAAGCCGGGCCGTCCGACTCGGCGTCCTCCACCGGAAGCCAGGGCGTGCTGCGGAGGAAGGACGCGAACGGTGTGGGCCAGGAGTGCTCGTCCCTCTTGTGCGGGTGCTCGGGCCGGTACACGGTGACGTCGAAGACCTCGTCGCCCCAGGTGCGGAACCCCAGGATGAGCAGTTCGGCGAACTCCCGCCGTGTGGTGGGGCCGAGGTCCGCCACCTCGGTCGCTCCCGGGAGTTGGGCCAGTGGCCGCTGGAACGCGTAGGGCGTCCACGGGTGGGCGAACTTGGTCCACCGGGACCGTACATCCGCCGTCCATACAGGCCCCAGGTCGTCGCCGAGGCCGAACCGCTGGGCCAGGCCACGGGGTGCCAGATCGTTCCCCTGCTGGGCTCCCAGGCGGTCCCCGACAACGGACAGTCGCAGTCCGTCGACCACGCCGACGGCCGTGAGGAATTCGAGGTACGCCTCCCGGTCCCGGACCGGCGCGGGCCAGTCGTCGGGGCCGCTGATCCAGTGCAGCCGCTGGTCCGCCAGCTCGGGGATCCGGGAACCGCCCGCTTTGAGGAACCTCTCCAGCCGCTGCGCGCCTTCGGTGCCCCAGCCCGGCGAGTACGAGCAGCGCGCCGCCCTCGCCCAGCCGCCGTCGGCGAGCGGCACCCGGAAGGCGATCCGCGACAGCCGGTCGCGCTGCCCCGGCGTGAGCGCCGGGAACTGCCGCAAGGCGAAGGTGAGGGCGTCGCGGCTGAGGGCCTCCGAGGGCCGTGCCCCGAGCAGGTCGTGCAGCGCGTCGAGGACCTGGTCCAGCTGGTAGGAGCGGACCAGCCCGCCCCGCAGCAGGAAGTCCCGTCCAGGGCTCTCCCAGGTGATGTCGGGGTGGGTGAAGGCGATACGGCGGCGCAGCGCCTTGAGGTCGCCGGGGACGCGGGTGCCGACGTCGTCGTGCTTGTCCCCGGGGTGGAAGAAGACGGTGCCTTCCTTCTGCCCCTTCTTTCCCTGCTCCGCCGCACCGCCTAGCGCAGGCCGCAGGCTGCCGTCCTGGTCGAGGACGATCCGCCGCCCCCGCAGCGCGGTGTGCTGGCCGGTGAAGGCCTGGGCCAGGTCGTTGTAAAAGTCCGCCCAGCGCGGGCTCGGCGTCTCGCTACCTTCTGCCCAGATCTCCTCGGCCACCGCCTCGGCCCAGTCGGCGGTCCTGACCAGCGGAGGACGCAGGGCCCGGGAGACGACCGCCTTGGCCAGCCGGTCGGCACGGGCGTGCCGGACCTGGCCTGCGGAGGCGGCCAGCAGATGGGCTCCGGCCCGGGCGAGCGCCCCGGCGGTGAGGACACGCCAGGGGCGTCGGCCGTCCGGCCAGGCGTTGGTGTCCCGCAGGGTGCCCCAGGACTCGTGGCGTGGCGGCGGGGGAAGGCTTCCCCTTCGGGCGTCCCGCTGCCCGCGTCTTCTCCGTAGCGCTGCGGTTTCGGCGCTGGATGGCCCGCAGTTCCATCTGCGCGCCCCAGGCCTCCATAGTGAAGCGGTTCTCGTCGACCTGGTCATCCAGATCCCACGGACCGTCATGCCCGTAGGTGACGAGCAGCTTCCCTTCGTCACGCATCTTGTAGCCGGTGTTCAGGCAGTCCACGACGTTGCGGCCGAGCCGGTCCACGGCTGCGGCCACCAACCCGTCGTACGGACCCTGCTCATCGCGAAGCCACGGGCCCAGTTTCGGCCGGGTCATCGGGTCGGTGGCGCCTAAAACTTCCCAATCGTCGGCCCAGCCGATGATGTGGCCCCCGACAGACGCGGCGGCGGTCAGCACGTCCTCGCGTTGCCGCTCCGGCGACGACGTGGCGAGTTTCATCCGCGACAGCCGTCGCACGCCGAGCAGGCACTTCCCGCATCCGTCGTAGGGGCGTTCGATCATGTTCAGGTCCGTACCGCGCAAGACTTCTCCGTTTCGAACACGCAAGGTACGGAGATTTGACGGCCGCGCCCAGGACGATCTTGCTCAGCCCAGGAAGCTCAGTCGAATCTGACGGTTGACATTGTCTTTATTGGTGTCCACGAGGCACACCGACTGCCACGTCCCGAGTTCCAGCTGTCCGTTCAGCACCGGCAGCGTCGCATGCGGCGGGACGATGGCCGGAAGGACGTGGTCGCGGCCGTGGCCGGGACTGCCGTGGCGGTGCTGCCAGCGGTCGTCGGCGGGGAGCAGGGTGTGCAGGGCGGTCAGGAGGTCGTCGTCGCTGCCGGCGCCCGTCTCGATGATCGCGATACCGGCCGTGGCGTGCGGCACGAAGACGTTCAGCAGGCCGTCGCGGCCCTGGGCCACCTCCCGCAGGAAGGCCTCGCATTCGCGGGTGACATCCACGACCCGCTCCGAGGAGCCGGAGGCGACGTTCAGAACTCGAGTGGTGAAAGCGTCTGACATGTCCTCCATCCTCGCCCATCTATCGGAGTTCACGCGCGGTGACACGTGCCGGGCGGCAGAGTGGGGGCCGAGCCCTGATACATGAGGTCCACTTCGCGAGACGCCGTTGACCGTCACGGCGCCATCTGGCTAATTTCAGCGGCATGTTGCGTTCAGCCCTGCTCACCACGCGCGGTCACATCGACCTGCTGCGGGTGGCCTCCGCCGCGTGTCGCCGCGGCTGCTGACGCCCGTTCCTCGCTTCCCCAGCCTTCCTCGCGTCCCCCGCGTTCCTCGCGCCTGCGCATCCGCCTGCCCGTACACCTGATGCCCTGATCGGCATCCGGCGCGGCGGGAACGCGGCACGGCGCGGCTCGTCATCTGCCGCTCTCCTCCCGTGGAGCATTCATGAGCATCAGCCATGCCCCGCCACCCGACTCCCTTGAGTCCGACATTTCGGATATCGCCGATCCATCCAGCACCGCTTCGGGCTCCTCACCCGATCTCGTCCCGCTCGTCCCCACCTCCTCCCGCCGCACCCGTGTGCCGCGCTGGCTGCGTCGCACCACCGGACCGCTGCTACTGCTCGCCCTCTGGCAACTCCTCAGCAGCAGCGGTGTGCTGACCGCGGACGTGCTCGCCTCACCCGGCCGTATCGCGCAGGTCGGGACTGATCTGATCGCCGACGGCTCACTGCCGTCCGCCATGGGCACCTCACTGACGCGCGTCGCGCTCGGGCTGCTCCTCGGCACGGTCGTCGGCACCGGACTCGCCCTGCTGTCCGGGCTCTTCCGCGTCGGTGAGGACCTCGTCGACGCGCCCGTGCAGATGCTGCGGACCGTGCCCTTCGTCGGGCTCATCCCGCTGTTCATCATCTGGTTCGGCATCGGCGAGGCGCCGAAGGTCGCCATCATCACGCTCGGCGTGACGTTCCCGCTCTACCTCAACGTGTACGCCGGAATCCGCGGTGTGGACGCCCAGTTGATCGAGGCCGGGGAGTCCCTCGGGCTGTCCAGGTGGGGGCTCGTACGGCACGTCGTGCTGCCCGGTGCGCTGCCGGGCGCCCTGACCGGCCTGCGCTACTCGCTCGGCATCGCCTGGCTCGCCCTCGTCTTCGCCGAGCAGGTCAACGCCGACTCCGGCATCGGGTTCCTCATGGTGCAGGCACGGGACTTCCTGCGGACCGACGTGATCGTGGTCTGCCTGGTCGTCTACGCCTTCCTCGGCCTGTTCGCCGACTTCACCGTCCGCTCCCTCGAAAGGCTGCTGCTGCAATGGCGACCGACGTTCACCGGCCGGTGAGCCCCAAGGCCACCGAGGCCGCACCGACCACCCAGGCCGTGCACGTCGAGGGGCTGACCCGCTCCTTCGACGGGCGCGCCGTCATCGACCGGCTCAAACTCGACGTCGGCCCGGGCGAGTTCGTCGCCCTCCTCGGCCGCAGCGGCTGCGGCAAGTCCACCCTGCTGCGCATCCTCGCCGGCCTCGACCTCGACATCGAGGGCACCGTCCTGGTCCCGCGCCGCAAGGCCGTCGCCTTCCAGGCCCCACGGCTGATGCCCTGGAAGAAGGTGTGGCGCAACGTCCTGCTCGGCCTGCCGGGCCGGCCTGGATGTGCCGTCGCCGAGCAAGCGCTGAAGGAGGTCGGCCTGGACCACCGTACGGACGCATGGCCCAAGACCCTCTCCGGGGGCGAGGCCCAACGGGCGTCCCTCGCACGGGCGTTGGTCCGCGAGCCGGATCTGTTGCTGCTCGACGAGCCGTTCGGTGCGCTCGACGCGCTCACCCGGATCAAGGCTCAACGCCTGGTCGGTGAGTTGTGGCAGCGGCGCGGCTGCGCGGTCCTGCTCGTCACGCACGACGTGGAGGAGGCCGTGCTCCTCGCCGACCGCGTCCTCGTGATGGACGACGGGGTGATCGCGCACGAACAGCGCATCGACCTCGACCGGCCCCGCGACATCACCGACCCCCGGTTCGCGGAACTGCGCGCCGGGCTCCTGGAGCGACTCGGCGTCGACAGCGCCGCCGAAGCCGCCTGAACCATCCCCCGCCCCGCCCCAGAACGGAACCATCATGCGACGACGTCTCGTCCCCGCCGCGCTTCTCCTCCCCCTCGCGCTACTACTCACGGCCTGCGGCGGGAACTCGTCCGCCGGCGTGGGGACCGACACCGACGGCCAGGGCTCCCTCACCCTCAACGTCGGTGACCAGAAGGGTGGTTCGGAGGCGATCCTGCGGGCCGCCGGAGAGCTCGACAACCTCGACTACAAGATCAAGTGGTCCACCTTCAGCTCCGGCCCGCCGCTTCTGGAGGCCGTCAACGCGGGGGCCGTCGACATAGGAGGTGTCGGGAACACGCCGCCGGTCTTCGCGGCGGGCGCGGGCTCGAAGATCAAGGTGGTGGCCGCCTGGCACGGCACGTCCAAGGGCGACACCATCCTCGTCCCGAACGATTCCGAGCTGTCCGGCACCCCGCAGCTCAAGGGCAGGTCCATCGCCGTGGCCCAGGGTTCCTCCGCCCACTACCAACTGGTCGCCTCCCTCCAGAAGGCCGGGCTGAGCCTGAGCGACGTGAAGGTCAAGTACCTCCAGCCCGCCGACGCGCTGGCCGCGTTCACCTCCGGCAAGGTCGACGCGTGGGCGGTGTGGGACCCGTACACCTCGCAGGTGCTCAAGGCGAAACAGGGCCGTGTCCTGACCAGCGGCGACGGCATCACCAACGGGCTGACCTTCCAGGTCGCGGCTCCGAGCGCGTTGCAGGACAAGAAGAAGGCGGCCGCCGTCAAGGACTACCTCGAGCGGCTGCGGCGCGCCCAGCAGTGGGTGTACTCGCACGAGGACGACTGGGCGAAGGTCTGGGCCAAGGACACCGGGCTGCCCGAGGACGTGGCACTGGCCGCGGTGAAGCGGACGTACACCACAAGGATCGCTGTGGCCGTCGACAAGCCGCTCATCGCCTCCGAACAGGAGATCGTCGACACCTTCGCCGATCTGAAGCTCATCCCGAAGAAGGTCGACTTCGGTGGCTTCACCGACACCCGGTTCAACGGCGACCTCCCGCCGTCGACCGCCACGCCCCGTCCCTCGGATGGCTCGTGACATGACCGTACGTCTCCACTGGTCACGCACGGCTTCCACGGCACCCACTACCAGGTCGACGGCGGGCTGACCGCGCTGCCGCCGGAGCTGGTGCCCGTTCCAGTGCCGGTGCCAGCGCCAGCGCCGGTGCCAGCGCCGCAGCTCAGAAGGGGAAGATTCGCAGGCCGTGGCAGGGTTCCGGTGCACGCTCGCGGGCTGGCGCTGAGCCCTCGGGGGCCGGCCTGCGAGGCCTGCCGGGCGTCGGGAAGATCCACGGACTCGATGCGGTTAGTAGAAACGTGAATGATGTCGAGGCGGTCAACTTCGTCGACGTGGTCGTCATAGGCGCTGGTCAGGCCGGACTGTCCAGCGCCTATCACCTGCGGCGCACCGGGTTCGAGCCGGATCGCGACTTCGCCGTGCTCGACCACTCCCCCGGTCCGGGCGGTGCCTGGCAGTTCCGGTGGGCGTCGTTGACGTACGGCAAGGTTCACGGAATGCACGCGCTGCCCGGCATGGAGCTGACGGACGCCGACCCCGAGCGGCCGTCGTCCGAGGTCATCGCCGAGTACTTCGACCGCTACGAGCGGACCTTCGACCTGCGCGTCCGACGGCCCGTCGACGTGCGTGCGGTACGTGAGGGTCCGGACGGGCGGCTGCTCGTCGAGACCTCGGCGGGGACCTGGGCGACGCGGGCGCTGATCAACGCGACCGGCACCTGGGACCGGCCGTTCTGGCCGCACTACCCCGGCCAGGAGACGTTCCGGGGACTGCAGTTGCACACCGCCCACTACCCCGGTCCGCAGGCGTTCGCCGGGAAAAACGTCGTTGTGGTCGGCGGCGGCGCTTCCGGAACCCAGCACCTGCTGGAGATCGCCCGGTACGCGGCCGCCACGACGTGGGTCACGCGGCGCCCGCCGGTGTTCCGCGAGGGTCCCTTCACCGAGGAGTTCGGCCGGGCGGCCGTCGCACTCGTCGAGGAGCGGGTACGGCAGGGGCTGCCGCCGAAGAGCGTCGTCTCGGTCACGGGGCTGCCGCTCAACGACGCCATCCGGCAGGGGCTCGCGGACGGAACCCTGGACCGGCAGCCCATGTTCGACCGGATCACACCGGACGGCGTGGAGTGGAGCGACGGGCGCCGCGTAGAGGCCGACGTCATCCTGTGGGCCACCGGTTTCCGGGCCGCCATCGACCATCTGGCGCCGCTGCGCCTGCGCGAGCCGGGCGGCGGCATCCGCGTGGAGGGCACACGCGCGGTCGCCGATCCCCGCATCCACCTGGTCGGCTACGGCCCGTCCGCCAGCACGATCGGCGCCAACCGAGCCGGCCGGGCGGCCGTACGGGACATCAGGCGGTTGCTGGCACAGGAGCCGGTGGCGGCGTGACGGGCCTGTGCGGGACGGGGCTGTGCGGGACGGCGTGAGCGGGACTGCATGAGCGGAACGGCATGAGCGGGCCGGCGTGAGCGGGCCGACCGTATCGGGGTCCGCCGCATGAGGTCCGTCGGGGAACCCTCCGGCAAGCTGCCCCGGCCAGAGGTGCCGACCGGTGCTCGCCGGGCGAGCCATCCGCCCGTGATGAAGCGGCGGGCCGGCCCGCCTCTTGCCCTCCCGTAGGGGCAACCTTCCAGCACGCATGCCCCAACCCGGGACACGGGCTGGAGCGGGGCGAGCAAAGCAGTCGCGGTGACGGCGGAGGGGCTCCGGTGCACCGCGCGACGCCCTGTCAGGGCGAACCTCCGAGGGGCGTGCTCACGCCCGAGGAGCCGAACGGAGCCGGGTCACCACAAGACACCCCCGTCGACTCACTTCGTCGGCTTCGGACTCGCCGTCTTCTGCTGCTGGGCGTTGAACTCCGCAACGTTGCGCTGGTGTTCCGAGTAGTCGGCCGTGAAGCGGGTGTCGCCGGGTTTGACGGTGACGAAGTAGAGCCAGTCGCCCGCGGCAGGATTGATCGCGGCGCGCATCGCCTCCTCGCCCGGGTTGGCGATCGGCGTGGGCGGCAGGCCCATGCGCTGGTACGAGTTGTAAGGGCTCTCGATCCGTGTGTCGGCCTCGGTGGTCCTGATCGTGGAGCGGTTCAGCGCGTAGTTGATGGTGGAGTCCATCTGCAGCGGCATCCCGCGTTCGAGCCGGTTGTAGACGACCCGGGCCACCTTGCCCATGTCGGGCCTGGTGTTGGCCTCGGCCTGGATGATGCTCGCGATGGTGACCGTCTGATAGACGTTCATCGAGTTGCGCTGCGCACCGGCGGCGATCGGGGCGCCGCCGAACTTCTTGTTGGCGGTATCGACCATGGCCGACAGCAGGGAGTCCGGCGTCGCCTTCTTCCCGTCACGCTCAAGCGGATACGTCGCCGGGAAGAGGTAGCCCTCGGGGTTGCCATCGGCGTCGTTCGGCAGTTTGAGGTCGAGTTTCGCGAGGGATTTCTTCGTGGTTCCGGCCGGCAGGGTGAGCGCCTTGTCGACGGCGGCATAGACCTGGCTCGCGCGCCAGCCCTCCGGGATCACGAGCGTGGTGGGCTTCGCCTTCTCCTCGTCCACGCTCAGCAGCGGCACCGCCACGGCGGTGCCGGCCACGACGGCGCCGGCGGCGATGAGGGCGATACGGCCCCGGCGCGTCAGTCGAATCGTGCTCCGTGACGGAGTGTTCATGTGCATGCGGGCACGGTAACCCGCACATGGTCACAAACCCGGCATAACGTCACCCAGTCGGCTCCAGTTGGGCGTCTCGGCGGACCAGCCCCGCATACCGCCCGTCCCGCTGCAACAGCTCCTCGTGAGTGCCGCTTTCGGCCACCCGCCCCGCATCGAGCACCACGATCTGGTCAGCGCCCCGAATGGTCGACAGGCGGTGCGCGATGGTCACCGTGGTGCGGTTGGCCGACAGGGCGTCGATGGCCTCCTGGACGGCATGTTCGGTGCGGGTGTCCAGGGCGCTGGTCGCCTCGTCGAGGATGAGGACCGGCGGGTCGCGCAGGATGGTGCGGGCGATGGCCAGGCGCTGTTTCTCGCCGCCGGAGAAGCGGTGGCCGCGCTCGCCGACGACCGTGTCGTAGCCGTCGGGCAGGTCCGCGATGTGGTCGTGGATCTGGGCCGCCTTCGCCGCCGCGTGCAGTTCCTCGTCGGTGGCGTCCGGCTTGGCGAAGCGCAGGTTGTCGGCGACCGACGCGTGGAAGAGGTAGGTCTCCTGCGACACGACGCCGACCGCCCGGGCGAGGGTATCGAAGTCGAGGTCGCGCACATCGACGCCGTCGAGGGTGACGCGGCCGCCGGTCACGTCGTACAACCGCGGCACGAGGTGGCCGAACGTCGACTTCCCGGCACCGGTCGGGCCCACGACCGCGAGGCTGCCGCCGGCCGGGACGGCGAGGTCGATGCCGTCCAGGATCGGGCCGCTCTTGCCGTCGTACCGGAACTCGACGTTCTCGAAGCGGATCTCGCCCTTGATGCTCTCGAGACGAGCGGGATTCTCCCGCTCGGTGATGTCGATGGGCAGGTCGAGGTACTCGAAGATGCGCTGGAAGAGCGCGAGCGAGGTCTGGATCTGGACGCCGGTGGACAACAGGCTGACCGCCGGGCGGAACAGACCCTGCTGGAGGGAGACGAAGGCGACGATCGTACCGATCGAGGCCTGCGGGCCGCCGAGTTGAAGGGCCATCCCCGCCGTCCAGTAGATGAAGGCGGGCATGGCGGCCATGACGATGGTGATGACGGCCATGCGCCACCGGCCGGCCATGTTCGACCTCACCTCGAGGTCGACCAGGCGCTCGGACTCGTCCGCGAAGGCGTCGGTCAGCGAGTCGGAGCGACCCATCGTGCGGCCGAGCAGGATGCCGCTGACCGAGAGCGATTCGGTGACCGTGGCGGCCATCGCGGCCATCTGCTTCTGGCGCTGAGTGGTGATCTTCTTGCGTTCGTTGCCGACGCGGCGGCTGATCCAGACGAAAGCCGGCAGCAGGAGCAGCGAGACGACGGTCAGGCGCCAGTCGAGGGCGATCATCGCGACGATCGTGGCGACCACGCTGGTCAGGTTGGAGACCAGGGAGGTGGCGGTGGAGGTGACCGTGGCCTGCATGCCGCCGATGTCGTTGGCGATGCGGGACTGGACCTCGCCGGTGCGGGTGCGGGTGAAGAAGGCGAGGGACATGCGCTGCAGGCGGCCGTAGACCGAGGTGCGCAGGTCGTGCATGACGCGCTGGCCGACCGTCGTGGAGATCAGGGTCTGCAGCACGCCGAAGACGCTGGTCAGGACCGCGCTGAGGATCATGCCGAGCGCGAGCAGACTGAGCAGGCCGGTGCGGCCCTGGGGGATGGCGACGTCGAGGATCGCCTTGAGGAGGAACGGCGTGGCGACGCCGACCAGCGACGACGCGCCGACCAGGAGGCCTACGACGGCCAGGCGGCCGCGGTAGGGACGGAAGAGCTTCAGGATGCGGCGCACCTGCCGGGGCTGTTCCTGCTGCTCGGGCTGCTCGGGCTGCTCGGGCTGCTCGGGCTGCTCGGCGAGTGGTGTGCGGGTGGGTTCGTTCTCGGGGTGCATGGGCTCCTACGGAGGTGTGGTGATGCGGACTGACGGAGCTTAGCTCATTGTTACCTATGCTCACAATGAATGTAGTCCTGATATTGTTCCCGCATGACCACCCCCGATCCCGACGGCCCGCTCGCCGAGCAGCTGCTGCGCTTCACCCGCCGGGTACACCGGATCCAGAAACGCCACCTGCACGAGTGCGGCCTGGGTGTCACCCCGGCCCAGTCCCGACTGCTGCGCACGCTCGCGCACTACGACTCGCCACCCCGGATGGCCGACCTTGCGGAACGCCTGGAGGTGGTCCCGCGCGCGGTGACGACGCTGGTCGACGGGCTGGAGGCGAGCGGGAAGGTACGGCGGGTGCCTGATCCTACGAACCGGCGGGTGATCCGGATCGAGCTCACCGATGACGGGCGGGGGGCCCTGCGGGAACTGCACGGCGCGCGCCGATCGGCCGCGCAGGAGATCCTGGCGCCGCTGACGGACGAACAGCGTGAGGTGCTGGGCGAGTTGCTGGACACTCTGATCGACGGGGCGGCCGATCGGCGGTGTTGAGCGGCGTTGCTTGCGGTCTGGTTGAGCGGTCTTACCGACCGGTGTTGGCGACCGGTCTTGCCGGGTGGTCTTGGCGACCGGTCTTGCCGGGTGGTCTTGCTGAGCAGCCTGGTGAGCGGAGTTGCGGCAGCCTGGTGAGCGGTCTTGCCGAGCAGCCCGGTGAACGGAATTGCCGAGCAGCCTGGTGAGCGGAGTTGCTGGGCAGCCTGGTGGGCGGCCCTTGCCGAGGGGCACGCGAAACGGTCGCGGCCACCGCTCCGCACTGCTGGAGTGGTGGCCGCGACCGTGGCTGGGTGGGTGGGCTCAGCCGGCCTCGGCGGCCATCTCCTTGGTGCCCTGGGCCGGCACGGCGACAGGGGCGGCCGGTCCCGGAGCCTCGGCACCCGGCGTTCCGGTCCCCGGCGACCCGGCCCCCGGCGTCCTCGGCTTCCTCGGCTCCGTGAGCTGCGCCTTCTCCTCCCCGTCGTCGTCCAACTCGACCACGATCTCGCCGTCCAGCACCTTCTTCGCCCGCTCCTTGTCGAGAGCCCCCTCCCAGCGGGAGACCGCGAAGACGGCGACGCAGTTGCCGAGCAGGTTGGTGACCACGCGCATCGAGTCCATGATGCGGTCCACGCCGAGGAGCAGAGCGACGGCTCCGGCCGGGATGGCACCCAGCGAGGAGGCGGTCGCGGACAGGGCGAGGAAGGCCGAGCCGGGGATGCCCGCCATGCCCTTGCTGGTCAGCATCAGCACCAGAACCACGGTGATCTGCTGACTGAGGCTGAGGTCCACACCCACGGCCTGGGCGATGAACAGCGTGCCGATGGACAGGTAGAGCGAGGCTCCGTCGAGGTTGAAGGAGTAGCCCGTCGGCAGCACCAGGCCCACCGCGTCGTCGCGGGCGCCCGCCTTGCGCAGCTTCTGCATGACACGCGGCAGGACGGACTCGGTGGAGGCGGTGCCGAGCGCGAGCAGCATCTCCTCACGGATGTAGCGCAGGAACTTCCAGAGGCTGAGCCCGGTGACGACCTTCAGGGCGAGGGCGAGCAGCGCGATGAAGAGCGCCGCGGCGGCGTAGCACAGGACGATCAGCTTGCCGTACGTCTCGATGACGCCCAGCCCGTAGTTGCCGATGAGGACGGCCATCGCGCCGAACACCGCGATCGGGGCCAGTCGCATGACGAAGCCGACGACCGCGAAGATGATCTCCTGGGCCTGCTCGATCGCCGGCAGCACCTGCGGCACCTTGGTGTGGCCCAGATGCAGCAGGGCCGCACCCACCAGGCAGGCCAGGACGAGCACTTGGAGCAGGGAGTTCTCCGCGAAGGCCCCGACGAACGAGGTCGGGATCGCCTCCAGCGCGAACTCGGTCGTCGTCGGGAGGTGCCCGCCGCCCGTTTTCGCGTCGACCGCCGAGGCGTCGAGCGTGGACGGATCGACGTTCATCCCGGAACCTGGCTGGACGACGTTGGCGGCGAGCAGGCCGATGACCAGCGCGAGCGTGCTCGCGACCTCGAACCAGATCAGCGCCTTCAGCCCGATCCGGCCGAACGCCTTCAGATCACCGGCCTTGGCGATGCCGACGACGACCACGCAGAACACCAGCGGCGAGATGATCGTCTTGATGAGCCGGATGAAACCGTCGCCGAGCGGCTGGAGGTCCGCGGCGAATCCGGGCCACAGCTTCCCGACGACGATTCCGAGCACGAGCGCGCAGGCGACCTGCGCGAAGAGAGAGGTACGCAGTGTGCGTGCGACGCGTCGCGGCAGGGGCGATTCGGACGGCGGCACGGGAACTCCTTGGGGACGGTGGCACACAGAAGCCGGGGCGGGACTTCTGCCATACGGAAAGCGCATTCCGTGGCGATCACTTTGCGGGTGATGTTGGTCCCGCACAAGAGCACCGTGTTGCATCCGCGTAAATCACGCCCCGAGTGGCGCATCGCACACAACTCCCGTCAGCAGCCTCCACCGACCCGCCTCAAACACCTCCTGACGACCGTCCTCAACACCCCCTGACGACCGGGCCTCAACAGCCCCTGACGACCGGGCCTCAACAGCCCCTGACGACCGGGCCTCAACAGCCCCTGGCGACCGGCCTCAACAGTCCCTGCGATCCTCGGTGAGCACCCCTTGGACGCTGGTGACGGAGCGGTCGTAACAGCCGTCCGAGCCGTCCGAGCCGCGTGAGCCGCCCGAGCCGCCCGAGCCGCCCGAGCCGCCTGAGCCGCCTGAGCCGCCCGATCCGTACAGCCGATAGCGCTCGCTCGTCGTGCCGACCGCGTGGCGCTGATCGCGCGGCACGTTCAACGTCCATGCGGCGTCGCCCTCGACGGTGTCGTCGAGCCACGCCCATGCGGTCCGCCGCCCGCCTTCGGTCGTCACGACCGCGGCCCGGTCACCGAGGGTCAGCACGGTACGCAGCCGGTCGTCCGCGCCGATCGTGATCGAGCCGTCCATGGTGTACGTCCGCTGTGTACGCGTCGTCCGGGCGGGTCCGCGTCCGTCGACGGTCAACGACTGGTCGTCCGTCCAGGTGGCGTCGAGGGCATCCGCGTTCTCGCCGTCGGTCCAGCGGTGCGCGGAGCTGTTCGCGAGCGACCGGCGCACGGTGGTCGTCACCCGGCCGTGCGAGGTGTCGACGTATCCGGCGACGGTCAGTCGGTGACCACCCTCGGTGTCCACCCGGTGCTCCGAACCAGGCGTGTAGGTCGAGGAGTTGGCGAGGTCGCCGACTTTGTGCGCGGTGAGCCTGCCGGTGACGTGTGTGCGCTTCGCGTCCTGCCGGACAAGGACGTTCACGGGTGCGCTCCAGCCGCTCTGTCCCTCCGGAACTCCGACGACGGAGACCTCGACGCGGTGCGACCGCCCGTCGTTGAGGAGACCCGCGAACGGCGTCAGGTCGTACTCGATCGGCTTGACGTCGAAGGCTCGCGGTCCCGGAGTGACGTACCAGAGGAAGGGGTTGGACCAGCCTCCTGTCCAGACGTGCGGGAACGGCGCGGCGATTCCGGCGAGTTGCCCGTCGACCTTGATCTGCACCTCCCGGTAGGGACCACCGGTTGCCTTGCAGGAGTACGGCGCCGGCTCGGGCGCCGACAGGTACCAGAACTCCTCGCAGCCGCCGCCGGAGCCGGTGGCGTACACCTCGGCGACGATGCGTTCACTGTTGCGCGGGGTGGTGAGCGTGCCGTCCCGGAGGATGAGGACGCGATCGGGGGTGCCGGCGACGGGGCGCCCGGCGTAGAACGTCAACGTGACCTTGACGTCGATGACGCCGGTGTATGTGTCGTCGACGACGTTCCCGATGAGCATCTCGACGTCCTGGCTGCGGCGGAAGGTGTCGCTGTAGCGCGTGACGTCCTTCTCCACGGACCACTCGATCCCGTCCGGTGACGGCTCGGGGGTCGACGTACGGAAGACCTCGACCCCGCCGACCTGCAGATGGCCGAGCCGGTCGAACTGGCGTCCCTTGACCTTGCCGTCCATCCGCAGCACGACCTTGCTCCAGCTGTCGCCGCAGCCTTCGGGCGGTGTGTAGGTGCCCTTGTACGGGGTGAAGTCGCGGAACTGTGCCTCGGCGACGGTGACTTGGCAGGACTTGCCGGAGGGTTTGGTGACGGGCGGGGCGGCGGTGAGGGGGTCGTGCCAGTCGGTGCCGAACTCGGCGGGGACGTCGGTGGGGGCGTCGGTGCCGGCACCGACGGGTTGGGCCACGGGGACGGATTGGGCCGAGAGGGCGGGTCGGGCCGCGAGGGCGGGTTGGGCCGTGAGGGCGGGGCTCGCTCCGAGGAGGGTGCTCGCCAGGAGGGTCGCTCCCACGAGCATGGACATGGCGATCCGTCTCTTCATGGCCGGTGTTCTACGGCGACTCGGGCAACCTCCGCAATGACGCCTACCGCGTCAGTGCGGGCGCTTCAGGTCTGCCCTGTCCCCCATCACCACCACGGGATGCCGATCGGGGTCGATCGTGCGCAGCAGGTACTCCATCGCCGATCCGGACAGACTGACGCAGGCCGACGTGCCGCTGCCGTGGTCCATGTGCAGCCAGATGCTGCCGCCCTTGCTCTGACCCTCGGGGCGGGTGGGGTCGTTGGGCGGGGTCCCTTTGACACGGTTGTAGTCGATGGCGATGACATAGTCGAAGTCGTGCCAGTACGACTTCGCCCACCAGCGCGGCGCGGCGAAGGCAGCTGACTGCGTGTACGGCAACTTGGACCCGGGGTTTCTCAGAATTCCGCCCGCGTCGCTGAGCGTGAACACCCCCACGGGGCTACGGTCGTCGCCCTCATGGTGGTCGGTGGTCCAGCCCTTCTTGCCGTTGTGCGCGGGCCAGCTGCGGATGCGGTCCCAGGCGGAGCCGCGCTTGGTGTAGAGCGCGACCGTGGAGTCCGGGGAGTTCTTGCCATCGCCGTAGACCGCCACCACCTGACGCGACTCGGCCGGAATGCGGCGCTGCCATCGGTCGCCGACGCCGGGGATACGCGTCGGGTCCACTGTGGTGGCCGGTCGGGTGGGCGCAGCCTTGCCGCCGCCTGAACCGGCGCCGTGCTGCGGGCCGCCGCAGGCGGTCAGGGTTGTCAGGGCCGTCAAGGCCGTCAGGGCCGTAAGGAGGGAGCCGAGGGCTGCCGCCGCGACCCTGGCTCGCCGTGGTCCGCCATTCCGCATCGGTCCATGGTCGCACCGGGGTCGGGGCGGGGGCGGGAGCCACAACGGTTTCCCGGGCCGGGCCGGCAAGCGGGAGCCGCAACGCTCCTCGTAGGCCGGACCGGCAAGCGGGAGCCGCAACGCTTCTCGGGGTGGGAGCAGCAGCCGAATCTGTGCGGCGGCCGGGAAAACCGCTTGCGTCCGGCCACGCTACGACGCGAATCTGTCACGGTTTGCTGCTCCGCGGCGCCGATCCGCCGAGCGCTGCCCGCTCCACGCATCGGCACCCGAACCGCACCCCATCCCCATCCCATCCCTGATCCCCCACTGACACGAGCCACTGGGACGTCATGCAGATTCAAGACCTTCCGTATCCCGATCCAGGTGTGCCGGACGCACGCTCGGGTCCCCGATTCCTGTGGTGGCTCTTCCGGAACCAGCTGGGCGGACAGCTGAAGGCCCTGGCCTGGGGGCTGCTGCACTTCCTGTCCGTCTCCGCGCTGCCGTTCTGCGTCGGCGTCGCCGTACAGGCCGTCATCGACCGCTCCGGCACCCAACTCGCCCTCGCAGGCGGTCTGTTGGCCCTGTGCTGCGTCGGGAACGCGCTCGGCGACACCTTCCTGCACCGCACCGCCGTCACCAACTGGATCACCGCAGCCGCCCGCGTCCAGCAGGTCCTGGCCCGCAAGGCGTCCCAGCTGGGCTCGGCGTTGACCCGGCGCGTCGCGGCCGGTGAGGTCGTGGCCGTCTCCACCGGTGACGTCGAGAAGATCGGCTGGTTCGTCGAGGCCTGGTCACGGTTCACGGCAGCGGCGGTCACCCTCGTGGTGGTCTGCGTCGGCCTGGTCGTCTACCAGCCCGCGCTCGGTGTGGTGATCGCCGTGGGGCTGCCCCTGCTGGCGGTCGCCGTGCTGCCGCTGCTGCCCCGGGCGACCCGGCGGGCCGACCTCCAGCGCGAGAAGGCGGGCCGCGCGACCGAGCTGGCCTCCGACACCGTCGCGGGTCTGCGTGTCCTGCGCGGCATCGGAGGCGAGGAACTCTTCCTCGACCGCTACCGCCGCGCCTCGCAGGAGGTACGCCATGCGGCCGTGCGCAGCGCCCGGATGTGGTCCCTGATCTCGGCGATCCAGGTGCTGCTGCCAGGGCTGTTGCTGATCGCGGTGGTCTGGTACGGCGTCCACCTGGCCCGCCAGGGGAGGGTCACAGTCGGCGAACTGGTCACCGTCTACAGCTCGGTCATGATCCTCACCTATCCGCTCCGCCACTTCGAAGAGATCGCGATGGCCTACTCCTTCTCCCGGCCGTCGGCCCGGCGGGCCGCGCGTGTGCTGTCGCTGGAGCGGGTCACCGACACCGACGGGTCCCGCGAGGGGTCCGAGATGCCCTCCGGGGATCTGTACGACCCGGCCACCGGGCTGCTCGCCCCCGCCGGCCAACTCACCGCCGTGGTGTGCGGCGACCCGGACGCGGCGGGCCGGCTGGCCGAGCGGCTGGGCGGACACCCCTCGGAGGAGGGCGCCTCGGTACTCCTGGGCGGTGTACCGCTCGACGAGTTGCCGCTCGACAACGCCCGTACGGCCGTCCTCGTGCAGGACAAGGACCCCGTGCTGCTCTCCGGGACACTGCGCGAGCTGTTCGACGTACCCAGGTCGGGGGACGTCGGCCCCGAGGAGGCGCTCGCGGCAGCGCAGTGCGAGGACGTCCTCGCGGCACTGGTCCAGGGATCGCTCGACACCGAGGACCCGATGGAGGCCCGCATCACCGAGCGCGGCCGGTCCCTGTCCGGCGGCCAGCGCCAGCGCATCGCGCTCGCCCGGTCGCTGATCACGGACCCGGAGGTGCTCGTCCTGGACGAGCCGACCTCGGCCGTCGACTCGCACACCGAGGCCCGGATCGCGGAGGGCGTGCGGAACCTGCGGGCGGGGCGCACGACCGTGGTGTTCACCTCGTCGCCGCTGCTCCTGGACCGCGCCGACCGGGTCGTACTCGTCCACGAGGGCGAGGTCGCGGCGGTCGGCATGCACCGCGAACTGGTCCACGCCGAGCCGCAGTACCGAGCCGTCGTGACCCGGGAGACCGACGATGAGGCGGCCGGCGACGAGGCACTGCCCGAAAAGGCCGCCCGCCAGAGCGGACTGCGCGAAGGGTCCGCCCTCAACGACGTCCTGAAGGAACTGGAAGAGATCGAGGAGTCGGCATGATCGGCGTTGCGCCACCGGCGTACGACCCGGCGGCCCCGACGACGGCGAACACACTGCCGGTCGGCGCCCCCGCGACCGTACGCGCCTATGTCGTCGAGTTGTTCAGTCGGCACCGCCGTGCCTTCGTGCTCCTCGTCGTCGTCAACACGGTCGCCGTGGTGGCCTCGATGGCGGGGCCGTGGCTGCTGGGCGGGCTGGTGGAGCGGGTGTCGGACGACCCCGGTACCGGCACTCGTGAGCTGCATCTGGAGCTCACCATCGGCCTGTTCGCGGTCGCGCTGCTCATCCAGGCCGTGTTCGTCCGGCAGGTGCGGCTGCGCGGCGCGATGCTCGGCGAGCGGATGCTGGCCGACCTGCGCGAGGACTTCCTCGTACGTTCGGTCGGCCTGCCGCCAGGTGTCCTGGAGCGGGCCGGGACCGGTGACCTGCTGTCCCGGATCACGACGGACATCGACCGGCTGGCCAACGCGATGCGTGAGGCCGTGCCTCAACTGGCGATCGGTGTCGTGTGGGCCGTCCTGCTGCTGGGCGGGCTCGTCGTCACCGCGCCACCGCTCGCCGCCGCCGTGCTGCTCGCGGTGCCGCTGCTGGTGATCGGCTGCCGTTGGTACTTCAGGCGGGCGCCCGCCGCCTACCGCTCGGAGGCCGCCGGATACGCCTCCGTGGCCGCCGCGCTCGCCGAGACCGTGGACGCCGGGCACACCGTCGAGGCCCACCGCCTCGGCGGACGCCGGGTCGAGCTGTCGGAACTGCGGATCAAGCAGTGGACGGCGTGGGAGCGCTACACGCTCTGGCTGCGGTCCGTGCTCTTCCCGGTCATCAACGTCACTCATGTGACCGTGCTCGCCTCCGTTCTGATCATCGGCGGGGTGTTCGTCCTGCAGGGCTGGATCGGGGTCGGCCAACTGACGACGGGTGCGCTGATCGCCCAGATGCTGGTCGACCCGGTCGGGCTGATCCTGCGCTGGTACGACGAGCTGCAAGTGGCCCAGGTGTCGCTGGCCCGGCTGGTCGGGGTCCGGGACATCGAGCCGGACGCCGGGGACGCCCTGCTGACCCCCGACGGCCGCGACGTGCACGCCGACCGGGTGCACTTCGGCTATCTGGAGGGCGTGGACGTGCTGCGCAAGGTCTCCCTCGAGGTCGCGCCCGGCACCAGGCTGGCGCTGGTCGGCCCCTCGGGTGCCGGCAAGTCGACCCTGGGCCGGCTGCTCGCGGGCATCTATGCGCCCCGGGACGGCCGGATCACCCTCGGCGGCGCCGAACTGTCCCGGATGACCGCCGAGCGGGTCCGCTCCCACGTGGCCCTGGTCAACCAGGAGCACCACGTGTTCGTGGGCTCCCTGCGCGACAACCTGCTGCTGGCCCGCACCGACGCGACCGACGCCGAGCTGTGGGCGGCGCTGGGCGCGGTCGACGCGGACGCGTGGGCCCGTGCCCTCGACGACGGCCTGGACACCGAGGTCGGCTCGGGCGGGTTCGCGCTCACTCCCGCCCAGGCCCAGCAGATCGCGCTGGCCCGTCTGGTACTGGCCGACCCGCACACGCTGGTCCTGGACGAGGCGACCTCGCTCCTCGACCCCCGCGCGGCCCGCCACCTGGAACGCTCCCTCGCCCGCGTCCTCGACGGCCGCACCGTCGTCGCCATCGCCCACCGCCTCCACACCGCCCACGACGCGGACGTCATCGCCGTCGTCGAAAACGGCCGAATCAGCGAGCTGGGCAGCCACGACGAGTTGGTCAGGGCGGACGGGGCGTATGCGGCGCTGTGGCGGTCGTGGCATGGGTGAGCAGGGGGCACGGGAGGAGGGGGAGCCGGGGAGGCCGGCCTGGCCGCGGGGCCCGGTGGGCCGGTCGGGCCCGGTGGGCCGGTCGGGCCCGGTGGGCCGGTCGGGCCCGGTGGGCCGGTCGGGCCCGGTGGGCCGGTCGGGCCCGGTGGGCCGGTCGGGCC
>NZ_JBIBBC010000004.1:0-269721 GCF_042900345.1 Streptomyces sp. NPDC012935
GCGAGACCGGGGCCGGGACGCCAGGCCGGACGCGAGACCGGGGCCGGGACGCCAGGCCGGACGCGAGACCGGGGCCGGGACGCCAGGCCGGACGCGAGACCGGGGCCGGGACGCCAGGCCGGACGCGAGGCCGGGGCCGGGACGCCAGGCCGGACGCCAGGCCGGGGCCGGGACGCCAGGCCGGCGGCATCGCTGCGAGGCTGGTTTCGCCAAAGAGTTCGGGACTACGGGCCCGATGGCGGCTGCAGGCCGTGCATGGCTGGTCGCGCAGTTCCCCGCGCCCCTGAGGGGGCTGCAGCACCGGCATGGCAGCCGCTCCCTAGCCGACGTACACCCGCATCGTCCCGTCCTCCAAAGCCTCGACCCGCACCTCGCGCAAGTCCGGGACCAGCGCATCCGGTCCGTGGAACCCGGCACGGGGCCCCACCCCGACGACCCGCATCCCCGCGGCGCGCCCCGCCTCGATCCCCGCGCCCGAGTCCTCGAAGACGATGCAGTCCTGCGGCGCGATCCCGAGCTCGGCGGCGCCCTTCAGGAAGCCCTCCGGATCGGGCTTGCTGGCGCCCACCGACTCCGCGGTGACCCGCACGTCCGGCTGCTCCAGCCCGGCGGCAGCCATCCGCGCCGTGGAGAGCGGCACATCGGCAGACGTCACGAGCGCATGCGGAAGCCCCCGCAGGGAGGCCAGGAACTCCGGCGCCCCGGGAATCGGCACCACGCCCGCCACGTCCGCCGTCTCCTCGGCGAGCATGCGGGCGTTGTCGGCGTGGTTCTGCTCCATCGGCCGGTCGGGCAGCAGCAGGGCCATCGAGGCGTACCCCTGCCGCCCGTGGACGACCTTCATCACCTCGTCGCCGTCCAGCCCGTTGCGCTCGGCCCAGCGACGCCAGATCCGTTCCACGACGGCGTCGGAGTTCACGAGGGTGCCGTCCATGTCGAGCAGGAGGGCACGGGCGGTGAGCACGGTGGGCGTGGTGGGCGTGGTGGTGGCCGACATCGGCAGCTCCAGGGCGAGGGGCGCGGGGAACAGGGGTGGCCCCCGGAGGGACAAGGTGGTCCCCGGAGGGACAAGGTGGTCCCGCCCGCCGGTCAGGGAAAACAGGCGGGAACCACTTTGTTCCCCCACGGTACAAAACGTGACCCCCTCCGCGCCACCGCCTCCGTGAACCATTCACCGACAGTT
This sequence comes from Streptomyces sp. NPDC012935, assembly GCF_042900345.1. Lineage (NCBI taxonomy): Bacteria > Bacillati > Actinomycetota > Actinomycetes > Kitasatosporales > Streptomycetaceae > Streptomyces > Streptomyces sp. NPDC012935. The sequence continues at coordinate 1,184 of NZ_JBIBBC010000004.1, forward strand.
CAGCCGGCGATCGCCTCCCACAGGCTCCACAGGCCCAGCCCGAGCATCAGCAGCGCCGCCACCTTGGTGATCAGCTTCAGCGGCACGCGCCGCATCAGGGCCTTCCCGCCGACGATGCCGATCGCCGCCACGCTCCACAGCGCCAGCACCGCACCGATCCCGACCGACAGCGGATCGTCGTAGCGGGCGGCCAGGTTCGCCGTCATGATCTGCGTCAGATCACCGAACTCGGCGACCAGGATGAGCATGAACCCGGCGCCGGACACCTTCCAGAAGGACTGGTTCTCCGGCTTGCGGACCTCCGTCTCGTCCTCGTCCTTCTTCATCAGCAGCACCGCGGCGCCACCGAGGAAGAGCACACCGGTGAGCGCCTGCACGAGCTGGTGCGGCAGCAGCGTCAGTACACTGCCGGCCGCCACGGCCAGCGCGACATGCACGGCGAACGCGGCGGCGACGCCGGCGAAGACGTACGAGGCGCGGTAGCGGGTGCCGAGGACGAGCCCGGCGAGCGCGGTCTTGTCGGGCAGTTCGGCGAGGAAGACGACGCCGAAGACGACCGCCGTCACGGTAAAGCTGATCAAGGTTCCTCAATCGGTCGGGCTGCCCCACCGAGAGCACTGTCACTGCGCTGCGACACCTCGGCACGGCAGCACACTCGGCACCCGTACCGAACGGCACGGGCGTGCACTGCTTGCCGAAGGTCTCGCTGGCCGACCTCGGATACGAGGTCCGCCTCCGGGCGCCGGCTCAGACGAGCTGAGCAGTATGTCGACGGTCCGGCGAAGAGCTACTCCCCTTCTGCGCCGCCCATCCTACGCGAGGCCGCTCACCGATTCAGAGAAAGAAAGTCCGGCACTCAACCTTGTCGTGTCATGAACGCGTCACTAACTTCTCACTCAACGCACACCTCCCCGAAATGTGGCGCGGCGAGCATTCCTTCGCTCGCACGCCAACACCCCCACCTCCCAAGGGAGTTAGCATGTCGAAGTTCTACGCGCGTCGACGGGTCAGCATACTCGCGGCCCTCAGCGGCCTCATAGCCTCCGTCGCGCTTTTCAACGCTCCGACCGCCTCTGCCGCGCTCCCCACCCCCGTCAGCGGCGCCACCGCCCGCAGCTACCTCGCCCAGCTCACCGTGGCCACCGAGGACCGCACCGGCTACGACCGCGACCTCTTCCCGCACTGGATCACCCAGTCCGGCGCCTGCAACACCCGTGAGACCGTCCTCAAGCGCGACGGCTCGGGCGTCGTCACCGACTCCTCCTGCGCCGCCACCAGCGGCAGCTGGTACTCCCCCTACGACGGCGCCACCTGGACCGCCGCCTCCGACGTCGACATCGACCACCTGGTCCCGCTGGCCGAGGCCTGGGACTCCGGCGCCGACAGCTGGACCACCTCGCGGCGCCAGTCCTTCGCCAACGACCTGACCCGCCCGCAGCTGATCGCCGTCACCGACAACGTCAACCAGGCCAAGGGCGACCAGGACCCGGCCACCTGGATGCCGTCGCGCACGGCCTACCGCTGCACCTACGTGCGCGCCTGGGTGCAGGTGAAGTACTACTACGGCCTGTCGGTCGACTCGGCCGAGAAGTCCGCCCTGACGAACTACCTCGCCGGCTGCTGACGGAGCACTGAGGCAGCACCGACGCGGTACCGCCGGAGTTCGGCAAACCGTGATCTGCGGAACCTCCCCGTTCCCCTCCGTCGTTCCGTACCGTACGGGGCGACGGAGGAGGGCGATCACGTGGCCGAACTGCAGCTTGGTCCACTGCTGAGGTACGCCGACGGCTCGTCCGCGACCGTGTGGGTCGAGGCGAGCCGTCCGTGCACGGCCGAGGTGCGCGGCGTGGACGGCGCACACGGCGCGTCCCACACCTTCCAGGTCGCAGGCCATCACTACGCCCTGATCCCGGTGACGGGCCTCACGCCCGGCACAGCGCAGTCCTACGAGGTCCTCCTCGACGGCGCCCGGGTGTGGCCGCTGCCCGACTCCCCCTTCCCGCCCTCCCTCATCCGCACCCCCGCCGACGGCGACCCCGTCCGCCTCGCCTTCGGCTCCTGCCGCTGGGCCGCGCCGCCCGCCGGTGAGCCGGACCCGGTCGGACCGGACGCCCTGGACACGCTGGCCGCGCGGATCGCCGCCGAGCCGGACGGTGAGCGGCCGGATGTGCTGGTGCTGCTGGGCGACCAGGTGTACGCCGACGAGACCTCCAAGGCGACCAGTCGCTGGCTGGCCGCGCGCCGCGACCTGAGCGAGCCGCCGGGCGACGAGGTCGCGGACTACGAGGAGTACACCCGGCTGTACTACGAGTCCTGGCTCGACCCCGAGGTGCGCTGGCTGCTGTCCACCGTGCCCAGCTGCATGATCTTCGACGACCACGACGTCATCGACGACTGGAACACCTCGGCCGCCTGGCTCGCCGACATGCGGGAGACGAGCTGGTGGCGTGAGCGGCTGCTCAGCGGTCTGATGTCGTACTGGGTCCATCAGCACCTCGGAAACCTGTCGCCGCACGAGCTGGCCACCGACCCGCTCTACGCCGCCGTACGCGAAACCGCCGACGGCACCGACCTGTTGCGTTCCTTCGCCTGCAAGGCGGACGCCGATCCTGCCTCCGTCCGCTGGAGCTACCGGCGCGACTTCGGCCGCGTCCGGCTGCTGATGGTGGACACCCGGGCGGCTCGTGTCCTCGACGAGGGTGCGCGCTCCATGCTCAATCCGGGCGAGGCGCGGTGGCTGCGGGAGCAGGCGCTCGACGACCGCGGTTCGTACGACCACCTCCTCATCGGTACGTCCCTGCCGTGGCTGCTCCCGCACCTGGTGCACGACGCCGAGGCGTGGAACGCCTCGCTGTGCCGGGGCGAGCGCGGCGAGCGCTGGGCGCGCTTCGGGGAGGATCTGCGGCGGCGGGCCGATCTGGAGCACTGGGCGGCCTTCCCGTCGTCCTTCGACGCGCTGACGGAGCTGATCGCCGAGGCGGGGTCGGGGGCACAGGCGCCGGCGACGGTGTGCGTGCTGTCGGGCGACGTGCACCACGCGTACGTCGCCGAGCCGACCTGGCCGGACGGCCGCGGGCCCGAAGCCCGTGTCCTGCAGCTGACCTGCTCGCCCGTGCACAACGCCATCCATGCGGCGATCCGGCTCGGCTTCCGCTTCGGCTGGAGCGGTGCGGGCCGCTGGCTCGGACGGAGGTTCGCGGGCCACGGCGGTTGTCCCCAGCCGCCGATCGACTGGCGCCGGACGGGCGGGCCCTGGTTCGGCAACCAGCTCATGACGCTGACCCTGCGGGGGCGTTCGGCCCGGCTGCGGCTGGAGCAGGCGCGGGCGGTGCGTGGGGCGGCGGGGGCCGAGGGTGCCGGGGCACCGGCGGGGGCGCAGGGTGCGCGGGCACGACTGCGGACGGTCTCGGAGTCCGAACTCGCCCCTTGAACAGCCGGTTTCACCGCATAGGGACCCTCACGTGACGTGACGCACGTGATGTTCGTGATGCATCCCACACTCACCCGCCCCAAGGCGCGGTTCACCCCGCTCCCGACGGCATGATGAGCCGGACCGTCCGCTTCCACCCGGCGGTTCGCTCCAATGCGCCCCACACGCCCGGGAGTCACCCTTTTGTCCGCACCGCCCTCCGCGCCGACCCCGGACTCCCCGACGGTCTCCGTCGCCCTGGTCGGCGCCGGCCCCCGCGGCACCAGCGTCCTGGAACGCCTGTGCGCCTCCGCTCCCGAACTCCTTTTGCCCGGGGCGCGTCTCACGGTCCATGTGATCGACCCGGCACCGCCCGGCCCGGGGCGGGTCTGGCGCACCGCCCAGTCGCCCGAGCTGCTGATGAACACGGTGTCCTCGCAGGTCACGCTGTTCACCGACGAGAGCGTGGACTGCTCGGGCCCGATCCGGCCCGGCCCAAGCCTGTACGACTGGGCGGCCGGCGCACTGGGCCCGGACGAGTACCCGACCCGCGCCCACTACGGCCGGTACCTGGAGTGGGTGTTCGCGACGGTCGTCCGCGAGGCGCCACCCACGGTGCACATCGAGACGTACGCGACCCGTGCCGTACGTCTCGACGACGCCCCTGACGGCAGCCAGGCCCTCACCCTCGACGACGGCCGTGTACTGGCCGGCCTGTCCGCCGTGGTCCTCGCCCAGGGGCACCTGCCGACGGCCGCCGACGCAACCCAGCACCACCTCGCCGGGTACGCCGAACGCCACGGCCTGCACTACGTGCCGCCCGCGAACCCGGCCGACGTCGACCTGTCCTGCGTATCGCCCGGCGAACCGGTGCTGTTGCGCGGGCTGGGCCTCAACTTCTTCGATCACATGGCCCTGTTGACGACAGGCCGTGGCGGCAGCTTCGTCCACGCCGAGGGTGGCCGGGGTCTGCGCTACGTCTCTTCCGGCAACGAGCCGCGCCTGTACGCCGGTTCGCGGCGCGGCATCCCGTACCAGGCACGCGGCGACAACGCGAAGGGGGCGTACGGCCGCCACCTCCCGCTCGTCCTGACGCCCGACGTGATCGCCGGCTTCCGCAAGCGGGCGGACTCGGGCGAGGCGCCGGACTTCCTCGCGGAGATATGGCCGCTGGTGGCGAAGGAGGTGGAGACCGTGTACTACGCGGCGCTGATAACGGAGACGCGGCAGCGGGCGGCCTTCACCGAACGCTTCCTCTCCGTCCCGCACCGAGACCCCCAGGAGGCTTTGCTGCTCGACGAGTTCGGCGTCCCGGAGCGTGAGCGCTGGAGCTGGGACCGGGTGTCCAGGCCGTACGCGGGATGCGGCTTCGCGGATCCTGGGCAGTGGCGCGACTGGCTGCTGGCGTATCTGCACGAGGACGCGGCCCAGGCCGCGCGGGGCAATGTGCACGGCCCGCTGAAGTCGGCCCTCGACGTGCTGCGCGACCTGCGCAACGAACTGCGGCTCGTCGTCGACCACGGCGGCCTCACCGGCACCTCCCGCCGGGACCACCTGGACCGCTGGTACACCCCGCTCAACGCCTTCCTCTCCATCGGCCCACCTCGGCGGCGCGTGGAGGAGCTGGCGGCCCTGATCGAGGCGGGTGTGGTGGAAGTGCTCGGCCCGCGGCTGGAGGTGCGGGAGGAGCAGGGTGCGTGGCTGGCGCACTCCCCCGAGGTGCCGGGCTCGGCGGTGCGGGTGACGACCCTCGTCGAGGCGCGGCTGCCGGAACCGGACCTGCGCCGCAGCGCCGACGAACTGCTGGCGCGGCTGCTGAAGACCGGGCAGTGCCGACCGCACGCCGTCGATGGTTACGAAACGGGTGGACTGGACGTAACAGAGCGGCCGTACTGTCTGATTGACCGTCAGGGCCGCGCGCACGAACGGCGGTTCGCGTTCGGGGTGCCCACGGAGGGCGTGCACTGGGTGACGGCGGCCGGGGCGCGGCCGGGTGTGGATTCGGTCACTCTTTCGGACGCGGATGCGGTGGCGAGAGCGGTGCTACGTGCGGCTGCTCCTGGGCCTGGAGGGGACGCCGAGGCTGCGGGATGGCCGAATGTTGAACTTGCAAGTGTTGATTAGGTCAACCTAACGTGGGGCCTACCGATCAGTATCCGTCCCCACACCGTCCGTCCCTCATCGGACCGGTAGACCTCAGACCGAGGGAGTCCCCCACATGACCGGACGCCTCAACCGCGCCCAGCCTTATGCCATCGGCCTGTTCCGCATCGTCGTCGGCCTGCTCTTCTCCTGCCACGGCGCCATGTCCCTCTTCGGCGCCTTCGGCGGCGTCGACGGCAAGGGCGGCACCGCCGCGACGGGCGCCTGGCCCAACTGGTACGCGGCCGTCATCGAGCTCGTCGGCGGCAGCCTGGTCCTGCTCGGCCTCGGCACCCGCATAGCCGCGTTGATCGCCTCCGGCGCCATGGCCTACGCGTACTTCAAGGTCCACCAGCCCGAGGGGCTGTGGCCCATCGAGAACAGCGGCGAGGGTGCCGCGATGTACTGCTGGGCCATGTTCCTGCTGATCTTCACCGGCTCCGGCGCTTTCGGCCTGGACCGCCTGTTCGCCAAGCGCTCCGGCACGCAGCGCAGGACGGCGCCGGACCAGACGCCGGTCACGGCCTGACAGCCCGACGGCCCGACGGTCACCGCTCGCGCGCTACGGCGCCTGCCCCGCGGCTCACGCGGCAGGCGCCGTCCGCTTCAGGCGCCGTCCGCTTCAGGCGCCGTCCGCTTCAGGCGCCGTTCGCTTCGGCCGCTCGGCTGCGATATCCGCTTCGCCGCAGCCGTGTGAACATGCTGTGCCGAACACACGCGCCCCCGATGAACCTCCCGTCACAGCCCCGGCGTACGCTGTATGGCTGTCATAGGCCGCCCCTGCCGCTCCCCCGCGACGTCGCGGCACGGTCTGGCCACGGGGGGAAACACGGGGAGTTGCGGTGCTCGAGGGTCTCGAGGACGTGGGTTCGCTGACAGCGAGCCCTTGGATCTATGCGGTGGTGGGCCTGTCGGTCCTGCTGGACGTGTTCGTACCGGTGCTGCCCAGCGGCGTGCTGGTGATCACGGCGGCGACGGCGGCGGCCGCCGGTTCGGGGGCGGCGACCGGCCAGGTCCCCGGCGAGGTCCCCGACATCCTGGCCCTGACGCTCTGCGCGGCGACGGCCTCCGTCCTTGGCGACCTGGTCGCCTACCGCCTCGCCTGGCGCGGCGGCGCCCGCCTCGACCGGGCGATCGCCCGCTCCAGCCGCCTGACATCGGCGCAGGAACGTCTCGGCACAGCCCTCGCCCGAGGCGGCGGCGCCCTGGTGGTACTGGCCCGCTTCGCCCCCGCCGGCCGCTCGGTCGTCTCGTTCGGCGCCGGCGCCACCCACCGCAGCCCGCGCGACTTCCTCCCCTGGTCCGCCCTGGCCGGCCTCGCCTGGGCCGTCTACAGCGTGGCCCTCGGCTACTTCGGCGCCCAGTGGCTGGGCGCGACGTGGCTGGCGACGGCGGTGTCGGTGGGGGCGCTGTTCGGTGCGGGAGCGGTGGCGACGTACCTGGTGCGGCGCAGGCCGGCGTAGAACTCCTTGACGTTGAGTGGCCACATGGGCACAGCACGTGCACGATGGATCCCACACAACTGGGGCAAACACCGCCTACTAGGTCGTCCACTTCGATTCAGGCCGATATCGATGTAGACATCAATCAGGTCGCTCGACCGGTTCGCGTCCGACTCGCCCCGCCGCCGCGAGGAAAGAGACCCCTGGCATGGCTGCCCGCGCACCGAAGGCGACGAGACCCTCCCGGCGCGCCCGCGTGCGCACCGCCTGGCCGGACTGCTCGTCGCGGCCACGGGTGCCGCGACGCTGGTCTCGTGCGGTGGGGACGACGGCGGCGGCGACGGCGCCGCCTCCCCCAGGCCGACCCCCACGCCCCCCGATACGGCCTCGTTCTCCGGCACGGCCGCCACCGCCCTCTCCTCGCTCGAGGCGTCCGCCCGCGAGCGGGCCTCCGCCGCAGCCTCCTCCGCCTCCGCCCGCGCCTCGGAGTTCGAGGCATCCGTGTCGGCGGAGATCATACGGGCCAACCAGGCCGCCCAGCGGGAACTCGAGGACGTCGACGGCCGCGGTAACGCCACCGCGGACGTGTCCCTCACCGGAAAGCCGCGCGCCGATACGGGCGGTCTGATGGCCGTCGTCGTGAACATCACCAACCGCACCGACGAGACCGCGTCCTACGCGGTGCAGGTCGACTTCCGCGACCCCGAGGGCGAGGTCGCCGAGACCCGGTTCGTCGGCGCGGAGGACCTCGAACCCGGCGAGAGGGCGCAGCCGCTCGCCATCAGCCGCAAGCCTCCCGAGCCACGCCTGACGGCCGAGATCGCCAAGGCACAGCGGTACTGACGCTCACGCTCACCCCCCGGGGTCCGCCAGGAGGAACCGATCCTCGCAGCCGAGCTGATCCAAACGAACAGGGCCTAGCTCGCCCGGCGGGCGGCCTGTCCCCGGATCTCCAGGCCGGCCAGCAGGTCGGCCGTGGCTTCGGCGATCACATCGACGGCACGGTCGAAGACCTCCTGGTTGTGCGCGGCGGGGGCGCGGAAGCCGGAGACCTTGCGGACGTACTGCAGGGCGGCGGCGCGGATGTCTTCATCCGTCGCCTCCTCGGGCAACGCGGGCGGACGAAGTGTCTTGATGCTGCGGCACATGTCCAACAGTCTCCCTCGGACAGGGCCCTCTCTGCCATGATCACGTCCGAGGCGGCCACCACTGAGGGGCCGACCGACGAGAGGAGCCGCATGACGGCGCATCGCACGACGGCGAACGACCGACTCACGGTGGCGATACTGGGCCCGGGCGGCATAGGCGGCCTGCTCGCCGCGCTGCTGTCCAGGGCCGGGCACCGTGTCATCTGCCTGGCCGGCGACGAAACGGCCAAGGCGCTGCGTACGACCGGAATCCAGGTCCGCAGCGGCCGTTTCGGGGACTTCACGGCTCAGGTGGAGGCGGACACCGAACTCGGTGAACCCGTCGACGCCTGCCTGATCACGGTCAAGGCCACCGCCCTTGCCGCGGCCCTGGCCCGCGCCCCGCGCACAGCGCTCGGCGACGCCCTGATCGTCCCCTTCCTGAACGGCGTCGAACACCCGGAGACCCTCCGCGCCCACTACCGCCCGGACCGCGTCGCCCCCGCCGTCATCCGCGTCGAGTCGACCCGCGTGGCGCCCGGGAAGATCGAGCACACGAGCCCCTTCGCGGAGATCGACCTGACGGGCGACGCCGTCCCCCGCGACCGCCTCGAAGCCCTCGCGCACGCTCTGGACGCGGCCGGCCCCACCACCCGCGTCCTCCCGGACGAGACGGCGGCCCTCTGGGCGAAGATGTCCTTCCTGGCCCCGTTCGCCCTCCTCACCACCCGCCACGCCCTCCCCCTCGGCGACGTACGCACGCACCACCGCGAGGAGTTGACGTCCCTGGTCGAGGAGACGGCAGCCGTCAGCCGCGCCTGCGGCGGCCCCGCCGACCCGACCGCGGCCCTCGCGCGCTACGACGCCTTCCCGCCCGCCACCAAGTCGTCCATGCAACGCGACGCCGAGGCCGGCCGGCCCCTCGAACTGGACGCGATCGGCGGAGCGTTGCTCCGAGCCGCCGAACGCCACGCGGTACCGGCACCCGCAACAGCGCGCCTGGTCGGCGAGTTGAGGGACGCGGGCCACTAGTCACCGCACACCCGTTGTGAACTGAGCGCTCTGGTCGACCAGTTCGGCCGACCAGAGCGCTCAGAGACATTGCCGGCCGGTCAGCCGGCGGCGAGGAACTCGAGCGTGTCGATCACGCGGTTCGAGAACCCCCACTCGTTGTCGTACCACGCGACCACCTTGACGTGGCGGCCGTCGACGCGGGTGAGGGCCGAGTCGAAGATCGACGAGGCGGGGTTGCCCACGATGTCGGAGGAGACGAGCGGGTCCTCCGAGTACTCCAGAACGCCGGCGAGCGGCCCCTGGGCCGCGGCGCGGTACGCCGCCAGCACGTCGTCGCGCGTCACGTCGCGGGCGACGGTCGTGTTGAGTTCGACGATCGAGCCCACCGGCACCGGTACGCGGATCGAGTCACCCGACAGCTTGCCGTCGAGGTTCGGCAGCACCAGGCCGATCGCCTTGGCGGCGCCGGTCGTGGTCGGCACGATGTTGACGCCGGCGGCCCGGGCGCGACGGGCGTCGCGGTGCGGACCGTCCTGCAGGTTCTGCTCCTGCGTGTAGGCGTGCACCGTGGTCATGAACCCGTGCTCGATACCGGCGAGTTCGTCGAGCACCTTGGCCAGCGGCGCGAGCGCGTTGGTGGTGCAGGACGCGTTCGAGACGATCGTGTGCAGGTCCGGGTCGTACGCGTCGGTGTTGACGCCGTACGCGAGCGTGACGTCGGCGCCGTCCGACGGCGCGCTGACGAGCACCTTCCTCGCGCCCGCGTCGAGGTGGCCCCGGGCGGCCTTGGCCGAGGTGAAGCGGCCGGTGGCTTCCAGGACGATGTCGACGCCGAGTTCGGCCCACGGCAGCTGCGCCGGCTCACGCTCGGCCAGCACCCTGATCCGGCGTCCGTCGACGACGAGGGCGCCCCCGTCGACGGTCACCGGGCGCCCGAGCCGGCCGGCCGTGCTGTCGTAGGCGAGCAGCCGGGCGAGAGTGGCGGGCTCCGTCAGGTCGTTGACGGCGACGATCTCGAGGGTGCTGTCGCGCTCCAGCAGGGCGCGCAGCACATTGCGTCCGATGCGGCCGAATCCGTTGATGGCGATGCGAGTCATGAGTGATGTCCCTTCCGTTCGCCACCAGGGTCGCCCGCGGCTCGCGCCGCTGACAGTGGCGGGATCGCCATGGTTCAAAAGGATCCCGCCACCCGCCACACCCCGCCCCCGCCCCCGCCCGCCACGCGGTGCCGGGCGGGTCACTCGCCCCGGGTGAAGGTGCGCCGGTACTCGCTCGGTGTGGTGCCGAGGATGCGCTGGAAGTGCAGGCGCAGGTTCGCGCCGGTGCCGAGCCCGATGTCGGCGGCGATCTGTTCGACGCTGCGCTGTGAGCGCTCGAGCAGTTCGCGGGCCAGATCGATGCGGGCGCGCATCACCCACTGCATCGGCGTGTAGCCGGTCTCCTCGACGAAGCGCCGGGAGAACGTGCGCGGCGAGACCTCGGCCTGGCGCGCCAGTGTGTCGAGGGTGAGGGGCTCGCCGAGCCGGTGCAGCGCCCACTCGCGGGTGGCGGCGAACCGCTCGCCGAGTGGCTCGGGGACACTGCGCGGCACGTACTGGGCCTGGCCGCCGCTTCGGTAGGGGGCGGCAACCAGACGCCGGGCGGCGTGGTTGGACGCGGCCACCCCGAGGTCGCCGCGCAGGATGTGCAGGCACAGATCGATGCCGGAGGCGGCACCGGCCGAGGTGAGCACGCTGCCCTCGTCGACGAACAGCACGTTCTCGTCGACCTGGACGAGCGGGTGCCTGGACATGAGGGCCCGCGTGTAGTGCCAGTGCGTCGTGGCGCGCCGGCCGTCGAGCAGGCCCGTGGCGGCGAGCGCGAAGGCGCCCGTCGAGATGGCGGCGAGCCGCGCGCCCCGTGCGTGGGCGGCGATCAGCGCGTCGACGACGGCCTGCGGCGGGTCGTCGCGGTCCGGGAACCGGTAGCCGGGGACGAAGACGATGTCGGCCCAGGCGAGCGCGTCGAGGCCGTGAGCGACGTAGTACGCGAGGCCGTCGCCGCCCGCCACGAGACCGGGTGTCGCCCCGCACACCCGCACCTCGTACGGCATGCTCGCGCGGGTCGTGAACACCTGCGCGGGAATCCCGACATCGAGCGGCTTCGCACCCTCGAGCACGAGGACGGCGACGCGACGCAGGGGTGAGGCTGACACAGGAAGAGGTTACGTGGGGCGTGACTTCGACACGCCCCTTGCGTGGGCCGGGCGAACGGTGCTGCGTGGGCCGGGCGAACGGTGCTGCGTGGCCAACTCACGCGCTCCGGCACACCCGTTCGCATGAACCCCCCGAAGACGCTCGCCACCCAAAATCGAACAGGCGTAGCATTGGGCTGTGGCTACGTCCTATGACTTTCCGAGTGACCTTCTCGCCGGTCAGGAGGAGCTGCATCAGGTCCGGGCCGAGCTGTCGGCCCTCCTGAAGCGGCTTCCCTGGTCGGTCGTACCCCTGGACGGCTTCAGCGACGACAGCGGCTGGCGCAGGGTCGAGCGCCCCGCCTCCCCCGGCTGGACCCAGGACGAGCAGGCCGAGGTGGAGAAGCTCCGGCAGCGCGAGCGCGAACTGGCGGTCTTCGTCAGCGGCCACCGCTTCTGGTCGGAAATCACCGGGGCAGAGCGCGTGGACGCGCGCACCAGGCTGAAGCACGCCCAAGCGCGGTCGGCCGACGAGCACTGAAACGCAGAGGACCCCGACCACGAAGGCCGGGGTCCTCTACCGCGGTGGGCGCGGACGGTTTCGAACCGCCGACATCCTGCTTGTAAGGCAGGCGCTCTACCCCTGAGCTACGCACCCGAGAACGAGTCGACAGCCTACCTTGCCAGGGGCCATGCCCCGCAAACCCGTATCGGGGCCGCCCGGGGAGGCGGGAAGACCGGGAAGACCCGGCCGACCGGGACGACCGGGAAGACCGGGAAGACCCTGGGGTTATCCCCACCACCGATCCGGGAGCGGCCCGGATCCCGCGGCAGGGCCCGGCTCCGTACGGTCGAAGCATCACCGCAACCCTGGGCCGTCAAGGTCGGCCTCAGGGAAGTCCCGAGGAAGTCCAGGGGGAGATCGTCATGGCCCGTACCGTTCCCGTCCGCGCTGTCGTAGTTGCCGGGGCCGTCGTGGCGCTTCTCGGTGGGGTCACCGCCTGTGGGGCGTCCGCCGGGGACGACAAGGAGCCTGAGCGGCGGTCCTTCGCGTTGGAGGGGCGGACGCTGACCATCGACTCCGACGATTCCGCGTTGGAGATCGTCGCCGCCGACAAGAACAAGGCCGGCGCCGTGGAGGTGACCCGGTGGTTCCAGGGGTCGGTCGCGATCGGGTCGGATCCGAAGGTGACGTGGGCGATGGAGGACGACCGGCTCGTACTGCGGGAGAAGTGCTCGGGCATGATCGCGAACTGCTCGACCAAGCACCGTATCGAGGTGCCGCGCGGCGTCACCGTGAAGGTCGAGGACGGGGACGGGAGCGTGCGGGCGCGGGGGTTCCGGGATGCGTTGAGCGTTCGTACGGGGGACGGGTCCGTGCGTGTCACCGACTCCAGTGGGCCGCTGGACCTGAGGACGGGAGACGGGTCGGTGCGGGTCTCCGACGTGTCCTCGCGGCAGGTCAAGGCGCAGACCGGTGACGGCTCGGTCAAACTCGAACTCGGCACCGTGCCGGACCTGGTGGAGACCCGCAGCGGCGACGGTTCGGTGACGATCGAGCTGCCTCGGGCCACGTACCGCGTGTCCACCGAGACCGGTGACGGCGCGGTGGATGTGTCCGTGCCCCGGGACAACACCAGCTCCCATGTCGTCTCCGCCCGCACCGGCGACGGAAAAGTCACTGTCCGAACCGCGAACTAACCGGCCCGTGTGTTCGTCCTAAACCGGTGGGAGAATGACACCGGGCAGGGTGAATGACAGCACGGGAGAGGGATGTGACGGCGACACCTCCGCAGCCGAACTCGCCGTCAGTGCCGGGCGCGCAGGGGCATCCCGCGCGGCGGGCCGCGTTTCCCGAGGTCCGTGTCGCCGGGGGCGTGCGCCGCACCGTCCGCGACACCGTCGCCCTGATCGCGCTCCCCCTCGTCGCCGCCCTCGTCCTGCCCGCCGCGTTCGCCGGTGGCGGCACGCGACGGTGGTTCGGTGGGCGGGCCGAGAGTCAGCGGGCCGAGGCGCAGGCCGCGAAGGACGCCGCGGCGGCCGCGTTCTACGAGCTGGACACCGCCCAGCGGGATCTGCGGATCTCGATCGAGACGATCACGGCGGTGGACGCCTCGCCGGCCGCCCGCCGGGCGATCACCGACTTCGAGGCGCTCGGGCGGCGCATCGACGAGGTCAGTCACCAGTACATCCAGGCCGTCGACGCCCATGACCTCGACCGTGACGACCTGGAGGCGTCGGCCGCCTCCCATGCCCGTACGGAACTGACGAAGGCCAAGGACGAGCTCGACAACGCCAAGCGCGAGCTGGATCGGTTCACGGACGGGCTCGGGCCGCTGCTCGGCAAGGCCGAGACACAGCTGGCCCGCCTCGCCCCGGCCGTCGAGCGCGCCCGCCAGGGCCTGCTCTCCGCGTCGAACGCCCTGGATGCCGTACGCGGATCGGGGCTCAGGGCGGACGACCTGGCGGCCCGGCTCGCCGCCCTCGCCCCGGAGCTGACCAAGCTGAACCAGGGCGCCGGGCAGCATGGCGTCCCGCAGACGCTGGAGCGCGCCGAGCGGGTCGCGCGGGAGGCGGAATCGGTCCGCGTGGAGGCCGAGCGGCTGCCGGAGAAGGCAGCCGAGATCGATCACCGGCTGGTCTCCCTGCGGACGCGGGCACAGGCGCTGACCACGCGTGCCGGGCAGGTGGAGCCGGTCCTGAGCGAGCTGCGGCGGCGGTTCACGGTGGCCTGCTGGCAGGACCTGCAGAGCGTCCCGGACCGCGCCGGGGAGAACGTACGGCAGGCCGAGCTGAAGCTGAAGGAGGCCCAGGCCGCGCGCGACGAGCAGCGCTGGCCCGACGCCACCGCGCTGCTGTCGACGGTGCGTGCGCTACTGAACAGCACCGACGAGTCGGTGTCCGCCGCCGGTGACCGGCTGCGGCAGCTGAACGCCGTGCAGAAGGATCCGCAGCAGGAGATCGACCGGACCCGTTTCGCGATCCGGGACGCCCAGCGGCTCGCCATGACGGGGCGCAACACGCCCGATCCGCGGCACGCGCGCCCCCTGGACGACTCCGTCGCCCGGCTGGAGCGGGCCATCGGCACGCTGGAGGGCCGTCACCCGGACTACTGGCACTTCCTTACCGAGACGGAAGCGGTACGGCAGACGGTGGCCCGGGTCGTCACCCAGATCCGCGAGGAGCGCGGGGCCGGCCACTGACGGGGCTAACCTGTGCGCATGCCTCGCTACGAGTACCGCTGCCGCAGCTGCGGCGACACGTTCGAACTGAGCCGCCCGATGGCGGAGTCCTCCGCCCCAGCCGCGTGCCCTGCGGGGCATGACGACACGGTGAAGCTGCTGTCGACGGTGGCTGTGGGAGGCACGGCCTCGGCCACCGCCCCCGCGCCGAAGTCGGGCGGAGGCGGTGGCGGCTGCTGCGGCGGAGGCTGCTGCGGCTAAGAGGCGGCAGGCGAGACGCCCTGAGGGGCGTCTCGGGCTGTATCAATGTGCGGCTCCGCCACGTGGGCGCGATCAACCACACGCGACCCACCCGCAGCCGCCCAGACCGCCGATCACCCCGAGCTCTTGGGCGCAACAGCCTTCAAGAACTCCCTCAGGATCCGCTCCCCCGCCAGCACCCCCCGCTCCGGCAGCGCGCTGATCGCCGGGGCGGTGAAGTCGGTGTCGGCCAGCTCGCCGTGCCCCGGGCGCCATCCCTTGTCGGCGGCCAGCAGCAGGTCGGCGTCCAGCAGGGAGTCACCAGCCGCCAGCGTCAGTTCCGCGCCGGTGCGGCGGGCGACCTCGCGCATGGCGGCGCTCTTGGTGAGGGGCTTCGGGACGGCGTAGAGCTTGCGGCCCTGCAGGGACACCGTCCAGCCCCGGTTCTCCGCCCACACCGCGAGCTCCTTCACCCACTCCTCGGGCAGCAGCTCGCGCTCGACGACGAGGTAGGCGAAGAGGTCCTCGGCGATCCGGTGCTTGCGTACCCACGCCGGGGACGCCGACGCCATCAGGTGGTCCTGCACCTCCGCGAGCGGCGCGCACTGCTCGCCCAGCCGGGCCGTGACCTGTGCGTTCCAGTCGGGATCGGAAACGCCGTCGACGAGCAGGTGGCCGCCGTTGGCGCAGATCGCGTACTTCGGAGCGGGGCCCGGCAGGTTGATGCGCTCGTACTGCTTACGGGTCCGGGTCGTGGTCGGCACGAAGACCGCCGCGTCGCCGAGGTCGGTCAGCAGCTGGGCCGCGGTCTCGGTCATGTACGACAGCGGCTTGCTCTCGTGCACCTCCACGCACAGCAGCCTGGGCGCCCGCGCGTCCGGCATGGTCAGCGCGAGGGCCGCGGCGGAGTAGATGAGCGTACGGTCGAGGTCGCTCGCCACCAGTACCGGCATCAGACGTTCACCGCCTTGCCGTCGGCACCCGTCGCGCCCCGCGTGTACTTGGGGTGGATCAACCCCACGCAGGTGTACGGCAGTTCGGTGACCTCTTCCACCGGGACCCCTCTCTGTTCGGCCAGCAGTCGTACGTGGTCCAGGTCGGCGCCGGCGCCGGACCGGGCCAGGATCTTCCAGGGCACCCGGCGCAGCAGCACGCGCGTGGTCTCGCCGACGCCGGGCTTGACGAGGTTCACGTCGTGGATGCCGTGCTCCTCGCTGATGCGCTCGACGGCGGCCCAGCCCTCCCAGGTCGGCGCGCGGTCGCCGGACAGCAGCTCCTTGGCCGTTGCCTCGACCGCGTCGACGACCTCCGGGAAGCGCGCCGCCACGGCGTCCAGGAAGGCGACGGAGACGTCGGCGCCGGCGAGTTCGCGGTAGAACTTCGCGCCGTGGTAGTCATGCGGGCCGACCAGGTCCGCGCGCAGGACCGTACGCGAAATCAGGCCGGACACCGTGGAGTTGAGGCAGGCGGACGGGATGAGGAAGTCCTCGCGGGTGCCGTACGTCCGCACGCACGAGCCCGGGTCGGCCAGTACGGCGATCTCGGGGTCGAAGCCGGTGACGCCGTCGGACTTCTCGAACTCCTCCAGGGCCACGGCGAGTTCGCGGGTGATGGCGCCCTTGCCGGTCCAGCCGTCGACGAAGACGACGTCACGGGGGTCGTGGTGCCGTGCCAGCCAGCGCAGGGCGTTGGCGTCGATGCCCCGGCCGCGCACGATCGACACGGCGTAGTGCGGGAGTTCGAGGCCGTGCCGGAACTGGGCCCAGCGGCGCATGAGTACGCCCACGGGAGTGCCGGCGCGGGCGAGCGAGACGAGCACGGGGCGCGGCGACCGCTCGGCGAGCACGAGCTCGGTGACGGCGCCCACGGCCTGCGCCAGTCGCGCCGCCGACTCCTCCAGCGCCGTGTGGAACAGCGCCTGGTACTGCTCGCTCGGCTGGTACTCCACCGGCAGCGACTCGGCGTAGTGCGCGCCACCGCTCTGGATGGCCTCCTCGCGTTCCTCGGTCGGCGCCTCCAGCGTCACGTCCGAGAGGTCCTGGAGCAGCCAGCCGACCTCCTGAGGGGCGTACGAGGAGAAGGCGGGGCCGCGCAGGGGCTCGGGCAGCATGGTGGATGTGTCTCCAGGAGAAACGGACAGGTGCGGCGGCTTGGGGACGTACGACGGCACGACCGCGAGCAGGACGTGCGGGGTGTGGGCGGCGAGCTGCGCCAACAGGCCTTCGGGCGCGTGCAGTTCGGGAGTGTCGGCCACCGAGTCGACGACGGCGATCACGGCGTCGAAGCCGGCGCCCGCGACGTTGTAGGCGTAGCGCTCGCCGGGGCCGTCGGCGGGGTCGTCGTGGGCCGGGAAGACGAGGCGGGTGCGTATCGCGTAGCCGGGGTCGTCGACGGCGAGGACGGGTGAGCGGGTGGTGGTCGAGTAGCGGACCTCCGCGTCGGCGACCTGCTCCAGCTCGCGGGCGAGCCTGAGGGGCGCGTACATCAGCTCCTCGAAGCCGAGCACGAGGACGCTCCGCGCGTCAGCCGGGAGCGCCTCTGCCAGGCCGGCGGCCATGGCGGGGAGGGCGGCTTCGAGGCGGGTGCGGTGCGCGGGCGTGAAGCCGTGGCGGCCGCCGTCGGGGAGACCGGGGGGCCAGCGAAGTTCGACGCGGGTGGCGTGGGGGGCGGTTCGGTCGCGTTCCGGGTGCGGGCCGGTGGGGGCTGGTCGCGCAGTTCCCCGCGCCCCTGGGGGGTTGGCCCTCTGGTCCGCTTCAACGGCAACGCCGCTGTCCGGGGGCGCGGGGAACGGCGCGACCGGCCGCGACGGCGCCGCGGACGACACACGACCCCCCGCGGCACTCTCCGCCTCGTACCGCGCCACCAACTCCTGCCCCTTCTCCAGCACCCCCTCAGGCAGCCGTACGGTCCCCGAAGCCGCCGCGACCAGGTCCACCCGGGCCCCGATCTCCCGCGCGAACTCCTCCAGCCGCCCGGCGTCAGCGGCCGACCGCATGTCGACCAGGGCGACGACCACGTACCTCCGCCGCGGATACCGCGAATGCAGATCCCGGACGGTGTTCAGCACCGTGTTCCCCGTGGAGAACTCGTCGTCCACCAGCACCAGCGGCCCGTCGCCGGCCAGCAGCGCCGGGTCCTTCGGCAGCAGCAGGTGGGACGTGGCGTGCGAGTGGGACTCCTCGAAGCCGCCCGCACGGGCGACCCCGGCGACCGGGCGGCGCGTGGAGTGCAGATACGGGGCGAGACCCACACCGTCGGCGACGGAGTGACCGAGCCCGGTCGCCGTCTCCGCGTAGCCGAGGACGACCGCCCTGGCGGCCTCCTCCGGGCCCAGCAGGTCCCGTACCCGGCGGCCGAGGGCGAAGCCGGCGCCGTACACCACGGAGGGTGACTGCGGTACGTGTTTGCCGAGCACGTTGGAGACGAGCAGATGCGCCCGCTTGGGGTTGCGGCGCAGGGCGAGCCCCAGCATCTGCGTGAGCCCGTCGTCGCCCACGAGCTGGACTCCGAGCCGCTCGGCGACCCAGCTCCCGGACCAGACCCCGTCGTTCACTGCGTTGTTCATGCGTCCCTTGGTCAGTAGCCGTCCGGCCGGTGGATTGTGGCCGTTCGGCCTGGTCAGGCCGGGATTCCGGCGGCGAGCAGTTCTACGAAGCCGATGTCCTCGTTGGCCACACCGAACACCTCGGCCCGCAGCATGGTCCGCTCGGCCCACGCCCGGTGCGGCTTCACCTCGTTCATCTTGTTCGTGTACTGCGACCTCAGTACACCCCCGCCGCAGCGCTCGGGCTTCAGGATGTCCTTGGCATCGCTGAACTCCTCGTGACTGACCACGGACAGTGCGTGCACGGGCAGCACGTGGGAGGGGTGGATGCAGGTCTTGCCGAGCAGGCCGTTGGCGTGGTCGAGCGTGATCTCGCGCAGCAGGCCGTCCATGGAGTGCTCGAGGAGGGCCTCGCGCAGCTCCTCGGCCTGCCCTTCGAGGAAGGGGCTGCGGCGCAGCTGCGGCTTGAACATACGTTCCTGCACGCGGAAGTACTCCCATACCGGCCCGGTCACCGTGAACCCGGTGCCGTCGGCGCGCCCCAGCATGTTCACCACGTCGGCGATCACGGAGGCGACGATCTGGACGTCGTACGCGGTCATGTCCGGGGCCCGGCGCAGTCCGTACGACGAACAGAAGTCGGTGACACCCAGGCGCAGCGCCAGCACCCGCTCCCGGTACTTGTCGACGGCGCGGAAGATGCCCTCGAGGGTCTCCACGCGCGACTCGCGGTAGAGCAGCGCGGGCGATTCCAGCACCGGCATGGCGAACAGCCGTCGCCCGCTCTCGGCCTCGGCGAGGGCGAGAGCCTCCAGGAAGGGCATGCCCCGCTCTTCGGTGAACTTCGGCAGCACGAATCCGGACAGCAGCGCTACGGCGGGACCGAGCCGGCGTACGAGATCGGGGATCTGCTCGGGCGTACGGACCCGGATGAAGAGCAGCGGGAGATCCACCGCGCCCTCGTGCGCGGCGAGGTCGGCGAACTGGCGGGCCAGGTTCTCCTCGCCCTCCGCCACGTCCTCGTCCCGGATGGAGTCCTCCAGGCACAGCACCATCGACACCACGCCGCGTCCGGCCTGCTTGACGATGTCGTCGGCGAGCTGCGGCCGGGTGGCCGGACTGTAGAGCGTGGCGCCCAGGGCCGCGGAGAGCAGCCGTGCCGGGGAGCCGGCGGAGAACTCGCACGGCTCCCGGTGGAAGAGGCGCTGCCGCACCTCCGGGGCGATGTGCCCGAAATGACGCATAGAGCTCCCCCGTGGTGACTCTGTGGCCCCTGCGACCGGTTCACAGGTGGCCGGTAATAGTACGTAGATACCCATGTCAGGGGTTCCCGACGGGCATGAATTTCTGGTAACGCGGACAAACACGGGCGCGCACGGCCTGTGCACCCCCGCGTTGTCGTGACCAGGACGGAGAGGGCAGGATGACCGCATGACGCACGCGATGTTGAAGGGGTCGAACGTCCCGCTCGAAGCCACGACGGTACGCGCCGTGCTGCGCTGGACGCCCGGGCAGGGGGTCCCGGATGTCGATGCCTCGGCACTCCTCCTCGGCCCCGACGGTCGTGTGCGCTCCGACGAGGACTTTGTCTTCTACAACCAGCCCCGGCACCCCTCCGGGCAGGTCTGGCGACTCGGCAAGAAGCGGGGCACCGAGGGCCTCACCGACACGATCCAGACAGATCTGTCCGGTGTCGAGCCGAGCGTCGGCCAGATTCTTCTGGTCGCCTCGGCGGACGGCGTCACCTTCAACCGCGTACGGGATCTGCGCATCCTGCTGTACGACGCGGCGGCCGCCGACGGCGATCCGCTGGCGTACTTCGACATCAAGCCGGAGACGGGCGAGGAGACGGCCCTGATCTGCGGCGAGCTGTACCGCCGCGGCGAGGTCTGGAAGTTCCGCGCGCTGGGTGAGGGCTACTCGGACGGCCTCAGGGGCCTGGCCACGGACTTCGGCATCTCGGTGGACGAGTCGGAGATGGCCGACGAGCCTTCGCCGGCCGCCACGCCGGAGATCTCCCAGCCCCTGCCCCCGGAGCAGCCGACGACGACGCTCCCGCCCCAGCCGTCGTACGGCTATCCCCAGCAGCCCCCGCCGACCCAGCCCGCCTACGGCTACCCCCAGCCGACGAGCCAGCCGGCGACGGCCCAGTCGGGCTACGGCTACCCGCCGCCGGTGACGGCACCTGCGGCCCAGGGCTTCAGCCTGCCGCCGCAGGGCCCGCAGTTCATCGGACGGTGACGGCAGCGCCCCGTCAGGGGCGCGGGGCTGCATCGATATGCGGCTCCGCCGCGCGGGCGCGACCAGCCACAACAAACCCGCAGCCGCGACACGACGGTGAGCCCCGAGCTACTGGGCGCACCGGCCGAGTCCCAGCGTCAGCGCTCCGCCTTCGTCTTGTAGCCGCGTCCCCACTGCAACCCCCACCCGAACAACCGGTCGAGCTCGGCCTGGAAGCCGTAGACGAACTTGACCTCCCGGCGAACCCAGATCTCCCCCTTCACGTTCTCGATCATCACCACCGCGCAGGACCGGGCCTGCGGATGCCGCTCGTCGAGGCCTATCTCGATACGAGGCCCGTTGCTCGGGTACAGGGTGACGATCGCGTGCGTACGGTCGAACGCCGGCGTCTGGTCGTAGATGTACACGAAGACCAGCAGCCGCTTGATGTTCTCCCGGTGATCGAGGTTGACGTAGATCGTCTCGCCGGACGCCGACCCGAACCGGTCGTCCCCGCTGAGCTTCACGTACGGCGGCCCGTTGGCGTCCCCCAGGAACCCGCCCAGGGGCTGGACCACGCCCTTCGTCCCGTCGGTGAGCTCGTACAGCGCCCCGAGGTCGAGGTCGACGTTGACCATGCTCTGGCTGTGTCCGACCACCTCCGGCGGCTTGAGCGCCCTGAACGGATGCCGCAGCAGGCTCTCCCGCGCCGACCCGCCGATGTCGGACGTGCGCATGCGCCACGTCAGGTTGATCCGCAGGTGCCCCGTGGCGGCGCCCTGCTTGGTGAGCGAGACGCGGTCGTGCCGCTTCGTCAGCTCGATCGAGTTCGATGACGCGCTGCCCGAGTCGAACTCGGCCGCCCGGCCCCGCCAGAGTCCGTCCAAGAAGCCCATTCCGCCCCCACGTCCCACTAAGCCCCGCGTCCACTGGAAAAACCGGCGGGGCGGCCGGACGTCCGGCCGCCCCGTCGAGAGCGTTCCTCACCCGCAGGGGTGTCACACCCCGGACGAGACCTCAGTCTTCTCGTCCGAGCCCTCGGCTTTTCCCTCCGCTGCCGCCAGCGCGCGGTTGCGGCGGACGGAGGACCAGAAGGAGGCACCGATCAGGACGACACCGATCAGGCCGGTGATGATCTCGTTGATCTCGTACTGGATGGTGACCAGCAGGATCATGGCGAGCGCGCCGATGGCGTAGTGCGCGCCGTGCTCCAGGTAGACGTAGTCGTCGAGGGTGCCCTGTCGCACGAGGTACACGGTCAGCGACCGGACGTACATCGCGCCGATACCGAGGCCCAGCGCCATCAGGACGATGTCGTTGGTGATGGCGAAGGCGCCGATCACGCCGTCGAAGGAGAAGGACGCGTCCAGGACCTCGAGGTAGAGGAACATGAAGAAGGCGGCCTTGCCGGCCAGGGCGACCGCGGAGCGCGGCTTGCCCGTGCGCTCGGCCTCTTCCTCAGCCTCGTGCTCGCGTTCCTCCTCCTCTTCGAGCTTGTCCTCGAAGAAGCCGGAGAGACCGCCCACGATCATGTAGGTGATCAGGCCGCCGATGCCGGAGAGCAGGACCGTCTCCGCCTTGTCGACGTGCGCGCCGCCGTGCTGGTGGGCGTTGGCCGCGAAGGTCAGTGCGGAGATCAGCAGGACGATCAGCGCGATGCAGACCGACAGCATGTCGACCTTGCCGAGCTTGGCCAGCGGGCGCTCCAGCCAGCCGAGCCACTTGATGTCCCGGTCCTCGAAGATGAAGTCCAGGAAGATCATCAGCAGGAACATGCCACCGAACGCGGCGATCGCCGGGTGGGCGTCGGTGACGAGCTGCTGGTACTGGTCCTTGTCGTTGAGGGCAAGGTTGACGGCCTCGATCGGGCCGAGCGATGCGCTGATCGCGACGATCACGACGGGGAAGACCAGTCGCATACCGAAGACGGCGATCAGGATGCCGATGGTGAGGAAGATCTTCTGCCAGAAGGCATTCATCTTCTTCAGAATTCCGGCGTTGACCACCGCGTTGTCGAAGGACAGCGAGATCTCGAGGACGGAGAGGATCGCCACGACGCCGAGGGCGGTCCACCCCCCGAAGAGGACCGCTGCAACGAGGCCGAGCGCGGTGACCGCGAACGACCAGCCGAAGGTTTTCAGAACCACTGGCTACCCAATCCCTGTGTGTACGGGGCTGCCCCGCGCACTCGGCTTTACGAAACTTTGAACCGAAGTCTAGTCGGCCACCCTTCGCACCCCACCGGGGCCCGGCTTTTGCTCATATCGCGTTACGAGACGTCGACCCCGAAGTCGAGCGCGATGCCCCGGAGTCCCGACGCGTACCCCTGTCCCACCGCTCGGAACTTCCACTCTCCCTGATAGCGATAGACCTCGCCGAAGATCATCGCGGTTTCGGTGGAGGCGTCCTCGCTCAGGTCGTAGCGAGCGAGTTCCTGGCCGTCCGCCTGGTTCACCACGCGGATGAAGGCATTGCTGACCTGGCCGAAGGTCTGGCCGCGCTCGTCGGCCATATGGATCGAGACAGGAAAGACGATCTTGTCGCAGTGGGCCGGCACCTTGGAGAGGTCGATCAGGAGCGACTCGTCGTCGCCGTCACCCTCACCGGTGAGGTTGTCCCCGGTGTGTTCCACCGAGCCGTCCGGGCTCTTGAGCTGGTTGTAGAAGACGAACCACTCATCGCCCAGGACTCGTCCGCTGCTGCACACCAGTGCGCTGGCGTCGAGGTCGAAGGGGGCTCCGGTGGTGGAGCGCGCGTCCCAGCCGAGCCCGATCATCACCTGGGTGAGATTGGGTGCGGCCTTGGACAGGGAGACGTTTCCTCCCTTGGCGAGCGTGACGCCCATGTTGCTGGTCCTCCCCGCGTGATGCTTCTTTGGTTGTCCTGCGCATCCGGCGCCGCACCCAAACGGATGCGGCGCCGGACTCAGCCAGTGGTGTCCTGAACGGTCACCTCCGATGTCAAGCTCAGACGTTCACACCGAAGTCCTGCGCGATACCGCGCAGACCCGACGCGTAGCCCTGGCCGATGGCGCGGAACTTCCACTCCGCACCGTGCCGGTACAGCTCGCCGAAGACCATCGCGGTCTCGGTGGACGCGTCCTCCGAGAGGTCGTAGCGCGCGATCTCGGCGCCGCCGGCCTGGTTGACGACGCGGATGAACGCGTTGCGCACCTGACCGAAGGACTGCTGGCGGTTCTCGGCGTCGTAGATCGACACCGGGAAGACGATCTTCTCGACGTCCGCCGGGACGCCGGCGAGGTTGATCTTGATCTGCTCGTCGTCGCCCTCGCCCTCACCGGTGAGGTTGTCACCGGTGTGCTCGACCGAGCCGTCGGGGCTCTTCAGGTTGTTGAAGAACACGAAGTTCGCGTCGCTGGCGACCTTGCCCTCCGCGTTCGTCAGCATCGCGCTGGCGTCGAGGTCGAAGTCGGTGCCGGTCGTGGTGCGGATGTCCCACCCCAGACCGACGATGACCGCGGTGAGGCCAGGGGCCTCCTTGGACAGTGATACGTTGCCGCCCTTGCTGAGGCTGACTCCCACGAGTCCTCCATTGGTGTTCAGGGGCGGGGGGCCCCGCCGTGCGTTTGATATCGGATCAACGAGTCGATCCTAGTAACGGGTTCCCGAGGCTTGCATGCCTTGGTACCGAAGAATCACGGGTGTCGGTCACCAGAGGGACCGGGCGGGATCAGAGGGTGTCGAGCGCCTTGACGTACTCGCTCAGGTCGCGCGCGTCCGGCAGGGCGTTGACGACGGTCCAGCGGACCACGCCCTCCTTGTCGATGACGAAGGTGCCGCGCACCGCGCAGCCCTTGTCCTCGGCGAACACGCCATAGGCGCGGCTGACCTCGCCGTGCGGCCAGAAGTCGCTGAGCAGCGGGTACTCCAGGCCCTCCTGCTCGGCGAAGACGCGCAGGGTGTGGATGGAGTCGTTGGAGACGGCGAGGACCTGCGTGTCGCGGTCGGCGAACTGCGGCAGGTTGTCGCGCACCTCGCACAGCTCGCCGGTGCACACGCCGGTGAAGGCGAAGGGGTAGAAGAGCAGGACGACGTTCTTGGAACCGCGGAAGTCGGAGAGCTTCACGGTCGCGCCGTGGTTGTCCTTGAGCTCGAAGTCGGGGGCCTTGTCGCCGACCTGGATCGCCATCGTCGTGAATGTCCCTTCGGTGAGGCTGTTCGGGTGGCATCCACCCTACGCAGCGATCACCGGGGCACACGCATGAGCCGGGCTGGACTTTGCAGTCCAGCCCGGCAGGGTGGGCCCGTACGGCGATCGTCTCAGCCGTGGGTCACTTCGATTCGGCTACTTCTTGGACTTCGCGGCCTTGGGCGTCACCAGCCGGCTGCCGCTCCAGTCCTTGCCGACGCTGACGCTCTTGGACGCCGACAGACCCGCTGTGGTCGACGCTTCAGAGATGTCGCTGGGCTCCACGTAGCCGTCACGGCCGGTCTTGGGCGTGAGGAGCAGGATCGAGCCGCCTTCTTCGATGTACGTGGTGGCGTCCACCAGCGCATCCGTCAGGTCGCCGTCCTCGTCGCGGAACCACAGCACCACGGCATCGGCTACGTCGTCGTAGTCCTCGTCCACGAGTTCGCTGCCGACGACTTCCTCAATGGACTCGCGGAGTTCCTGGTCTACGTCCTCGTCGTAGCCGATCTCCTGGACCACCTGCTCGGGCTGGAACCCCAGCCTGACGGCAGGGTTAGTCCGCTCCTCCGCGTGGTCCGCGGTCGCGCTCACGGGTTGCCTCCTGATCATGTCTTGGGAATAACTCAGCCACGCGCGTGCGCGAAGCATTGGCCGTAGTCCACACGGGCGGGGCGGATCGCGCAAGTACCCGGCCGTTCAGACCGCCGAAACGGTGACGTTCCTGAACGTGTCACCGCAACTCCAGGCACGCCACCATCGTCTCAAGGTGACGCGCACCACACCAATCTGCCCCCTTTGTGCGTTTGGGAACCATCCATGGTCACTCCGCCGTTCACCAGGCCTCGGGTTACCTCACAGTAGAGATGACGTTTGGCCCCCCGAGGTACACGATGGGGAGCGGTGCAGACCCTCAGAAACACGGCCCTCTGACAGGTAAGGAACAGCGTGGCTTCCGGATCAGATCGCAACCCGATCATCATTGGCGGCCTTCCGAGTCAGGTTCCTGACTTCGATCCCGAGGAAACCCAGGAGTGGCTCGACTCCCTCGACGCCGCCGTGGATGAGCGCGGCCGGGAGCGGGCCCGCTATCTGATGCTGCGGCTGATCGAGCGGGCCCGCGAGAAGCGCGTGGCCGTGCCCGAGATGCGCAGCACGGACTACGTCAACACGATCGCCACCAAGGACGAGCCGTTCTTCCCGGGCAACGAGGAGATCGAGCGCAAGATCCTCAACGCGACCCGGTGGAACGCCGCGGTCATGGTGTCCAGGGCCCAGCGCCCCGGCATCGGCGTCGGCGGTCACATCGCCACGTTCGCCTCCTCGGCCTCCCTCTACGACGTGGGCTTCAACCACTTCTTCCGCGGCAAGGACGAGGGCGACGGCGGTGACCAGGTCTTCTTCCAGGGGCACGCCTCCCCGGGCATCTACGCACGGGCGTTCCTGCTGGACCGCCTCAGTGAGCAGAACCTCGACGCGTTCCGGCAGGAGAAGTCGAAGGCGCGGTACGGCCTGTCCAGCTACCCGCACCCGCGGTCGATGCCGGACTTCTGGGAGTTCCCGACCGTGTCGATGGGCCTCGGCCCGATCGGCGCGATCTACCAGGCGCGGATGAACCGCTACATGGAGGCGCGCGGCATCGCGGACACCTCCAAGTCGCAGGTGTGGGCGTTCCTGGGCGACGGCGAGATGGACGAGCCGGAGTCGCTCGGCCAACTGTCGATCGCCGCGCGCGAGGGCCTGGACAACCTCACCTTCGTGGTCAACTGCAACCTCCAGCGCCTCGACGGCCCGGTGCGGGGCAACGGCAAGGTCATCCAGGAGCTTGAATCGATCTTCCGGGGCGCCGGCTGGAACGTGATCAAGCTGATCTGGGACCGCTCCTGGGACCCGCTGCTCGCGCAGGACCGCGACGGCCTCCTGGTCAACCGGATGAACACCACGCCGGACGGCCAGTTCCAGACGTACGCCACCGAGACCGGCGCCTACATCCGCGACCACTTCTTCGGCGACGACCAGCGGCTGCGCACGATGGTCGAGGGCATGACCGACGACCAGATCCTGCACCTGGGCCGCGGCGGTCACGACCACAAGAAGATCTTCGCGGCGTTCTCGGCGGCCAAGGCGCACAAGGGCCAGCCGACGGTGATCCTGGCCAAGACGATCAAGGGCTGGACGCTCGGTCCCAACTTCGAGGGCCGCAACGCCACGCACCAGATGAAGAAGCTGACGGTCGACGACCTCAAGCGCTTCCGCGACCGGCTGCACCTGCCGATCGCCGACAAGGACCTGGAGAGCGGGCTCCCGCCGTACTACCACCCGGGGCGGGACTCCGAGGAGATCCAGTACATGCACGACCGCCGCAAGGGGCTCGGCGGGTACGTCCCGACGCGTGTCGTGCGGTCGAAGCCGCTGGCGCTGCCCGACGACAAGACGTACGCGACAGTGAAGAAGGGCTCGGGCCATCAGTCGATCGCGACGACCATGGCCTTTGTCCGTCTCCTCAAGGACCTCATGCGGGACAAGGAGATCGGCAAGCGATTCGTGCTGATCGCGCCGGACGAGTACCGCACGTTCGGCATGGACTCGTTCTTCCCGAGCGCGAAGATCTACAACCCGCTGGGTCAGCAGTACGAGGCGGTCGACCGCGATCTGCTGCTCGCCTACAAGGAGTCGCCGCAGGGCCAGATGCTGCACGACGGCATCTCCGAGGCGGGCTGCACGGCCTCGCTGATCGCCGCGGGTTCGGCGTACGCCACGCACGGCGAACCGCTGATCCCGGTGTACGTCTTCTACTCGATGTTCGGATTCCAGCGCACCGGCGACCAGTTCTGGCAGATGGCCGACCAGCTGGCGCGCGGTTTCGTGCTGGGTGCGACCGCCGGCCGTACGACCCTGACCGGTGAGGGCCTCCAGCACGCCGACGGCCACTCGCAGCTGCTCGCCTCGACGAACCCGGGCTGTGTCGCGTACGACCCGGCTTACTCGTACGAGATCGCGCACATCGTGCAGGACGGTCTGCGCCGGATGTACGGCGGGGACGCCGAACACCCGCACGGCGAGGACGTCTTCTACTACCTGACCGTCTACAACGAGCCGATCCAGCACCCGGCCGAGCCGGAGGACGTGGACGTCGAGGGCATCCTCAAGGGCGTCCACCGCATCAGCGAGGGCACTTCCGGGTCGGTCCCGGCGCAGATCATGGCGTCCGGGGTGGCGGTCCCCTGGGCGGTCGAGGCGCAGAAGCTCCTGGCCGAGGACTGGAACGTGAAGGCCGACGTGTGGTCGGCGACCTCCTGGAACGAGCTGCGGCGCGAGGCCGTGGAGTGCGAGGAGCACAACCTGCTGCACCCGGAGGAGGAACAGCGGGTGCCGTGGGTGACGCGGAAGCTGAGCGGCGCCGAGGGGCCGTTCGTGGCCGTGTCCGACTGGATGCGGTCGGTGCCGGACCAGATCGCGCGGTGGGTGCCGGGGACGTACCAGTCGCTGGGCGCGGACGGCTTCGGCTTCGCGGACACCCGCGGTGCGGCGCGCCGCTTCTTCCACATCGACGCGCAGTCGATCGTGGTGGGGGTGCTGACGGAGCTGGCGAAGGAGGGGAAGGTGGACCGGTCGGTGCTGAAGCAGGCGATCGACCGTTACCAGCTGCTCGATGTGTCGGCGGCGGATCCGGGAGCCGCGGGCGGCGACGCGTAGCGTCCGTCAACTGCTCGATGGGGTGGTGTTCCCGTGGGTGACCCGCGGGCACACCACCCCTTCACATTTCCTACGATGCGGCCATGAAGCGACCGCTCGCGCAAGTCCGTTGGGAACGGTTCACCCAGCGCCCCCTTTTCGCCCTCGCCCTGGCGTTTGCCGTGGCCTATGCCGTGCCGATCGTCTCGCCCGACGCGGGGCGGGGCGTGGTGGAGGTGTGCCTCGCGGTGGAGTGGGTGGTGTGGGGCGCCTTCGCCGTGGACTACGTGGTCCGGCTCGGACTCGCGGAGCGGCGCGGGGAGTTCGTGCGGTCGCACTGGCTGGATCTGTGCGCGGTGCTGCTGCCGCTGATACAGCCCATTCGGTTGCTGCGGCTCGTGTCGACGCTGCTGTTGGTGGGGCAGCGGGCGCGGATGGCTTCCCAGATACGGCTGACCACGTATGTCGCCGGGGCGGTGGTCGGGCTGCTGATGTTCGGGTCGCTGGCGGTGCTGTCCGTCGAACGGGACTCGCCGAACGGGAACATCAAGACGCTGGGTGACGCGGTGTGGTGGTCGTTCACGACCATGACGACGGTCGGGTACGGGGATCATGCGCCGACCACCGGGGTGGGGCGGATGCTCGCGGTGGGGCTGATGCTGTCCGGGATCGCCCTGCTGGGTGTCGTGACCGCGAACATCGCCGCGTGGTTCATAGCGCGGTTCGAGATGGACGACGTGGAGGAGCGGCGGCAGACGGAGGCGATACGGGTGCTGACGGAGGAGGTCCGGGCACTGCGCGCGGAGGTTGCTCTGCTGTCGGGGGCGACCGTGCCGGGGCAGGTTGCGCAGGAGCGGCCACGTTGATCGGGGGGCTGGGCCGCGAGGCCCTCGCCTCCGGTTGCGCGGGAGCAGCCTCGTTCGCCCCGTGGCCCGGCGCTCAATCTGAGGCAGGGTCGCCCCACTCACCCGCGCCGGCGAGGTGCCGCTGCACCCACCGCACCGCCCCAGCGGCACGACCGCCCGCAGGCTGGGGCGACTCAGGCAGAGCACAGGCTCAGCCGCTTGGTCTACCCGCAGGCTGGGGGGTCGGGCTGAGCGCGGGCGGGGCGCCCCGGGTGAGCGCGCGCTGAGCGGCTCGGGCTACCCGCAGGCTCCAGGCTCGGCCTGAGGGCGGGCGGGGCAGCCCGGAGAGAGCGCAGGCCCAGCGACTCGGGCTACCCGCAGACTCGGGACTCGGCCTGAGCGCGGGCGGGGCGGCCCGGAGAGAGCGCAGGCCCGGCGACTCGGGCTACCCGCAGACTCGGGACTCGGCCTGAGCGCGGGCGGGGCGGCCCTGAGCGCAGGTGGGCGGCCCAGGTGAGCGCAGGATCGGCGGCTCGGGCTACCCGCAGGCTCCAGGCTCGGCCTGAGCGCAAGCCGGGCGGGCCGGAGTGGGCGCAGGCTGGGGCCCCGGGTGGGCGGCTCAGGCGGCCGTGCGGCAGCCGACCTGAGGGGCGCGGGGAACTGCGCGATCAGCCACACGCGACCCGCAGGCGCCGTAGCACCCAAGGCCCCGAGCTGCTGGGCGCTAGTACAAACCGGTGCCCGGGGTTGCCACACCCGCCAGCCAGATGATCGCCAGCAGGGTGTCGATCGCGCCCAGGACGACGGCGATCAACGCCGGGACGGGGCGGGCTCCTGACCAGGTTCGGTTCATGGCCAGCCAGCCGCAGACGATCGCCACCGGGCCGAGGATGATGCCCAGTACGAAGAATCCGGCGACCGCGCAGACGGCTCCGATGATCCCCAGGGTCGCGCGATCCGGCCCGGTCCGTGACCACGTCCGGCCACGTGAGCGAGGGTGCCTGCGCGTTCCGTGCGAGAAGCCCGCCATCGTCAACTCCCTGATTCGGCGTTCGACTTGGCGAGTACCCACGGTGCGCGGCTCATGCCTGCGCGTCCGGGCCGGTGGCGCGCTGACCCCCTCCGGCAGCGCGCCACAGGCCCTGGCTTGACCCACTGTGACCTGCACGCTTGCCGGAGGGGAGGGATCTTCGACGGAGTCACCCTGATAGGCGAACTCCGTCGCAATCCCGTCAGATGTGGGCCGCGCCCGCACCCGCTTCCGCGTTCTCGCCCCGCTTGGTGAGGAACGCCACGAAGACCGCGACGACCGCCACGCCCGCGGCGACCAGGGACGCCAGGCTCATGCCCGAGATGAACGTGTCGTGCGCGACGTCCGTGATCTTCGCGGCGATGGCGTCCGGCGTCCCGGGAGCCAGCGGTGCCACGCCGACCTGGACCGCCTCGGAGGCCTGGGCCTCCTGCGCGGCGGTGAGGGGCGGCAGGCCCGCGGACGTCCAGTTGCCGGCGAGGTCGCTGTCGACCTTGGAGGCCATGACGGCGCCCAGGACCGCGGTGCCGAGGCTGCCGCCGATCTGCATCGCGGCCTGCTGGAGACCGCCGGCCACCCCGGACAGCTCCATGGGCGCGTTGCCGACGATGACCTCCGTGGCACCGACCATGACCGGCGCGAGGCCGAGGCCGAGCAGGGCGAACCAGACCGACATGATGCCGCTGCCGGTGTCCGTCTCCAGCGTGGACATGCCGTACATGGCGATCGCGGTCAGCGCCATACCGCCCGCCAGCGGGACACGCGGGCCGAACTTGGTGATCATCGCGCCCGCGAGCGGCGAGCCGACGATCATCATGCCGGTGAGCGGCAGCAGGTGCAGGCCGGCGTCGATCGGGCTCATGCCATGGACGTTCTGCAGGTAGAACGTCACGAAGAACAGGCCGCCCATGAACGCGATGGCCATCAGGACCATCAGCACGACACCCGCGGAGAGCGGGACCGAGCGGAACAGGGCCAGCGGGATCAGCGGCTCCTTGACCCGTGTCTCCCAGAACGCGAAGAGCACGAAGCCCACGACCGACCCGGCGATGAACAGCCACGTCTTGCCGTCGCCCCAGCCCCACTCCGGGGCCTTGATCAGGGCCCAGACCAGGCAGAACATCGCCGCCGAGAGAAGGGCGATGCCGAGGATGTCGAAGGAGCGCGGGGCGTTCTCGGCGCGGTGGTCCAGGAGGATCACGACGCCCAGCACGACGGCGAGGATGCCCACCGGCACGTTGATGAAGAACACCGACTGCCAGTTGACGTGCTCGACGAGGACGCCGCCGAGGATCGGGCCACCGGCGGTGGAGGCGCCGATGACCATGCCCCAGATGCCGATGGCCATGTTGAGCTTCTCGGCCGGGAACGTCGCCCGCAGCAGGCCGAGCGCGGCCGGCATCAGCAGCGCGCCGAACAGGCCCTGCAGGACACGGAACGTGACGACCGCCGCGATGCTGCTGGACAGGCCGATCGCACCGGAGGCGGCGGCGAAGCCGACCACGCCGATCAGGAAGGTCTGCCGGTGCCCGAACCGGTCACCGAGCTTGCCGGCGGTGATCAGGGCGACCGCGAGGGCGAGGAAGTAGCCGTTGGTGATCCACTGGACCTCGGCGAAGGTGGCGCCGAGGTCCTTCTGGATGGCCGGGTTGGCGATGGCCACGATGGTGCCGTCCAGGGCCACCATCATGACCCCGACCGCGACGGTGATGAGGGTGAACCAAGGGTGGCCTCGCAGCCCCTTGGCCGGCGTCGCATCCGACGGGGCTGCTGGCGCCCGGTCCCCCGGCCCCGTCGTCTTGATGGTGGTCTGACTAGTCATACGTTCGAGGCTAATGACAGCCACTGACAATTGACAAACCAATTCACAAGTCGGTAACTGACACATATGGAAACACTGCGCGAACGCAAGAAGCAGCGCACCCGGGAAGCACTGCTGCGTACCGCGCTGGAGCTCTTCACCACCCAGGGTTACGAACACACCACCGTCGACGACATCGCGGCGGCCGTCGACGTGTCGCAGCGCACGTTCTTCCGCTACTTCGCCGGCAAGGAGGAGGCCGCCCTCGCCCTTCAGGACATGACGGTGGCGCACTTCCTGGAGGCCGTGCGCGAGCGTCCGCGGCACGAGGCCCCCATGGCGGCGCTGCGCCAGGCCGTGCTGGAGGGCTGGGACACGATCAACGAGGTGATCCAGGCCGTCGTACCCGTCGAGCTGTATCTGCGGATGTACCAGGTGATCGAGTCGACGCCCGTCCTGCTCGCCGCACATCTGCGCCGTTCGGCGGAGATCGAGGAGGCGATCGCGCGCATCCTCGCCGAGCGCGAGGGGGTCGACCTCGACACCGATCCGCGACCGCGGCTGGCGGTGGCCGTGTTCGGCGGCGTGATGCGGCTGACGGAGCGTCAGTGGAGCACCGGGGAGGACTTCAGCGTGGACGCCATGCGGGCACTGACCGTCTCATATCTCGAACAGGTCGGCCCGGCACTCAGCGAGAGCTGGCGAACACGCTGAGGTCATCGGCCCGTTAACGTCGTCTTGATCGAAACGTGATACCTATCACTTGGTTAACGCGAGACCCTCTCGTTCTCCTAGTGTGTCCTCCCAGTGACTTCCTTCGACACGACCCCGCAACTCAACGTCTGGCGCGCTCTGCTCGCACTGGCCGTCGTGTTCGTGATGCTGGCGACCACCGGCTGGACCGCCCTGCAGCACCAGCGCAGCGCCGCACCGCTGCAGGCCTCGCTCAGCGCCTGGGGGCACGGCAGCATCGCCGGACACCCCCTGCCGGACGCCGGCTCCGCCCCCACGAAGCTCGCCCGGTTCTTCGCCTCGCTCACCGATGCGCAGCGCGCCGGCCTCGTCGAGCGCTATCCGCTCGCGGTCGGCAACATGAACGGCGCACCGGTCGAGCTGCGCTACGACGCCAACCGCGTCGCGCTCGACCAGGCCCGCAAGGTCGAGCGCAAACGCATGCACGACCAACGGCTCACGCCCGCCGGTCAGCGTGAGGCGGGCCGCCGTATGCACCGCTTCGAGGCGATGATGGAGCCGGACCGGCACATCCTCGCCTTCGACCCGGACGGCGCGGGGCGTGTCGCGGAGGTGTTCGGCGATCTGAACCGAGCCGAGCGGATCTCGGTCGTCGTCCCCGGCGTCGACACCGACGTGCTCACCTTCCAGCGCACCAACGCCGGCCGCAAGTACTCCGCACCGGCCGGCATGGCGCAGTCCCTGTACGCGACCGAGCGCGAGGTCAGCCCCTCGACACGCACGGCCGTGATCGCCTGGGCCGACTACACCTCCCCCGGCGGACTCGGCATCGAGTCGGCGACCGCGATGCGGGCGCAGAGCGGGGCCGTACGTCTGAACGCGCTGGTGCGCGGTCTGCCCGGCAGCTCGCCGGTCTCCCTCTTCTGCCACAGCTACGGCTCGGTGCTGTGCGGCCTCGCCGCGCCCGAGCTGCCGGATCGGGTGGCCGACATAGCGGTGGCCGGCAGCCCCGGCATGCGGGTCGCGAAGGCATCCCACCTGCGCACGTCCGCGCATGTGTGGGCGATGCGGGACGCGGACGACTGGGTCCAGGACGTGCCGTATCTCGAGGTCGGCGGGCTGGGGCACGGTGAGGACCCGGTGTCGTCGGGGTTCGGGGCGCGCGTGCTGTCGGCGCGCGAGGCGAAGGGACACGGCGGCTATTTCGAGCCGGGTACGGACAGTGTGGCGAACTTCGCCGGGATCGGAGTTGGCGCATACCACTCCGTGCAGTGCGCGGACGACGCCGAGGCCTGTCGGGTGGGTTTGTCCGACACGGCGTCGGCCGGACGCGCGTAGAAGCACAGGAATTGCGGTCTGCGCGGGGTGGCGACGGAGGAGCACGTGCCGCATACGATGAGCCGCATGGGTGACGTACTGGCCGGATTTCATGCCGCCTGGGAGTTCGAGTCCGACTCCGTGCTCATCCGTTACGAACGAGGGATTCGAACACCCAAGCTGTTCCAGGCGCTTGGGGAACGCCGGGTGCCGCTCGAGGCGATCGCCGGGGTGACGCTGACGCCGGGCCGGCGCGGGACGGTCGTGCTGCGCGTCGAACTGCGGCCCGGTGCCGATCCGTTGATGGAGGCGGCCGCCGGGCAGCTGAAGGAAGGCGGCGATCCGTATCGGCTGGTGCTGCCTGCCGAGCGGGAGACGCTGGCCGAGTACTACGCCGACGAGTTGCGGGCGCAGCTGAAGGCGTCGGGCGCGGCGGACGAGTTCCTCGTGGGCGCACCGGACGTGCCGTTGTCGTTCAAGGCGTACGACGGGAAGGCGTCCTTCGACGGTGAGAACGTGCGCTTCCGGTGGTTCTGGACGGGGGCCTCGTCGGCGAAGTGGAAGGCGGGGGACCAGAGCTTTGCCGTCGCCGAGTTGAGCGGGGTCGAGTGGCGGTCGCCGGAAGTCTTCGAGGGGCACCTGCGGTTGCTGCGGCGGGACGCCGTGGACGCGGACCAGCCCGCGCAGGTCGATCATGATCCGGCGGCTGTGGTGTTCGGGTTGGGGTATGGGCCGGTGCACGAGTCGTTGCCGTTCGCTGCGGCGGTGTTGTCGGCGGTGCGGGATCGCTCCGCTGGGGGTGCGGCTGTCCCGGCGGCGGCTGTGCCGCGCCGGGATCCTGCCGATATCGCCGAGCGGATTCGTCACCTCGGGGAGTTGCATCAGGCCGGGTTGGTGACGGATGAGGAGTTCTCGTCCAAGAAGGCCGAGTTGTTGGCGGAGTTGTAGGGCTGCCTCGTCTGCCGGGTTCTGTTGTTCGGCGGGTGCGGGTCCGATGTGGCTGGTCGCGCAGTTCCCCGCGCCCCTTACGGCGTTGCGGCTCCCGGCCCCTTCAAAGGCACACTCACTCCCTGCCGACCAAGGACGTACTCACTCCCTGCCTGCCGACGTGAAGGTCATGTCCGCGTACCTGTTGCCCGCCACCTGTGCCGCGATCGGCTCCAGCACAGCCAGATCCTCCTCGCTCAGCACGATCCGAGTCGCCGCGACGTTCTCCTCGACACGCGTCGGCCTGCGGGTGCCCGGGATCGGGACGATCGGCAGGCCGTGGACCGAGGCTCGCTGCTGTACCCAGGCCAGCGCGATCTGGCCGAGGGTGGCGCCGTGGGCCTCGGCGACCGTGCGGATCGGGTCCAGGAGGGCGGCGTTGGCCGCCGCGTTCTCGCCCGTGTAGCGGGGCTGTTGGCGGCGGAAGTCGCCGGCCGTCAGATCCTCGGCCTTGGCGAACGAGCCGGTGAGGAAGCCGCGGCCCAGCGGCGAGTACGGGACCAGGGTCACTCCCAGGTCGCGGGCTGCCGGGACCACGCTCGTCTCGATGTCCCGGCTGAACAGGGACCACTCGGACTGCACGGCCGCGATCGGGTGGATGGCGTACGCGTCCCGCAGTTCGGCCGCCGTCACCTCGCTCAGGCCCAGATGCCTGACCTTGCCCTCGCGGACCAGCTCCGCCATGACGGCGACGGTCTCCTCCAGCGGGACGTCCACAGCGCGGCGGTGCATGTAGTAGAGGTCGATCGCCTCGACGTCGAGGCGTTTCAGGCTCGCCTCGACGCACTGGCGGATGTAGGGCGTGTCGTTGCGGATGATCCGCTTCGTCGGGTCGTCCGGGTGGATCGCCAGGCCGAACTTGGTGGCGATGACGACATCGTCGCGGTGCGCCTTGAAGAAGGGGGAGAGGAACTTCTCGTTCTCTCCCGCGCCGTACGCGTCCGCCGTGTCGTACAGCGTCACGCCCAGCTCCAGTGCCCGCTCCAGGGTCGCCCTCGACTCGCCCGCGTCGGAGGGGCCGTACCCGAAGTTCATGCCCATGCACCCGAGGCCCTGGACACCCACCTCGGGGCCGTGCTCGCCGAGTCGTGCGGTCGCGATCCTGCTGTCCGTCATCCAGCCTTCTCCGTCTTCTCCTGCTGGTACTTGTCCTGCTCGTACAGGCGCCCGGCGTCCGCGTAGAAGCTGATCTTCCGGTCGAGCACGGCCAGCGTGTCCTGGAGCTCGGCGATCCGGGCGAGGACGTCGCGGCGGGTGGTCTCCAGCAGCTCGAAGCGCTCGCCGAACGTGTGGTCGCCCTCGCGCACCAGCTCGGCGTACCGGACCATGTCGGCGACGGGCATGCCGGTCAGCCGCAGCTTGCCGACGAGGTCGAGCCAGTCCAGGTCGCGGTTGCTGTAGCGGCGCTGGCCCGTGTGCGAGCGGTCGATGTGCGGCATCAGGCCGATCCGCTCGTACCAGCGCAGGGTGTGGGCCGTCAGGCCGGTGAAGGCGACGACCTCGCTGATCGTGTAACTGTCCTGGCCCGCCGGCCGCCGGTGCGGGTGCGGCGGGGCGGCACAGCTGTCGGTCCTGGTGCTCGTGGTCTCCATCACCGTCATGCGTTCCACGCTATGGCCTTGGAGTGCGCTCCAAGCAAGCGGAAACGGTAAGAAAACCGCGGGACATGGCGTGATCGCCGTGGTTAGCGTGCGGGGCATGAGTCTCGTACGCCGTGCCCTGCCCGACGACGCCGCCGAAGTGCTGCGGCTGCGTCAGGTGATGATCGACTCGCTGGCCGAAGTGCCTGGTTCGACGGAGTGGCACCGGGAGTCGCTGCCGACGCTGCGTGCCAGGCTCGCGGAGCCCCAGAGCGACTTCGCGGCCTTCGTCGTCGATCACCCCGAGCGGCCGGGAACGCTCGCCGCGCTGGTGGCGGGGACGCTGGAGTACCGGATCGGGCGGGCCGGCCATCCGCACGGGATGATCGGGTACGTCTTCAGCGTCGCCACCGACCCGGACGCCCGGCGCCGCGGATACGCGCGCGCGTGCATGGAGGAGCTGCTGGCCTGGTGCCGCGAGCGGGGTGCCGGCCACGTCATGCTCACCGCGTCCCCCGACGCCGAGCCGATGTACACGGCGCTCGGCTTCACCCGGGACACGGACCCCTCGATGCGGCTGTACCTGTGAGCGACATAGGCTCGACGGCATGTCGCTGAGCAGCCTCGCACTGATCGAGAACTGGCCGGTTCCCTCCGCCGCGGCGGGTGTCGTACGGGCGGACGGCACGGTCCTGGGTACGCACGGTCCCGTCGCGCACCGCTTCCCGCTGGCCTCGGTCACCAAGCCGCTGGCCGCCTACGCGGTCCTCGTCGCGTACGAGGAGGGGGCCGTCGAACTCGACGAGCCGGCCGGGCCGCAGGGCTCGACGGTGCGGCATCTGCTCGCGCACACCTCGGGGCTGGCCTTCGACGAGCACCGGGTGACGGCCCCGCCCGGGGATCGGCGGCTGTACTCGAACGCCGGTTTCGAGCAGCTCGGGGACCACGTGGCCAAGGCGACGGACATCCCGTTCGGGGAGTATCTGCGGCAGGCGGTGCTGGAGCCGCTGGGCATGACGGCCACGTCGCTGGAGGGGTCTCCGGCGAAGGACGGGGTGTCGACGGTCGAGGATCTGCTGCGGTTCGCGGCGGAGGTGCAGGCGCCGCGGCTGCTGGACCCGCGGACGGTCGCGGCGGCGATGACCGTGCAGTACCCGGGGACGAAGGGTGTGCTTCCGGGGTACGGGCACCAGAACCCCAACGACTGGGGGCTCGGCTTCGAGATCCGTGACGGCAAGTCGCCGCACTGGACGGGTTCGGCGTCCTCGCCGCGCGCCTTCGGGCACTTCGGGCAGTCGGGTACGTTCCTGTGGATCGACCCGGACGCCGGGGCGGCCTGTGTGGCGCTGACGGACCGGGCGTTCGGGCCCTGGGCGGTCGAGGCGTGGCCGCCGTTCACGGACGCGGTGCTCGCCGAGGTCGGGCGGTAGGGCGCGGTCACCTGTGCCGGGGTGACCCGGGCTCCGGCAGGGCACCGAGTTCCTCGCCCGTCCCCTCGGTGTCGATGTGCGGCAGGATCTTGTCCAGCCAGCGGGGTGTCCACCAGGCGTGCTTGCCCAGCAGCGTCATCACGGCGGGCACCATCAGCAGCCGGACCACCGTGGCGTCGATGAGCACACTGACCGCGAGCCCCAGGCCCAGCATCTTGACCACGATGTTGTCGCTGATGATGAAGGCCGCGAACACGCTCACCATGATCAGCGCCGCGCAGGTGATCACGCGCGCGGTGATCTCCAACGCATGGGCGACCGAGTCCTCCGCGTTCCCGGTGCGCAGCCATGCCTCGTGCACCCGGGACAGCAGGAAGATCTCGTAGTCCATGCTGAGCCCGAAGATGATCGCGAACATCATCATCGGCACATAGCTCTCGATGGGCACCTTGCCGTGGACGCCCAGCGCGGGCCCGCCCCAGCCCCACTGGAACACGGCGACGACGACGCCGTACGAGGCCGCGATCGACAGGACGTTGAGGACGGCCGCCTTCACGGCGACGAGCAGGCCGCGGAAGACCGCGAGGACGATCAGGAAGGCGAGGCCGACCACGACTGCGATGATCACCGGCAGCCGTGCCGCGACGATGTTGCGGAAGTCGACCTGGGCGGCCGTGGTCCCGGTGACATAGCCCTTGGCGTCGGTGCCGGAGGCCGCGTCGGGGAGCGTGTGGTCGTAGAGGCTGTTGACGAGGTTGGTGGTGTCCTTGTTCTGCGGGGACACCGACGAGTAGACCGTGCCGACCAGGACGTCGCCGTCCTGCGTCGGCATCAGCGGGCTGACGAAGGAGGTCCCGGACGCGTCGTTCAGGGCCTGCTGGGTCTTCGAGGCCAGGTCGGAGCGCTGTGAGTCGGGTACGGAGGTCTGGTCGACGACGACGGTGAGCGGCCCGTTGGAGCCGGCCCCGAACGCGTCGGTCATCAGGTCGAAGGCCCGCCGGTCGGTGAAGGACGTGGGGTCGGCGCCGTCGCCGATGTGGCCGAGCTGGATCGAGAAGACGGGGATGGCCAGCACCGCGACGGTGACCACGCCGGCCGACAGGTACCGCCACGGATGGTGCTCGACGCGCTTGGCGTAGCGGTGCCAGGTGCCCTGGGAGATGTCGCCCCCGGCCTCGGTCTCGGCGATGGGCCTGCGCACGTGCCAGCGGTCGACGTTGCGGCCGACCAGTCCCAGCAGGGCCGGGACCAGGGTCAGCGCGCCCAGGACGGCGGAGACGACCGTGACGGCCGCGGCGACGCCGAGCAGGCCGATGAAGCTGACACCGGACACCCACAGGCCCATCAGGGCGACGATCACCGTCGTGCCGGAGACCAGCACCGCACGTCCGGAGGTGGCGGCGGCGTGGCCGGCGGCGCGCACCGGATCGGCGCCGTCCATGAGGCCCTGCCGGTGCCTGGTGAGCAGGAAGAGGGCGTAGTCGATACCGACGCCGAGGCCGATCATCGTGGCCAGGGTGGGCGAGACCGTGGCGAAGGTGAACGCGATGGCGAGCAGCCCGAGGCAGGCCAGCCCGCCGACCACGGCGATCAGGGCGGAGATCAGCGGCAGGAAGGCGGCGATCACGCTGCCGAAGCCGATCAGCAGGACGACGATGGCGACGCCGAAGCCGATCGCCTCACTGATCCGGTCGTTGCCGGCGGGCCGCTCCAGCTCGCCGAGCGATCCGCCGTACTCGACGTCGACGCCGGCCTGTCTGAGCGGCTCCACGGCGTTGTCGACGCCGTTGAGGTAGCTGTCGCCGAGCAGGGAGGGCTGCTCATTGAAGCGGATGGTGATGTAGCCGGTCTGCCCGTCCGAGGACAGCGGGCCGACCTTCGAGGAGGTGGCCTCCAGGGGGTTCTGCACGGACAGCACGTGCGGCAGCTTCTGGAGGTCGGCGACGACGGTCGACATCTGCGAGCTGACCGAGGTGAGCGGCTTGTCGGCGTCGTGCATGACGATCTGGCTGCTGTAGCCGCCGGCCTGCGGATCATGCGCCTTGAGGACGTCCAGGCCCTTCTCGGACTGCACGTCGGACAGGGCGAAGTTGTCCGAGTACTCCCCGCCGTGGATGTGGTTGAGGGCCTGGAGCACCCCCAGGGCCACGACCCACGCCACGATCACGATCACGAAGTGATGTGCGCACCACTCACCGAGCCGTCGCAGTCCCCCGGTCCGGGTCTTGTCCTGTTCCCCTGCTGCTCTGCCTTTGGCCATGGGCCCCGGCTCTTCTCTGCCGAGCGAGTGTCCGACCCCATCATTTGAAGTCCCTGGGATCACTCCGGCATCTCGAGCCCCACGTCTACTGGGCCATTGGGGCCATCTCCCACACCAGCAGTTCGGCCGTGGTCACGGCGACCGCCTCCACGTCCTTGGCGTCCGTGATGCGCACCGCGTCGCCGGCGCCCAGCTCCTCGCCGTCCAGGCGCACGTCGCCGCGCACGACATGCACGTACAGGAACGCCCCGTCCGGCACCGCTGTCCGCTCCCCCGCCACAAGTCGCCGCACATGGAGCATCGCGCCCGCCTCCGGGACGGCGTACGGCGTCGAGTCCGCGATGCCACGGACGATCTCGTACGCCGGGTCGCCGCCCGGCGTCAGCGGGGCCAGCCAGGCCTGGATGAAGGTGAGGGGGGTGCCGGCGTCGTTGCGCTCAACGTGCCGTACACCGGCCGCCGAGCTGAGCCGCTGGACGTCCCCCGGACCGACCCGGGTCTCGTGGCCCGTGGAGTCGCGGTGGGTCAGTTCGCCGTCCACGACCCACGTGACGATCTCGGTGTGGCTGTGGGGGTGCTCGTCGAAGCCGGCGCCGGGGGCGAGCCGCTCCTCGTTGCACGCGATCAGCGCGCCGAAGCGGAGGTTGTCGGGGTCGTAGTGCGGGCCGAAGGAGAAGGCGTGGCGTGACTCGATGCCCGCTGCCGGGTCCCCTCCCGGATAGCGCCCCGCGGCGCGCCGTACGTCCATCACGGGAACCACGGTAGCCGTGCCGGGCGGCCGGACACGGCAAGTGCCCACCAAGCAGCCGGACACGGCAAGTGCCCACCGAGCGCGCCTGGTCCGACGACACCGGCCGTGAGGGAGCCGTAGGGGCGCGCCGGCCTCGAGGGGGCTGGGGGTGGCCCCCTCGTGGGAGCGCGGAGGCCCGAAGGGTCGAGCACGATCGCCCTCTCGACACCGGCTGAGGCGCCCCGAAGGCGACCGAGCCAGCAAGCACCGCCCCCTCTGGCACGCACTCGCGTCCGGATAAGGCAGTCTTGTCCCCGTGCCCGAACCCGTAACCCGTAAGTCCCAAGCCGCCGCGCACGACGTCCACCAGCACGCCGCGACCCTGAAGCGGCTAGAGAAGTCCGCCGGTTCGCTCGCCGCGCAGGCCATCGCGCGGATGGACGAGACGCTGCCGTGGTACCGGGCCATGCCCCCGGAGAACCGTTCCTGGATCGGCCTCGTGGCCCAGGCCGGTATCGCCGCCTTCACCGAGTGGTTCCGGCATCCCGACGCGCCCCAGGCCATCTCCACCGACGTCTTCGGGACCGCCCCTCGCGAGCTGACCCGCGCGATCACCCTGCGCCAGACCGTCGAGATGGTGCGCACGACCATCGAGGTCATGGAGTCGGCCATCGACGAAGTCGCCGCTCCGGGCGACGAGAGCGTGCTGCGGGAGGCGCTGCTCGTCTATGCCCGTGAGATCGCCTTCGCGACCGCCCAGGTCTATGCCCAGGCCGCCGAGGCACGCGGTGCCTGGGACGCGCGCCTCGAGTCGCTCGTCGTGAACGCCGTGCTCAGTGGCGAGGCCGACGAGGGGGCCGTGTCGCGGGCCGCCGCGCTCGGGTGGAACTCGCCCGAGCATGTGTGCGTGGTGCTCGGGACGGCGCCCGACGGCGACAGTGAGCTGACGGTCGAGGCCATCCGGCGGGCCGCCCGGCACGCCAAGCTGCAGGTGCTGACCGGGGTCCTCGGGGACCGGCTGGTCGTGATCGCGGGCGGCAGTGACAGCCCGCTGGCGGTCGCCAAGTCGCTGATCGGGCCCTATGCCGCAGGTCCGGTCGTCGCGGGACCCGTGGTGCCCGATCTGCTGGCCGCCACCCGGTCCGCGCAGGCCGCGGCCGCCGGGCTGAAGGCCTGTACCGCCTGGCAGGACGCCCCACGGCCGGTGCTGGCGGACGATCTGCTTCCGGAGCGCGCCATAGCGGGCGATCCCGGTGCGCGCGAGCAGTTGGTGGAGGAGATCTACAGACCGCTGGAGGAGGCCGGGTCGGCCCTTCTGGAGACGCTCGCCGTCTATCTCGAACAGGCGAGCAGTCTGGAAGGTGCCGCGCGGATGCTGTTCGTGCATCCCAACACCGTGCGCTACCGGCTTCGACGTGTGACTGACGTCACCG
Organism: Streptomyces sp. NPDC012935; assembly: GCF_042900345.1. NCBI lineage: Bacteria > Bacillati > Actinomycetota > Actinomycetes > Kitasatosporales > Streptomycetaceae > Streptomyces > Streptomyces sp. NPDC012935. Next base: position 43,607 of record NZ_JBIBBC010000004.1, read on the forward strand.
GCTGGTCGCCGTCCGATGTACGCTCCGCATTCACTTTGCGGATCGCGCTGATCCTGGGACGTCTGGTCGACGGCGATCTCCAGCTCTAGGCTTTTGTCGGGGGCCCACAAAACCCCCTCGTGTTCTTCGTCCTTGTCCCCACGGGCGGCCGTGCCCGTCCCCAAGAGAGAGTGTGAGAGTGCTCGTACTCGTCGCTCCCGGCCAGGGTGCCCAGACGCCCGGCTTCCTGACCCCCTGGCTCGAACTCCCCGGTGTCCGCGGTGCCCTCGAGGCATGGTCCGACGCCGTGCAGCTCGACCTCGTCCGCTACGGCACCGAGGGCGACGCGGAGGAGATCCGTGACACCTCGGTCGCCCAGCCGCTGCTGGTGGCTGCCGGGCTGGCCTCCGCTTACATGCTCTTCGACGACCCCGCCGAGCTGCCCCGCAAGGTCGGAGCGATCGCCGGGCACAGCGTCGGCGAGCTCACCGCCGCCGCGCTCGCCGGAGTGCTCCCCGACGAGGAGACCGTCCGGCTCGTCCGCGCCCGTGGCCTGGCCATGGCCGAGGCCGCCGCGATCACCGAGACCGGCATGTCGGCGCTGCTCGGCGGCGACCCCGACGTCAGCGTCGCGCACCTGGAGAAGCTGGGCCTGACCCCGGCGAACATCAACGGCGCCGGGCAGATCGTGGCCGCCGGCACCATGGAGCAGCTCGCGGCGCTGAACGAGGACAAGCCCGAGGGCGTACGCAAGGTCGTGCCGCTGAAGGTGGCCGGTGCCTTCCACACGCACCACATGGGCCCCGCCGTCGAGAAGCTGGCCGAGGCCGCCAAGGAGCTCGTGCCCGGCGACCCGAGGCTGACCTACGTGTCCAACAAGGACGGCAAGGCGGTCGCCACCGGCGCCGAGGTGCTGGAGCGTCTCGTCGGGCAGGTCGCCAACCCGGTCCGCTGGGACCTGTGCATGGAGACCTTCAAGGAGCTCGGCGTCACGGCCCTGATCGAGGTGTGCCCGGGCGGCACGCTGACCGGTCTGGCCAAGCGCGCGCTGCCGGGTGTGCAGACCCTGGCACTCAAGACCCCCGACGACCTGGACGCTGCTCGCGAGCTCATCGCAGAGCACGCCTGACAAGGAGCCCGGAGCATGGCGAAGCTGAAGCCCAGCAAGGGCGCCCCGTATGCGCGCATCCTCGGGGTCGGCGGGTACCGCCCGACCCGGGTCGTGCCCAACGAGGTGATCCTGGAGAAGATCGACTCGTCCGACGAGTGGATCCGTTCGCGCTCCGGCATCGAGACGCGGCACTGGGCGAACGACGAGGAGACCGTCGCCGCGATGTCGATCGAGGCGTCCGGCAAGGCGATCGCGGACGCCGGGATCACCGCCGAGCAGATCGGCGGCGTCATCGTCTCGACGGTCTCGAACTTCCGGCAGACCCCGGCCGTCGCCACCGAGATCGCCGACAAGCTCGGCACTAACAAGGCCGCCGCCTTCGACATCTCGGCCGGCTGCGCGGGCTTCGGCTACGGCCTGACCCTCGCCAAGGGCATGATCGTCGAGGGTTCCGCCGAGTACGTCCTCGTCATCGGCGTGGAGCGGCTGAGCGACCTCACCGACCTGGAGGACCGCGCGACGGCCTTCCTGTTCGGCGACGGCGCCGGCGCGGTCGTGGTGGGTCCCGCCCAGGAGCCGCACATCGGCCCGACCGTGTGGGGCTCGGAGGGCGACAAGTCCGAGACGATCAAGCAGACGGTGCCGTGGGACCAGTTCCGCGTCGGTGATGTCTCCAAGCTGCCGCTGGACAGCGAGGGCAACGTCAAGTTCCCCGCGATCACGCAGGAGGGCCAGGCGGTCTTTCGCTGGGCCGTGTTCGAGATGGCGAAGGTCGCCCAGCAGGCGCTGGACGCGGCCGGAATCACCTCGGACGACCTGGACGTCTTCATCCCGCACCAGGCCAACGAGCGGATCATCGACTCGATGGTGAAGACACTGAAGCTGCCGGAGCACGTCACGGTCGCCCGCGACGTGCGCACCACCGGCAACACCTCGGCCGCCTCGATTCCGCTCGCGATGGAGCGGCTCCTGGCGACCGGCGAGGCGAAGAGCGGCGACACCGCACTAGTCATCGGATTCGGGGCGGGTCTCGTTTACGCCGCCACGGTCGTTACTCTCCCCTAGGCACTCCGTGCCGGATCATGCGAACCGGCACGGGAAAAAGCACCACCTGCCGCTGCCGCGGCGGGCGCGCCAAACCCTCTGAAGAACCTGAACAACAACGAAGGAGCGCCAAGATGGCCGCCACTCAGGAAGAGATCGTCGCCGGTCTCGCCGACATCGTGAACGAGATCGCCGGCATCCCGGTTGAGGACGTCCAGCTGGACAAGTCCTTCACCGACGACCTGGACGTCGACTCGCTGTCCATGGTCGAGGTCGTCGTCGCCGCCGAAGAGCGCTTCGACGTGAAGATCCCGGACGAGGACGTCAAGAACCTCAAGACCGTGGGCGACGCGACCGACTACATCCTCAAGCACCAGGCCTGATCACTGATCAGGCCCCTGGGCTGACTGCCCCGCCACCCGGCGGTGGCGCCGCTGAATCCTCGTATCCGTTGGAGAAAGAATTCCCGTGAGCTCGACCAATCGCACCGTGGTCGTCACCGGTATCGGCGCAACCACACCGCTGGGTGGCGACGCAGCCTCTACCTGGGAGGGCCTGATCGCCGGACGTTCCGGCGTCAAGCCCCTGGAGCAGGACTGGGCCGCCGACCAGGCGGTCCGTATCGCCGCGCCGGTCGCCGTTGAGCCGACCGAGGTCATCCCGCGGCCGCAGGCCCGCCGACTGGACCGCTCGGCGCAGTTCGCGCTGATCGCGGCCCAGGAGGCCTGGAAGGACGCCGGCTTCGAGGCGAAGGCCGGGGAGGACTCCTCTGTCGACCCGGACCGCCTCGGTGCGGTCATCGCCTCCGGCATCGGTGGCGTGACGACCCTGCTCGACCAGTACGACGTGCTCAAGGAGAAGGGCGTCCGCCGCGTCTCCCCGCACACCGTCCCCATGCTGATGCCGAACAGCCCCTCGGCGAACGTGGGTCTGGCCGTGGGCGCCCGGGCGGGCGTGCACACGCCGGTCTCCGCGTGCGCGTCGGGCGCCGAGGCCATCGGCTACGCCATCGAGATGATCCGCACGGGCCGCGCCGACATCGTCGTCGCGGGTGGCACGGAGGCGGCGATCCACCCGCTGCCGATCGCCGCGTTCGGCAACATGATGGCGATGTCCAAGAACAACGAGAACCCGCAGGGTGCCTCGCGTCCCTACGACGTCGGCCGCGACGGCTTCGTCCTCGGTGAGGGCGCCGGCGTGATCGTCCTGGAGTCCGCCGAGCACGCGGCCAAGCGCGGTGCCCGGGTGTACGCCGAGGCGGTCGGGCAGGGCATCTCCGCCGACGCCCACGACATCGTGCAGCCCGAGCCCGAGGGCCGCGGCATCTCGCACGCGCTGCAGAACCTGCTGGACCGCAACGACCTGGACCCGGCGGAGATCGTGCACGTCAACGCGCACGCGACGTCGACGCCGGCCGGTGACATCGCCGAGCTCAAGGCGCTGCGGAAGGTGTTCGGCGACGACGCCGACCATATGGCGGTGTCCGCGACGAAGTCGATGACCGGGCATCTGCTGGGTGGCGCCGGTGGCGTCGAGACGGTGGCGACGGTGCTCGCGCTGTACCACCGGGTCGCTCCGCCGACCATCAACGTCGAGAACCTCGACCCGGAGGCCGAGGCGAACGCCGACGTGGTCCGCGGTGAGGCGCGCAAGCTGCCCATCGAGGGCCGGATCGCCGCGCTGAACGACTCGTTCGGCTTCGGCGGCCACAACGTGGTGCTGGCGTTCAGGACGGTCTGAGCAGCAGCCGTACGTACGTGAAGGGGCCCCACCTTTCGAGGTGGGGCCCCTTCACGTGTCCAAGCCTCAGACCACCTGGTGCAACCAGCGCACCGGCGCTCCCTCACCGGCGTACCTGAACGGCTCCAACTCGTCGTCCCACGGCTTCCCGAGCAGCTTGGCGATCTCTGCCTCCAGGTCCGTCTCGCCGTGCTGGGAGCGGGTCAGGGCGGCGCGCAGGCGGTCCTCCGGGATGAGGATGTCGCCGTGGATGCCGGTGACGGCGTGGAAGATACCCAGGTCGGGGGTGCAGCTGTAGCGCTCACCCTCGGCGGTGGGGCAGGGCTCGGCCGTGACCTCGAAGCGCAGGAGGTGCCAGCCGCGCAGGGCGGAGGCCAGCTTGGAGGCGGTGCCCGCCTCGGCCTGCCAGGAGAACTCCGACCGCCAGGTGCCGGGCGCGGCCGGCTGCCGGATCCAGTCGAGGTTGACGCGCGTGCCGAGCACCCCGGCGACGGCCCACTCGACATGCGGGCAGAGCGCGCGCGGCGCGGAGTGCACGTACAGAACTCCACGTGTCGTCACCGGGACCTCCGGGCAGAGCGGACATCTTGCGAACTGGCGGACGATAGTGGCCGGGCAGCCACGTTGATGGCGAGGCTACCGTGCGGCGGCGCAAGGAGTGTGACGTACCGTCGGTCCAGGTGCCGCGAAACGCCCGCCATTCACCCGGCAGGACGCTTGTACGGGTGTGAGCCGTTGCATGAGACGGGCGGGAACCGTCGTGCGTTGTTATTGGTTGTGAACCATGACAGGGCCGATTGAGGGGATGGACCGGGGTATGCGGAAGCGACAGCACCTCTCGCGCGCTGTCCTCGCCGCCGTGACCGCGGCCGTCCTGGGCGTGGCCGGTTGTGACGCCGTGGGCGGCAATTCGCCGGAGCCGTCCGGCAGCGACGCACGCAGCGCGCGGCCGAAGCCGACCCCGACGTGGGACCGCAGCCCCGCCTCACTCGCGGCCGTGGGTGACTCCATCACGACCGGTTTCGACGCCTGTTCGGTCCTGTCGGACTGCCCCGAGGTCTCCTGGGCCACCGGCAGCAGCCCCCGCGTCGACAGTCTCGCCGTGCGGCTGCTGGGCAGAGCGAAGGCGGCGGAGCGGAGCTGGAACTACGCGGTGACCGGGGCGCGGATGGCTGACGTCACCGGGCAGATGGCGCAGGCGGTGAAGCGCAGGCCGGAGTTGGTGGCGGTGATGGCGGGGGCGAACGACGCCTGCCGGGACACGACCGCAGCGATGACCTCGGTGGCCGACTTCCGGACGCAGTTCGAGGACGCGATGGGCACGCTGCGCGACGCCCTGCCGAAGGCTCAGGTCTATGTCGCGAGCGTGCCGAATCTGATGCGCCTGTGGGAGCAGGGCCGTACGAGCCCGATGGGCAAGCAGGTGTGGAAGCTCGGTATCTGCCCGTCGATGCTGGGTGACGCCGACTCCCTCAGCGCGGCGGCGAACCAGCGGCGCGCCACGGTGCAGGAGCGTGTCGAGGCGTACAACGACGTGCTGGAGCAGGTCTGTGCGAAGGACCGCCGGTGCCGGTTCGACGACGGCGCGGTGTACGAGTTCCGCTTCGGCGGCAAGCAGCTGAGCCAGTGGGACTGGTTCCATCCGAGTGTCAACGGTCAGGCACGTCTGGCCGAGATCGCTTACCGGACGGTCACGAACTAGTGTTTCGCTCATGAGCGAACACTTCGGCACACTTTCCGACGGCACCCCGGTCCACCGCTGGACGCTGGAGCGCGCGGGCCTGCGGGTACGTGTGTTGTCGTACGGCGGGATCGTGCAGTCGCTGGAGGTGCCGGACCGCGAGGGACACGCGGCGAGCGTGGTGCTGGGGTTCGCCGACCTGGACGGCTATCTGTCCCACCCGGAGCCGTACCTCGGCGCCCTGATCGGCCGGTACGCCAACCGGATCGCGCACGGCCGCTTCCCGCTGGACGGCCTGACGTACGCGCTCGACCCCAACGACCCGCCCAACTCCCTGCACGGCGGCGAACGCGGTTTCGACAAGCGGGTGTGGGAGGTGACGCCGGTCGAGCACGGTGTGCGCCTGAGCCGGGTCAGCCCGCATGGCGAGGAGGGCTTCCCGGGGCGGCTGGAGGTCTCGGCGACCTACACCCTGTCGTCGGACGGGGCGCTGCGGATCGCGTACGAGGCGGTGACGGACGCGCCGACCGTGGTGAACCTGACCAACCACAGCTACTTCAACCTCGCCGGGGCGGGTTCGGGCAACGCGGACGGTCATGAACTGCGGCTCGCCGCCTCCCGGTATACCCCGGTCGACGCGGACCTGATCCCGACCGGCTCCCTGGACGAGGTCGCGGGCACCCGCTTCGACTTCCGTCAGCCGCGCAAGGCCGGCGCCGGGTACGACCACAACTTCGCGCTGGACAAGGGGGTGACGGACGCTGCGGAGGAGGTCGCCGAGCTGTACGACCCGTCGACCGGGCGGGCGCTGAGGGTGGCGACCACCGAGCCCGGGCTCCAGCTGTACACCGCCGAGCACCTGACCGAGCCCTTCGCCCCGGGCGACGGCATCGCGCTGGAGACCCAGCACTTCCCCGACTCCCCCAACCGGCCGGAGTTCCCGAGCACGGTGCTGCGGCCCGGCGAGGTGTTCCGGTCGGAGACGGTGTACGGCTTCTCCGTCCGGTAGCGGGAGTGCGGGCCCCGGCCTGCTCGGGGACGAGCCCCGGCCCGGGCGTCAGGACCCGGACCGGGGCTGTTCCTGGGGCACTTCTCCCGCCTCAGACGTTAATCGCCGCCGTCACCCGACGGTCGGCGATCGAGCGGCTCACCTGGATCTCGTACGAACCCTTCACAAACGTCCACGAATTGGTCTGCTCGTCCCACATCTCGAAAGCGCGGCGCGGAAGTTCGATCACAGCTTCCGCCGTCTCACCCGGACCCGCGGCCACGCCCGCGAATCCGGCCAGCCAGCGCGCCGGGCGGTCGGTGCCGGGCTCGGCCGGCGCCAGGTAGACCTGCACGACCTCGCGGCCCGCACGCTCCCCGGAGTTGCGGACGCGGACCGTGACCGTGGTCCCCTCGACCTTGACGGACTCGTAACTCCACTCGGTGTAGCCGAGGCCGTGCCCGAAGGGGTACGACGGGACCCGGCCCTCCTTCTCCCAGGCGCGGTATCCGATGAAGACACCCTCGCTGTACGGGAGTTCACCGGCCGAGGGGACTACCTGGGTGACGGGGGCATCGGTCAGGGAGCCCCAGGTGGTGGGCAGGCGGCCGCCCGGCTCGTGGGCGCCGGTGAGGACGTCCGCGAGTGCCGCGCCGGCCTCCTGGCCGGGGAACCAGCCGAGCAGCACGGCGGCGACGTCCTCGCGCCACGGCAGCTCCACCGGGGAGCCGGAGTTGACGACCACGACGGTGTCCGGATTGGCGGCGGCGACGGCGCGGACCAGGTCGTCCTGGCGGCCCGGCAGGGTGAGGTCCGTGCGGTCGAAGCCCTCGGACTCGACGCGGTCGGTGGTGGCGACCACGACGACGGCCGTGTCGGCGTTGCGGGCGGCCTCGACGGCCTCGGCGATCAGCTCGTCGGGATCACGCTGCGGCTCCTGGTGCGCGAGGGTGAAGCCGACGACCCTCAGCGGGACACCCTCGGGGAACTCGACGACGTGGGTGAGGGAGACCTCGACCGGTGCGCCGGCGGTGAGTTCGGGCTGGGCGCGGGGGACGGGAGCGCCGAAGAAGGTGGCGAAGGGGTCCTTCTTGGCGGGGCGATGGACGTCGTCGTAGTACGTCGTGCCGTCGATCGTGAGCTTGAAGGCGCCGATGCCCCTGATGCCGAAGGTGTGCGGGCCGGTGGCGCGCGGGGTGAAGGTACCGGTCAGCTCGACGGAGCGCAGGGCCTCGTGGGTCACGCCCTCGGGGAGGTCGCTGCCCATCCACTGGATGTGGCCGTTGGGGGCGGAGCCGGTGCCGATCACGTTCCCGTCGGCGTCCCGGCACACGGCCCGCAGCTCGAAGCCCTTGTCGGCGATGCCGAGTTCGGTGTTCGGGTCGGCGCCGACGGCGTAGGTGAGGGTGCCGTCGGGCAGGGCGGCGGTGAGGCCGTCGAGCGGGGAGACGATCCGGTCGGGGAAGACGGTGGCGGAGCCGCCGCCCAGTACGCGGGCGTCCCGGGCAGCCGCGCCGATCAGCGCGACGGTGCCGTTCGGCCGCAACGGCAGGGCGCCGCCCTGGTTGCGGACCAGGACGAAGGAGCGGCGGGCGATCTCGCGGGCGAGTTCGGGGCCGTCGACGGTCGCGGGAAGCTCGGTGACGACGGGCTCGGCACCGTCGAGGATCCCGACGCGGGCGGCGAGCCGCAGCACGTTGCGCACGGCGTCGTCGACCTTGGCCTCGGCCACCTTCCCGTCCCGTACGGCCTGGGCGAGGGGCTCGCCGTACACGGTCCGCGGGCCGGGCATGGCGACGTCGAGGCCGCCCTCGATGGCGCCGACGGTGGACCGGGCGGCCATCCAGTCGGAGACGTTGTAGCCGTCGAAGCCCCATTCCCCGCGCAGGACTTCGTTCACGAGGTGGTGGTGCTCGCTCATCGTCGTGCCGTTGACGGTGTTGTAGGCGGTCATGATGCCCCAGGGGTGGGCGTTCTCGAAGATGATCTCGAAGGGCGCCAGATACAGCTCGCGCAGGGCGCGTTCGGAGACGAGGTTGTTGACGGTGAAGCGCTCGGTCTCGGCGTCGTTGGCGACGAAGTGCTTCACGGTGGTGCCGACGCCGCCGGACTGGACGCCGTTCACATAGCCCGTGCCGATGCTCCCCGTCAGGTACGGGTCCTCGCTGTACGCCTCGAAGTGGCGGCCGCCCAGTGGGGAGCGGTGGAGGTTGACGGTGGGGGCGAGCAGCACGTGGACGCCCTTGCGGCGGGCCTCCTGGGCGAGGAGGGTGCCGGCGCGGCGGGCGAGGTCCGGGTCCCAGGTGGCGGCGAGGGCGGTGGGCGAGGGCAGCGCGACGGACGGGTCGTCGGCGCTCCAGTGCACGCCCCGGACGCCGATCGGGCCGTCGGACATGACGAGGGACTTCAGGCCGATCTCGGGCAGTGCGGGCAGGGTCCAGGTGTCCTGGCCGGAGAGCAGCCGCGCCTTCGCGTCGAGGTCGAGCGCGGCAAGGGCGGCCTCGACGGCCGCCTCGCGCGCTTCGTCGGCCTGGGTACGGGTTCCCGCCATCGCGGTGCCTCCTCGTTGAGTCCCTGCACGTACCCATCCTTCCTCGGCCACCTGCGAAGGATTCGAAACCGCGACCATCAATTACACCGAGCGGTACACACGCGTGCGGGCCGGCATGGCGGAGGTACTGCGCGCCGAGTACGGCGACCGCCTGCCGAACGGGCTGGCCCCGCAGCGTACGGCGCCCCTGCCGGTGTCCGTCATGGACGGGCCGCAGTACCACTGCGTAGTCCACACCATGGCGTAGTCCCACACCATGGCGTAGCTCCCTCCCGCCACGCGATACTTCCGGCGTCCCGCACGACGCACGCTCTCACCCCCCACCGTGACGGAAGGACCGTAATTCCCTTGAATTCCATACGCGTTCGGATCGGCGTCCTCTCAGTGGCCGTGCTGGCCGGGCTCGCGGCTCCCACGACCGGGGCCGCCGCCGCCCGGTCCGCCCCCGCGCCGACCGTCGAGGAACAGCGCCTCGACAAGACCGTCCCCCAGGAGATCCTGCGACGCTCCGGATTCGATGCCGCGGCGGCGGAGTTCGCCGACGACCTGGCCGACACGCGCTCCTACGCGCAGGCCCACTGGGTCGTCACACGCGAGGGGACGGCGCTGTGGCGCAGGGCCGTGGACCGGGCGCAGGGGCGGGGTCCGGCCGGAGGTGACCTGAGCCGGGACGACGACCGGCCGTTGTACTGGGCGAGGTTGTCGATGACGCGGGACGTGCGGACGTGGGTGCCGGAGTTCGGGCTGAGCGACGCCCGGCGGAATGCTCTCATCGGCGCGTTGGAGCGGGTCTCGCGTGGCCAGACCGACATTCGCCATACGGCCGGTTCGGCCGGCTCGGGCATGAAGCGGATCCTCGTCACCGGGTTCGACCCGTTCACGCTCGACCGGGACATCCGAATCTCCAACCCGTCCGGCGCCACCGCGCTCGCCCTGGACGGTGCGGTGATCGAGACGGCGGAGGGCCCGGCCCGGGTGGAGACCGCCGTGTTCCCGGTGCGTTGGCAGGACTTCGCGGAAGGCACGGTGGAGCGGGCGCTGCGGCCGTATCTGAAGCAGGTCGATCTGTTCACGACCGTGAGTCAGGGGCGCGTCGGGCGGTTCGACGTCGAGCGGACCAACGGGGCGTGGCGGGGCGGCTTCCAGGACAACGACAACATCGGGCGGACCGAGACCATCCCCGTCGCCGATCCGGCCTCGCAGCCGCAGTGGACCACGACGACGCTGCCGTACCGGGAGATCGTCGCCGCGGACACCGGGCGGTTCCCCGTGTACGACAACACGAGCGTGACCGAGATTCCGGCGGGCGGCACGACGGCGGTCGTACGGCCGGACGGGCCGACGCCGGGCTCCACCGCGCGGGCCGGAGGCGGTGGGGACTACCTCTCCAACGAGATCGCCTACCGGGCGACGCTGCTGCGTGACCGGCTCGGGCTGCACGACTCGCTGCCGGGCGGGCATGTGCACACGCCGGTGCTGCAGTTCGGGGCGGGCAACACGGATCCGGCGACCGGGGCGGTGACGGATCCGGAGTTCGTACGGAACCGGCTGGACATCATCGCGCAGGTGCGGGGGATTCTGACGGCCGCGGTGGAGGCGACGGCGGGTTCGTAGGCACCCGGCGTCGGGGCGGACGTCCCGGGGGGCCTGCGGCCCCCAGACCCCCGCTTTCGGCCCCGAGCGGGCCTCGCCCTCAAACGCCGGACAGGCTGAAAATGCCTGGACCGGCGTCGGGATGTGGCCGTCCGCCTGTTTCGCCCGGCCTCAACCGCCGAGCTGCCCCGAATGCGCCCCCTGGCCCTTGGACAGCGCGACGTCATCCCCGCTCTCCTCCTCCGTCTCCTCCCCCATCAGCTCCCGAGCCATCAGCGTCGCCCCCGCCACGGCGCCCGGCATCAGGAACACCGCGACGAAGGGCACCAGGAAGGCTGCTGCGAGGGGGGCTCCGAAGCCCCAGATAAGGGGCTTGCGGGAGCGGAGCATCGTGAGGCGGTCACGGAGGTCCACGCGGCGGCGCTGGAGGGCTACCGCCGTGAGTTCCTCGGTGAGGAAGAAGCCGGTGACGAAGACGCCGATCACCGGGACGGCCGTCTGGCCGATGACCGGGATGAAGCCGAGGGCGAAGAGCAGGACACCCCAGAGGGCGGCGCGCAGGACGATCCGCAGGCTGTCGCGACCCGAGATCCACAGCTCGCGCCAGAGCGGCAGGCCGGACTCGGGGGCCGTGCCGTCGGGGGAGACGTCCCGGTCGACCTTCTCGGAGAGGTTCTCGTAGAAGGGCTGGCCGATCAGCAGGGTGACCGCCGTGAAGGTGATCACCGACAGGAGCAGGCCCAGCGCGAACAGGACGGCGGTGAGGAAGCCTCGGAACAGGCCCTGCCACGGGCTCGACCAGTCGTCGGCGAACGGCGTCGACCAGGACACGAAGTCCTCGCCCCAGAGCGCGAGCCCGACCAGCGCGGCCACGTAGAGCACCAGGGTGATCAGGCCGGGGATCAGCCCGAAGCCGTACTGCTTGCCGTGCCGGGCCACCCACCGCTGGCCCCGTAGGAGATACCTGAACCCGGTCCCAAGATCGCGCATGGTTCGCACTCTAGTCGGGCCGTGTCACACGGCAGTCACGGTCGCTTCGGGGACCGGTCACGGCAGCCCCCGGACGCCGCTCACCCCGGCGTCACCGCCACCACGACCCCCCGGTCGGCCGCCGGGCTCACCGCCGCCGACACCCGTACCGCCACCGCCCGTGCCACCCGCCCCGCGCCCGACGCCCCGGACAGCAGCAGGGGCTGTATCCGTTCCAGCCCGGCGACGAGGAACTCCTCACCGGCGATCAGTGCCGGACGCGCCGCCTTCGTCGTGGCCGCCGCTGCCTCGGTGAGGTCGGCGAGGGGTGGCAGCGTCGCCCGGACGACGTTCGCGCCGGCGGCGGCCGCGCGTTCGGCCAGGGCCACCTGGAGCGGCATCAGGGGCGCGAGCGCGGCCGTCAACGCGTCGGCGATGCGGTGGAGTTCGGGGGACGTCTCGCGCAGGACGTCGGCCGCGGCACGGAGCAGCGGAGTCAGCGCGAGCAGCACGCCCGCGGCCAGGCCCGCGGTCGCCGGCAACAGCGGCGACGTCGCCTCGACCAGTTCGCCCAGCGCCGCCGCGAACTCCTCCACCGCCGGCTCCACCGCGTCCAGCACCGGCAGCAGGCTGTCGCCCAGGGCCGCCAGCAGGGCCTGCGCCGGCTCGCTGACGGGGTGGACCGCGAGGGGCGCTCCGCTCGTGCCGAGACGGGTGAGGGTCTCGACGATGCGGTAGAAGGCCTCCTGGGCCTGCGGCGAGGCACTCGCCTCGGCCAGTTCGGCGGTGGTCTGCCGCAGCACCCGCAGGACTTCGGCGCCCGATCCGTCCCGCGGGTCGAAGGTGTTGATCGCGATACGGGTGAGGTTCCCGGCCGTGTCGAGGAGTTGGCCGGTGATGTCGGTCGTGCTGCGTGCCATGCGGAGTACGTCGTCCCTGCTGGGGATCGAAGGGATCGTTGCCATGGGCTCTGCTCGCCTCCTGCCGCCGCCGGTGCGCTCTCAGCATGCCCCGCCCGGCGGCCCCCGGATGGGCCATCCGGGGCATCCGTGACACCAACTCCCTCTTGTTGCGGTTGAGTCGAACAGGTACACCTCGCCGTACCGATCTCAGGAAGTCCCGAGGAGGTACGCGTGCGCACAAGGAGAACCGTTCCCGCGAGACCCGTTGCCGCCAGGCCCGTTCCCGCCCGACCCGTTCTGATCACCGCCCTCGCCCTCACCACGGCGGGCTCCCTGCTCCTCACCCCGCAGACCGCCGTCGCGGAGCCCCGGCCCCCGGGCCCCTCCCCGGTCCATCGCGAGGCCGCGCTCGACCGGGATGCGGCGCGCACGCCTGCGAGCGCCGCCCAGCGGGCTCTCGGCACCGCCGAAGCGCCCTCCGAGGCGATCGGCGACGACAGCCGCGGCTACCCGCGCCGGCAGGTCCTCACCCCCGACCCCGAGAACCCGGCCGACAAGTCCATCAAGTTGGGCCTGACCCCGTACCACGCCATCGCGCCGAAGCTGAACGCCCTGCAGGCCCTCGGCGACCGCGTGAGCGTCGAGATCGCGGGCCGCTCGGCGGGCGGGCACCGGCTCTACCTCGTCACCGTGACCGCCCCGGAGACCGCCCGCCAGGCCCGCACGCAGGCGTCGATGCGCGAGCTCATCGAGAACGCGCCCGCCCTGGCCGCCAAGTCCCGGGAGATCAAGGAAAGTTACAAGGCGCCCGTCTTCCTCAACAGCAACATCCACGGCAACGAGTGGGAGGGAACCGACGCAAGTCTGAAGCTCGTCGAGCGGCTCGCCACCGCCACGGACGCCAGGACGCGCGACCTTCTCTCCCACAGCCGCCTGTACTTCAACATCACCGCCAACCCGGACGGCCGTATCGCCGGAACCCGCGCCAACGCGGGCGGCTTCGACATGAACCGGGACTTCGTCACCGCCTCCCAGCCCGAGACGCGGGCGATGCGGCAGATCATGGTCGACAAGCAGCCGGCCGTCCTGCTCGACCTGCACGGCTACGTCAACGGCACCCTCATCGAGCCCACCACTCCCCCGCACGGCGAGAACTACGAGTACGACCTGTTCCTGAAGAACACCTACGCCAATGCCCTGCGCATGGAGGCCGCCGTCAACGGCCTGGGCTACACGCCGCAGAAGGACGGGGTCCAACCCGCGCAGATTCCCTTCCGGGACCAGGAGGAGGGCTGGGACGACTGGCCTCCCATCTTCACCCCGCAGTACGCGGCCTTCCACGGCACGGTCGCCGCGCACACTGTGGAGATCCCGATGCAGGTGAACAACAACGCCTACAACACGCTGCCGCAGGCCGAGCTGCGGCGCCGCTCCGCGATCAACGTCGACGTCGCCGGGGCGGCCCTGCGCGCCACCCTCGACTTCGTCCAGGAAAGGCGTACGTCTCTCGTCGCCGACCAGATCGAGGTCTTCCGGCGGGGAGCGGCGGGAGCCGCGCAGGTGCCGGTGTCCGAGGAGACCGTCCCGGGCGTCCCCGGCATCGGCCCCGAGGACGTCTACACGACCACCTTCCCCCGCGCCTACGTCATCCCGGCCGGCACCGGTGCCCAGCGCTCGGCCCCGGCCGCCGCCCGCCTCGTCGACCACCTCCTCGCCAACGACGTGCGGGTCACCCGCGCGGCCCACTCCTTCCGGCTGGAGGGCCGTCCGTACGCCAAGGGCTCCTACGTCGTCGACATGCGCCAGCCCAAGCGCGGCCTGGTGAACGCGCTGCTCGCCGACGGGCGGGACATCAGCGCCGAGGTCTCGGCGATGTACGACATCTCGGGCTGGAGCCTCGGCCGTCTGTGGGGCGCGGCGGTCGAGACCCTGCCGCGCATGCCCTACGGCACAGCCCTGCGCCCCGTGCGCGCGGCGGCCCCCGTCGCGTACGCCGCCCCGCGCGGTGACCTCCGGCTGCGGCTCGACGACCCGAACGAGGTCGCTGCCCTCAACGCCCTGCTGCGGCAGGGCATCGAGGCGCGCCGTGCCGCCGACGGCAGTGCGATCGTGCCGGGCTCGGCACGGCGACAGGCCCTGGAAGCAGCCCGCGCGTACGACGTCGCCTTCCACTCGACGAAGCTCACCGGCACGGCCCCGCTCCACCGCACCCGCGTCGCCGCCGCCGTCACCGCGGGCGAGCTGTTCGCGTTGCGGGAGATGAACTTCGAGGTCACGCCGGTCTCGACGGACGTGCTGAACGCCGGGTTCGACTGGTCGTCGGTGGACGTGCTGTTCGTGTCGGCGGGATTGGACTACGGCGACCTCACCGCCCCCGCCCGCACAGCCCTCGACGCCTTCCTCGACGGTCACGGGCTGGTCGGGCGGGGTGCCACCGGTGCCGCGCTCAACACGGCGACGGGGCTGCTGGCGGCGAAGCCGGTCGAGGGCAACGGGGACGCCAACGGTGTGGTACGCGTCGTGAATTCGGGCAGCACTCTGATGTCCGGCGCTTTGGGCCACGGCTTCGTCTACGCGCCCGTGTGGTTCACCGACCTCGGTCCGGGCGTGCGGGTCGAGCAGGCGTACGCGCCCGGGAACCCGCTCGTCTCCGGGCACTGGCGGGCGTCGGCGGACGGCTCCGGCGGGCCGGCGGACGCGGCGGGGCGGGCGTCGGTAGTGAGCGGGCGGGGAGCCGTGCTGTTCGGCACGGAACCGCTCTTCCGGGACCACCCCAAGGGAGAATTCGCCCAGGTCGGCAGGGCGTTGTTCGGTATGGCGCAGGCCAGCGGCACCAGATGAGGAGAGCGGATGACACCAGTGATCCACGGCACCGTAGCGGACGGCTTCGAGCGGGTTCGTGAGGAGTTCGCCGCGTTCGTGTCGGGTGAACTCCCCGACTACGAGGGCCAGTTGTGCGCGTATATGCATGGCCGGAGGGTCGTCGACCTGTGGGCCGGTGACGGCTGCGAGGCCGACTCCCTCTACGGCGTGTTCTCGTCCAGCAAGGGGGCCGCTCACCTCGTGGTCGCGCTCCTGATCCAGGACGGCACACTCGAAGCTGACCGCAAAGTGACGTACTACTGGCCGGAGTTCGGCGCCGAGGGCAAGGGCTCGCTGACCCTGCGCGATCTGCTCGCCCACCGGGCCGGGCTGGTCGGGCTCGACGCCGGGTTCAGCGACGAGGAGCTGGCCGACGACCGGGCCATCGCCGAACGCCTCGCCGACCAGCGGCCGTTCTGGCGCCCCGGCACGGCCTTCGGCTATCACGCGCTCGTCGTCGGGGCGCTCACCGGCGAGGTCGTACGCCGTGCCACGGGCCGTACGCTCCAGGAGGTGTACGAGGAGCGGGTCCGGGCGCCGTACGGCCTGGGCTTCCACCTCGGGCTGCCCGCGGAACTGGATCACCGCTACCGCTCGGTTCTGCCGATGGCGCCGACTCCGGAGCAGCAGGCGGTGCTGGACTCGGTGCCGCAGGGCCCGCACACGCTGTCGTCCATCGCCTTCAACACGCATGTACCGGAGCCGGGGGGACTGGCGGACTACCCCAACTCCCGTACCGTGCGCGCCAACGGGCCCGCGTCGGCGGGCGGCGTCGCCTCCGCGCGCGGGCTCGCCGGCATGTACGCGGCGGCGATCAGCGAGCTGGACGAACGGCCGCCCCTGCTCAAGCCGGACACCATCGCCGAGGTCGGGCAGATCCACTCGACCGGGTACGACCTGGTGGCCCGGGCCCACAAGTCGTACGCCCTCGGCTTCCAGGCGACGGCCGACACCTGGTACCCGTTCCTGGGCGCCGGCACCTTCGGCCACAGCGGCGCCGGGGGCTCCCAGGCCTTCGCCGACCCCCGCAGCGGCCTGTCCTACGGCTACACCCGCCGCCGCTGCGCCTTCCCGGGCGGGGCGGCACCGGAGAACCAGCGGTTCGTGAGGGCGGTGCATTCGGCAGCGCCGGCGAGCTGAGCAGCGGGCACGACAGAGGCCGCACCCCGTGTACCGGGGTGCGGCCTCTGTCGTACGGAAGGAACTGCTCAGACCAGCGTCACGGTGATGTTGCCGCGGGTCGCCTTCGAGTACGGGCAGACCTGGTGGGCCTTGTCGAGCAGGTTGCGGGCCGTCGCGGCGTCGACGTTCGGGATGGCCGCCGAGATCTCCACGATGATCCCGAAGCCGTCGTCGTTCTTGCCGATGCCGACCTTCGCGGTGACGGTCGAGCCGGTGATGTCGGCCTGCTCCTGGCGGGCGACGACGCCCAGGGCGCCCTGGAAGCAGGCGCTGTAGCCGGCCGCGAAGAGCTGCTCCGGGTTGGTGCCGGCGCCGCTGCCGCCCATCTCCTTGGGCGGGTTCACGACGACGTCGAGCTTGCCGTCGTCGGTGGCGACCCGGCCGTCGCGGCCGTTCTCCGCGGTGGCGACGGCGGTGTACAGGACCTCGGACTGCTGGATGGACATGCGGTGTCTTCCTCCTCGGTCCGCCGCGACTCGCGCCCACGATCGCGACGGATTTCGGAAAGAAGTTACCGCATGTCGGAAATCCAGCACAGGGCCCGCCCGGATCCCGGCACAGGACCGGCCCGGCCCTACAGCTTGACGATCATCTTCCCGGTGTTGTCGCCCCGCAGCACCCCGAGGAACGCCTCCAGGTTGTTCTCGATGCCCTCGACGAAGGTCTCGCGGTACTTGAGCTGCCCCGAGGCGACCCAGGGGCCGACCTCCTGGACGAACTGCGGCTGCAGGTCGTAGTGGTCGCCGACGAGGAGGCCCTCGATGCGGGCGCGGGTCGCGATGAGGCGGGCGAGGTTCTTCGGGCCGGGGGCGGGCTCGGTGTTGTTGTAGACCGAGATCATGCCGCAGACGGCGATCCGGCCGTGGAGGTTGATCTGCCCGATGGCGGCCTCGAGGTGGTCGCCGCCGACGTTGTCGAAGTAGACGTCGATGCCGTCGGGGGCGGCCTCGCGCAGCTGCTCGGCGACCGAGCCGTTCTTGTAGTTGAAGGCGGCGTCGAAGCCGTACTCCTCCACGAGGAGCTTGACCTTCTCGTCGGACCCGGCGGAGCCGATGACCCGGGAGGCACCCTTGAGCCTGGCGATCTGCCCGACCTGGCTGCCGACGGCACCGGCCGCACCGGACACGAAGACGGAGTCGCCCTCCTTGAAGACGGCGGTGCGCAGCAGGCCGGCATAGGCCGTGAGGCCGGTCATGCCGAGGACGCCGAGGTACGTGGACAGGGGCGCGGCGTCCGGGGCCACCTTGACGGCGCTCTTGGCGTCCACTGCCGCGTACTCGCGCCATCCGAAGAAGTGCAGGACGTGGTCGCCGACGGCGATGCCCTCGGCGTTGGACTCGACGACCTCACCGACGGCGCCGCCCTGCATGACCTTGCCTAGCTCGAAGGGGGCGACGTAGGACTTGGCCGCCGACATGCGTCCGCGCATGTACGGGTCGACGGAGAGGTACTTGTTCCGTACGAGCACCTGGCCCTCGCCGGGGGTCGGCATCTCGGCCTCGACCAAGGCGAAGTCCTCGGGCTTGGGCCAGCCGACGGGGCGGGAGAGGAGGTGCCATTCGCGGTTGATCATCGGGGGTGCGCCTTTCCGTCCGTGCGTTTTTACTTCAGTACCTGAAACAACCATGCTCCTGAATATTTCAGGATGTCAAGTAATGGGGGTACGCTGAGAGCATGGCCACCATTCCGCAGAAGACCCACCGTCCCGATGACCTGACCCTGGAAGTCGTCGACCTCATCGGCTCGGTCGTGGCCCGCTATCACGAGGAGTACGAGGAGGCCGCCGCCGAGCACGCCCTGACCGGCGCGCAGGCGCGGCTGCTGAGCCTGCTGTCGCTGGAGCCGCTGCCGATGCGGAAGCTGGCACAACGGCTGCGCTGCGAGCCGTCGAACGTGACCGGCATCGTGGACCGGCTGGAGTCCCGCGGGCTGGTGGAACGCCGGCCGGACCCGGCGGACCGGCGCGTGAAGCTGGCCGCGGCGACCGACGAGGGCAGCCGCGTGGCGCGCAGCCTGCGGGAGTCCCTGCGGTTCGCCCGGGAGCCGCTGGCGGGGTTGTCGGACGAGGAACGGCTGGCTCTGCGGGACCTGCTGCGGCGGATGCTGAACGCCTAGACATCCCGTGGACGCCCGCGAGCGTCCGCGACGCCCGTGATCGCTTGCGGGCGGGCCGGTCCGGGGTGACGATCGGATGGTGGGTGTTGAGGGAGTCGTATCGCTCGGGCATCCACGAGGCGTGTGATGGGTGCGAAGTCACGCTCCGCCGACGGGAGCCACGGCGATGCCGTCATGAGGGCGGTGACCCCGGGCGGTGACCCGGTTCTCGCCGCACGGTTCGCCGTGCCGGCGGTCCCCCGGACGTTCGTGCGCAGGGCACGGCTCCTCGATCAGCTGGCCGAGGGCCTGCGCACTCCGCTGACGCTGGTCAACGGGCCCGCTGGAGCCGGCAAGACCCTGCTGGTCGCCGACTGGCTCACGGCCCGCGAACCGGGGGACGTCGCCTGGCTGACGGTGGAACCGGAGGACAGCGCTCCCGGCGTGTTCTGGACCTATGTCCTGCATGCCTTCCGGCATCACGGCATCGCCCTGCCCGCGGACATCGGCAGCCCCGCCCGCCCCGGCGAGGTGGACCACTCGCTGCTGGCACGGGTCGCGGCCTGGCTGGACGGACGGGACAGGCCGGTGACCCTCGTCCTGGACGAGTTCGACCGGGTGGCCGGATGCGCCGAGGTGGCCGACGGGCTGCAGTTCGTGCTCCGCCACGCGGGTGACGGCCTGCGCCTGATGGTCGTCAGCCGTACGGAGCCGCTGCTGCCGCTGTACCGCTATCGGGCCGCCGGTGAGCTCGTCGACATCCGGGGCGCCGACCTGGCGTTCCGCGCCGAGGAGACGGCTGCCCTCGCCGACCGGCACGGGCTGGCGTTGTCGGGCTCGGGCGCGCGTGTGCTGACCGCGCGCACCGGAGGCTGGGCGGCGGGGCTGCGGCTGTGCACCCTGGCCGCGCAGCGGGCCGACGACCCGGAGGGCTTCCTTGCGGAGTTCGAGCCGGGGCACAGCACGGTGGCCGACTTCCTGCTGGGCGAGGTGCTCCGCACCCACCCGTCCGAGACCCAGGATCTGCTGCTGCGCGCGAGCATCCTGGAGGAGATCCACCCCGAGCTGGCCAACGCCCTCACCGGGCGGGTCGACGCGGAGCCGATTCTGGAGGGTCTCCAACGGGCGAACGCGTTCGTCGAGCCCATCGGGCACTCCTGGTACCGGCTGCACCCGCTGTTCGCCGAGATCCTGCGGGTGCATCTGGGCGTGCGCCATCCCGGTCTGGAGCCCGAGCTGCACCGTACGGCCGCCCACTGGCTGAGCAGGGCGGGGCTGCTCGACGAGGCCCTGTCGCATGCGGCGGACGCGGGCGACTGGGAGCTGGCCGCGGACGAGTTCATCGGCAGGCTGGCGATCGGCCGGCTGCTGACGGGGCTGTCCGCCGAGCGGCTGGACGGCCTGTTCGCCAGGATGGCGCCGGAAACGTCCGGGCCGGCCCCCGATCTGGTGCGCGCGGCACGCGAGTTGGCCCATCACGACGTCGAGCGGGGCGTCACCTACCTGCGGCGAGCGGAGGAGAACCTGCCCGCCGGCGACTCCGGCGACGCCGCCGCGGTGCGGCTGAGCTGTGCGGTGCTGCGGGTGCTGGCCGCCCGGGTGGCGGGCTCGGCGGACCTGGCCGAGCTGGCGGCGAAGGCCGTCGCGGAGGCGGAGCGGGCCCTGCCCCCCGACCGGCTGGAACAGTGCCCGGAGCTGACGGCCCTCATGCTCACCGACCTCGGGTCGGCGCAGCTGTGGGCAGGCCGCTTCGATGCCGCGCGCTCGACGCTGTCCGAGGCCGTCCGCTCCCCGCAGGAGCCCTCGACGGCCTTCGCCCGGCACGAGGCGCTCAGCCGCCTGGCGCTGATCGACTTCCTGCAGGGGCGTCCCGGCCGGGCCGAGTCGCATGCCCGGGGCGCGGTCGCCGAGGCGGAGCACTCGGGGCTGCCGGCGTCCGACCGGTCCGGGATGGCACAGCTCGTCCTGGCCGCCGTGGCCATCGACCGCGACGACCTGGCGGCCGCTCAGGGCCATCTCGACCGGGCCGCCGCCACGTCCGCCGCCTCCCGCGATCCCGTGGTGGCCGTGGAGCTGGCGATCCTGCGTTCGCGGATGCTGTTCGCGAAGGGGGACCCCCGCTCGGCGCTGCTGGCCCTCGACGACATGGCGAGGCAGCCGCTGGTCTCCGTCGAGCCCTCACCCTGGGTGAGCGACCGCATTGCGATGGCCATGGCCGCGGCACATCTGGCCGACGGCGATCCGAAGGCCGCGGTGAAGGTCTTCGAGGACCGGCCGGCAAACGGTTTGGAGAGCCTGGTGGCCGAGGCCAGGGCGCGGGTCGCCGCCGGTGAGGGCGAACGGGCCCTGCGCATCCTGGACGAACTCGACCTCCCCGAGCACCGCGACGCGGGACCCGTCATCGACGTATGGACTCTGCTGACCCGGGCGCAGGCCGCCGACGCGCTCGGCGATTCCGCCGCCGCCGAGGGCCTGCTGCTGCGGGCCCTTGCCGCCGCGCGCCCGCATCACCTCCGGCGGCCGTTCCTGGACGCCGGGCCCTGGGTCAGGCGGCTGCTGCTCCACCGGCCGGCGCCGGCCCGGGAACATGCCTGGCTGACCGGCGCGCTCACGCCCGGGCGGGAGGAGTCCGTGGGCCCGCGCCCGGAAACGCTCAGCGCGCGGGAGCGGGACGTCCTGGAGCGGTTGGCGCAGCTCATGTCCACCGAGGAGATCGCCGCCGACCTGCATCTGTCGGTGAACACGGTGAAGACGCACCTCAAGAGCATCTACCGCAAGCTCGCCGCCACCCGGCGCGGCGAGGCGGTCCGCCGGGCCCGTGAGTTCGGTCTGCTCTGACGTGTCACCTCGCCCGGGTGATGTCACCCGGGCCGCCGGTCGCCGAGCATGAGGTCATGCGCTACGAGATCCGCGTCGACGGGCAGATGTCGGACGAGTTGACCACGGCGTTCCCCGAGTTCGACAGCTTCGTCGTCCCCAACCAGACGGTGCTGTACGGCCAGGTCGACGACGAGGCGCATCTGTACGGGCTGTTGATCCGGTTCCAGTCCCTGGGGCTGCGCATAGCCGAGTTCCGCCGGCTTCCGGAGTGAACCTTCCGCAGGCGGGTGCGGGTCCCGTGCCGCCGTACGGCTCAGCCCGCGAGCACCTTCGCCTTGGCCCGCTCGTACTCGGCGTCGGTGATGTCGCCGTGGTCGTGCAGCCCGGCGAGCTTGGTCAGCTGGTCCGCATGGGTCGTCCCGGTGGGTCCGGTCGTCCTGGTCGTCCCGGTGGGTCCGGTCGTCCCGGTCGACGGGCCTTCGGCGGCCACCTCCTGGACGTAGGAGCGGAACGCCTCCTCCTGCCGCCGCTGCTGGCGCGCCTCCCGCTCACCCATGCCACGCCCGCGCGCGACCAGATAGATGAAGACGCCGAGGAACGGCAGCACACAGACGAAGACCGCCCAGCCCGCCTTGCCCCAGCCGCTCATGCTGTCGTCCCGGAAGATGTCCCCGAAGACCCGGAACAGCATCACGAACCACAGCACCCACAGGAAGAACCAGAGCATCGTCAGGAAAGCGTTGAGCAGCGGATAGTCCACGGTCGCCTCCACCTGCCGGCCGTCGTGGGGCCACGGCGGCACTCCAAGCCTGATGTCCTCCACGCTGCTCCAGTGGCCCCGGGACGGCATCACCCGGAACGGGTGGGGTGCAGCCGTCGTCCGCGGCTGCCGGTGCGTGGTGCGCGGTGCCCGGTGCGGACCGCGCAGCCGCTGCCGCAGGGGTTCACCTGCCAGGGGTGAAGCCTTGCCCCGAGCGCTTTCGAACAATGAACGTCGAGCCGTGTCAGGCGCGCTTCGGCTCCCGGGGCCCACCAGGTGGAGGGAGGCAGGCATGGGCGACCGCTATCCGCCCATCGCCGAGCACGGAATGGTCGGCGACCTGCAGACCGCCGCGCTGGTCTCGTCCGCCGGAACCGTCGACTGGTGGTGCACGCCGCGCTTCGACTCGCCCAGCGTCTTCGCCTCACTGCTGGACAGCGAGCGCGGCGGCCACTGCCGGTTCGCCGTGGAGCTCCCGGAGGGCGAAAGGCTGACGGTACGACAGCTGTACCTGTCCGACACGGCGATCCTGATCACGCGCTACATGGCCCCCGGCGGCGTCGGCGAGGTCGTCGATTTCATGCCTCCTGTCGACTCCCCGACGCCGACGGACCGGCACCGGCTGATCCGGATCGCCCGCGTCGTCCGGGGCAGCCTGCCCTTCACCTTCGCCTGCCGCCCCCGCTTCGACTACGCCCGCGCCCCGCACACCCTCACGCGCCCGGGGGACGACGCCCGCTCGGCGGTCTTCCACGGCCCGGGAATCGACCTGCATCTCCAGGGCACCGGCGGGGTCGCCTTCCACGCGGACGGCCACGACGTCACCTGCCGCTTCACCCTCTCCGCCGGGCAGGCGGTGGCCGTCGTGCTGACCGCTACGGCGAGCGGCGGCGCCCCCGGCCCCGCGCCGACCCTGGCCGGCCTGGTCGACGACATGGCGTCGTGCCGCACCTTCTGGCTGTCCTGGCTGCGCCCCTGCACCTACCGAGGGCGCTGGCAGGACACCGTGAACCGCTCGGCGATCGTGCTCAAGCTGCTCACCTACGCCCCCACCGGCGCGCCCATCGCCGCCGCCACCATGGGACTGCCCGAGCAGATCGGCGGCGAGCGCAACTGGGACTACCGCTACACGTGGGTGCGTGACGCCTCGCTCTCCGTGCGGGCACTGATCGATCTGGGCTTCGAGGCGGAGGCGTACGCGTACCGCCGCTGGCTGCGCGACCGCGTCGACGCCGGGACCACCGCGACCGGCGACCCCCTGCAGATCATGTACCGGGTGGACGGCGACCCTCATCTGACCGAGGAGACCCTCGACCATCTGGAGGGCTACCAGGGCTCACGGCCCGTCCGGGCCGGCAACGCGGCCGCCGGCCAGCTCCAGCTCGACATCTACGGCGAGGCCGCCGACGCGCTGACGGTGCGCGGCGACATCGGGGCGATCCGCGGCTGGGACGCCATGCGTGACGTACTGGACTGGCTCTCCGACCACTGGGACCGGCCGGACGAGGGGATCTGGGAGACCCGAGGCGGCCGGCAGAACTTCACCTACAGCCGCCTGATGGCCTGGGTCGCCTTCGACCGGGGCATCCGCGGGTCGATGGCCCACGCCCGCCCGGGCCGGATCGGCCACTGGACCGACACGCGTGACGCGATCTTCCGGCAGATCGTCGAACGCGGCTGGCACCCCGAGCGCCGGGCCTTCGTCCAGCACTACGACACGGACGTCCTGGACGCCTCGCTGCTGCTGATGCCCCGGGTCGGCTTCATCTCACCGCACGACCCGGACTGGCTCACCACCCTCGACGCCATGGAGGAGGAGCTGGTCAGCGACAGTCTCGTCTACCGCTACGACCCCAAGGCCTCCCCCGACGGACTGCGCGGCTCCGAGGGCACCTTCAACCTCTGCAGCTTCTACTACGTCGAAGCCCTGGCCCGCAGCGGCCGGCTCGGGCGGGCCCGGTACGCCTTCGACAAGATGCTCACCTACGCCAACCCCGTCGGCCTCTTCGCGGAGGAGATCGGACCCTCGGGCGAACAACTCGGCAACTTCCCCCAGGCCTTCACCCACCTCGCCCTGATCACCGCGGCCACGGCCCTGGACGAGCAGCTCGGCCGGGCCGAGGCGAGTCCGACACACGGCGCCGGCCAGTACGCGAAGCCCCACGGCTACACGGCGCCCGCCCCGTCGGCCGACGGCGACGGCGATGGCGATGACGGTGACGGCGCCTGACAGTCAGGCAGGACAAGACCCTCGACTTGGCTGCTCGGGCATCACCCCTCACGGGTGGTGGGCCCCGGTCCGGATGGGCCGGTCACGGGTGGGCCTCCTGGCGGGTGGGCCTCCTCGCGGGTGGGCGGCGAGGCCTCGGCCCGGCCGCCGGCCGCGAGCAGCGCGAGGACCGTCAGAGTGCCGAGCAGGACGAGCGCGAAGGCCAGGATCGTGAGCGGGGTGGGGCGGTTCCACACGGCGAAGACGAAGGTTAGGACCGCCAGCGCGGACAGGGCGATCGACCGGCGGTGGGTCTGTGCCCACGCGCCGACCCGGCCGGCCCGGATCTCGTGCCGGTAGGCCCAGGTGGCGAGCGAGTCCGCGGTGCGGTCGCAGGCGCGCCGGATCGCGACCGGCAAGCGGCCGGGGCCGATCAGGTAGGCGCCGAGCGCGACCACGATCCCGAGCACGATGGTCGTGCGCAGGGCGGCCTTCAGGAAGCGCAGCAGTGTGTCGAAGACGGCCGCGGCGGCCGCGTCCGACTGCACGGCGGCCGGGAGGTGGTCCAGGTAGTAGCGGCGTACGACGACCAGGGCGATGACCACCACCAGGCAGGCGAAGGCGGCGCCCAGCGCGGTCCAGGCGAGCGCGCGCCGCCGGCCGCGGGCCAGGAGCACCCCGGCCGCGCCGATGACGACGGTGAGGACGGGCAGCCAGTAGCCGACGACGTCCAGCAGATGTGCGCCGTCGCGGACCTTCTCCAGCTCCTCGGACTGGAACAGCACCAGCTGCTTGTCGACCTGGGGGATCGCCTTCGCGGGCGACAGGCCGGCGTTGACGAGTTCCTCTTTCACCTGCTCGACGAGCGCCCCGACGTCGAGTGTGACCGTGCCGCCCGCGACCCCGACGGCGCCCCGGCCCTCTCCGGTCAGGGCGTGCACGACGGCGCGGTGGGCCTCTTTGTTGGCGTTGCGCCACACGGTGTCGAAGGCACCGCTGTGCACGATCCGCGTGACGACTCTCTTCACCGCGCCGTCCACGGCCGAGTCGATCTGCGGCCCCAGCCCCTGGATGGCGGTGGCGGCCTGGGGCGGCAGGCCCTGGGAGCGCAGCCAGTCGGCGAGCTCCGCGGCGGCCCGGTCCCCGTCGATGCGCACGTCCACCGCCTCGGAGATCCGGTCGACGGCGGCGGCCTGGATGGCGGGCTCGGTGGCCAGCGGGGCGACCGTCTTCACGTACCGGTGAGTGTCGAGTGCGATGTCGTGGACCCACACCGTGATCAGCGCGACGGGTACGAGGATGCAGGTGACCACGATCAGCACCGCGGAGGCCGTGGCTCGGGCGATGCGCCCGGGCGCGGAGGGCTGGTGCGCGGCGCTCATGCGGACTCCAGGTGTTCCGGGGTCCCCGCCCTCCCTTCAATTGCGTCCGTGCACCGCGCAAACGGCATGCCGAACTGGCCCATACGGGCGCCGGTGAAGGCGCTAATCGCCGAATTGGTCCCGCTTCACCACGCACAGGGCCCAGATGATGAACGCGTACAGCGCGATCAGCGTGAGCGACCAGACCGGGTAGTACGGGATGGACAGGAAGTTGGCGATCAGCAGCAGTGCCGCGATGCCGATGCCGACGACCCTCGCCCAGGTCTTCGCCCCGAACAGGCCGAAGCTCACGACCACGGCGAGCGCCCCGAACAGCAGGTGGATCCAGCCCCAGCTCGTCAGGTCGAACTTGAAGACGTAGTTGGGCGTGGAGACGTACACGCCATCGTTCGCGATCGCCATGATCCCGCGGAAGACGTCGAGGATCCCGGAGATGAAGAGCATCACTCCGGCGAACAGTGTCAGGCCGGTGGCGGCTGTCTGCTTCCCCTCACCGTGGCGGGTAGCGGTGGTGGCCATGTCCGGCCTCCTTTCCTCACGGGGCTGCTGCACGCAGCCGTACATCACCGAGCCTGATCCCTTGGGGCCACGCTCGTCGTCACCCCCGAAGGGTGAGGACGCGCCGACCGCGGCGTTGCTGCCCAGCCCCGTCACACCGCCAGGTCGCTCCGGGCGGTGACACGGCCCGTGGTGACCGCGTCGGTCAGAGCCTGGTGGTCGCGTTCGTTCTGGTCGGCGTAGGAGCGGGCGAAGTGGGCCAGGGCGCGGTCGAAGGTGTCGCCGCGGCCGAGGTAGGCGGCGATGGCGATCGGGTCGCCCGAGCGGGCGTGGGCGCGGGCGAGGGAGGCGCCGCACAGCCGGGCGAACAGGCCGAGGGTCCGGGCGCCCATCGTCTCGGGGCGGGCGATGCCCTTCCAGTCCCGCAACTGCCGTATGTAGAAGTCGCGTTGGCGGTCGTCGATGCCCGTGACGTGTTCCCAGCCGAGGAAGATGTCACCGGCGGCCTGCATGAGCCGCTGCCCGGCGACCACCCGCTCGCCCTGGTTCTCGTACGTGCTCGCACCGCAGTGGGGGGCGAGGACCGAGTCGCCGGCCTCCTTGGCCTGGAGCAGGAGCGGGTCGTCGTCGTCACGGCCGAGCAGCAGGATGATCCAGCAGCGGGTGCCGACGCTGCCGACCCCGACGACCTTGCGCGCCACGTCGACCACGCGGAACCGGCTCAGCAGATGCCGCCGCTCCGACGACAGGCTGGTCCGGTAGTCGTTGACCAGCCCCCGCAGGGTCTGCGCCACATCCTCGCCCTCCGCCCCCGGCAGCAGCTCCGAGAGCGGTGTGATCAAGGGGGGATCCGAGATGATCCGGGGTGCGCCGTCCACGACCCGGGTCAGTTTCGCGGCCGCCTGCAGACTCGTCCGGCCGCGTGCCTTCTCCGCAGCCCGCACGGCCCGCCGCTTGTCCTGCTTGCCCGGCCGCTCGGGCAGCAGCTCCTCGATCTGGTCGAAGTCGTCCCGCGCGTACCAGACGTCGAGGGTGCGCTGCCCGGCGAACTCCCGCATGCGCTCCCGGTAGGACCCCACACCGGCCTGGACGACGGCGTCGCAGTCCTGCGCCGAGAACCCGTTGGCCCGTCCGGCGATCACCAGACTCGCAGCCAGCCGTTTGACGTCCCACTCGAACGGGCCCGGCAGGGTCTCGTCGAAGTCGTTGATGTCGAAGACCAGGTGGCGTTCCGCGGAGCCGAGGAGCCGGAAGTTCAGCAGATGCGCGTCCCCGCACAGCTGGGCGTACAGCCCGGTGTGCGCACCGGCGCCGAGATCGGACGCCATGATGGCCGCGGCTCCGCGGTAGAAGCGGAACGGCGATTCGAGCATCCGGCCGTACCGGACGGGGACCAGTTCGGGGACCCGTTCGGCGGACTGCCTCTCGATGATGTCGATCGGATCGGGCCGCTTCTCGTCGGGCGCGAAGACGGCCTGCTCGGAGCGCGGCACCCGGGCGCGCGCGTCCTTGCCGAGGGCCGCGCGCTCGGCCGGGGTGAGCGGACGGTCGTGCATCACCGAGAGCGGACCGCGGTGCGTGCTGGCCATGGTCGGACCTCCTTGCCCGCAGGGTCGACCGGCCCTCCCTGCCCGCATGGGCGACCGGCTCCCCTGCCCCGCATGCTCACAGCCCCGCGCTCCGGTGGGATCACCCGGAGCAGGTGATGCGGAGCCCGGGCGCGCGAGGTGGGATGCCGCTGTGGGCGGTACGCGAAAGCCCGCCGGGACGTCCGGCACGCCGGATGGTCCCCGTGCGGCGGCTCAGCGGTGGGCGGCACGCCTGGCCCTGCTGGTCGCGGCAGCCGCGATCGCCGTGCTGCTGACGGCCGCCGGCATCAAGAGCCTCGCTCTGGTGGCCGTCGGCCTGGCGGGCCTCGCCGCGACAGCCGCAGCCCTGTGGTGGGCGCTCTCCCGGCGCGGCCTGGCCCGGCTGCTGGCCGCCGCACTCGCCGCCCTGCTGCCGATCGCCCTGCTGCTGAACTACGCCGTGGTGGGCCTGCTCTGGGCCGCGCTGTCCGCCGTGACGCTGTGGATCGCGGCGCTCCTGATCGGACGGGCCGCCCTCGCCGCGGACGCCGGCCGGACCGGCCCCCGGGAACACCCGGCCGCACCGCCGCGAACACCGTTCCTCATCATGAACCCGCGCTCCGGCGGCGGAAAGGTCGGCAGATACGACCTCGTGGCCAAGGCCCGATCCCTGGGCGCCGACGTCGCCGTACTCGATCCGGATCACCCGCAGGACGTCGCGGAGCTCGCCGAGCGGGCCGTGGCGAGGGGCGCGGACCTGCTGGGGGTCGCGGGAGGGGACGGCACGCAGGCACTGGTGGCGGGTGTGGCGGCCCGGCACGACCTGCCGTTCGTCGTCATCTGCGCGGGCACCCGCAACCACTTTGCCATGGACCTCGGCCTCGACCGGAGCGACCCGTCGACCTGCCTCGACGCGCTCACCGACGGCGTCGAAGTACGGATCGACCTCGGGCTCATCGGCGAGCGCGTCTTCGTCAACAACGCGTCCTTCGGCGTGTACGCGGCGGTCGTGCAGAGCCCCGCCTACCGCGACGACAAGGTGCCCACCATTCTCCGGGAGCTCCCGGACCTGCTGACCCATCAGGTCGGGCCCCGGCTGACCGTCCGCGCGCGGGACGTGGTCCTCGACGCTCCTCAAGGAGCCCTGATCAGCAACAACCCCTACGAGTGGGGCGACGCGGCCGGTCTCGGCCGGCGGGCGCGGCTGGACTCCGGTGCCCTCGGCGTCCTCGGCGTCCAGGTCGACAACGCCGCGCAGGCAGCCGAGCTGCTGCGCGGCCCGCAGTCGCGCGGGCTCACGGTGCTGGCCGTGCACGAGGCGGTGGTCGAGGCCGACGCCCCTGACATCCCGGTCGGTGTGGACGGCGAGGCCCTCCTGCTGCCCACGCCCGTCGTCTGCCGCATCACGCCCGGCGCCCTGCGGGTCCGCGTGCCGCGCGACCGTCCGGGCGTGCCCGTGGCGAGGCCGCGGATGGACTGGCGGACGCTGGGCCGGCTGGCGTTGCCCCGCACTCGTGACCCAGGCGGTCACGAGCATCCTCATTCGCGAAGGTGAACGATCCTGGTCGGCCTACGGCCGGTTCACGTGCACCACCACAGGAACCGGTCGCAGGTCTCCGTGGGCGTCGGGTCCGGGGTCGGGTCCGACGTGGTCGGTTCCTCGCTCGGGGTCGTGGGGTCAGGGTCGGACGGCGGGGTGGGCGCCGAGGTGGTGTTGCCCGAGCCGCCGCCCGCCGGCGCCGACTGGCCGTCCTTGTCGGGGGTCTGGTCCTCGTCCTTCTTCTCGTCCTCGTCCTTGGGCGACTTGGAGGACGAAGGCGACGCAGAGGGACTCGCCGACGGCGAGTCCCCGTCCGTCCGCGGCGTCCCGTCCGTCGCCTCCGGGGACGCGGTCACCTCTTCCGACGCCGCGCCCTCCGCCGACTCGTCCCCGGCGGCCGCGGGCTTGGGGCTCGTGCCCGGGGCGTCCATGCCGAGTTCCGCGAGGCTCAGACCCCCGGCGGCCAGGACGAAGCCCGCGGCCACCAGCAGGACCCGGCGACGGCGGCGACGGTGCGCGGCAGCCTTGCGATCGCGACGGCTGGCGCCGGCCGACGCGGACCCGTCGTCCAGGTCGTCGCCCTCGTCGCCGTCCACTTCCTCGTCGTACGCGTCGTCATGCGAGTCCTCGTACTCGACGACGTACTCGTCACGGCCGCGCCCCCGGCCACGCCGTTGCGCCGCCCGCCGCGCGGCCCGTCCACCAGCCGGCGGGACCGGCGCAGCCTCCGAGGACAACTCGCCGGTGTCCGCAGCCTCTGCGGTCTGCGCGGGACCCGCTTCGTCGTAGCGGTCGTCGTAGCGTTCGTCGTGGCGACTCGCGCCGTACTCGCCGCCGCCGTACTGCCCGGCACCGCTCCCGTGCTGCCCGGAGCCTTCCCCGTACTGCCCGGAGCCGACCCCGTACTGCCCGGAGCCTTCCCCGTACTGACCGGTGGCGCCGCCGTACTGGCCCTCGTACCCCTCGTACGCCCCCCGGCCCCCCACACCCCGCTCGGCCATCTGCGGGTACACCTCGTTCGGGGCGCCCGCGTACACGCGCAGCTCTTCGATCGCGGCGCCGCACCCCGGGCAGGCGAGGGCGCCATTCAGGTGCCGTCGGCACGGGTGGCAGTAGTCCATGACGCGGGAAGACTAGGTTCCGCACAGGCACCGTAGATAGTCACAGCTGTGAAAGTTGTGTATGGAACTTTCCGTTCCGGCATGGCGAGTTGACGGATATGCCGGGACTCGCCAGACACGCCCCCCACACTCCGCGACCGACTGCCCGAAATCCGTATCGAAAGCGGTGTCGAAACCGTTATGCGTTCGACCCATTGACACTCCCGGCGCCGCCTCCCTACTGTCACGTCAGCATTTCGAACGTGTGACGAAATTTCGAACACGCCGGGATGCGAACCCAAATGAGCCGACGACGCAGCAAGGGGCAACTGCCGTGCGCATCACCGGAATCAGCACACACGTGGTCGGGACGCCGTGGCGCAACCTGACATACGTCCTGGTGCACACCGACGAAGGCATCACCGGAGTCGGCGAGACCCGGATGCTGGGCCACACCGACGCGCTGATCGGCTACCTGCGGGAGGCCGAGGCCAACCACATTCTCGGTTCGGACCCGTTCGCTGTCGAGGACCTGGTCCGCCGCATGAAGTACGGCGACTACGGGCGGGCCGGCGAGATCGTGATGTCCGGGATCGCCGTGGTGGAAATGGCTTGCTGGGACATCAAGGGCAAGGCCCTCGGCGTGCCCGTGTGGCAGCTGCTCGGCGGCAAGGTCACCGACAAGGTCAAGGCGTACGCCAACGGCTGGTACACCACGGAGCGGACGCCGGAGGCGTACCACAAGGCCGCCCAGGGCGTGATGGAGCGCGGGTACAAGGCGCTCAAGATCGACCCCTTCGGCACCGGCCACTTCGAGCTCGACCACGAGCAGACCCTGTACGCCGTCTCCCTGATCGAGGCCGTGCGCGACGCCATCGGCCCCGAGGCCGAGCTGATGCTGGAGATGCACGGCCGCTTCTCCCCCGCCACCGCCGTACGCCTCGCGCGCGAGCTCGCACCCTTCAAGCCGGCCTGGCTGGAGGAGCCCTGCCCGCCGGAGAACCTGAAGGCGCTGGAGAAGGTCGCCGCCAAGGTCGACATGCCGGTCGCGACCGGTGAGCGGATTCACGATCGCATCGAGTTCCGTGAGCTCTTCGAGAGCCAGGCCGTCGACATCATCCAGCCCGACGTCGGCCACATCGGCGGCATCTGGGAGACGCGCAAGCTCGCCGCGACGGCCGAGACCCACTACGTACTCGTCGCGCCCCACAACGTCGGTGGCTCCGTCCTCACCGCCGCCTCCCTCCAGGTCGGGTTCACCTCCCCGAACTTCAAGATCCTGGAGCACTTCAACGACTTCGCCGACGCGGAGATCAAGAAGGTCGTGAAGGGCGCCCCGCAGGTGAATCCCGAGGACGGCTGCTTCCACCTCTCCGACGCCCCCGGCCTCGGTGTCGAGTTCGACGCCGACGCCGCCGCCGAGTTCCCGCAGCAGCAGGCCCGCTTCGACCTGTGGGCCGAGGGCTGGGAACAGCGCAAGCCCAAGGGCACGCAGTGAGCACCGCCGTCGTCGTCGAGGCGCCCGGCGAGCACCGGCTCACCGAGTACACGCCGCGCGAGCCGGCGGCCGGCGAGGCGCTGGTCCGCGTCCACGCGGTCGGCATCTGCGGCAGCGACCGCGAGGTGTACCAGGGCAACCGGCCCGAGGGATACGTCCGTTACCCGCTCACGCCGGGCCACGAGTGGTCCGGGACCGTCGCGGCGGTCGGCGCCGGGGTGCCGGACTCGCTGGTCGGCCGCAAGGTCGTCGGCGAGGGCTTCCGCAACTGCCAGGTCTGCGACCGCTGTCACGCCGGAGAGACCACGCTGTGCAGCGCGGGGTACGAGGAGACCGGGTTCACCCAGCCCGGCGCCATGGCCGCCACGCTCACGCTCCCGGCCCGGCTGCTGCACGTCCTGCCGGACGACTGCGACCTGACGGCCGCCGCCCTGCTGGAGCCGGCCGCCTGTATCGCCGCCGCGGCGATCAAAGCCAACGCGCTGCCGGGCGAGCGCGTGGCGGTCGTGGGGACCGGAACGCTGGGCATGTTCGCCGTTCAGTTCCTGAAGGCGGGCTCGCCTGCCGAGCTGCTCGTGGTGGGCACGCGGGGCGACCGGGAGGCGCTGTCGCGGCAGTACGGGGCGACCGACTTCCGCACGAAGGACCAGCCGCTCCCGGACGACTTCGACGTCGTCATCGAGACCGCCGGGTCCGCCGACGCCGCGCGTACCTCCGCCGCCCTGCTCAGGCGCGGCGGGCGCCTCGTCCTCACGGGGATCCCGGCGCCGGGCGCCCACGGACTCGACCCGACCGATCTCGTCGTACGGCAGTTGGAGGTGCACACCGTGTTCGGGGCGCCGCCGGATGCCTGGGCGCACACGGTGCGGGTGTTCGCGGCGGGGCTGCTCGATCCGCTGCCGCTGGTCACGCACGAGTTGCCGCTTCAGGAGTTCCCGCAGGCGATCGAGCTCGTCGGGTCCGGAGATCCGAAGGTGGGCAAGGTCCTCCTTCGCCCCTGAGTGCCCCTCAGCCGTACGCCGGTACGGGGGCAACCTGACGGTCCCCGTACCGGCGTACACCCAAGGTCCTGGCCCCGCACACCCTGAGCCGCGAACCTCGTCCGACATATCGAACAAGAAGGACAGCTTGTGACCGACGCTTCCGCAGCCCGCCGACCCGGTGAGCAGGCGCTCGCCGCCCTCGGCCTGGCCGCGCCCGACCTCTCCCCCGCCGACGCCTCGCCCCACACGTTCCCTGGCGGCGGCCGCTGGCGCACCGAGATCCCCTCGTGCGAGGGTCCCGAAGCGCTGGCCGTCGTCCTGAAGGAAGCCTCGCTGCTCGACGTGCCGATCCACCGGATCAGCCAGGGCAGCGGCGTGTGGATGCTGACCGACACCGAGATCACCGAGATGGTCCAGGCAACGGCCGAGCGTGACATCGAGCTCTGCCTGTTCACCGGCCCGCGCGGCACCTGGGACATCGGCGGCTCCACGCGCACCGACTCGCGGGGGGCCGGCCTGCGCGCCCGGGGCCACGACGCCGTCGCCGGTTGCATCGAGGATGCGGTACGGGCCACGGAGTTGGGCGTGAAGTGCCTCCTGGTCGCCGACGAGGGCGTGCTGTGGACGCTGCACCGGGCGAGAGCCGCCGGGATCATCCCGGCCGACACGACGCTCAAGGTGAGCGCGCTGATCGGACCCGTCAACCCGGCCGCTTACGCGGTGTACGAGAACCTCGGCGCCGACTCGGTCAACGTGCCCAGCGACCTGACGCTCGACCATCTCACCGAGATACGGCGGGTTTCCGCCGCCCCCATGGACATGTACATCGAGGCCCCCGACGACCTCGGCGGCTATGTGCGGATGTACGAGGTCGCCGAGCTGATCCGGCGCGGCGCACCGCTCTACCTGAAGTTCGGGCTCTCCAAGGCCCCCGGCATCTATCCCTACGGCCACCACATGCGGGACCTGACGCTGGCCACCGCCCGGGAACGCGTACGGCGCGGACGGCTGGCACTGGACCTGCTCGCACGGCACGGAGCTGACGGCGACATGGCGCCTCTCGGTTCACGGCTGCCCGGAACGCTGAGGCGATTCGAAACTCCCGCATAACGTTCCGGACAAACCCCCTTCACAGAAGAAGACGCAGTCGAACACAATCCCACACACCCTCGCTCTACTCCGTTCAGTCCTCGAAGCGTCTTCGCACCGCCCGACCGAGCCCTGCTCACACACATCAAGGATGATGATCATGCGTACTCGCAGAGCCGCACTCGCCGCCATAGCCTCCGCCGCGTCCCTCGCGCTGACCCTGACCGCCTGCGGCCAGAGCGGCGAGGGCGGCTCCAAGGAGGACTCGGGCAGCTCCGAGGGAGCCACCATCGGCATCGCGATGCCGACCAAGTCCTCCGAGCGCTGGATAGCCGACGGCAACAACGTCGTCGCGGACCTGAAGTCCAAGGGCTACAAGACCAAGCTGGTCTACGGCGAGGACGACCCGGACCAGCAGGTCTCGCAGATCGAGAACCTGATCACGCAGGGCGTCAAGGCGCTGATCGTCGCGGCCATCGACAACAAGTCGATGAACAACGTGCTCCAGCAGGCCAAGGACGCGGACATCCCGGTGATCTCCTACGACCGCCTGATCCTCGGCACGGAGAACGTCGACTACTACGCGTCGTTCGACAACGAGAAGGTCGGCGAGCTCCAGGCCGACTACATGGTCGACAAGCTCGGCCTGAAGGACGGCTCCAAGAAGGGCCCGTTCAACATCGAGCTGTTCGCCGGCTCCAACGACGACAACAACACCCGCTACTTCTTCGGCGGGGCGATGAAGGTCCTGCAGCCCTACATCGACAAGAAGCAGCTCGTCGTCCGCTCCGGCCAGACCAAGCTGACCCAGGTCACCACCCTGCGCTGGGACGGCGGCACCGCCCAGAAGCGCATGGACGACATCCTGACCTCGGCCTACAAGAGCGAGCGCGTCGACGCGGTCCTCTCGCCGTACGACGGCATCTCCATCGGCATCCTGTCGGCGCTGAAGTCGGACGACTACGGCTCCAAGAGCAAGCCGCTGCCGGTCGTCACGGGTCAGGACGCCGAGGTCGCCTCGGTGAAGTCGATCATCGCCGACGAGCAGTCGATGACCGTCTACAAGGACACCCGCGAGCTCGCCAAGGTCGCCTCGGGCATGGTCGACGCCCTGCTCAACGACAAGAAGCCCGAGGTCAACGACACCAAGACCTACGACAACGGATCGAAGGTCGTCCCGGCGTACCTGCTGGAGCCGGTCGCGGTCGACAAGACCAACTACCAGAAGGAGGTCGTCGACTCCGGCTACATCAAGGAGAGCGACCTCAAGTAACCGCCGGCCCACTCTGATTGGAAGGCACGACCATGGCGGGACCCGTCCTGGAAATGCGCTCGATCGTCAAGACCTTTCCCGGCGTCAAGGCGCTGTCGGACGTCACGCTGACCGTCCGGCAGGGCGAGGTCCACGCCATCTGCGGGGAGAACGGCGCCGGCAAGTCGACCCTGATGAAGGTCCTCTCCGGCGTCCACCCGCACGGTACCTACGAGGGGGACATCCTCTTCGAGGGGGAGGTCTGCGAGTTCAAGGACATCCGGGCGAGCGAGCACCGCGGCATCGTCATCATCCACCAGGAGCTGGCGCTGTCGCCGTTCCTCTCCCTCGCGGAGAACATCTTCCTCGGCAACGAGCACGCCAAGGGCGGGTTCATCGACTGGCGGGAGACCCTGCGGCACGCCACCGAGCTGCTGCGCCGGGTCGGTCTCTCCGACCACCCGGACACCCGCGTCGCCGACATCGGCGTGGGCAAGCAGCAGCTGGTGGAGATCGCGAAGGCGCTGTCGAAGAAGGTGAAGCTGCTCATCCTCGATGAGCCGACCGCGGCCCTGAACGACGAGGACAGCGGCAAACTCCTGGATCTGATCCTGGAGTTGAAGAAGCAGGGCATCACCTCGATCATCATCTCCCACAAGCTCAACGAGATCCGCAAGGTCGCCGACTCGGTGACGATCCTGCGCGACGGGCAGACCATCGAGACGCTCGATGTGAAGGCCCCCGAGACCACCGAGGACCGGATCATCAGCGGGATGGTCGGCCGGGACCTGGAGCACCGCTTCCCCGAGCGCACCCCGCACGAGCCGGAGAAGGGCGCGGCCCCCGCCCTGGAGATCCGCAACTGGACCGTGCACCACCCGATCGACCAGCAGCGCAAGGTGGTCGACGATGTGTCACTGTCGGTGCGGCGCGGGGAGATCGTCGGCATCGCGGGCCTGATGGGCGCCGGCCGCACCGAGCTCGCGATGAGCGTCTTCGGGCGGACGTACGGCCGTTACGCGGGCGGCACGGTCCTCAAGGACGGCACTCAGATCCGTACGAAGTCCGTCCCCGAGGCGGTCAAGCACGGCATCGCGTACGTCACCGAGGACCGCAAGCACTACGGCCTGAACCTCATCGACACCATCAACCGCAACATCTCGCTCAGCGCGCTGGGCAAGGTCGCCAAGCGGGGCGTGGTCGACGAGCACGGGGAGCGGCAGGTCGCCGAGGGCTTCCGCAAGTCCATGAACATCAAGGCGCCGACCGTCTTCGAGCCGGTGGGCAAGCTGTCCGGCGGCAACCAGCAGAAGGTCGTCCTCAGCAAGTGGATCTTCGCGGGTCCCGATGTGCTGATCCTGGACGAGCCGACGCGAGGCATCGACGTCGGCGCCAAGTACGAGATCTACACGGTCATCGACCAGTTGGCCGCCCAGGGCAAGGCGGTCGTCTTCATCTCCTCCGAGCTGCCGGAGCTGCTCGGCATGTGTGACCGCATCTACACGATGGCCGCGGGGCGGCTGACCGGCGAGTTCTCGCGGGCCGAGGCCTCGCAGGAATCGCTGATGCGTCAGATGACAAAGGACAAAGAGGTAACCCGATGAGCACGGATGTGACCGCCAAGAGCCCGGCCCCCGCGCCGCCGGGCAAGAGCTCGGGGGCCGCGGGCGCCGGCCTGCTCCAGCTGGTGATGGACGGTATGCGCCGCAACATGCGGCAGTACGGCATGCTGATCGCGCTCGGCCTGATCGTGGTGCTGTTCGCCGTGTGGACCGAGGGCGACCTGCTGCTGCCGCGCAACGTCTCCAACCTGGTGCTGCAGAACAGCTACATCCTGATCCTCGCGATCGGCATGATGCTGGTCATCATCGCGGGCCATATCGACCTGTCGGTGGGATCGCTGACGGCGTTCATCGGCTCGATGGCGGCCGTGTTCATGGTGAAGAACGATCTGCCGTGGCCGGTGGCGGTGATCCTCTGCCTCGCCATGGGCGCCCTCGCGGGTGCGGCACAAGGGTTCTTCATCGCCTACGGCGGCATACCGTCCTTCATCGTGACCCTCGCGGGCATGCTGATCTTCCGAGGTCTGACGGAGATCTTCCTGGAGGGCCAGACCCTCGGCCCGTTCCCGGA
Source organism: Streptomyces sp. NPDC012935 (assembly GCF_042900345.1). NCBI lineage: Bacteria > Bacillati > Actinomycetota > Actinomycetes > Kitasatosporales > Streptomycetaceae > Streptomyces > Streptomyces sp. NPDC012935. The sequence continues at coordinate 81,135 of NZ_JBIBBC010000004.1, forward strand.
GGGGCTGCAGAAGGTAGCCAACGGCTTCCTGCCCGAGGTCGGACCGAACACCAACTATCACAACCTCACACTTCTGCTCGGCTTCGCGATGGTCGCCTTCGTGGTCTTCCAGGAGTTCCGTGACCGCCGCCGGCAGCAGGAGTTCTCCCTCGAGGTCCCGCCCTTCAACCTGTTCCTGCTGAAGCTGGTCGCGCTCGGCGCCGCCATCCTCACGCTGACGCTGCTGCTCGCCAGCTACAAGGGCGCCCCGATCGTGCTGCTCGTCCTGGGCGTGCTGCTCGTCGGCTTCGGCTACGTGATGCGCAACGCGATCATCGGCCGCCACATCTACGCCATCGGCGGCAACCTGCCCGCGGCCAAGCTGTCGGGTGTGAAGGACAAGAAGGTCACCTTCCTGGTCTTCCTGAACATGGGCATGCTCGCGGCCCTGGCGGGTCTGGTCTTCGCCGCCCGCTTCAACGCGGCCTCTCCCAAGGCCGGCCTCAACTTCGAGCTGGAGGCGATCGCGGCCTCGTTCATCGGCGGCGCGTCGATGAGCGGCGGCGTCGGCACCGTCCTCGGCGCGATCATCGGTGGCCTGGTCCTGGGCGTGCTGAACAACGGCATGAACCTCGTCGGCATCGGCACCGACTGGCAGCAGGTCATCAAGGGCCTGGTGCTGCTGGCGGCGGTCGGGTTCGACGTGTGGAACAAGCGCAAGGTCGGTTCGTAAGTCCAAGGGGCCCTGTCGGAAGGCGGGGCCCTTCCACTCTCGGTTCAACTTCCTGAGCAGGAGCCGCACATGGACATGAGCAGACGTACGGTCATAGCCGGAGCCGCGGCGGCGGGGATCACCGCCGCGACCATCGGCAGCGCACACGCCACGGGAGGCAGGACCCCGGTGAAGTCGCTCTTCGGCAAGCTTGCCGACGGCACCAAGGTCCACAGCTGGTCGCTGGCCAACGGCGGCACCCGCATGAAGGTCCTCTCCTACGGCGGCGTCGTGCAGTCCCTGGAGATCCCGGACCGCCGCGGCCGGCTCGCCAACGTCTCCCTGGGCTTCGACAACATCGAGGACTACGCCGCGAAGAGCCCGTACTTCGGCGCCCTGATCGGCCGGTACGGCAACCGCATCGGCAAGGGCAGGTTCACGCTCGACGGCAAGGCCTACCAGGTCAACGTCAACGACGGCGAGAACAGCCTGCACGGCGGCGCGCAGGGCTTCGACAAGCGCGTGTGGGACGTCGAGCCGTTCACCAAGGGCTCCGACGTCGGCCTGCACCTGTACTACACGTCCGTCGACGGCGAGATGGGCTACCCGGGCACGCTCAAGGTGAAGGTGACGTACACCCTCACCAAGTACGGCGACTGGCGCATCGACTACGCGGCCACCACCGACAAGGCCACGGTCGTCAACCTCACCAGCCACGTCTACTGGAACCTCGCCGGCGAGGGCAGCGGCACGATCGAGAACCACCAGCTGAAGATCGACGCCTCCCGCTACACCCCCGTCGACTCGGGCCTCATCCCGACCGGGCAGCTGGCCCCCGTCGGGGGCACCCCCTTCGACTTCCGCCGCACCAAGGCGATCGGCGAGGACCTGCGCGAGGCCCACCAGCAGCTGCTGTACGGCAAGGGCATCGACCACAACTGGGTCCTCGACAAGGGCATCTCGCCGCGCCCCGAGTGGATCGCCACCCTGAAGGACCCGTCCTCCGGCCGCACCCTGCGCATGGCGACCACCGAGCCGGGCCTGCAGTTCTACTCCGGCAACTTCCTCGACGGCACCCTCGTCGGCACGAGCGGCCGTACCTACCGGCAGGGTGACGCGCTGTGCCTGGAGACGCAGCACTTCCCGGACTCGCCGAACAAGCCGTCGTTCCCCTCGACGGTGCTGCGACCTGGGCAGACGTACCGTTCGACGACGGTCCACTCGTTCAGCTGCTGAGCCCGTTACGACCGTCTCTGACGGTTCTTCACAGGTGGCACACAAGTTCTCACCGATTCCTCAGTGGTTGAACAGCGCCACCCCAGCCTCCGTATGTAAGGGCGGCCCGTGCTCCCCCGCGCGGGCCACCCAAAGACGACGGGCCCGGTCGTCCCCGCCGGGCCCGCCCCATACGGAGGTTCCATGGCCGACAACGTCACCTCGCTGTTCCGCAGCACCGCGGCACACAGCCCGTCGATGGCGGCGCTGACGCGTGAGGGCGGCGACGGGGCCGGTCCGGTCGACTTCTGCATTCCCTGCAACCCGTACTTCCCGACGCCGGAGATGTTCCAGGACATGGGGGCCCGGCTGCGGGACATCATCACGTACTACCCGAGCAGCGCGGACACGATCACGGCCGAGCTGTGCAGTCTGCTCCAACTCCCGCCGCAGTGCGTGGCGATGGGCAACGGCTCCACGGAGCTGATCACCTGGATCGACCACCTGATGGTCCGGGAGTCCCTCGCCATCCCCGTCCCCACCTTCGGCCGCTGGACCGACCAGCCCATGGAGACCGGCAAGCGGGTCGACATGTTCCCGCTCCAGGAGTCCAGCGGCTTCGCCCTCGACCTCGCGCAGTACGCCGAGTTCATCCGCGCCCGGGGGACGCGGGTGGCGGTCATCTGCAACCCGAACAACCCCGACGGCGGCTACCTCCACAAGCACGCGCTCGTGCAGTTCATGGACGCCATGGCCGACCTGGACCTCGTCATCATCGACGAGAGCTTCCTGGAGTTCGCCGACGCCGAGCAGGAGCCCTCGGTCGTCCAGGAGGCGATGATCCGCCCCAACGTGATCGTCCTGCGCTCCCTCGGCAAGAACTTCGGCCTGCACGGCATCCGCTTCGGCTACCTGGTCGCCAACCCGGCGCTCGCGGGCATGGTCCGCTCGATGCTGCCGAAGTGGAACCTCAACGCCTTCGCCGAGCACGTGGTGTTCATGCTGAAGAACCACGGCGCCGAGTACGCGCAGAGCCTGCACCAGGTGCGCAGGGACCGCCTCGACATGGCCAGCCAGCTGTCCTCGCTCCCCGGCCTGACGGTCTACCCGTCGCAGGGCAACTTCCTCTTCGTACGCCTCCCCGTGGGCGCCGAAGGCACCGTGGTCCGGGATCGGCTGCTCACCGAGCACCGGATCCTGGTCCGCGAGTGCGGCAACAAGATCGGTTCGTCCAGCCGCTTCCTGCGACTCGTGGTGCGCCCCCAGGTGGACGTGCGTCGCCTGGTGTCCGGCCTGGAGCAGGTGCTCTACGGGTCCAGGAGGGGAGCCGCCGTACCCGAGCTGGGTACAGGGACCAACTACAGCTCGGGTACGGCGGCCGTGGACCGGTTGGTCAGCTCCACGAACGGTGCGGGGATGCCGGGGCTTGCCGCCCAGGCCATGGCGTCGCCCATGCCGGCACCTGCGCCTGCACCGGCTCAGCCTCAGCCGGTGGCGCCGGCCGCTGCCGCGGTGCCTCCGCAGGGTATGGGGATGCCCATGCCCGCGCCGGTTCCGGTGACTCCGGCCCCGGCGCCCACGCCCATGCCCACGCCGATGCCCACACCTGTGCCCGTACCTGTGCCCGTACCGGCGGCTGCGCCCGCTCCTGCTCCGGCGCCCGCTCCGACACCGTTCCCGTCGCCCATGGCGCCGATGGCACCCGCCGCGGCGGCGATGCCCGCGCCTACGCCGCCCGGCGTGCCGGCCCGCGGTGGGCTTACGGCCGCGCAGGTGCGGGGGACTACTGGGCCGGGGCTTACTCCGGCGCCGGCGACGGGGTGGCCGAACAGTCAGAGTTGGCCGAATGCGGCGGGGATGGGGCAGGTCGGGTGAGCCCGGCGCAGGTTTGGTGGAGCTGAACTCGCCCACGGATGCGGCCTGTTCGACCGTCCTCGACCCGCCCGCCCGATCTCCCTGAATCTCCGCGATCCGGCCTCGGCGGAAGCACCTGCCGTGGCACAGTACAAACGTGGACATCACCATCACAGTCAAGTCCGACCAGGTCGAAGCGGACCTGCGTTCCTTGCAGCAGTGGCTCCTTCGGGAGCCCGGTCTGCGGCAGGTCCGTTTTACCCGCCCGGCGCCCGTGACCCGCCCGGGCGACATGGGTGGGGTCAGCGAAATCCTCCTCGCGTCCTTCGGGGCGGGGGGTGCCGGGGCGATGCTGGCCGAGACCGTCTCGGTGTGGCTGCAGAGCCGTGTGACGCCGGTGAGGATACGGATCGAGGGCCCGCGGGGCAGCGTAGAAGTGGAGGCGAGCGTCAAGGATCCCGCCGCCTTGATCAACCGGGTTCTTGAGGAACAGTCCGGCCCCGAGGACGAGGCACCCGCTGACGAGGCGTCGTGACCGACACCGCCGATCCGCTCCAGTCCATGGCGGTGCTGATCGGCAATGGGGTGTACGAGGACCTGGATGGTCTGCCTTCTGTCGGCAACAACCTCACCGATCTGGCCGAGGCGCTCCGTGACGCGGCCAGATGGGGGCTGCCTCCGGAACGCTGCGTCGTCCTGCCGGACAAGAGGGATCCGGCCGATGTCAGCACCGTACTGGCCGAAGCCGCGGGTGAGACCCTGGACACCCTGCTCGTCTATTACGCCGGGCACGGACTGATCCATGAGGACACCGGCGAACTGATTCTGGCCACCGGCCGCACAAGCCCCAAGCTGCCGCTGCTCACCGGGCTGAGATACTCCGACGTCCGGGACATCCTCGCGGTCCGTCGGGCCCGAAGACTCGTGGTCGTCCTCGACTGCTGCTACAGCGGGCGAGCGGTCGGCGTCATGGCGGACGCGTCCTCGCTAGTCATGGGGCAACTGGGCATCGAGGGGACGTACGTTCTGTCCTCGACGGTTTCCACCCTGCCGAGCAAGGCCCCCGCGGGCCACCGGCACACCGCGTTCACGGGTGGGCTGCTGGAGGTCATCGGCAACGGAGTCCCCAGCGGACGGCCGTATCTCACCCCTGGGGACCTCTTCGACTGGACCCGCAAGATCATGATCGACCGTGGCTGGCCACGACCGGCGCAGTGCCACGAAGACACGGTTCGGGAGCTCCAGCTCATGCGCAATCCATGGTCGGGCGCGCTGCGATGGTTCTCACAGCGTCGGCGCGGCGCCCCGGGGAGGGACGAAGCCGCGGAGACGAGGACGGACGCCTCGGATCTCGTCGTGGGGATCCACGTCGGGGTGAGCGCGGTGCGGCCCCTTCTCGGCCCCGGCGGCCCGGACTCCCTCGCCGCACTCGAAGCGGTCGTCGAGAAGACCGTCCCCCGGTGGCTGCCGGGTATGGAACTGGTCCATGGCGTGATGACGGACATGCGCCGGGACTACGGCGACGGGGCCGCGACCGCCGCGATCGTCGCCGATGAGCTGCTCTCCGCGATCCATACGGCGGTACGCGCCGGCGCCCGCTGGGAGGAGGTCACCGACCGCGTCGAGGAGGAGGCCGCTGCCGTCCTGCGCCGACTGGACCGGCCGCGGCGGGACGACCTGAGAGCGCCCTCGCAGGCAGAACTGGACCAGGCCGTGACGACCACCCTCGGGGACGCCGAGGAAGGGAAGTTGGTGATGTCGGCGGTCACCCGCGTGGGATCGGACCAGGTCGAGATCGCCGCCGGCACCCGAGCCGCCGCCGACCCCGAACCGGGGCTTTCCTTCGTCAGCAGGCTCACCCTGGACACGTCGGTCCTGGTGCCGAACTCCGCCAGTCGTCCCGTGGCCCTCCACGAGCCGTATGTTCTCGTCGCACCGGAAGGAAAGGTGCCGGTCGAGGAGTTGCAGCCGATCGGCTGGCGTGAGCGGAAACCGCTCCTGATCATCGCACCGCGTGTCGACGTCTTCGCCATGAGCTCCCTGCACAATCTCTTCGCGGGGACAGTGGTGGTGCGCCCCACGGACGCCGTCGTCGACTGGGACGCACTGTGCGCCCGGACCGGCCACGCTCTGTTGACCGGGCACCCGCTCGGCCTGGCCGGCCGGGCGCTGGTCACACCGTCCTCCACCACGGTGACCGGGCTTCCCGGGACGGCACCGTCCGACAGCGGGCGGCTCCGCGTCTATGCGGGCCCGACCGGAAGTGCGGCACACGTGGCGGCGGTCCGGGCGCTCGCCGTCGCCCGCTCGGCGGCCCGCACCGGTGTGCTGTCCGGCGGCGGGACCGGGCTGTACCGCGCCGGGCAGGCACTCGGCGCGGACGCCGTACTCTTCCGGGCCGCGCTCGCCGCCCCGCTGCGGCAGCTCGTACGCAACGCGGGCCAGGATCCCGACCGTGTGACGGCCCTGCTGGACACCGACCCGGCCGATGTGTCGGCCGGGTTCGAGTGCGTCAGTGGCGCGGTGACCGACCTGCGGAGCGCGGGAGTGCTGGATCCGCTGGCCACGGTACGGGGCGTGGTGGAGAACGCGGTCGCCGCGGTCTCCCGCTACGTGGCGACCATGTGACCGGCGCTAGGTGGCTGCCATGTGGTCCAATCGCGGAGCGCCGCACTTCGTGCAGAAGTCGGCGCCGGTGGACCGTGCTTGGCCGCACCGATGGCAGAACCCAGGCGATCCGTCGGGTGACTGGGCAGGCCCACCCGCGGTGTCCGGCCGACCCGCCAGTCGGGACAGGCGGTTCAGACTCAGCTCGGTCACCTTGATCGCCTCGTCGTCCAGCCCGGCCTGGTTGATGAGCCCCCAGATCTGCGTCAGCAGAACCGGCCAGGTGACGAGCATGGCGATCGCGAGGGGTACCGCCTGCTTGCCGAAGATCCCGACTCCCGCCCGGACCAGCGTCCCTGTCGGCTGCGGCAGGATCTCGATCTTGAGCGCGGTGCGCAGACCGAGCGCCTTCTTGAACACGCCACCCTTGGTGATGCTGACCTCGTGTCCGCCGGCCGGCACCGCGATACAGACGGTCTCGTAACCCCGTTCCTTGAAGTGGGCGACCACATCGTCCGCCACCGGTGCAAGGTCGGGAACCACGACGGCGATGAGTTTCTCGCTGCTGAACGCGCTCATGAGCCTGCCCCCGCCGTGGTCCTGAGCTCGTTTCCGCAGCCCTGGCAGAACAGCCAGTCGGCCCGGACCGGACGGCCGCATCCGCTGCAGTCGTCCCTGTCAACCCCGCCGGTCCCTGTGCTGCCTGAAGCCTGCGCGATCGCTCGGACTTGCCGGAACGTCTCCGACTGCGCCCAGCGCCCGATCTCCCGCAGCCGCAGTGCCGGGTTCGGGTGGGTCATCTCCTTGTCGATCTGTCGCAGGAGGAAGCGGTCGAGCTTCGTCTCGTTCATCACCGCCTCGAACTCGTCGGCCTGGGAGGCGAACGCGGCGTAGTCGATCTGCTCCTTCGGCAGCCACTTGGGGATCCCGTGGAGGTGGAAGAGGGCGCGCTGAAGTTCCTCGGGGCCTCCCATGAACATCACCGCGGCCCGGTCCGCGGTGAGTTCGCTCTTGCGGTACCAGTCCAGCAGCGCCACCTTCAGCGGTTCCGAGAACAGCGCGGCCACCATCCCGGCCTTGCCGCCCAGCGATCCCATGCCGCTGAACAGCGCGATCGACATCTGCCGGTAGAGCACGTGCTCGGCAAGTATGTGGCCGCATTCATGAGCCAGCACCGCCTGGATCTCGTCCTCGGGAAGGTCCAGGAGCAGCTCGTTGTGGATCACGATGCAGGTCCTGGAGTGCCCCATCGTCATCGCGTTGGCCGGTCCTGACATGAGATACAGCTCGGGCTCCTCGATGCCGAAGGACGCGCAGATCGGCGGCAGCAGTTTGTGGACGTCCGGCACCTGGCGCGGGCCCAGACGGATCGCGCTGGACAGCAACATGGCACGGTCGCGGCGGTCCGCGACCAGGCTGCGGTACTTCTTCACCCCCATCTGGAGCCCCGGGATCTTCTCCAGCTGCTGTCGGGCAGCGAGATCAAGGGGATGGAGAATGTCATGGATGTCGAAGGACGCGTGTTTCACAGGTTCCCCCCAGAGGTGCGGCCATTGCAGGCCGACGCCCCGGGAGTCCCCCGTTCCGCCCGGCCCGTCTGCATCGTGGTGCAGCGGGACGCCCGCCCGGATCCTCTTTTGACGGGAAATACGCCGCCCGGCTCAAGGGATCAGCCTGTCGCCGGTCAGGGGGTACGGCAACGGGCTGACGGGAAATCACCTCGCGCTGCAGCCGGGGGCGTGGTCGTGGGTCCCCGACCGCACCGCGCGGTCAGGGATCCAGAGGTCGGCGCCCTTCTGCGCCTTCACCGGGTTGGCGAAGGAGGCCGCGCTCGCGGACGGCTGCCCGATCGAGAAGGCCGGCTGCAGCGCTGCCGGCGTCAGTAGGCGACCGGCCAACCCGTGGCCCAGTTCAAGAGGTTGACGCCCAGCTTGGGTGTGCCGTTGTCGTTGGCGTCGTAGTAGTGGTAGACGATCAGGTCGCCGTCCACGTCGTTCATGATCGACTGGCCGCCGGGGCCGACGACGCTGCCGTGGGACTCCAGGACCGGGGTCCCGCCGTTGTTCATCATCGAGACGCCGCTCTTGTCGACGTAGGGGCCGGTGACGCTGGTGGCGCGGCCGGCCTTGACCTTGTACGTGGAACTGGTGCCTGCGCAGCAGGTGTCGTAGGACGCGAAGAGGTAGTAGTAGCCGCCCCGCTTCACGATGAAGGGCGCCTCCACGGCCTTGGTACCGGTCGGGCGGGAGGCGAGGGAGTAGCGGGTGGTGTTGGAGGAGAGCTGCTTCCCCGTCGACGGGTTGATCTGGATCATCTTGATCCCCGTCCACCAACTGCCGAAGGACAGCCACCACTTGCCGTCGTCGTTCACAAAGAGGTTCGGGTCGATGGCGTTGAAGTCGCTTGAGGAGCTGGACGTGTAGACGGCCCCCTGGTCGGTCCAGCTCCCGGGCTGACCCGTGGTGGAGGTGGCGAGGCCGATGGCCGACGTGTTGGAGCCGAACTTCGAGACGGAGTAGTACATCAGGTACTTGCCGCCGTGGTACGAGATGTCCGGCGCCCAGGCCTCCGGCACGGAGGAGTAGGTGGACCACCAGCCCGGCCGGGAGGAGAACGCGTCGGCGCCGTTCCTGAAGGCGGTGCGGTCGCTGGAGGTCTTGTTGGCGATGCCGCCGCCGGTGGCGTAGAGCAGGTACTGGCCGGACGAGGTGCGGAGCATCGTCGGGTCGTGGGTGACGATGTCGCCCGTGACGCGGCCGGGGTTGGGGTACGCGGTCGCCGAGGACGGGATGAGGGCGAGGAGAGCGGCGGCGGGGAGTGCGATCAGGGCTGTGCGCTTGCGGAGGGTGCGGGGCATGCGGGTCCTCCTTGCGGTGGGGGTGACAGGCCGGACCGTTGGCCGAAATATCGGACGGCGCTCGCCAGTTCGAACGGGAACGTAGAATCGAACCCCTTGCGCGTCAAGGCTGTTGACCGGTTCCGCGCATCCGGATCAGAGCCGACCATGCGGGCAGGTCGACCTCGGCGCAGACGGTCTTGCCGGGCGACTCGTCCCGCTCCACGACCTCCCACCGGTCGGCCAGCGCCTCGACGAGGACGAGGCCGCGGCCGTGTTCGTCGAGGGGGCGGGGAGGCGGTACGTCGCCGGGCTTCGGGGGATGGGACTCGGTACGGGTGTCAGTGACCTCCACGCGGATGCTGCCCGTGGGCAACGACAGCCTCAGCTCGAAGTCCCGGCCGGGGACACGGCCGTGCGTAACGGCGTTCGCGGCCAGCTCGGCCACGATCAGAGCGACGGCGTCGGAGGCGTCACTGCCGTGCGGGACGCCCCAGGCGCGGAGCTGGTTCAGGGCGAGATGCCGGGCGAGGCGGGCGCCGCGCGGGGTGGCACTGAGGCGCTGGGTGAACACACGTACGGTGACCGGGGGTTGGGGGGTGTGGTGTGCGGGCATACGCTCAATCTGGCGCGTGGGGCAGGCAGTTCACCAGGTGAGAGGCGCGTACGCTGCGGCAGCGTACGTGGTTACGGACTGGACAGTACTCATCACCACCCGTGACCATGAGCGCGGGAGGTGACCGACCGTGGTCGATGGCGTGGTGGGTACGGGTGGCGAGCCGGAGTCGTCAGACAGTCTGCGGACGTTCGGCGCCGTGGTCCAGGCGTTGCGGGAGCATGCCGGGTTGAGCCGGGAGGAGTTCGGGGATCTGGTGGGGCTGTCCAAACACACGGTGGCTTCGGTGGAGTTGGGGCGGCGGATGCCGGATCCGACGTTCGCGGATCGGGCGGAGGGGGTGACGGGGAATACGGGGGCGTTGCGGAGGTCGGCGCCGTGTCTGAGTCGGCAGCCGGGGTTGGCGGCGTGGTTTCGGCGGTGGGCGCGCCTGGAGGCTACGGCGATCACGCTGTACACGTACGAATGCCGGCTGATTCCGGGGTTGTTGCAGACGGAGGCCTACGCGCGGACGTTGTTCACGAACCAGCTGCCGCCCATGGACGACGAGCAGATCGAGGCGCAGTGGGCAGCGCGCGCCGAGCGGCAACGACTGCTGCGGGAACGGCCGAACACGGCATTCGCCTTCATCCTGGAAGAGCACCTCTTCCGGCGGCGCACGGGCGGATTGGAGGTCACGCGGGAGCTCATCGACCACGTCCTAGCGATCGCCGAACTGCGGAACGTGGAGATCCAAGTCATGCCGACGGAGCAGGAGACGCACGCGGGGCTGGACGGCCCCATGCGGCTGCTGGAGACTCCGGAGAACAAGTGGTTCGCCTACTGCGAGGGGCAAGAAAGCGGCCAGTTCATCGCTGACTCGAAGGTGGTCAGCATGCTCCAGATGCGGTATGCCAGGATGCGCTCACAGGCTCTCACCCTGAAGGACTCAGTGAGCCTGCTGCAGCGGATGCGAGGAGAGCTATGAGCACCAGCGAACTGGCCTGGTTCAAGAGCAGCTACAGCGGCGGATCCGGCGATGACTGCGTCGAAGTGGCTCTCGCCTGGCACAAGTCCAGCTACAGCAGCGGCGGCGACGGCGACGGCGACTGCGTAGAGGTCGCCACCCTCCCCCACACCATCCACGTCCGTGACTCGAAGGCGCCCAAGGACCGTCAGCTCGCGCTCTCGCCGGACTCCTGGGAGGAGTTCGTTTCCTACTGCACCACCATCCGGAACTGAGGTCCGAACGCGTTGCCAAGCGCTTCGGTGCCCAGGGCCTTCGGGTCGGGCTGTTCCGTGGCGCCTTCCTCAAGTTGCAGTGTCAGCCCTTTGAGGTTCGGAAAGACGCGAGGCAACTGCGTCATGTCGGCATAGTCCCGTACCCCGTTGAGCTGCAGGCGCCGGATGTTGGGCAGCGGCGTCAGGGAGGTCAGCAGGTCGAGTGATCCCTTCGGCAGGTCGAGTTCCAGGACGCGCAAGCGCTGCCGGGTCCGCAGGAAGTGCAAGTGGGTGATCTTCCAGTTCCTCCGGAGGATGATCACCTCGACATGCTGCGTCGGCAGGTGGGCGTCCAGCTCCTCTGCGGTGTACGACCCGTCCACGGTGATCGCCCGAAGCGGTTCGAGGTGAGGCAACTGGACCAGCTGCGAACTGCTCTGAACGTACAGGGAGTGGATACCGGATCCGGCCAGTACTTCGCGGGCGTACTCTTCCGCAGGCTGGTGTATCCAGCCCTGGGCGATCGGGAGCCGCACGTCGATCCCGGGATGCGAGGCGAACCTCCTCAGCTTCCCCCGAGCCTCCGCCGCACGGATTCTCGTCAGGGCCTCGACGACGTACTCGTCGGAACCGTCCCCCTCTCCCGGCCCCGGCAGCAGTTCCACGGCCCAGGCCCCGAGGCTCGCGATGTCACCGGCCTCCGAGTAGTTTCGCGGCGGCATCAGGGTCCGTACCCGCCCCCGCACGACCTCCATCAGCACCGCGTCCAGTGACAGCAGGCTGGTGGCGCACTGGGCGGCCAGGACGTGCAGGTACCACTTCTCCTCCCGCCCGTCCACGACGTCCCCGTACTGGACCAGCCTCTCGATGAGCAGTTGCGCGTCCGTGCGCGTCGCGTGGCCGACGGCCAGGACGATCACGTCTCGCCAGGCTTCGTCACCTGCGTGATTCAGCAGTTCCAGCACGTACCCGCTCTCGTGGAACTCCTTCGCCGCGAGGTAGTCCTGGAAAGTCCGGTGGATGAACTGGATCGCGTCGTCCGCCCGTTCCTGGAGAACGCCGCTGCGTTCGACCAGGAAGCGCAGCACCCGCAGGGGCGACGCCTGGGCACGGATCTGCGGCATGTCCCGCATCGCGAGGGCGAGTTGGTGCGTTGCCAGCTTGGGGGTCATCTGCTGCTGGCCGGTCCGCACGAGCCAGATGGAAAGCCGCTGGAGTAGAGCATGCTGTGCGTCCGAGTCGAGGCTGATGTCATCGGTACGGGAGACGCCGCGCGCGGCGTCTCGGCCGCCTAGGAGCATCCCGAGCGCGGCACGGTACAGCGACCAACGCGTCGTGGGCAGGAGGCCGCGGCGGCGACGGTGGAGTGCGCAGATCACTCCGGACAGCAGTGGAGTACGGGCGAGGTCGCGAAGCGCCGCGTTCTGCTCCAGCTGGTGGGCGAGATCCTGCTCCAAGGAAGAGAGGAGCTCCTTCTCGTCACCGCACCGGCGAGCTTCGTAGAGGTGCTCGGACTCCAGACGGGCCGCGTTGTGCCAGGCGATCACGAAGGACTGGATGTCCTCGTCGCTCATGGGCAGCAGCGTCAGCTCGGTGAAGCCCTCCGAGCGGAGCCAGTCCTTCTCGACCGCGTCGGGACGCACGGTGGCCAGGCACCGGGTTTGCGGGTACCGATCCAGCAACGCGGAGAGCCAGCGGCGCGCCTTCTCCCGTTCGTCCGGAGGGACTTCGTCCAGGCCGTCCACGAGGAGCAACCCGCGGTCGGCCTCCAGGACGCGGCTGGCCCAACCTTCCGGTGCGTCGTCCGAGATGACCCGCCCGGCGGACAGGAGCTCCGACACGGCCGGGAACGGTCCGCCCCGTGCGTATACCTCGCGCATGGGGATGACGAAGGGCACAAGGCCGTTCAGCTGGGCGAGCTCCATGGTGAGGGTGCCGTTCGCGGCGTGGGCTGCCAGCCACCAGACGAGAGTGGTCTTGCCGGCACCCGCCTGGCCGCGCAGCAGAGCGCGGGGGCGTGTCTTCAGCAGGGGCTCGATGCGCTGCGCCGAGGCCCTGGCCCCCTTGTGTCCGTCCTGAGCGGCGGCCTCGGCCTCCAGACTCAGATAGGCAGTGTCGAGGTCCCAGCGGGACTCGGTGCGGCCGAGTTCCTCGATGCCGAAGATCTCGGTCTTGCGGTACTGCGCAGCCAGGTCCTTGGCGTACCGGGCCTCGAACAGCTCGTCCTTGGGGTGGACGTCCGTAATCTCCTCGAACGTTGGATTCCAGCGGACCCGCCGTACCGACGTCATCGCGGCTTCGATCGGGGCCGCCTCGATTCGGAGGTGGGAACGGCCCCGGGGCACCTGGGTCACGACGCCGAGGAGCACCGCTCCGGCGAAGACCGGCGCCCCCGACAGCCCGGCCAGCGGTGAGACTTGCTCGCCCCGTTCGTCGGCGGCGGGCACGTCGAGTTCGCAGACGAGGAGGTTCCGCATGCGCCCGGCCATGGGCAGCACGGTCGCGCGGTACTGCTCGTACTCGAGGTCGTCGCCCCAGCCCCCGTAGCGCTGGCTCTGGGGAAACCCGACGATCTGGCAGTGCGACAGCGGCGAGGCCGAGGCTACGCGGCCCACGCGAGGCCGTCCCAGAGGCGCTGCCCGCTCGGCGCTGATGACCGCCGGGTCGGCCCTCAGCAGAGCTGCATCGAGAGCCTCGTCATCCCAGATGATCTCGCATTCGACCGGCTTCCGGCTCGACGGGTGGATCACCTCGACGACATCGCTGCCGTCCACCACGTGCCTCGCGGTGAGAACCAGGCTGCGGCCGAGCAGCACACCACTGCCCTGCCCCTCCCCGACGACCACCACGGCCAGGTCCGAGATCCTGCCCGCGATCATTGCGCGTCGCCGTCCGTGCCGAACCGGGCCACACTCCCCCGGTTATCGTTCTGTACCTTCCACGGCCGTCCGGTCCGAGCGTTGAGCGCCCTCAGAGTCACCGCCACCCGATGGGTCCGAGTCGTGCCCCGACCCGCGTCGACGCCGGCCTCCACCACCCAAGCCTTCACCTTGGCCCCGCCCGTGACCTCCTTGCGCAGCTCGACACTGAACTCCAGCTCGATGTCCCCCACCTCGAACGTCACGTCCTGCCCGGACGAACGAGCCGCCGCAGTGATCAGTTCGTCCCGTACCGCCTGCACAGCGTCGGCCAATTCGATCCGGTTGTCGGTCATGTGGTCAACGCTAGAGAGACCTTGTAGCCCGCCGCCATCGGTTCACGCCATCCGCGGGGGTCGCGAAGCGGCGTGACCGTCCAGCAGCGCAAGCCCCAGCGGAGTGACGGAGTGCAGCGCCGCCTTGCCCGCCCTGCACGTGCTCAGTAACCCGGCCTTGCGCAGGATGCCGACGTGATGGCTGGCCGTGGCCGGTGAGATGCCCGCGTCGTGGGCGAGTTCGGTCGTCGTCACGCCATGCTCGGCGACCGATTCGAGGATCCCGGCGCGGGTGCGCCCGAGGAGGGCGTTCAGAGAGCGGAGCCCGGTGGCGCCCCCGCTCAGAACAGTCTCGTGGGTCATCGGGTAGACGACGACGCACGGCAGCGCGGGATCCTTCAGCAGCGTCGGCTTGCGCCAGCAGAAGTACGACGGGAGGACGAGGAGCCCGCGTCCGTCGAGGCGGACGTCACGGTCCGCGCCCAGCCCCGTCACCTCCAGTACGGGCCGCCGCCAGACGAGGCCGGGGTGGAGGGCGCCGAGCAGCGCGCCGAGGTCGCCGTCGGCCAAGTACCGCCCGTGGACGGCACGTTCGGCCCCGAAACGGGTGCGGACGCGGCCCCACCACGGGGCCAGCGCGGTCGCGAAGTACGCCCGGAAGACTCGCGCGAGATGGCCGACGGCCTCCCTGTCGCCCTCGGCGAGGGACCGGGCCCAGGGCGGCAGGTGGCGGCCCGCGCGGGACAGTTCCACCAGGTCGCCGCGCAGCCGCTGCCGTGGCGTGGACAGCAGGGCACCGATTCCGGCGTCCAGGCCGCCCGAGCCGGCGGCCGGGGTGAGGAAGTCGGCCGAGTAGCCGACGGGCGGGGCCATGCGGAGCAAGGGACGTACGGCGGCGGGCAGTTCGCGTCGCACCCGGCGTCGCCAGCCGCCGAAGACGGCGGAGCCGGTGTCCGTCTGCAGCATGTGCATGCTGAGCAGCGCCTCCCACATGGGGTCGGGAGCCTGCGCCAGCCTGATCTGGGCGAGATCGTCGTCGGTGAAGTGAATGCGTACGGCCATGTGAGCCATCCCCGTTCGGCACGTCGTGCACTCACATGCTCCGGGGTTCGTGGCCTCCTGACACCCTCAGAAGTCATGGGGCGCGCCCCGCCGCACGGCCACGTGCGGCGGGGCGCTTCCGGGAAGTCCGGCAGGGCTCCTCAGCACTCCTCGACGGAGCTGACCTGGTCCCGGACGGGCGACGCGAGGTCGAGCGCCTGCCCGTCCAGGATCACCTGGATCTCGTTCTCGTAGTCCGCGTCCCGGTACAGGCACCACGAGCTGCCGGAGATGTTCTTCACCGACCACACGTGGTCATTGAGACCGCCCGCCAGCTGGCCCAGGTTGGACGCGCCGTCCGCCAGCGAGTAGTGCGCGCCCCCGCCCTGCCCGTCGTGGTAGATGCAGAACTCCGAGGGGTCGCAGGGCCAGGTCGCCGGGTCCCCGGCCGCCTGGGCGGAGGTGGGCACGGCGAGCATGGCGGCGGTGCCGACGAAGGCGGCTACGCCGAGGGCGAGTCGGCTCTTGCGGATGGACATGAGGTACTTCCTTTCCCCGTTGTTCCCCGTTGTTTTCTCGTACGCCGACCAGCCTGGGCCCGAGTGCCCCACCCCCGCACGCGCCTTCGATCTCCGTCGAATCGATACGCCGTGAGGGCATGCAAGTGACGTGTCTGACAAAAAACTTGACGGATGCTCACTTTGCTCAACTGACAGCCCATCAACAGAATGCCTGCCTACGGTGCCGGGCTCATGACAGACACTTCAGGGACAACCCCCACCGTGATCGGGCGCCGTACCGTGCTCATCGCCACCGGCGCCACGGCCGCATCGCTGGTCGTCGCCGCCGCGCCTGAAGCCCCCACAGCCGAGGCGGCCGACCCGGCCCCCGTCGCCGCCGCGGCCGTCTGCACACTCACGAAGGAGATGACCGAAGGCCCCTACTACCTGGACGGACAGCTCGTCCGCGCCGACGTCGGTGAGGACAAGACCGGCATCCCGCTGGAGCTCACGCTCACCGTCGTCGACGACAGCACGTGCGCGCCGCTGAACAACGCCCTGGTGGAGATCTGGCACTGCGACGCCCTCGGCGAGTACTCCGGCTTCGTCGGCAACAACGGCCACGACGAGCCCGACAACGGCACCTTCCTGCGGGGCGGCGTGCTCACCGGGTCGGACGGCGTCGCGCGCATCACGTCCGTGTACCCCGGCTGGTACCGCGGCCGGTGCGTCCACATCCACGTCAAGGTGCACACCGACGTCACGCTCACCGACGACGGCTCGTTCACCGGCGGCCAGGAACTCCACACCGGTCAGCTCTTCTTCGACGAGGCGATCACCACCCGGGTCGCCGCGCTCGCCGTCTACGCCGCGAACACCGTCCCGCGCACCACCCTCGCCCAGGACTCCATCTACGACGACGCAGGCGCCGCGTCCGGGCTGCTGACCCTGACCGCCCTGGGCAGTTCGCCCTCCGCCGGATACGCCGGGGCGCTGACCCTCGGCGTGGAGAGCTGACCCGACCCGCACCGACACCAAGCCGCGCCCGGCTGCCATCCGCGGGCGCGGCTCGGCGTGCGTAGGTGCTGCTACTTGCCCGGGCACTCCTTCCACGCCAGGTGGTACACCGTGCTGATGTCACCGTCGGTCGAGTCCATGGTCATGAAGCTGACCTTGCTCGGAGACGACGAGCCGGCGTTCACGCGCAGCTCGGTGTTGATGTTGAAGTTGCGCTGCTTTCCACAGGGCGCCCAGATCAGCTGGGCCCAGTCGGTCTCGTCGGTGGCCTGCCAGTTGTCGTTGAGGGGGCCGCTGAAGGGGTGGCTGCGGAACTGCGTGTTCGGTGAGCCCTGGAAGTAGTACGAGGCTCTCTGCATGGCGTTCGCGCCGGACTGGAGGGAGGCGAAGCCGCGGTAGTCGGCGCTGGCGATGGCGTAGGTGAAGCCACCGGGGACGTGCACGACCAGGCTGAGCTGGCAGTTCTTACGGAACGCCGTGGGGTCGGAGTTGCCGCCGACCTGGGCGAGGTAGTCGCTGTAGGTCACCGTGAAGGCGGTGTTGTCCTCGGAGACGGCGACGGCGGTGGTGCCCTGGGGGCAGCCGGAGCCGTTCACCGTGGCGACCTTGATGACGATCTTGTCCGGCGGCGGGTCTTCGAACGCCGGCGCGGCCTGAGCGGGCAACGTCGCCGTGAGCAGAGCGGCCAGCGCGCCGCCGCTCAGCAGGAGTCGCAGGAGTCCACGTGCCATGGAGCTCTCCTTGGGGATGGGGGGTGGCTGTGCCTCGGGCCCCGTTTTCAAGCCGGTTGAATCTTTGAAGAAACAGTGACTTTTCTGTGAAGGCCGAAGGCGTTCGCATCGTAGGGGGCCGCGCATGGCATGGCCACGACGAACTCCGGCCATTCACAGGCGAGTTGAGTGATGCCGGTACGTCCGTCCGGTCGGTCAGGTGCCGACCGGCTGACGCTCCGCGGCGGGCTCGGCGGCGGCCGCGTTCCGCTCCTTGAGGTGGGCGCGTACCGAGTACGCCAGGGCGGCGGCCCACAGCGCGTACAGGGCGGCGTAGAGCACGTCACCGGGCTGCAGGGTGCGGGCGTTGGTCACGACGATCACTCCGCCGACCGCCGATCCCAGCACCCTCGGCGGCAGCAGCCGCACCAGCCAGGCGGCGAGGGGCGCGGCGACCAGACCGCCCAGCAGGAACGCGGCGACCCACAGGGCGTCGATGCCCTGGGAGCCGAGCGAGAACAGGAAACCGAGGCTCGCGGCCACCGCCACGAGGAACTCGCTGGTGTCGATGGAGCCGATGACCCTGCGCGGCTCCATCCGGCCGGAGGCGAGGAGGGCGGGCGTACCGACCGGGCCCCAGCCGCCTCCCCCGGTGGCGTCGAGGAAGCCGGCGACCAGCCCCAGCGGGGCCAGGAACCGGTGCCCGAGCGGCCTGCCCAGCCGGCCCTTCGGCAGCCCCCGGAAGGTGAACCGGACCAGGACGTACACGCCCAGCCCCAGCAGGATCGCGGACATCACCGGCTTCGCGACCTCCGTCGACAGCCGGGACAGCACGGTCGCCCCGAGGAACGCACCCACCGCGCCCGGTACGCCGATCCGCGCGACCACCCTCCAGTCGACGTTCCCGAAGCGCCAGTGCGCCGCCCCCGACATCAGCGTCGTACCGATCTCGGCGAGATGGACGGTCGCGGAGGCGGCGGCGGGGTTGGTGCCCAGGGCCAGCAGCAGCGTGGTCGAGGTCACCCCGTAGGCCATGCCGAGGCTGCCGTCCACGAGCTGGGCCCCGAGGCCCGCGAGGGCGAGCAGGATCAACGTGCGCATGGGCGGCGACGGTAGGGCCCCAAGCTGAGCAAAGCCTTAGGGAAGCTGAACGCAGCCTTGGGGCCCTGTGAAGATCGTCCGTCCGGTCAGCTCAGGCGGATCACGTTCCAGGACAGCGGTTCCAGTACGGCGGTGAGGCCGCCGTCCTCGAGTGCCGTGCCCTCGACGGCGTGCGGGATGACCCGCTCCGGCTCGTCGAGGGTGTTGCGGGCGTCCGGGTCGGCGTCCGCGAGGGCGCTGTGCTCGACCACCGTCGTCAGGTCGAGGCCGTTCAGCGCGACCTCCAGAGGCAGGGGCTCGGTGCGGCTGCGGTTGACCGCGAAGACGGTGACCGTGCCGTCCTCGGCGCGCACGGCGGTGGCGTGCAGCAGGTCGGCCTCGCCGTACTTCTTCGTCTCGAACGTCGGGGAGTCCACCCGGACGTCCAGCACCTGGCCCCGGCCGTACTCGGCGGCCTGCGCGAACGGGAAAAACGTCGTCTGCCGCCACGCCGGGCCGCCCGGCTCGGTCATGATCGGAGCGATGACGTTGACCAGCTGGGCGAGGCAGGCGACGGTGACGCGGTCGGCGTGCCGCAGCAGCGCGATGAGGAGCGAGCCGAAGACGACCGCGTCCATGACGCTGTAGTTGTCCTCCAGCAGCCTCGGGGCCTCGGGCCAGTCCCGCTCCCCGATGCCGTCCGCGTGCTCGTGCCAGTCGGGGATGTACCAGACGTTCCACTCGTCGAAGGAGAGGTTGATCTTCTTCTTCGACTTGAGGCGGGCGCCCACGTGGTCGCAGGTCGCGACCACGTTCTCGATGAAGGACTCCATGTCGACGGCGGAGGCGAGGAAGGAGTCGACGTCGCCGTCCTCGGGCCAGTAGTAGGCGTGCAGCGAGACGTAGTCGACGAGGTCGTACGTCTCCTGAAGGACCGTCGCCTCCCACTCGGCGAACGTGGGCATGCCCTGGCTGGAGGAACCGCACGCCACGAGTTCGACCTTCGGGTCGATCTGGCGCATCGCGCGGGCCGTCTCCGCGGCGGTCCTGCCGTACTCCTCGGCCGTCTTGTGGCCCGTCTGCCAGGGGCCGTCCATCTCGTTGCCCAGGCACCACAGCCGGATGCCGAAGGGGTCCTTGTCGCCGTGGGAGACGCGGAGGTCGGAGAGTGCCGTGCCGGCCGGGTGGTTGGCGTACTCCTGGAGTTCGAGGGCCTCGGCGACGCCGCGGGTGCCGAGGTTGATGGCCATCATCGGCTCGGACCGGGGGCCGATCTTGCGGAGGAAGTCGATGTACTCGGACAGGCCGAAACGGTTGGACTCCGTCGAGTGCCAGGCGAGGTCGAGGCGGCGGGGGCGGTCCTCGGCGGGGCCGACCGAGTCCTCCCACTTGTAGCCGGAGACGAAGTTGCCGCCGGGGTAGCGGATGGTGGTGACGCCGAGTTCGCGGACGAGGTCCAGGACGTCCCTGCGGAGGCCGGTCTCGTCGGCGGTGGGGTGGTCCGGTTCGAAGATGCCGGTGTAGACGCAGCGGCCGAGGTGTTCGACGAAGCTGCCGAAGACACGGGGGTTGACCTGGGCGATGGTGAAGGCGGGGTCGAGGGTGAAGCGGGCGGTGAGCATGGGCGCCTTTCGGGGTGGGCGGTGCTGTTTCGTTGGCGGCTGCGGGATTGAGGGGGCTGGTCGCGCAGTTCCCCGCGCCCCTTGGGGGCGTTGCCCTCCAGGGCGTCTACTGGCCCGCCAGGCCCGTGTGGGCCACGCCCCTCACGATCTGGCTCTGGAACAGGACGAACGCGGCGATCAGAGGGAGGCCCGCGATGATGCCGCCGGCCATGAGCTGGGGCCAGACGATGCCGAAGGCGTTCTGGACGGTGGCGATGCCGTTCGGCATGGTCATCAGGTCGGGGTTGTTGGTCACCATGTACGGCCAGATGAAGTTGTTCCAGGAGGCGATGAAGGTGAAGATCCCCACCGCCGAGAGGGACGGTTTCGACAGGGGCAGGACGATCGTGAAGAAGATCCGCCAGCGGCCGGCGCCGTCGATGAAGGCCGCCTCCTCCAGTTCGCGGGGCAGCGACTGGAAGAACTTGTAGAGGATGTAGACCATCGCCGCGGGCGCGCACTGGGGCAGGATCATCCCCCAGTAGGTGTCCACCATGCCGAGCGACTGCACGGTGGTGAACAGCGGGACGCCGAGGACGGCCGGGGAGAACATCAGGCCCGCCATCGTGACCGCCATCAGGGCCGACTTGCCGCGGAACTCCGTACGGGCGAAGCCGTATCCGGCGAGCGACGACACCAGCAGCACGATGAACGTGACGCAGACGGACACCACGACCGAGTTCACGAACCAGTTGGGGATGTTGCCGGCCTCCAGGACCGCCTGCCAGGAGTCCAGCGTGAAGTCGTCGGGGATCCAGTGCGGGGCAGCCACCGATTCGGTCGGGGTCTTCAGGGAGGTGGACAGGGCCCAGAGCAGGGGGGCCACCCAGATCGCCGAGAGGGCCGCGGCGACCAGGGTCAGGGCGATCTGGCCGGGGGTCCAGGTGCTGCGGGGCCTGCGCGGCACGGAGGTCGTCGCGGTCGTCGGGACTGTCGGGGCCGTCGGGGCCGTCATCGGGCGCCCTCCTCGCGGTTGCGCAGCAGCCACATCCGTCCGAGGGCGACGACCGCGATGATCAGGAACAGGATGAAGGAGATCGCGGAGGCGTAGCCCACGCGGTAGCTGGTGAAGCCCTGTTCGAGGGTGTACTGGACGAAGGTGCGGGTCGCTTCCTCCGGTCCGGGCCCGAACTGGTACATGACCACGGCCTGGTCGAAGACCTGGAGCGAGGCGAGGATCTGGAGCGCGATCACCAGGCCGGTGATGTTGCGCAGGTTCGGCACGGTGATGTGGAGCAGACGCTGGAAGGCGTTGGCCCCGTCCAGCTCGGCTGCCTCATAGAGGTGCTGGGGGATGTTCTGGAGGGCGGCCAGGTAGAGCAGGAAGCTGAAGCCGACCGTCCACCACAGGGTGGCGACGACGACGGCGAGCAGGGCCGTGGACTTCTGGGTGAGCCAGGGGGTGTCCAGGCCGAGGACGTGGTTGACCATGCCGTTGGTGGGCTGGAAGAGCCACCACCACAGGTTGCCGATCACAGCGGACGGCAGCAGGAAGGGGGCGAAGAAGCAGAGCCGCCACAGCCACTTGAAGTGCACGGTGTGGTGGGCGACGAGCGCCATCAGCAGGGCCGTGACGACGATGGCGGGGACGACGTAGAGGGTGAACTGCACGCTGTGCGACAGGGAGTCCCAGACCAGGTCGTCCTTGAGCGCCTCGCGGTAGTTGTCGAGGCCGACGAAGCTCGTGTGGTCGCCGGAGATGTTGGCGTCGGTGAAGCTGAGGTAGAGGCCGCGGACGACCGGCAGGATGACGAAGAGGCCGTACAGGACGAAGAACGGGGCGACGAACCAGCCGCCGTGCTGGAAACGGTTGCCCCAGCGCAGTCTGGCGGAGCCGGCGGCGGTGGCGGCGCGGGGGCGCAGCACCCCTTGGGCGACCGTGGTGGTCGTACTGCTCATGCGCCCGCTCCCTTCAGTTCCTGGGCTGCCGTCAGCCCGGTCATGGGGTTCTTGGCCGCGAGCAGTTGGTGCAGGAGGGACTTCATCCGGCGGGCCGCCGCGTCGGGCTTCGCCGAGCCCAGGGTGGACGAGGCGATGACCGGGCCGAGGCGGGTGGCGAGGATGCCGGTGGAGCCCGCGAACCAGATGTGGGGTTCGGTGGCCGGGTGCTCCATGGCGGGCCCGGAGTACTCGTTCTGCGGGGTGAGTTCGAGGTAGCCGGCGTCCTTGAAGGTGGGCAGATAGGCGGGTACGTGGCCGCCGTTCGCCCAGGTGGTGGCGTGGGAGACCATGTAGGCGGCGAGTTCGTAGGCGCCCTCGTTCGGGGCGCCGCCGCGGTCGGCCTGGTGGGGCAGGACGAAGGCGTGCGACTCGACGTGGGTGGCCGGGGTGCCGAAGACCGGGGGCAGGGGCTGGGCACCGTACTCGATCTTCTCGCCGTTGAAGTACGGCACCGACCAGTTGCCCTCCCAGGTGAAGGGTGATCCGGCGATGAAGGCCTCGCCGTCCGCCTCGCCGACGGTGACGTAGCCCTCGGTGACGTTCCTGCGGAGGAACTCAAGGACCTGGGTGGCCTTGTCGGTGTCGAAGGTGACCTGGGTCCGGCCTTCGTCGAAGTACGTGCCGCCGAGCTGCTGGTAGAAGGAGACGAAGAACCACCAGGCGAAATTCTGGTCGTTGGCGTGCAGCCCGAGGGTCTGCTGCCCCTTCTTCAGCTGCCCCTTGGCCGCCGCGAGGATCTCGAACCACTCGTCGGGCGAACCGGCGGCGGGCAGCCGCCCGTCGGAACCCAGCAGGCCGGCCTTCTCGCACACGTCCTTGCGGTAGAAGTTCAGCTGGACGTGGATGTCGAGGGGCAGGGCGTACAACTCGCCGTCGACGATGCCGCGCCGCCACAGCACCGGGTTGAAGTCCGCCTCCCGTACGCCGTACTCGGCGAGCAGACCCACGTCCCAGGGGTCGAGCAGACGGCCCGGCGCGAAGCCGGGGATCCGGCCCTGGTGCATCACCGCGAGGTCCGGCGCGCGGTTGCCTGCGGCGGCCATGGCGAGCTTGGTGTAGTAGGGGCCGCCCCAGGTGAGGGTGGAGTCCTTGACGGCGACGTCCGGGTGCCCCTTGCGGAAGGCGTCCACCATCGCGACCTGGTTGGTGCCGTCGCCGCCCTGGAAGAGGTTCCAGTAGCGCACCCGGGTACGGGCACTGGACGCGAGCGCGTCGGCACCCGTACCGAGCGCCGCGAACCCGAAGCTGCCGGCCACCGCCAACCCGCCTGCGGTGGCCAGAAGTTGCCTGCGATTGAGGTCAGGTCGTCCCATTCCCTGCCCTAACTGATTGAGTAGATGCCTCGGCCTGTTCGGTATGTCGACTTGCGCTCGCAACTTCGAACGGGACCGTAGGCTGCAAGCGCTTTCCAGTCAATGGCTTGTGCACGAAAGCGGGGTTGGCGGTCTTGGGCGGAAGTGGTCGTTCCCCGTTTAACTACGGTCGCCGGACCACATGACGCGGACACTTCGGGACGCGTAGGCTCGAACAGCCCGCCGACGGGCGGAGGAACAGGGGGTGCGATGGACATCGCGGGCGCGCGCACGAGGGCGGCCCGGGTCGCTGCGGTGCTGCGGCTGCGGCGCTCCCGTTCCGGTTCCGCGATGCGCGACCTGGCCTCCGACCTGAGCGCCGCCCTGCGGGCCGGACCCCAGCCCCCGGCCGACGTACGCGAGTTGTGTCATGCGCTGTGCGCGGAGATGAGCGCGCGGCGCGGCGGGCGGCCCGTCGAGCTGCGGTTCGAGCGGTTCCCCGACGAGATCGAGGTGACCGGGCTGTGGGTGGAGTTCCAGGACTTCGACCTGGTCATCGTCGAGGAGCGGGCCGAGGCGATGCAGCAACTGGTCATCCTCGGCCATGAGTTGTGGCACATGTACGCCGGCCACGGCCACCACCACACCGATGGCACGGCGGCCGCGCACGCCCTCGCCGGCACCCCTGGCTGGAAGGGCATCGCCCTCGCGGTAGCCGCCCGCAACGGCTCCCGGGAGCGGGACGAGGCCGAGGCGGACGACTTCGGGCACCGGCTGGCGGCCGCTGTCCGGCCGCTGTTGTCGGGGCGGGGGGCGGGCGCGGCGCTCGGGCCGGTGCAGCGTTCGCTGGGGTATCGCGGGAACGGGAGGACGGCGCGGTGACTGTACTGGCGTCGACCTCCTCGAGGCTCTTCGGCGATGTCCACATCTCCTTCTGGATCCCCACCGTCGCCCTGGCCGCCGCCCTGGCGATCAAGCTGCCCAGCATCCTCAGGATGTGGCGGGATCCCCTGCTGCGCGCCGTAGGCGGCCTGCTGCTGTTCGCCTGCGCGGTGTTCGTCTTCGCCGCCCCGGGCACCATCGCCTGGACCAACCGCGTCACCGGAGTGCCGAACATCTCGGCCCCGTGGGTGTACTCACTCATCACCGCGCTGTGCGCGTCCTGGCTGCTGATGATCATCGCCTGGCGCAACGGCCTGTCCAACCGCTCGGCCGCCACACGCCGGGCGACCCGCTGGGTCGTCTCCGTCTACGCGGGCGTGGTCATCACCCTGTGGGCGCTCTTCGCGCTCGCGGACGCTCCCGTGGAACGGCTGCGGGACCTGGACACGTATTACGCCACGACGCCCTTCATGCGCGAACAGATCCTGCTGTACCTGCTCGCGCACACCGTGGCCTGCACCATCACGGCAAGGCTGATCTGGAACTGGATCCGCACCGAGGGCCTGGACGCCTGGCTGCGCTGGGGCCTGCGGTTCCTGGGCGTGGGTTATGCGACGAACCTGCTCTTCGACGCGTCCAAGCTCACCGCCGTCGTCGCCCGGTGGACGGGCCACGACCTGGACTGGCTGAGCACCGACCTGGCGCCGTCGGCCGCCTGCGTCTCCGCCTCGCTGGTCGCGGTGGGCTTCATCATCCCGCACGCCGGCCAGTACCTGCACGAGCGCTGGCGCATCCGGCGACGACACCGGCACCTGCGTCCCCTCTCCGTGCTGATGCGGTCCGTCAACGGCGCACGCGAGCCCTTCACCCTGCGCGGCACCCCGGAACTGCGGCTGATCCGCCGAGAGACGTTCGTCCGCGACGGGCTGTTGCAGGTGTCCCGGTACCTCGACGAGGACCTGCGCGGGCGGTCGTACGACGCGGCCCTGGCCCTCGGCTTCGAGCCCACCCGGGCGGAGGCCCTCGCCGCGGCCGTGACGATCCTGGACGCCGTCGACATCAGGCACCGGTCCCCGAAGGCCGACGCCGGCACTTCCCCGTCCGGCCCGGACACCGCGTATCTGCTGCGGGAGATCCAGGCCGTGTCCCGAGCCCTCCGCCATCCCAACGACATCGAGGCGGTACGCGCCCGAGCGACCGCCCCGGCAGAGAGTGCCCCCGCATGAATGAACGCTCCGCCCCAGACGTCAGAACCGCCGTCGTCCTGGGGGGATCCCACACCGGCATGCTCGCGGCCCGCGTGCTCGCCGGAGTCGTCGACCGTGTGCTCGTCGTGGACCGGGACACCCTGCCCGGCGACCCCGGCCCCCGCAAGGGGCTGCCGCAGGCGCGGCATGCGCACATGCTGTGGTCGGGCGGGGTCCGGGCCATGGAGGAGTTGCTGCCGGGGGTCACCGACGTGCTCCGGGACGCCGGGGCCCGCCGGCTGCCGGTCACGACGGACGTGGTCGCCATGTCGGCGCGGGGCTGGTTCCGGCGCTGGCCCGAGTCCCACCATGTGATCCTGGCCGGCCGGGACCTGCTGGACGCGACGATCCGGGCGCAGGTCCTCGCCGACGAGCGGATCGAGCTGGTGCGGGCGGAGGCGGTGGGGCTGGCCGGTACGGACGCTGCCGTGACGGGCGTACGGATCCGGGCGCACGACGGCGCCGAGCGCATTCTCCAGGCAGGCCTGGTCGTCGACGCCACCGGCCGCGGCTCCGGGGCGCCCCGGTGGCTCAGGGCCCTCGGTCTTCCCGCACCTCAGCGGCGCGAGGTCGACTCCGGGCTGGCGTACGCCAGTCGGCTCTACCTCGCGCCCGAGGACGCCAGGGACGGCTTCCCGGTCGTCAATGTGCAGCCCGACCCGCGGGCCGGCGGACCGGGCCGGGCGGGCTTCCTGCTGCCGATCGAGAACGGCCGGTGGATCGTCACCCTGTCCGGCACCCGGGGCGGCGAACCCACCGACGTGGCCGAGGACTTCGTCCCGTGGGCCCGCGAGAAGCTGCGGCACCCGCTGATCGGCGAACTGCTCGAGAACGCCGAGCCGCTGTCCGACGTGTCGGTCACCCGTGCCACCGTCAACCGCCGCTACTTCTACGAGCGGATGCCGGTGTGGCCCGAGAACTTCGTCGTCCTCGGCGACGCCCTCGCAGCGTTCAACCCGGTCTACGGCCATGGCCTGGCGGTCGCTGCCCAAAGCGCCCTGATCCTGCGGGACGTGACACATCGTCAGGGATGGTCGGCGCCGGGCCTTTCACGCCGCGTACAGAAGGCGGTGGCCCGCCCCGTCGGCGCGGCGTGGGATCTCGCCATCGGGCAGGACGTCTTCTACCCGGGCGCAACGGAGAGCGGCCCCACCTTCCGCGAACGGCTCGTGGCCGCCTACGTGGACCGCCTCATGCACACCGCGACCGGCAACGGCCGAATCGCCCGCCGAGTCACGGATGTGACGTCCCTGGAGCGCGGCGCCGAGGTACTGCTGTCCCCGTCCGTCCTGCTGGCCGCAGCAATCGGCCCGCTCAAACCGGCGCTGACAGGGCCCCCGTTGACGGCGGAGGAGCGGAAGGCGGCGGGGCTGGGGTAGAGGCCTTGAGGGCCCGGGCTGTTGGGCTTGCCCGGGTGCGGCGCCTTGCGGTCGGCGTCGCGCACGAGGCCGCGGGGGGGGGGGCGGTCGGCGTCGCCCACCAGGCCGCGGAAGGGCACAGTCGGCGTCGCCCACCAGGCCGCGGAAGGGCACAGTCGGCGTCGCCCACCAGGCCGCGGGAGGGCACAGTCGGCCGCGCAGTCGCACGCGATATTCCCGGCGACGTGGACGGTCGGTTCGGGATACTCGGCGCCATGGATGAGGTCGAGGTCGTGGTCGCCCATTCCGAGCGCGCGACCCTGCGCGTCGGCGACGTGTTCCTGAAGGTGGACGCCGATCAGGCGCGCCTCGACGTCGAGGTCGAGGCGATGGCCCTGGCGTCCGTCCCGACCCCGGAGGTCCTGTGGCGCAAGCCGCCCGCGCTCGCGATCGCCGCGGTCCCGGGGACGGCGCTCGGCCGCCTCGGCGAGCCGTCGAACGCGTCCACGGCGGCGTGGGCCGCGGCGGGTGCCGCCGTCCGGAAACTGCACGACGGGCCGTTGCCGCCCTGGCCCGGCCGGGCCGGCCGGGGCCTCGACGACTTGGCGTCGGAGCTCGACGTCGAATGCGAGTGGCTCGTGGCGAACGGCGTCCTGCCCGCCGATCTGGTCACCCGCAACCGCCAGGTCGCCGAGGCCGCGCTCCGGCCGTGGACTCCGGCATTCACGCACGGCGACCTGCAGATCGCTCACGTGTTCGTCGACGGCGACGAGATCACGGGCATCATCGACTGGTCCGAGGCGGGCCGGGGCGATGCCCTGTACGACCTCGCCACCCTGGCGCTCGGACACGAGGAGCACCTGGGCGACCTCGTCGCCGGCTATGGCGCCGACGTCGACATGGACGTGCTCCACGCATGGTGGTCGCTGCGAAGCCTGCTGGGGGTTCGCTGGCTGATCGAGCACGGCTTCGACCCGTTCGCGCCGGGCTGCGAAGTCGACGTTCTGAGATCCCGGATGTGAGGCTGCGTCGGCCCGACTGTCATTCATGCGCCTACGGCACGGGCAGCCGCCTCCCCCGTGACGACAGCACGCCTCAGCCCCTGAACGCCGGCTGTGCCAGCCCCTTCCCCGCGCCCGGCACCACGAACACCGAACCCGACAGCGCGGGCGGTGAGGCGAGGCCGACGCGGGCCGTCGTGATGTACAGGTCGGTCAGGTCGGAGCCGGCGAAGGCGCACGCCGTCACCCGGGGCACCGGAAGCCGGACCACCCGGTCCAGCTCACCGTCGGGCGTGTACCGGCGCACCGCCGCGCCCTCCCACAGCGCCACCCACACACAGCCCTCGGCGTCGACCGTGAGCCCGTCCGGGAACCCGGCGCCGTCCTCGATCTCGACCAGCGGGCGTCGGTTCACGGCCCGCCCGTCCGCGAAGTCGAAGACGTCGACACGTCGCGTCGGGGAGTCGATGTAGTACATGAGCCGGCCGTCCGGACTCCAGCCCGTGCCGTTGCTCACCGCCACGTCGTCGAGGACCACCTCGACCGAGGCCTCCCCGGTGATCCGGGACAGGGTGCCGCCGCCCGGCGCCTCGTCGTAGCGCATGGTGCCCGCCCACAGGGACCCGTCGGGCGCGACGGCGGCGTCGTTGGCGCGGCGGCCGGGGACGGGTTCGTGATGCAGCCAGCGGAAGCTGTGGTCCGGGTCGAGCAGCGCCACGCCGTCGCGGAGGTTGAGGACGAGCCCGCCGCCGACGCGCGGCTTGACGGCGCCGACGTGCTGGTGGGTCGTACGGACCGTGCGACGCCCGGAGACGGGGTCGTAGGTGTGTATCCGCCCCCCGAGGATGTCGATCCACACGAGCCGGCCACTCACCGGATCCCAGGTCGGGCCCTCACCGAGCGCCGCCTCCGCGCGCACCGCCACCTCGTACGGCGCCGTCACGCAACGCTCCGGTGCCCAAGGCGCTCGGACAGTTCCGCGGCCCCCTTGGCGGAGAGCTGCTCCAGCTCGGCACGCCGCTCGTCGCTCCAGCGGATCATCGGCACGGAGATGGACAGGGCGGCGACGACCTGCCCGGTCCGGTCCCGCACGGGCGCGGCCACGCACGACACGTCCGGGTTGGACTCCCGGCTCTCGACGGCGATCCCCCGCTGCCGAATCTCGGCGAGGGCCTCGCGCAGCGCGCCGGGGTCGGTGATGCTGTTGGGCGTCATGGCGACGAGCTCGGCCCCGTCGGGGATACGGGAGGACAGCTCCGAGTCGGGAAGGGAGGCCAGCAGCATCTTCCCGACGGACGTGCAGTGGGCAGGCAGCCGACGGCCCGCCGCGGACACCATCCGCACCGCGTGCGTCGAGTCGACCTTGGCGATGTAGATGACGTCCGTGCCCTCCAGGATCGCCACGTGCACGGTCTCGTCGCAGGTCTCGGCGACGGACCGGGCGACCTGCTGGCCCTCGGCCGCGAGGTCGAGCTGCTCGGCGTACCGGCTGCCGAGCTGGTACGGCCGCACACCCAGGCGGTACCGTCCCGGCTGCCCCGGCACCTGGACGATGTACGACCGAGCCGCCAGAGTGGTCACCAGCTCATGCACGGTGGTCCGCGGCAACTGGAGCTTGCGCACGATGTCGGGGGCGGAGAGCGTCCCGTCCCCGTCGAGGAAGAGCTCGAGAATGTCGAGAGCCCGGGTCACGGCTGGTACGAGGCGTCCCACGTGCGGCCCCCTCCCTTGCATGCGAGGCTGCGTTCGAGATTTCAACAGCCGATCGGAATAACGAACACAGGCTACTCAAAGTGCGTTTCCCCCGGCAATGGCCTTGCGCAGACGGGCTGGAAAGCCCCGCAGGCGCGATGCACGGCCAGTACCGTTACCCGTGTGCGGCACGTCACACTGTGCCGCATGGGGAGGCGCCGGGGGTGGCCGCATACGGCACGCCCCCAGGTGAGCGATAGGGGGGTTTGTGTGCGCGAAATGACCAAGGGCTCGAACGTGGCCCTGAGTGCGCTGAGTGAAGACGTCGGCTCGGTGATCGTGAGCCTGGGCTGGGTCAGCCCGACCGGAGAGGGCGACGCCGATGTATCCGTCTTACTGCTGGACACGAACGGAAAGGTCCGCAGCGACGCCGACTTCTACTTCTACAACAACCCGGTAGCTGCCGACGGCAGCGTGCAGCTCCTGGGGAAGACTCCCACGGAGGACGGTAACGAAGACCGGATCTGCTTCGATCTGACGGCGGTCCCGCCGGAAGTCGACCGCATCGTCGTGGCCGCGAGCCGGTACGGCGAAGCCCGCTTCGGAGAACTGGACGCCCTGCGGGTACGGCTGGCCGACGCGGCCGGCGAGAGCCTCCTCCGCTTCGCCATCGACGACGCCGGCGAGGTGAGCGCGATCATCTTCGGCGAGGTGTACCGGCGCGGGGAGGAGTGGAAGTTCCGGGCCGTCGGCCAGGGCTATGACACTGGTCTGGCCGGCCTGGCGACGGACTTCGGGGTCGACATCGACGACGACGCGGCCGAGGTGGAAGCGGCGCAGGCGGGGGCGGAAGACCCGGGGGCGGAAACCCTGTCCGGAGCCGTATCCGAGCCCGCGTCCGGGTGCCAGTCCCCCTCCCCCGGTGAGCAGCAGACAACAGTCACGGCGGTCGAGGCGCCGGCCGGGGGCAGCAGCAGTGATCAGCCGGACCCCGCGGCCCCGGCCACCACACCGGGCACGCTTGAGGCGATCCCTGCGCCCCGCCGCCCCGAGAGCGCCGAGACCGAGCCGACGAGGCAGCCTGCAGTGCGGGCCTCGCGGCCGCGTACGGCGAAGAAGAAGGTCACCCTGCCCAAGGTGACCAGGACTTCGCTGGCGGAGAACGACTCCTGGAGGCCTGCCAGGCTCTTTCCCGTGTCGGCGCTCAAGAGCGACCGGGAACGGGAGACCCGCGCCACCTCGGTGCTGTTGGCGGTGATGGCCCAGGTGCCACGATTCGGCAGGCGCCTCACGGCCGCGTTCGGGGCACCCTCCGGCCGGATGGAGACATTCACCGAGGTGTCCCTGCCGCATGGCGACACGCCTCGGCGCCCGGACGGAGTGATCCGCATCGAGCGCGCCGGCAAGCTGTGGACGGCCCTCGTCGAGACCAAGACCAACGGCAACCCCCTCAAGGCCGACCAGGTGCAGGCCTACATGGACATCGCCGCCCGGCGCGGCTACGAGGCCGTGATCACGGTGTCGAACGACGTCGCGCTGGAGGGCAGTCCCCTGGTCGACATCAAGATCGACCGACGGCGCAAGCACAAGGTGGCGCTCTGGCATCTGTCGTGGGCCGAAGTGGCCTACCAGGCACAGCTGCTGATCCGGCACGAAGGGGTCGGCAATGCGGCGCGCACCTGGCTGCTGGAGGAACTGCTGCAGTACCTCCAGCACGAGAACTCCGGCTGCCACGGTTTCCAGAACATGGGCTCCGCCTGGGTGCCGGTACGCAACGGCATCAGCGACGAGACCCTGTGCCAGGGTGACCCGCGCTCCCTCGAAGTGATCGAGAGTTGGGAGCGGCTCATCCGCCAGGTGTGTCTCAGGCTCGGCGGCGAACTCGGGCAGAAGGTCCTGCCCGTCCAGCGCGCCAGGCGTGGCACCGATCACGGAACCCGCCGGATTCAGCTGGCCGACCAACTGTGTCTGGAGGGGCGGCTCCAGGCGGAGCTTCGTGTCGAGCAGGCCCCGGGTGTGCTGACCATCGGCGCCGATCTGCGCACCGGCAAGCTGCGTACGTCCGTCGAGATCCCCGCTCCCGAGCAAGGCTATCCCCTGAGCTGGGCCAAGCGCCTGGTCCGCCGTCTCGCCGAGGCACCGGCGGACCTGCACGTCGAAACCCTGCTGGAAGGCGAGACTGGCGGTCCGCGCGGCACCCTGGAACGCCTACGCCCCGAACCGGCGGACCTGCTCCCCAAGAACACGGCGACCCCGATCAGCGGCTTCCGGTTGTCCCTCTTCAAGGGCATGGGGAGCAGCCGGGGCAACACCGAGTCGGGCTTCATCCGCAGCGTGGACGAAGCGGTACACCGCTTCTACACGACGGTCGTGGTCCACCTGGACCAGCCCGCCCCGCGACGAGCCGCGCCGAAGGAGCCGGCGCGTACGTAGGTGCGGACGGGGGCCGTCCGGGTACGGCCCCCGTGGTGCAGCGCCTCGATCGGGCCCTCAGCCCTACGGCTTCCCCGCCCCCGTCCGGACGTACGTCACGTCGAAGTCCGTAGTCCACTGCGCACCGTCGGGAGACTGCTCCCACTGGCCCTCGATCATGTTGCCGTCGGGGCTGATGGTGGCGGTGAGGCGTTGGTGGAAGCCGGGGGCCGAGCGCCACTGGTGCCAGGTGCGGTCGGTCATGGTGGCTCGGTAGGTGCGGGCGACGGCGCGGCCGTCGGCGTAGAGGGCGGTGAACTCCTCGGCGGTGTCGTCGTAGCCGATCAGGGAGACGGTGGGGAACGGGGCGTTCGGGCCCCACTCGCCCGGGAGAGATGTCTCCGGGACGACATCCGAGCGCTGGACCAGGAAGGCGCCGTTCTCCAGCCAGGCGAACTCCGTCCTGAAGGGGCCGACGCTGCGGCCGACGGCCCACAGGTCCCACTCGCCGACGAAGGCGTCGAGCTGTCGCAGGGCGGGGTGGGGTGACGGTTGGCGCATCAGGGACTCCTCTGCTCGGAAGCGGGGCGCTTCTTCTCGTATCCCCGCTACTGCGGTGATGACCTGGCCCGGCGGCCGGAATCATCGCCCTCGCGCGGCGAACGGAGCAGGGCGGGCGGCGCCGGGTACGCCGACGTCAGTACGCGGGGTTACTCCCGCCGTCAGACGTCCTTGGCGACCTGGCCCGGCACGGTGGTGTCCATGCCTTCCACCTCTTCCAGGTCTTCCGCGTCGTCAAGGAAACTGAGCCGGCCCGCCCGCCGGGCCGCCCTCGTCGTCCATGTCATCGCCTCCGCCGGCTGGCTCGGGCTCACGCTCGGGCTGCTCGCGCTCGGCGTCACCGCGGGCACCACCGGGTCCGCGGTGACCGTGGAGGCGTCCGTGCGGGCCATGAAGCTGTTCGCCGACTGGCTCCTGCTGCCGGTCGCCTTCCTCACGCTGCTCAGCGGGCTCGTGCTGGCACTGGGCACGCAGTGGGGGCTGGCGCGGCACCGCTGGGTCTACGTCAAGTTCTGGGTGACCCTGGGCACGACCACCGCCACCGTCTTCGCGCTGCGCCCCGGCGTGAACTCCGCGGTCGCGGCGGTCGCCGCGGGCGGGCCGCTGCCCGACGCCGGTGACGTCCTGTTCGGGCCGATCGTGTCGCTGTCGGCGTACGTCTTCATGACGGTGATCTCGATCCTCAAGCCCTGGGGACTCACCCGCCGAGGCCGACGCCTGCGCGCCGCGTCCACCCGCACCCCGCCCCACCGCACGGACCCCGCCCGCCAGCCCGCCTGACAGCAGGTACTGAGCACCCAACACCTTCTACCTCGGCGCCTCCCCCAGCGCCCCCCTCAGCCGCTGGGCCCGCAGCACCAGCTCCAGCTCGAACCGTCGATCCGGGTCGTCCATCTCGTCGCCCCACAACTCCCGGATCTGGCGGAGACGGTAGCGAACCGTCTGCGGGTGGACTCCCAGGCGGGCCGCCACCTCCGGCGCCCCGCCCCTGGTCTCCAGCCAGGCCAGTAGCGTCTCGGCCAGCCGCCGCCCATGCGTGGGGCCGCAGTGCTGCAGCGGTGCCAGGCACCGCACCGCCAGGTCGTCGATCAGTTCCTCGGGCTGCAACAGTACGAGGGCTTCCGTGTGCTCGGTGCAGTACAGGACGTCACCGGCCGGCAGCAGCCGCCGTTCCATCAGGCGTACGGCCGCCTCGGCCCAGCGCAGCGACTTCGCCGCGTCGGCGAGGGGCACCGGGGGGCCGATCGCGCCCGACCAGCCGGTCAGGGCCCGGTGCAGCAGTTCGGGGCGGCCGCCGGCGTCCGGCTCGGGGACGACCATGCGCGGCTGCTCGTACTCCATGTCGAGCAGCACCCCCTGCCCCACCGCCGGCGCCACCGCCTCCCGCGCCGGGCGCAGTAACACGCCCACGGCGACCTTCTCGGGCAGCGGCCAGCCGATCCGGGCCGCACGCTCCGTGAGGGCATCCGCCGGATCGCCCCGGTGGTGTTCGGCCAACAGCAGTTCCATCAGACGGCGTTGCAGACGCAGCCGCTCGCCCGCCTGCCGTGCCGCCGCCTCGGCATAGCCGCGCACCGACTGGTCGACCAGGCCGTCCAGGTACTCGTAGCCGGCGTCCACCAGCTCGTACATCGCGGGCGGCGGAATGTCGACGCGCTGGCCGATCTCGGCGAAACGGCGCCAGGCCAGCCGTACGCCCAACCGGTAGATCGCCTGCAGCGAGTCCAGGGAGCGGCCGTTGTAGCCTTCGCCGCGGCCGAAGTCCTGGAAGACGCCCGGCGGTACGGTCGGGCGGCCCTCCGACTTCTCCAGGTGCTCGACGAAGACCTCGATCGCGCGCCGGATGCCCACCAGGGCCATCGGCTCACCCGACTCGTCGAGGACGACGGGCAGTTGGGGGTACTCGCGCTGGATCTCGCGCAGGATCTGCTCGGCGAGGGCCGGGGCGTCCGCCATGACCAGCTCCGCGAACCGGCGGACCTGGAAGCGGGGTACGTCACGCCAGGCCGAGCGGGCGGGAGCGGCCTGGGTGGCGGGGGTAGCCGGGGCGGCAGGGGAAGCCGTGACTGCCGGGGAGCGGGGCGCGGCCATCGTCAACTCCCCTGGCCCGCTTGCTCATACGTGATCAAGGGTGTGTTCGGCTGGTCGGGAGTCGCTTCCAGCAACGCGACGACACCGAGCGCGGCACCCACCGCGAGTACGGCGGCGAGCGTGACGGTCAGCGCGGCGGCGAGCAGTCTGGACATCGCAGGGTCAGCCTCTCTGCATCCGGAGGTCGTCCCACCCCGGTGGTGCCAGCCTGTACCCGACCCCTGCCTGTCGGCTTCAGTCTCGACAAGCCGGGACATCCCGTCAAGACATTGACACTTCGTCAAGGGAACCCCTACGGTTCCCGGCCCAAGAACGGCCAGGCATCGACCACGCGTCAACCCCACAGGAGTGCCGGATGCGCCGTACAGCCTCACCTCTCTCGTTGATCCTGCTGGGCCTCGGCACGTTTCTGCTGGTACTGGCGCCCATGCTCGCCTGGTACGTGGCCCCGCGTGCCGCCGTGAACCCCATCGACATCGACACCACCGCCGTCTACAAAGGCACCGGCAGCGTCTTCGACACCGACAAGGTCGAGACCGTGCCGGACCAGAACATCACCGTCACCCAGCGCGTGCGCGGCAATGTGGCGGAAAGTGAGCGCAGCGGCAACGCCGTCTGGGACGTCATCACCACCGTCGACACCGACAAGTCGCTGCCTGCCGCCGACCCGCACGACGCACTGGACTTCACCCCGCACCGCTGGGTGATGGACCGCAGCACGACGAAACCGGTGCACTGCTGCGAGGAGACGCCGTACATCGAGGGCGAGGCGTACCTGAAGTTCCCGTTCGACGTGGAGAAACGCTCCTACCAGTGGTGGGACAACACCGGCGGGACCACGATCACCCTGCGGTACGACGGCACCGAGAAGATCCAGGGCTACACGGGATACCGGTTCACCGGGACGGTCGCGCCCCGCAAGGTCGGCACCCGGCTCGTCCCCGGCACCCTCGTCGACGAGCCGGACCGGCCGCAGGTGCTGGCCGAGGAGTGGTACTCCAACCACGGGTTCAGGCTGGTGGTGGATCAGGCCACCGGCCGTGTGATCTACGCGCAGACCGGCCCGCGCCGGACCCTGCGGGCGCCCGGCGGCGAGAAGGACGCGGCGGTGCTGCTGGACAGCGAGAAGATCGCGTTCACCACGGCCACGCAGAAGGAGGCCGTACGGCAGGCGAAGCGGGACAGCGGTCTGCTGCGCATGGTGGGCGAGACGCTGCCGATCGGGACTGCCGGGGCGGGATTCGTGCTTGCGGTGGTGGGTGGCGTTTTGGTGGTGCGAGGACGGAAGCATCCTGAATCGCCCAGTACGGTCGAGATGCCCCAGCCCTCGCTCACAATGTGACGTGACGTCAGCTCTAATAAAGCCCGAAATTGTCACGTCGGTGAGTAGCCGTGGCGAACGTGCAGGCGAAAACTGTCCAACCCCACCCGGACACAGCCTGTCCACACCCCACGCACAACGACCGTAAGCAGTCCAGGACCTTTGATACTCCCCACAGGAACCCAAACCCTCCCTCCCCCACGCTGAGTTCCGCACCCTGAGACGAGTTGGAGCACGCATGCCCCAGCACGTGCCCTCCCAGCTGCGCGCCACTCTCCCCTGGGCGTCGCAGCAGCACCCTCCGGCGCTTCCCCCACATCCGCGCCGAATCGTTTTTCTCGCCCACCGTGACCTGGGCAACCGATCCGCCGGCGGCTCCGAGCTGCTGGTCGACCGCCTCGCCGACGGCCTGACCCACCTCGGCCACCAGGTCACCCTCCTGTGCGGGGGCCCCGCGGCCTACCGCGACTACCGGGTCGTGTCCGCCGGCGGTTCCTACGGCCACTACCTGCGTGCCCGGTCCGCCTTCGCCCGTCAGGTCGGTGACTGCGATCTGCTGGTCGAGGTCTGCAACGGGATGCCGTACTTCGCCCCCCTCTGGCATCGCGGGCCGACGTTGTGCCTGGTCAACCACGTCCACACCGATCTGTGGAAGATGCGGTTCGGCGGGGCGCTGGCTCCTGCCGCCCGCCTCGGGCGAAGACTGGAGCACTGGGCGCTGACCGGTGCGCAGCAGCGGAGTCTGATGGTCGCCGTCTCTCCCTCGACCGCGCAGGCGCTGCGCGGGATCGGCGTCGACCGGGAACGTATCCGTGTCGTGCACAACGGAGTGGAGGAGCCCGGCCCCCTGGGTGACCGCTCGCCCGAGCCGCTGTTCGTGGCGGTGGGACGGCTGGTCGAGTACAAGCGGATCGACCTGCTGCTGCGGTTGTGGGAGCGGGTGCGGCCCGTGACCGGAGGGCGGCTCGTCATCGTCGGGGACGGGCCGGAGCGGGCGTCCCTCGAGCAACTTGCCGGGCCCGGAGTCGAGTTCGCCGGTCATGTGTCGGAGGCGGAGAAGCACCGGCTGCTGTGTGCGGCGTGGCTGCTGCTTCATCCCTCGGCCGTGGAGGGGTGGGGGCTCGTCGTCACCGAGGCCGCGACCCGGGAGACGCCGACCATTGCCTTTGATGTGCCTGGGCTGCGGGATTCCGTCGTGGACGGGGAGACGGGGGTGCTCGCCGCCGGGGAATCGTCCTTCGCGGCCGCGTGGTGCACGCTCGCGTTGTCCGGGCATCGGCGGGAGTTGATGGGCAAGGCCGCGCGGGATCGGGCCGCACGGTATCGCTGGGATCGGACTGTGCGGCAGTTCCTGGCGGTTGCCTCGGAGGCCGTGCGCCGTGACGCCTAAACGCCGTAGTGGGTCGGCCGGCTCGCGAGTGCCGGTGCGTCGTGGCTTGTCGCGCAGTTCCCCGCGCCCCTTTCGGGGCGCTTCACCACCCCCAGTTACCAAGGACCCCTCCTTTCGGCGGTCCCTTGCTCTCTTCCGGGCGTTCCTGCATGAGCAGGACGATCCCGAGGCCTGCTATTCACTGCTTGCCCGTGACGCCGTCGATCAGGTCGAGGCCTACGACGGTCCCGTCGCCGGCCGTACCGTCGTGGACGTCGGCGGTGGTGGCGGGTACTTCACCGACGAGTTCCGGCGGCGAGGTGCGTACGCCTACCTCTTCGAGCCGGACGTGGCGGAACTCGGTGCGAAGCCGCCCGAAGGGGCCGTCGTCGCCGACGGGTACCTGCTGCCCCTGCGCGACGGCGTCGCCGACGTCACCTTCTCCTCCAATGTGCTGGAGCACGTGGCCGATCCGCAGACGTTCCTCAGTGAACTGGCCCGGGTGACCCGCCCCGGTGGGCTGATCTACGTGTCGTTCACGAACTGGCTGTCCCCGTGGGGCGGTCATGAGTGGGCCCCCTGGCACTACTTCGGTGCCGAGCGGGCCCGCGCCCGCTACCGGCGCCGTACCGGACGGGCCCCCAAGCACACCCTCGGCGAGAACCTGTTCGCCGTGCACATCGGCGCCACCCTGCGTCAGGTCCGCGCCCGTGACGACGTAGAGATCGTCTCGGCGCGCTCCCGCTACTGGCCGTTCCTCGCGGAAACCGTCGTGAAGGTGCCCGGCATACGCGAGTTCGCCACCTGGAACCTCCTCCTCATCCTCAGGCGGTGCCCACCATGACGACGACCACGGTCCAGGCTCCTCCCCCGGCAGCCGTGCCCACCTCCGCGCCCGCCTCGGGCCCGCCGGAGGAGCCGCGCTCGCGGCGCTGGCTGCTGGGGTT
Organism: Streptomyces sp. NPDC012935; assembly: GCF_042900345.1. Taxonomy (NCBI): domain Bacteria; kingdom Bacillati; phylum Actinomycetota; class Actinomycetes; order Kitasatosporales; family Streptomycetaceae; genus Streptomyces; species Streptomyces sp. NPDC012935. Next base: position 119,470 of record NZ_JBIBBC010000004.1, read on the forward strand.
CTGGGCCGTGGTGTTCGTGCTGTTGCTGGCGGTGCAGCCGGGGCGGCAGACCTTCGACACCAAGCTGGGTGTGACCGTCGATCCGGGGCAGTTCCTCGCCGACCTGGGGCAGTTGTGGCAGGACGAGGGCAGTTTCGGCGGGATCCAGAATCAGTACTCCGGCTATCTGTGGCCGATGCTGCCGTTCTACTGGCTGACCGATGTCGTACGGCTGCCCGTGTGGCTGGCGGAGCGGCTGTGGCTGTCGCTGATCGTGACGGTGGCCTTCTGGGGTGCGCTGCGGCTGGCCGAGCGGCTTCGGGTGGGCAGCGGTGCGTCGCGGCTGGTGGCGGCCGTGGCGTATGCGCTGTGGCCCGTCTTCACCGTCGTCGTCGGGTCCACGTCGGCCGCCGCGCTGCCCGGTGCCCTGCTGCCGTGGGTGCTGCTGCCGCTGACCGACGAGCGGTATGCCGCGCGGGTCGCCGCGCTGCGGTCGGCCCTGATCATCCCCTTCATGGGTGGCGTCAATGCGGCCTCCACCCTGGCCTCGCTGCTTCCCGTCGGGCTCTATCTGCTCTCCCGGCCGCCCGGGCCACGGCAGCGAAAGCTGATCGCGTGGTGGGTGCCGGGGGTCTTCCTGGCGACCGCCTGGTGGGTGATCCCGCTTCTGCTGCTCGGCACGTATGGCGAGAACTTCCTTCCCTACGTGGAGAGTTCGCAGACCACGACCGAGACCATGGCGGCGACGGAGGCGCTGCGCGGCGGCGGGAACTGGGTCGCCTATCTGCACTTCGGTGAGGCCTGGCTGCCGGCCGGATGGGCCGTCGCCGCGTCCGTCGTCGTGATCGTCGGCTCGGCGCTCGCGGCGGGGCTGGGCCTTGCGGGACTGGCCCGGCGGGACATGCCGGAGCGGCGGTGGCTGGTGCTGACCGTGGTGACGGTCGCGCTGATCCTGCTCGCCGGGTACGGCGGGACGTTCGGGGCACCCTTCCACGGGGTCGTGCAGGACTGGCTGGACGGCTGGCTCGTCCCCTTCCGCAACATCTACAAGTTCCAGACGGGGCTGGCCCTGGCGCTGGTGCTGGGCCTCGCCCACCTGGCGGGTGTGGCGGCCGAGGCGCGCGGGGCACGGCCGGTGCGGGGGCGGCGGTTCGCGCCGCTGATCGCGGCCGTGCTGGTGCTGCCGGGGCTGATGTGGCCGTACCTCAACGGCTCGATCCTCAACCCCGGGTCCTTCAAGGAGATCCCCAAGCACTGGCAGGCCACGGCCGACTGGCTGGAGAAGTACTCCCCGGACGCCCGCGCCCTCGTCGTGCCGGCCACCGCGCACGGCATCCACACCTGGGGCTCGACCATCGACCAGCCGCTGGACGTCCTCGCCGACTCGCGCTGGGCACAGCGGGACTACGTCCCCTTCGGCACCCCCGGCAACCGGCGTGCGATGGACGCCGTGGAGCAGGCACTGGTCAGCGGCGGCCAAGTGCCGGGTCTGGCGGACTACTTGAGCCGGGCCGGGATCTACTACGTGGTCGTCCGCAACGACCTCGACCCCGACCAGATCGGCCACGTGCCGACCACGACGGTGAAGCGGACCCTGGAGCAGTCCGGATACGAGCGGGTGACGGGCCTCGGGCCGGTCACGACCGGCGGGACGATCGCCCCGGGCACTCCGCTGCAGGTGGAGGGGCTGTATCCGCGGCAGCGGGCGGTGGAGATCTACAAGCCGGCCGGGCAGGACGTGCCGCGTCCGCACCAGGCCGGGCTGCAACCGGTCGCCGACACGGCCGTCGTCTCCGGCGGACCGGAGGCGCTGCTGCCACTGGCCTCCGAACTGCGCGGCAGGGCGAGCGTGCTGACCGGTGACAACCACCCGGGGCTCGGCTCGCCTCCGGTACAGGTGATCGGTGACGGGCTGCGGCGGGCTGACACCCGGTTCGGGCTGGTCAACGCCAACACGTCGTACACGTACACGCGCGGCGAGCGCAACGCGCCCGACGCCGCGCAGGACGCGGGCGAGAAGCCGCACCAGATCCTGCCGACGTCCGGCCTCGACCACCAGACGGTGGCCGAGCTGCGCGGCGCACGGTCGGTGACGGCCTCGTCGTACGGCAGCTGGCTCTTCCACCTCCCGCAGTTCGATCCGGTGAACGCCTTCGACGGCAACCCGGACACGGCGTGGACCGAGGGCTCGGAGGGGTCGCCGGTCGGCGAGTGGCTGCGGATCGCGTTCGCGGGCGGCTCGTACGACATGCCGTCGTCGGTCAAGGTCAGGCCGCTGCCGCAGGAGGGTGTGCGGGAGGCGGCGACGCGGGTGCGGGTGGAGACGGAGAAGGGGGCGGCGAGCTCCGTCCTGCGGCCCGACGGAACGACGCAGACGGTCAAGGTGCCTGCGGGCGAGACGAGTTGGATGAAGCTGACGATCACGGACTCCGTGTCCCGTCGGCCCGGTCTGACCGGGGCGGGCTTCTCCGAGATAGACCTGCCGGACGTACAGGTGACCCGGCTGCTGCGGCTGCCCGCCGACGCCGGGAAGTCGGGGGCGGCCGCCGAGATCGTCTCCCTGTCCCGTACGGCCGACCCCACGGGCCTGTCGCCGACGGGCACGGAGGCCGGCCTGCACCGGCGCTTCACGACCTCCACGGCGGGGACGTACGAGATGCGGGCGAGTGCGGTGCCGGTGGCGGGTGAGGAGCTGGACCGGCTGCTGTACGAGGTGGCGCCGGAGCAGCAGAACCGGATCGTCGCCACCGCCGACTCCACCGCGCGGCTCGGGGCGGGGCTCTCGCCGCGCAACCTCACCGACGGCGACCTGACCACGGCGTGGATCGCCGGTGACCGGCCCACCGTCCACCTGCGCTGGCCCGGAAAGCAGGCCGTGGGGGAGATCGTGCTGGCGCCGGCGGGCGGTCTGGCCACGCGTCCGACCGTGGTGCACATCAGCTCGCCGGACGGTGCGGTGATCGCGGGGGTCGACGAGAACGGCTGGGTCCGCTTCCCGCCCATCACTACCGACCGGCTGGACATCACCATCACCGAGACCGCCCCGCTCACCCTCTACAACCCGATGGTGGACGAGGACCTGCGGCTGCCGGTGGGCCTGACGGAGGCCTACATCCCGGCCCTCGACCAGTACCGGACCCCGAAGCCCAGGGAGTCCCGGCCGTTCTCGCTGCCGTGCGGGAAGGGGCCGGTGGTCGCGGTGGACGGGGAGCTGTACCGGACGAGCGTGCGCGGAACGGTACGGGACCTGATGGAGCGGCGCCAGGTCGATGTGACGCTCTGTCAGCAGGGGCGCGACGACACCGAGCTGCAGCTGTCGGCGGGTGATCACCGGGTGGAGGGCGGAGACGCGGGGCCGCTCACGCTGACCGCGGTGACACTCACGCGCGGCACGGTCTCCGAGGCCTCGGCCACCGGGCGTCAGCTGGGCATACGGGACTGGCTCGGCGACCGGCGCGCGGTGACCGTCGGGTCGGGCGCGGCGAGCTACCTCACGACGTACGAGAACTTCAACGACGGCTGGCACGCGACGCTGGGCGGCAAGGAGCTGACGCCGGTACGGCTGGACGGCTGGCAACAGGGCTGGCGGATCCCGGCGGGCGCCGGCGGCACGGTCGAGCTGTCGTACGAGCCGGCGGTGATGTACGAGGGCGGGCTGATCGGCAGCGCGGTCGCGATCGCGCTGCTGGCCGGGCTGGCCCTGTGGCGCCGCCGCGCACCGAACCCGGACGAGCCGCAGCCCGTCCCGCCGCTGCCCGGCCTGTGGCTCGGCACAGTGGCCGTGACGGTGGTGGGCGTCCTCATCGCCGGCTGGTTCGCCCTGCTGGTACCGGCTCTGGCGCTGGTGGCTTGGCGCAGGCATGCGCTGCTCGTGCCGATCGCGTTCGTGGCCCTTGCGGGAGCGGGAATCGCGGCGGCGGTCGGCGCCGGGGAGCCGGTGGGTGCGCAGGTGGGCGCCTTCGGGCCGGTGGCCCAACTGCTGGCGCTGATCGGGCTGTTCGCCGGGGTGGTGGGGGTCCGGGAGTCGGCGGCGGCAGCTCAGGGAGCGGGCCGCTCGGGTGGGCCGGCAGGTCTGGGCGGCACCGGCGGATTCGCCGCCGGGCCGGGAGCGGCGGGCGGATTCGCCGCCGGGCCGGGAGCGGCGGGCGGATTCGCCGGCGGCCCGGGTGGGCCGACAAGCCCCGGCAGCCCGGGAGGGCCGACAAGCCCCGGCAGCCCGGGAGGGGGCGCCGGCGGCCCAGCGGCAGCGGGCAATCCGGCGGCACCCGGCGTCTCCGGCCCAGGATCCGGCCGGCCCGGCGACACGGCCGTGCTGCCGCCGGTCGACGGGGACGGCGCCGGGCCGGAGTCCGCCGCACCGGCAGCGCCTCCTCGCCCCTTGCCGCAGCGGGAGCGGGGCCGCAGTCCCATGGGGACCGAGCCTCCCGGGCCGACGGGCCGTGGCGACTCGGGGCCGACCGTCTCCGCGCGCGGTCCCGGTGGCGCGGTTCCGGATCCGCCGACCGCGCGGATCGCACCCCGCAAACCGCGCTTGGAGGCGACCGGGCCCGAGACCCCGCCGGAGTCCGACGACACCGGGAAGACCGGGAAGGGCGAAGCCACATGACCGCACTGCAGCAGCCCGCACGCGCCGAAGGTCCGCTGCGGCCGCCGGCACGCGTGCCGTTCCCCGTCGTGGACGAGGTCGCCCGGCACTGCCTCCAGGAGGAGGAGCCGGAGACGGTGCACATCGAGGTCCATCTGCCGGGGCCGCTGGACGCGGGGCGACTGCGTACGGCCTTCTCGGAGGCCCTGCGCCGGCATCCACGCATCCTCATGCGGGAGGCGCCGGCGCGGTGGTACCGGCGTCGGTACGAGTGGGAGCTGACGGCGGAACCGGACGTGGAGGTGGTGAGCTTTCCGGCGCCGGGACGTGACGCCCTGCGGGACGCACGCACGCGCGCCCTGACCCAGGCACCGCCGCTGTCGCTGTCGCCGCCGATACGGCTGGAGGTGGTGGAGGGCCCGGGGCCGGTGGAGGGCAGCGAGGCGACGGACGCCGTCGGTGCCGGCATGGCTGCGGGCAGCCGCACCAGCGCAGCCGCGGGCACTCACGCCGCCGCAGGCACAGGCGCCCCCGGCGCCGCACGCGCCGGCACTCACGCCACCGCGGCCGCGGGATCCGGAGCCGCCACAACCCCGGGCACCCGTGCCGCCGCAGCAACTCCCGCCCCCCAGCCGGCGGCACCTCGCCGGGCCGGGCAAGCGCCCCGACCCGGCACCGGCCAACGCCCCGGCCCCGGCCCCGGCCCCAAAGGCACCGTCCTCTTCCTCACCATCAACCACACCGCCCTCGACGGCCCAGCCTGCCTCCGCGTGCTGGCCACCGCCGCCGAGCTCTACAGCGGCAAGGACAACTCCCCCGCCGCACCCCCGACCCGCACCACTGCTGAAGTGCCCCCGCTCCCCGAGGACGCCCCCTCCAACTGGTCCCACCCCGCACGGGTGGCGCAGGGCACCCCCGAACCCTCCCCCGGCAACGGCATGCTCGTCACCGAACTCCCGCTCCCGCACCGCCCCAAGGGCTCCCCCTACACGGTCAACGACCAGCTGATGGTCACCACCGCGCTGACCATCGCCCACTGGAACCGCGAGCACGGCGCCCACCCCCGCCCCTTGCGGATCACCATGCCCGTGGACGACCGCCCGCGTGACGCCACCATGCCCATCGGCAACGGCACCCGGCTCGTGGAAGTCCCCTTCAGCCCAGCCGAGCTGGCCGCTCACGGCCCGGACGACATGCCCGCCCTGCTGCACCGCACGGCCACCCGCACCCGTGCCCTCAAGTCCCTGCCCCGCCCCCAACTCGGCCACGGCGCCTCCCTCCTCACCGCCCCCTGGGCGCCGGTCGGAGTCCGCGCCGCCCTCACCCGCGGCCTGCGCAGAGCCGCCGCGCCCTGGACCTCGACCACACTGCTCAGCAACATCGGCCGCATCCCGTACCCCCTGGACTTCGGCGAGGAGGCCGGCCGCGCGCACGCCGTGTGGTTCTCGGCGCCCGCCCGGATGCCCCGCGGCCTGACCGTCACCACGGCCTCCACCGCCGGCCGCCTCCACCTCGCCCTGCGCTGGTCGCGCGCCCTGCTCAGCCACGGCGACGGCGCCCACCTGAGGGACCTCTTCGAGCACTACCTGCACAGCACGGAGGTGACCCCGTGACGACCTCGCCCGTGAAACCCCCCGAACTGCGCGACTTCTACGAGAACCCCGCCGTCCCCGTCGCCTCCGGCACCCCCCGCAGCCGCCGTCAGGCACGCATGCTCGCCGAGGCCCTGGGGCCGGCGTCCGCCGAACGGACGGCCACGATCCTCGACATCGGCTGCGGCGACGGCACCGCCGCGGCCACCGCCGCCCCCTGCCTCCCCGGCCACCGCATCGTCGGCATCGACTGGTCCCAGGACGCCCTGCGCCGGGCCCGCACCCGGATCCCGTACGCCGTCCGCGGTGAACTCACCGACGGCGGGCTGCCGTTGCGGACCGGCTCGGCCGACGCCGTGCTGTTCAGCGAGGTGATCGAGCACCTCGTCGACCCGGACGCCGCCCTGGACGAGATCCGCCGCGTGCTGCGTCCCGGCGGCCACCTGATGCTCTCCACCCCGAACCTCGCCGCCTGGTACAACCGCGGCCTGCTGCTGGCCGGGGTGCAGCCGGTGTTCTCCGAGGTGAGCCTGCGGGGCATCCACGGCCGGCCGGGGCGGGAGGTCGTGGGGCACCTGCGGCTCTACACCGCCCGTGCGCTACGGGAGTTCGTGGCCGCGTCGGGCTTCGAGGTCGTACGGCTCGCGGGCGCCCCCTTCCACGGCGTACCGCGCCCGCTGCGCCCCCTGGACCGGCTGGCCTGCGCCAGACCGCCGCTCGCGTCGATCCTGCTGCTGCACGCACGACGGACCTAGGGGGCTCACCATGTGGTGGGGAGTGGCCGCGGCCCTGATGGCGAACACCCTGTACAGCCTCGGTTTCGTCCTGGAGAAACGGGCGCTCACCTCCCTTCCGCAGGTGAGCATCCGGCAACCCGCCCGGCTGCTGCGGCTGGTGCTCGGCAGTCCGCTGTGGATCGGCGGCTCGCTCGCCCTCGCCGCCGGTTTCGGAGCGCAGCTCGTCGTCTACCGCACGCTGCCCATCGCCGCCGCGCAGGGCATCTTCGTCTCCGGGCTCGTGCTCCTCGTGCTGCTCTCCGCACGGCTGCTGGGCGAGGAGACCAGCGGGCGGGAGCGGTACGCGCTCGGCGCGATCCTCGCCGCGCTGCTGATGGTCGTGCTGTCACTGCGGGAGGGCCCGGGCGGCGCCGAGGCCGTCGGCCGGGCCGCCCCGTATCCGCTGATCCTGCTGGTGTGCGTGCCCTCACTGGCGGCGGGCGTGTGGCTGTACAACTCCGCCGAGCGCAGGGCCCGGCACCGGCACCGGCTGCCGACGACCGGCGTCGAGTACGGGGTGGCGGTGGGGCTGCTGTACGGGGTCAGCTCGCTGGCCATCAAGGGCGTGTCGAGCTACCTGACGACGAGCGGAATCGGCGGCGCCGTGCTGGATCTGCTGCGCTCCCCGTACCCGTACCTCCTCCTGTTCACCGGCGCGTTCGGGCTGGTCATGTCGCAGGCGGCGCTGCAACGCTGCCGGGCCTCGCTGATCGTGCCGGTGTGCACGACGGTGACCTGCCTGTACACGGCCGTACTCGGCACGCTGTCGTTCGGCGAGGCGCTGCCCGAGGAACCGCTGCGGCTGGCGCTGCGGGTCGCGGGTACGGCGCTCGCCGTCGTCGTACTGCTGTCGATGCCCAGGCATGACCCACCGGCCGCACCCTCTCCCCAACCCTCCATCGGCGCCAAGGAGTTGACCCCACCATGAAGCCCGACGACCCGTTGCTCCAGATCCTGGCGTGCCCGCTCGACAAGGGGCCGTTGCACCTCGTCGCGCCGGAGGGACCGGGCAGGGCGGAGCAGGAGGCGGCGGCCGAGGCGCTCTACAACCCGCGCCTGCACCGCCGCTACCCGATCGTGGACGGCATCCCGCAGCTGCTGCCGGCCTCCGGGGAGCAGGTCTCCGACGACGAACACGAGGAACTGCTCAGGCGGATGGTCCCATGACCCTGGCCGCGAACATCGCCCCACTGCTGCCCACCCGCCTGGTCGCCGCCGTCGCCCGGGCCGTGTACCCGCGCTTCGAGCCCGAGCTGGCCCGGCTGGCGGAGCTGTGTCCCGCCGGGTGCGGGACGGCCGTGGACGTCGGCGGGTGGTACGGCCCGTGGACGCGGCGGCTGTCGAGAAGGGCCCGCCGGGTGGTGACCGTGGAACCGGTCCCGCACCTGGCGCGGCTCCTCGCCGCGACGGCCCCGCCCAACGTCCGGGTCGTGCAGGCCGCGGCGGCCGAGCGCCCCGGCGCGGCCCGGCTCTGGCTGCCGCCGCACGACGCGGGCGACCGGGGGGTGTCCTCCCTGGTCCGCCGGAACATCCATGCCACGGCCCTCCCGGTCAGCTGTGTCACCCTCGACGAACTCGGCCTCAAGGACGTCGGGTTCGTCAAGGTGGACGTGGACGGCAGCGAGCTCGCGGTGCTGCGCGGCGCGACCGGCATCCTCGCGCGTGACCGGCCCGCCCTGTTCGTCGAGCTGGAGTCCCGCATCCAGCCGATCGCCCCGGTGCTGACATATCTCTCCCTGCTCGGCTACGACGGCTGGGTCCTGCCCGGCCGCGACTGGATCCCCCTGTCCGCGTTCCCGCTGGAGGCCCACCAAGCCGAGGCCGCCCACGTCGTCACCCACGGCCTGCTGCGCCGGGTGCTGCCGTTCCGAGGCCCGCGATACGTCAATTCGGTCCTCTTCCTTCCCGACGGCCGCCGCCCCGTGGGCGACGATGGACCGCATGCCCTCCGGAAAGCACCCCGCTAGCCCCTTCACCCCGCTCGACTTCCAGCTGGTGCTGCTGCGCCGCATGGCCGACCACAACCCGGACCTGGTGGACAGCGCCCGCCACGAGCTGGGCGTCTCGATCGCCGACATGCGCGAGGCCAACCGGCGCTGGCAGGCGATGGTCCGCTCCCCGCGAGCACGTGGGGCCGCCTCCCGCTACCGCTCGGTGCTGGGCGCGCCCGATTCGGTCATCACCCGCAAGGTCGGCGACCTGGAGTGCGAGGCCTGGCTGTGGCCGGTCCCGCTCTGGCCCGACCTGCGCTTCGAGGTGCTGCTCGCCCCGAACGGGGCGGCGTGGAACGAGTGGCTCGTCCGCGCCCCGGGAGCCGAGGCCCCCACCTTGCGAACCCTGTCCGACCTCACCCCCTGGTCCTGCACGGTCGACGAGGCGGCCCGCGCCTTCGCCCCGGCCCGGCCCCTGGAGGGGACGGCCCCGACGCGGTGGGGGCTGGCGTTCGCGGCGCCGGACGGGGAGGGGGTGCGGCGGGAGGTGGTCGCGGAGTTCAGCTGGGGGTTGTTGCAGCGGGTGGCGGTCCGCGGCTAGCCGACGGCCGCCGCGAGGATCGCCTCCACGACCCCGGGCACCGACCCGGGGTGCAGCGACAGGAACAGATTCGGCTCGACGAGCTCCAGCTCCATCACCCGCGGCTGCCCGCCCGGCCCGTCCTCCCCGTCGACGAGGTCCACACGCGCGTACAGCAGCTCGGCGGTGTGCGGTACGGCGGCCAGGGCGCGTTCGGCGACGGCGAGTTCGGCCGGGGTCGGGGTCCAGGGTTCGAGGCCGGGGTGGGCGACCTTGCGCTCGTCGTACGGCGTGCCGGGGGTCAGGACGGCGCCCTTGCGGCTGGCGTGCAGCAGGCGTCCGCCGAAGAACTGCAGGGCCCGCTCCCCGCTGACGTCGATGCCCTTCACATACGGCTGCACCATCGCCGTGAGCCCCTCGGCGTGCATGCGCGTGAGGTGCCGTACGGCAGTGTCGTGCTCGTCGGGCGTGTACCGGGCGGCGAAGCGGGCTCCGGCACCGGAGGTCGGCTTGATGACGTACTCGTCGCCGAGGGGGAGGCCGGCGGCGCTCGGGGTTGCGCCGGGCGCGAAGTAGCGGGTGGGCACCACGGGCACCCCGGCCGCGGCGAGGTCGCCGAGGTAGCGCTTGTCGGCGTTCCACCTCACCACCTCGGCCGGGTTCGCCAGCCGGGTGGCCTTGCCGCAGCGCTCCGCCCAGGCCAGGAACTCGGCCGCGCGCCAGCTGTAGTCCCAGGTGGAGCGGATCACGGCGAGGTCGTACCCGCTCCAGTCGACCTGCTCGTCGTCCCAGTACACGGACTCCGCCTCGGCCCCGGCCTCCCGCAGCGCCCGCACCAGCACCGGGAGGTCGCTGTCGACGCTGACGTCGGGGCCTGGGCGGCAGGTGACGAGGGCTGTGCGGGCCACGGCGGGTTCCTCCGGTCAGGACGGTTGTTCGATGCGCAGGCTAACAAGCGCATCCGGAACCGGGACAGCCCGCTTGACCTTCACCTTTGGTGAAGCCACAGCCTCGGTGCAAGGAACCTCAGGGGGTCGGAAATGCACATGGAACCGCCGACGAAGGGCTTGCTCACGATCGGAGCCTTCGCCAAGGCCTGCCGCCTCTCGCCGAAGGCCCTGCGGCTCTATGACGAGCTGGACCTGCTGCGTCCGGCCCGGGTCGACCCCGACACGGGGTACCGCTACTACGCGCCGGCCCAGTTGGAGGAGGCACGCCTGGTGGCGTGGCTGCGCCGGCTGGGCATGCCGCTGACCCGGATCCGCGGGGTACGCGGGCTCGGGCCGGGGGATGCCGCCCGGGAGATCCGCGCGTACTGGGCGCGGGTGGAGGCGGAGACAGCGGAACGGCGGGACCTCGCCGAGTTCCTGATCAACCATCTGGCGACACCGTCGAGGAAGGACACCACCATGCTGGAACTCCGCTACTGCGCGCACTCGGACCGAGGCCGCGTCCGCCCCGCCAACCAGGACACCGCCTATGCGAGCACCCGGCTGCTCGCGGTGGCCGACGGCTTCGGTCCGGCGGGCCTGCCCGCGAGCAGCGCGGCCGTGGCGGCGCTGCGCTTCCTGGACACGGCCGAGCTCCCGGCGGGCAACGTGCTCAACCTGCTGGAGGAGGCGGTGCGGGGCGCCACGGAGGCGGTCCGGGACGCGGCCGGCGACGACACCGGCACAACCCTGACGGCCCTCCTGTGGACGGGCTCCCGCCTCGCCCTGGTCCACATCGGCGACTCCCGCGCCTATCTGCTCCGCGAAGGTGCGCTCTTCCGCATCACCGACGACCACACGGTGGTGCAGTCCCTGATCGACGAGGGCCGTCTGACCCCGGAGGAGGCCACCACCCATCCCCAACGCGCCCTGCTCCTGAAGTCCCTCTCCCCGGCCGCCCCGGCGACCCCGGACCTCCGCCTGCAGGACGCCGAGCCCGGTGACCGCTACCTGCTCTGCTCCGACGGCCTGTCCACCGTCGTCCCCGACGCGCGCATCCGCGACCTCCTCACCACCGCCCCGTCGCCGGACACCGCCGTACATGCCCTGATCGACGCGGCGAACGAGGCGGGCGGGCCGGACAACGTGAGCTGTGTGGTGGCGGACGTGGTGGAGCCGGCGGTCTGATGCAACGCCGGGCCGCACAACCTACGGCTCCCGCTCCTCCTCCGGCTCCCAGTCCAGCAACCGCACCTTCGCCACCGTGCGGACATGGCGGCGCATGGCCGCGGCCGCCCGCCCGGGCCGCCGGTCGGCGATCGCGTCCAGGATGGCCTGGTGCTGGGCGAGGGAGCGGGCGGGGCGGTGGGGCTGGCGGAGCGACTCCGTGCGGCTCTCGGCGATCTGGTCGGCGATGGAGCGCATGAACTCGGCCAGGATGCTGCTGTGGGCGGCGGCGGTGACCGCGGCGTGGAAGAGGCGGTCACCCTCCACGCCGTGACCGTCGCCCGCGATCTCCTCGGCCATGTGCGCGAGGGCCGACCGCATCGCCGCGAGGTCCTCGTCCGTACGGCGCTCCGCGGCCAGTTCGGCGAGTTTCGTCTCCAGCGCCTCGCGGGCCTCCAGTACGTCCGGGAGGCGCCTGCGGCGCTCGACCAGCTTCTCGACGGGCTCCGCGTCGAGGCTGTCGCGGACCAGATACGTGCCCCCGCCGTGCCGCGCCTCCACCAGGCCCTGGACCTCCAGGACCACGATGGCCTGCTTCACCGAGGCCCGGCTGACACCCAGCCGCTGTGCCAGGTCCCGTTCGGGCGGCAGACGGTCACCGGCACGCAGGCCGCCCTCGGTGACGTACTGCCGCAGCCGGTCGAGCACCTGCTCGTACAGGCGCTGCTTGGCCATGGGGCGCAGGGCGTCGGTCACGGGGTCCCCCTCTCGTCGGGAGCGTAACACCGGCACCCCAAGTGGACGAGTGGCTGAGCCAATTCATGCGCGACCCCTTGACGCGCCCGCCGAGCGCGCCCACGCTAACCAGCCAGGCGCCCCAATTGGCTCAGCCACTCGTCCACTCATTCCATCGCTCGGGACCCAAAGACGGGAGCCCGCATGTCCCCCGAACTCATCTCGATCCTCGTCCTCGCCGTGGTGTTCGTCATCGCCACCACCCGCTCGATCAACATGGGCGCGCTCGCCTTCGCCGCCGCCTTCGCGGTCGGCACCCTCGTCGCCGACCTCGACACGGACGGCATTTTCGCCGGTTTCCCCGGCGACCTCTTCGTCGTCCTCGTCGGCGTCACGTACCTCTTCGCGATCGCCCGCTCCAACGGCACCACCGACTGGCTGGTGCACGCCTCGATCCGGCTCGTCCGGGGCCGGGTGGCGCTCATCCCCTGGGTCATGTTCGCCCTCACCGGCGCCCTCACCGCGATCGGTGCCGTGAGCCCGGCCGCGGTCGCGATCGTCGCGCCGGTCGCACTGAGCTTCGCCGCCCGCTACGGGATCAGCCCGCTGCTGATGGGCGCGATGGTCGTGCACGGCGCCCAGGCCGGCGGCTTCTCACCGATCAGCATCTACGGGTCCATCGTCAACGGCATCGTCGAACGCGAGAAGCTGCCGGGCAACGAGGTCACGCTGTTCCTGGCCTCGCTTCTCGCCAACCTGGTCATCGCCTCCGTGGTCTTCGTGGTGTGTGGAGGAGTGCGCCTGTGGCGCGAGGGCGAGCAGGACGCCGGAAAGGGGCGCGGGGCTGCGATCGATGTGCGGCTACCGCCGCGCGTGCGCGACCAGCCACGGCGAAGCGGCACGGGGACGACGACAGAACCCGACACCCAGACCTCCCCCACAACCACCGCAACCGTCACCCGCGAGACCACCCCCACCCCCACCCTCCTCCTCACCCCACCCCGAATCGCCACCCTCGTCTCCCTGGTAGCCCTCGTCGTCGCCGTCCTCGTCCTCGACCTCGACGCGGGCCTGACCGCGATCACTCTCGCCGTCGTCCTCAGCGCCGTATGGCCGGACGACAGCCGCAAGGCGGTCGGCGAGATCGCCTGGCCGACTGTGCTGCTGATCTGCGGCGTGCTGACGTACGTCGGCGTGCTGGACGAGATGGGCACCATCACCTGGGCGGGCGAGGGCGTCAGCGGCATCGGTGTGCCGCTGCTGGCCGCCGTCCTGCTCTGCTACATCGGCGCGCTCGTGTCGGCGTTCGCCTCGTCCGTCGGCATCATGGGCGCGCTCATCCCGCTCGCCGTGCCGTTCCTGGCGCAGGGCGAGATCGGGGCGGTCGGCATGGTGGCGGCGCTCGCGGTGTCGGCGACCGTCGTGGACGTGAGCCCGTTCTCGACGAACGGAGCGCTGGTACTGGCCGCGGCACCGGACGTCGACCGTGAGCGTTTCTTCCGGCAGCTGATGGTGTACGGAGGGATCGTGGTGGCGGCGGTGCCCGCGGTGGTGTGGCTGGTGCTGGTCGTGCCGGGCTGGGGGTAGGTCGTAGACCCCCGTGCACGACGCGCCAGGCGGCCAGGCGGCCAGGCGGCCAGGCGGCCAGGCGGCCAGGCGGCCAGGCGGCCAGGCGGCCAGGCGACAACAGGCAGAGACAGCTAAGGAGTACGACACGTGTCCTCTCTCTTCCCGGCCCTGACGGCCGGTCCAGCGGGGCGAGTTGCCCTGCGGTTCGGTGACCGGGCCCTGACGTACGCGGAGCTCGCCGCCGCGACCGGCGCCCTCGCGGGCCGGATCGCGGGCGAGCGCCGGGTCGCCGTGTGGGCGACGCCGACCCTGGAGACCGCTGTCGCCGTGGTCGCGGCGCTGGAGGCGGGGATCGCCGCCGTACCGCTCAACCCGAAGTCGGGAGAGAAGGAGCTGGGCCACATCCTGTCCGACAGCACGCCGAGTCTCGTACTCGCCGCACCCGGCGATGAACTCCCCACACAGGTCACCGAGTTGGCGCGCGTGAACGTGGACGTCCGGGCCGCCTCGCCCCGTCCGGCCGAGCAGGCCGGCGAGAGTGATCCGGCCCTCGTCGTCTACACCTCCGGCACCACCGGCCCGCCCAAGGGCGCGGTCATCCCCCGCCGGGCGATCACCGCCACCCTGGACGCGCTCGCCGACGCCTGGCAGTGGACCGGCGACGACACTCTCGTGCACGGCCTGCCCCTGTTCCATGTGCACGGACTGGTCCTCGGCATCCTCGGCCCGCTGCGCCGCGGCGGTTCCGTGCGCCACCTCGGCCGGTTCGACACGGACGGCGTCGCGCGCGAGCTGAACGACGGCGCGACGATGCTGTTCGGAGTGCCGACGATGTACCACCGCATCGCCCAGGCACTCCCCGAGGACCCGGGGCTGGCGCAGGCGCTCGGCAAGGCCCGCCTCCTGGTCTCCGGCTCGGCGGCCCTGCCCGTGCACGACCACGAGCGGATCACGGCCGCGACCGGACAGCGGGTCATCGAGCGGTACGGCATGACGGAGACGCTGATGAACACCAGCGTCCGCGCGGACGGCGAGCCGCGGCCCGGTGCGGTGGGCGTGCCGCTGCCGGGTGTGGAGCTGCGGCTGGTGGAGGAGGACGGGACGCCGATCACGTCGTACGACGCCGAGACCGTGGGCGAGATCCAGGTGCGCGGGCCGAATCTCTTCACCGAGTACCTGGGCCGCCCCGACGCGACGGCTGCCGCGTTCACCGAGGACGGCTGGTTCCGCACCGGTGACATGGCGGTGCGCGACCCCGACGGCTACGTCCGGATCGTCGGCCGCAAAGCCACCGACCTGATCAAGAGCGGGGGTTACAAGATCGGGGCGGGCGAGATCGAGAACGCGCTCCTCGAGCACCCAGGTGTACGGGAGGCCGCCGTCACCGGCGAACCGGATGCCGACCTGGGCGAGCGGATCGTGGCCTGGATCGTGCCGGCCGATCCCCAATCACCGCCGGGCGCCGACGCGTTGGCGGACCATGTCGCCGCCCGCCTGGCCCCCCACAAGCGACCGCGCCGGGTCCACTACCTCGACGCCCTCCCCCGCAACGACATGGGGAAGATCATGAAGCGGGCCCTGACCGATGACTGAGCGGCGCCCGTCGGCACGCGAGACGATCGCGCTGGTCGCCGACGACTCCACCTTCACCGAACTCGCCTACCCGGCAAGGGACTGCGGGCCGAACGCCCCGCTCGACTGGCAGGGCTACGACGACTCACGCGCGCGCGGCGCGGAACGCACCGGCGAGGAGGAGTCGGTCGTCTGCGGCACCGCGAGCGTGGCGGGCACCCGCGCCGTGCTGCTGGCCTTCGAGTTCGGCTTCCTGGGCGGCTCACTGGGCCAACGCACCGGGGACCGTTTGGAGTCGGCGTACACCCACGCCCGCGCCCACCGCCTCCCGGTCGTCCCGCTGGTCGCCACGGGCGGGAGCCGGATGCAGGAGGGCATGTTCGCGCTGACCCAACTCCAGCGCGTGGCACGGCAGTCGACGCTCACCCGGGAGGCGGGGCTGGCGCAGATCGCGGTGCTCCGGGACCCGACGACCGGCGGCGGCTGGGCCACCCTCGGCGCCGGCGCCGACGTGACCCTGGCCCTGCCCGGCGCCCAGGTCGGCTTCGCGGGCTCCCGGGTCCGCCCGCCCGACGCCGACCCTGCGGCGTACACGGCTCAGGCGCAGGTGGCGGCGGGGGCGGTGGACGCGGTGGTCCGGCCGGAGGAGCTGCGGGAGGAGCTGGGGCGGTGGCTGCGGCTGCTGTCGGGACCGCCCGCGCAGGAGGCGCCGGTGCCCCGAGCCCTGGGCGCCCCCGACCTGCCGGCCACCGGCTGGGAGGCCGTACGGCGGGCGCGTGCCCCGCAACGCCCGCACGCCGGGGCCTACTTGGACGCCTACTTCACCACGCGCGTCACGATCAGTGGCGACCGCTGCGGCGGCACGGACCCCGAGGGCATCCGCTGCGGCTTCGGCAGCCACGACGGCCGTACGGTCGCCTACGCCGCCCAGTTGGGCACCGCCACCCGGCCCGCCGGCTACCGCACCGCCACCCGCCTGCTCCGCCTCGCGGACCGGCTCGGCATCCCGGTGCTCACCCTGGTGGACACCCCGGGCGCCGCCAACGACGCGGAGGCGGAACGGCAGGGGGTCGGCGCGGCGATCGCGGACCTGTTCGCCGCGGTGGCCGGCGCCCGCGTCCCGATCACCACGCTGGTCATCGGCGAGGGCGGCTCGGGCGGTGCGCTGGCACTGGCGGCACCGGGCAACACGTGGGCGACGCCCGACAGTTACTTCTCGGTGATCGCGCCGGAGTTGGCGGCGGCGATTCTGAAGCGGGGGGTGGACGAGGTGGAGGCGACGGCGGATCAGCTCCGGATTCGGCCACAGGATCTGGTGGAGCTGGGGGTGATCCGGGGAGTCGTCCAGGGGTAGGGGGAGGTGAGTCGAGAGGCGGGGCCAGGCACGGAGGCGGGGAGGGACCGGAAACCGGGACAACCCCGACAGCCGTCCGGAACAATGGCCATGCTCGACGGACGACGAGTAGCGGGATGACGGGGGCGTCATGACAGGCCTGAAGGGTGCCGAGCGGCACGCCCGGATCGAGTGCGGGGGCCGGGTGTCCGGCGCGGGTCCCGCCGCGAAGCTCCGGCTGACCCTGCTCCAGTCCGAGGTCTGTCTGGCGGGCTTCGGCGTGACGCCCCGCGCGGCCCGCACCCGCCCGCACTTCGAGACGTCGCTCACCGCGCCGGCGCCGGTGATCGTGTGGACGCGGCGGGGCTGCGACCCCGACTGTCTGCGGCGCGCCCTGAAGCACGACCGCCGACGCGCCTCCGCCGGCGTCCTGATCACCTCCACCGCCGCCGAGGCCACCGCCGCCCAGCGCATCGGCCTCCCGGTCATCGGCTACGCCCTCTCCCCCGCCGCCGGCCGCCGCCTCCGCAAGGCCGGCTGCGACGTGATCGTCGACTCTCTGCGGCCCATACTCGACGCCGCCCGCTCTTTGTGACCCGACACACCGAACTGACCGCCCATCAGAAACAAAAACCCCCATTCAGCGGCACCCCACCCGGCCCCCTCCAGAAGGCGCCCCCCTCCCCCCGGCCCGCACGATCGATGTCACAAAGGCCCGCCACCCGACCCGGCGGACCCACGGTCTGCGCTCTCGGGAGGACCCCCATGACCGCCACACTGGAGCAGCTGCGTCGCTGCCACTTCGCCGTCGACCTGGGGGCAGCCAGGACCCGCGTCTATGTGAAGGGCGCCGGACTGGTCGTCGACCAGCCCTCGGCAGCCGCCGTCAACACCCGCACCGGCGCCCTCATCGCGGTCGGCGAGTTCGCGGAGAAGATGACCGGCCGCACCCCGGACTACATCCGCGTCGTACGGCCCGTCTCCGGCGGCACAGTCGTCGACATCGAGATGGCGCAGCGCATGCTGCGGCACCTCCTCGGCGACAAGATGCGCCGCGCCCTGCGCCGCAAGCCCTTCCTGCGCGCCGCCGTGTGCACGCCGCACGACGCCGACCCGCTCGCGCAGCGTGCCGCCATAGAAACCCTGGTCGGGCTGGGGGCCCGGCGCGTCGAGCTCGTCGACACCCTCATCGCCGCCGCGGTCGGGTGCGGTCTGCCCGTGGAGCAGCCCGAGGCCAGCATGATCATGGTGTGCGGGGCCGCCGCGACCGAGGTCGCCGTGCTCTCCCTCGGCAACATCGTCGCCGCGGAACGCATCCGCGTCGGCGGCGAGGCCGTGGACCACGCGATCGTGCAGCACCTGCGCCACCAGCACGAGCTGATGCTCCCCAGCCAGAACGTACGGCCCCTGCAGCTCGCCCTGTCCGGCAACGGCCTCACCCCTCAGGGCCCGGCCTCCACCGAGATCCACGGCCGGGACGTCTGCACCGGCCTCGCCCGTTCCGTCCAGGTCGACACCGCGGCCGTGCGGGACGCCATCCAGACCCCCCTCACCGCCGTCCTCGACAGCATCGGCAAGGTGCTGCGCGACTGCCCGCCGGACCTGGTCGCCGACCTCGCCGACCGCGGGATCATGATGGTCGGCGGCAGCGCGCTGCTGCCCGGGTTCGACGAGATGCTGCGGCAGGCCACGAGCATGCCGGTGCACATCGCCGAGCGGCCCGACGTCTGCGCCGTACAGGGCCTCGGCACCATGCTGGAGGGCAAGGTCGAGCCCTTGGAGCTCGACCCGGTCACCTGAGTCAGTACGGCAGGATCCGCCCCGAAGGAGTGCGCCGGTCGATCTCGCCCCTCGTGTCGCGGGGAGCGGCAGGCCGGCGGGTGACACGAACGCGAACGTGGGTCTGGCGGTTCATGGCGCCCTCCTCGTATCCCGGGTCCGTTGCGACCAGCCTTCTCTCCGCAACCTTTCGGCACATCGTGCCCACGGAGGCACTTGTCATGCCTCCGTAGCGGGAGCGGGTGCGCGCGGGGCTACTTCCACGGGAGGAGAGCGCCCCTGGGGGAACTCGGCGACTTGCCGCCGGCGCCGGCGCCGGCGAACGGGCGCACGCTCGTCAGCGGGGTCCCCGACCCGTACGGAAGTGATCTCGATGGAAGACAAGCACTGGACCGTCCACATCCACATCACCGAGGACGGCGACGACACCCGCGCCGAGGCCGTACTCACGACTCAGGGACTGACCACTCAGGACACATCCGAGGACATGCGGGCCGTGACCGGCCGGGGCACGGCCCACCGCAACCCCGTCGACCGGTCCGTCCCCGAGATCGGCGACGAGCTCGCCGCGAGCCGCGCCCTGGAGGACCTGGCGACCAGGCTGCACGACATCGCCTCCGACGACATCGTCCAACTGGCAGGCCCGGTCGATCAGGACGGCAGCCTGGCCTGGGAGCGGCCCTAGCCGTCCAGCCAGCGGTACCGCCGCTCCGGTCGCCCCGCGTGCCCGTACCGCAGGGACACCTCCGCCTGCCCCGTGACGCTGAAGTGCTCCAGGTACCGTCGGGCGCTGACCCGGGAGACCCCGAGGCGGGCCGCGCACTCGGCGGCGGAGAGGCTGCCGTCGGCCGTGCGCAGCTCGCGTTCGATGAGCTCGGCGGTCTCCACGCTCATGCCCTTCGGCAGGGTGGCCCCCGCGGCGGCCGGCGTCGCGCCCCGTGCCAGCGCCCGGTCCACGTCGGACTGCCCGCTGACCACGGCCGCGTACAGGTTGCTCCGCCGGGCCGCGTACTGCTCGAGCCGCGCCCGCAGGTCCCCCGCGTCGAACGGCTTCAGCAGGTAGTCGACGACGCCCTGGCGTACGGCGTCCCGGACCGCCTCGGACTCACGCGCCGCGCTGATCACCATGACGTCGCAGTCGTGCCCTGCGCTCCGCAGCCGCGGGATGATCTCCAGTCCGAACATGTCGGGGAGATAGAGGTCGAGCAGGACGAGGTCGGGCTGCAGCTCGGCCACCGCGGTGAGCGCCTGCTCCCCGCAGTTCGCCGTGCCGATCACCCGGAACCCGTCGACGTCGTTGACGAATCCGCGGTGGATCCGCGCCACCATGAAGTCGTCCTCCACGATCAGCACGTCCAGTACGTCCCGTGCGTCCCGTGCGTCCCGTGCATCCTGTGCGTCCCGTGCGTCGATCATCGGACTGCCTCCGTCACTCGTTCGACCGGCCGGCCGACGGACATCCGGGCGGTGAACATGGCGCCCGCCTGCGTGTTGGTCACCGACACCTCGCCGCCCCGGCGTTTGCACACCAGCCGGGTGAGCGCCAGGCCGATCCCCCGGTCGCCGCCCTGCGCGGCCTTGGTGGTGAACCCGTGCGAGAACACCTCCTGCGCGAGCTCCGGAGCCACGCCCGGCCCCGAGTCCCGTACGACGATCTCCACGCTGGAGGCGTCCTGGCGCAGTTCCACCTCCACCCAGGCCTCGTGGTCGTCGTCCCCCGCCCTGGAACCGCCGGCGGCGGCGTCGACGGCGTTGTCCACGAGGTTGCCGAGTACGGTCGCCACGTCCGCGGAGTCCGTGGGCTCCAGCCGGTCCAGTGCCGTGCGCTCGGAGATCTTCAACCGCACCTTGCGCTCCGCGGCGAGCGCCGACTTGGCCATGAGCAGCGCGGCGACGGCCCGGTCACGGACCCGGCTGGTGAGGTTCAGGTCGAGCGACTCGCGGTGTTTGCGCAGGGCGCGGACGTACCGTACGACCTCGTCGTGCTCGCCGATCTGGATGAGCCCGGAGATGGTGTGCAGCTGGTTGGAGAACTCGTGGGCCTGGGCGCGCAGCAGCTCGGTGGTGCTGCGGAAGGAGCCCAACTCCCGCTCCAGCTGGGCCAGTTCGGTGCGATCGCGCAAGGTCGTCACCGAGCCCAGGCGGCGGCCGTCCTTGGTGACGTCCATCCGGTTCATCACCAGGACCCGGCCCCGGCGTACGACGACCTCGTCCCGCCGTGCGAGATCGCCCGGCTCGTCCTCGGGCGCGGTCCCGGCCAGGACGTCGTACAGCCGCCCCTCGATCCCGAGGTCGGCCAGGCTCATCCCGACGCACGCCTCGGGCAGGTCCAGGAGTCTGCGGCCGACCGAGTTGACCAGCGTGAGCCGCTGCTGCGGGTCGAGGGCCACCACGCCCTCGGCGATCCCGAACAGCATCGCCTCCCGGTGTTCGGCGAGCCCGGCGATCTCGCGCGGCTCCATGCCGAAGGTCTGCCGTTTGATCCGGCGGGCCAGCAGCCAGGAACCGGCCACGCCCAGGACGCTGGCGACGCCGAGGTAGACCAGCAGATAGGACGAGGCGCCCACCAGCCGCTGCCACACCGACGGCGAGGCCCGCCCGATCATCACCGTGCCGAGGTGGTCTCCGGCGTTGCCCGACTCCGCGCCGAGCACCGGCGCCTGTGCCACCAGCTGGATGACGCCGTTCACCGGCAGCTCGCCGGACCAGCCGCGGCCCCCGGCGACCCGCGGTCCGTTGGACGGCATCCGCGTGCCGACCAGCGTGGGGTCGGTGGCGGCGACGATCTTTCCGCGTGTGTTCGCCACCGCGGCGGACGTGACTCCGGACCTGGTCAGCGTGGACTGCAGGAGGGGAGCCAGCATCTCGGCCGGAGCGGGCCGCACAAGCTGGGTGCGCACGAGCGGGTTGCCCGCCATCTCCTCGGCGAGCGCGGTCACCCGGCGTCCCTCGACCCGGTCGAACGTCGCCTTCGACTGCGCGAGCGACACCGCGGCCACGGCGGCCAGCACGATCACCACAATGGCGAGCTGCCATACGAGCAGCTCGCCGGCGAGAGTCTGACGCCGCTGTTTTCGGGACGGTGACCGTGACGCTATGACCACTATGAACTCAACCTTCAATGGTCACACAACCGAGACGGGGTGTCTCAGGAACCGCACAATCATGGCGCCGGAACGGGCCGAGCGAAAGAGATGAGCCATGAGAACTCGACGAGCCGCACGAGCCGCACGAGCCGCACTTGTCGGAGCACTGGCCGCCGTGTCGATGGTCGCGGTCAGCGCCTGTGGCGCCACCGCCGACAAGGAGGAGTCCGGAGGCGGAAGCGGGTCCGGCAAGCCCGTGACCGGCCTCCGGCTCATGGTCCCCAACACCCCGGGCAGCGGTTACGACCTCACCGCCCGCACCGTCTCCCAGGTCATGCAGGACACCAAGGTCGCCTCCGGCATCCAGGTGTTCAACCTGCCCGGCGCCAGCGGCACCGTGGGCCTGCAGCGCCTGGTGAACGAGAAGGGCAACGGCAAGATGGCCATGCAGATGGGCCTCGGTGTCGTCGGAGCCTCGTACACCTCCAAGTCGAAGGCGACGCTGACCGACACCACCCCGGTCGCCAAGCTGATCGAGGAGGCCGGCGCGATCGTCGTGCCGAAGGACTCGCCGTACAAGACGATGGACGACCTCGTCACCGCCTGGAAGAAGGACCCCAAGAAGCTTGCCGTGGGCGGCGGTTCGTCGCCGGGTGGCCCCGACCACCTCCTGCCGATGCAGCTGGCGAAGGCCGTCGGCATCAAGCCGAAGGACGTCAACTACATCTCGTACGACGGCGGCGGCGAGCTGCTTCCGGCCATCCTCGGCAACAAGATCGCCTTCGGGGCCAGCGGTTTCGGTGAGTTCCTCGACCAGATCGAGGCCGGGCAGGTGCGGGTCCTCGCGGTGACCAGCGAGAAGCCGATCGACGCGCTCAAGGACGCCCCCACCCTGAAGGACTCCGGAATCGACCTGGTCTTCACCAACTGGCGTGGCATCGTGGCTCCTCCGGGCATCACGGACGAGCAGAAGCAGACCTGGGTCGACTCGATGACCAAGATGCACGACTCCGAGGAGTGGAAGGCCCAGCTGGAGAAGAACGGCTGGGTGGATGCCTTCGCCACCGGCGACGAGTTCGGCACCTTCCTCACCGAACAGGACAAGGCGGTCGCCGACCTGCTGGCAGAGCTCGGGCTGGCATGAGTTCCGAGGTGAAGGACGAACGGACCGCGGAGGGCTCCCCTCCGCCCCGGGAGGGCGGGGACCGCGCACAGTACGGCGTGTGCGTGTTCCTCGCCCTGCTGGGCACCGCGGTGATCGTGGACGCCCTCGGCATCCCGCACATCACCAGCGGCACCGACCCGGTCGGCCCGCGCGCGGTCCCGCTGATCCTGGGCGCGCTGCTCGTGCTGCTCGCCGTGTTGTACGCCGTCGACGTGGCCCGGGGCGGCCGCGGTGAGCCGGAGGCCGGCGAGGACGTCGACCTGTCGGGCGGCAGCGACTGGCGCACCGTAGTCCTGCTGGTCGCGGTGTTCGTGGCGAACGCGCTGCTCATCGAGCGGCTCGGCTGGGTGATCAGCGGCGCCCTGCTCTTCTGGGGCACGGCGTTCGCCCTCGGCAACCGCCACTACGTCCGCAACCTGCTGATAGCGGTGACGCTCTCCCTCACGACCTTCTACGCGTTCGCGATCGGCCTCGGCGTGAACCTTCCCGCCGGTGTCCTGCAAGGAATCCTGTGAGGCCGCGATGGACAACCTGAACAACCTCATGCAGGGCTTCGCGGACGTCATGGCCCCGCTGAACCTGTTGCTCGCCCTGGTCGGCGTGGTCGTCGGCACGGCGGTCGGGGTCCTGCCGGGCATCGGCCCGGCGATGACGGTGGCCCTGCTCCTGCCGGTCACCTACGGCATGGAGCCGGTGCAGGCCTTCATCATGTTCGCCGGCATCTTCTACGGCGGCATGTACGGCGGCTCGACGACGTCGATCCTCCTCAACACCCCCGGCGAGTCGTCGTCCGTGGTCACCGCGATCGAGGGCAACCGGATGGCGAAGGCGGGCCGCGCGGCCCAGGCCCTCGCCACGGCGGCGATCGGCTCCTTCGTGGCCGGCACGATCGGCACCCTGCTGCTGGTCCTGATCACCCCGTTCGTGGTCGACTTCGCCGTCAGCCTCGGCGCCCCCGACTACTTCGCGCTGATGCTGCTGGCGTTCATAGCGGTCACGTCGGTGCTGGGCTCGTCCCGCATCCGGGGCTTCATCTCCCTGCTCCTGGGCCTGACCATCGGCCTTGTCGGCATCGACTCGGTCTCCGGCCAGCAACGACTCACGCTCGGCATACCGCAGTTGGCCGACGGCATCGACGTCGTCGTGGTCGCGGTCGGCATCTTCGCGGTCGGCGAGGCCCTGTGGGTGGCCGCCCACCTGCGCCGCAAGCCGGCCGAGGTGATCCCGGTCGGCCGCCCCTGGATGGGCCGGGACGACTGGAAGCGCTCGTGGAAGCCGTGGCTGCGCGGCACGGCGTACGGCTTCCCGTTCGGCGCACTGCCGGCCGGCGGTGCGGAGATCCCGACCTTCCTGTCGTACGCCACCGAGAAGCGGCTCACCAAGCACCCCGAGGAGTTCGGCAAGGGTGCGATCGAGGGCGTGGCGGGCCCCGAGGCCGCGAACAACGCGTCGGCGGCGGGCACGCTGGTCCCCATGCTGGCGATCGGCCTCCCGACCAACGCCACGGCGGCCGTGATGCTGGCCGCCTTCCAGTCGTACGGCATCCAGCCCGGCCCCCTGCTCTTCGAGCGCGAGGCGAGCCTGGTCTGGGTCCTGATCGCGAGCCTGTTCATCGGCAACCTGCTGCTCCTGCTCCTGAACCTCCCGCTGGCCCCGGCCTGGGCGAGGCTGCTGCAGATCCCGCGGCCGTACCTGTACGCGGGCATCCTCTTCTTCGCCTCGATGGGCGCGTACGCGGTCAACGCCCAGCCTCTGGACCTGTTCATCCTCCTCGCCCTGGGCCTGCTGGGCTTCGCGATGCGCCGGTTCGGACTGCCGGTCCTGCCGCTGATCGTGGGCGTGATCCTGGGCCCGCGCGCGGAGCTGCAGGGCCGCCGTTCCCTGCAGCTCTCCGGCGGCGAGTTGTCGGGGCTGCTGGGCGGCCCGGTGTCGTACACGGTCTACGCGGCGATCGTGCTGATCCTGGCGTGGCCGCTGATAGGCAGGTTCGTGGTACGCCCCCTGCGCAGGCGGGTCACCCCCGCGTGACGCATCCAGACATCCAGACCCGAGACGTCCAAGACGTCCAAGACGTCCGACGCATCCGAGACATCCGAGACAGCTGGAGATCGAGATGACCATCCTGGTCGGCTACGTCCCCTCCCCCGAGGGTGAGGCGGCCTTGCGCGCGGGGATCGTCGAGGCCCGGCGGCGTGGCGAGAAGCTGCTGGTGGTGAACACGACCCGGGGCGACGCGTACGCGGACCCGCGCTTCGCCCAGGAACCCGACCTGTCGCAGGTGCGCGAGGACCTCGCGGCGCAGGGCGTGGACTTCGACATCCGCCAGGTCCTCGGCGCCCGTGACGCCGCCGCGGAGATCATCGACATGGCGGCGACGACGGACGCGTCCCTGGTGGTGATCGGCCTCCGCCGCCGCAGCGCGGTCGGCAAGCTGATCATGGGCTCGGCGGCGCAGCAGATCCTGCTGGGGGTGGACTGCCCGGTCCTCGCCGTGAAGGCGTAGGGCCAGGGCCTGCCATCATCAGGTCGGCTGGAAGGTACTGCGCCGTTCAGCCGACCCGAGCGGGCCGGCTCCCGCGACGCCGGCGTGATCCGGACAACAGGCCGTAGGCACCCACACGCTCCACTCCGGCGCACCGGCACACCGGCACACCGGCACACGGCCACGTGCTCGCCGCAGCCGACGAGGACGACGCGTCGACTCCGTACGCAGAGGCAGGGCCCCAGCGCCACGCCGGACCGGGCATCCGGGACGCCACCCCGGGCCAGGTGCCTGACACACCACCCCGAACCTGCCCGGCCCGGCCCGTGTGCGATCCCGCACACCCGCCGCCCGGGCGGCACCGGGCGCACGCCCACTCCTGACGCGTTCAGCCGCTCCTGAGGGCGCCCCGTCGGGGCCGTCCGTATGCCCCGTCGGCAAGACACGGCGCGTGATCCGAAACATACGTGGCCTGGGACATATACGTTTTCGCCCGATTATGGCTAGCTGGATGTGTTTGCCTCACGCACAGCGACGCGTCATCCGACCCGCCGCCGTCCTGTCATCGTCCGCCCGGGAGACCCATGCGCCTGCGCGCCCCCTCCGAACCACCGAACGCCTCGCCACCCCGTATCGCCTCCATTCCGCCCCTTGCCCTGGCCGGCGGCGCCCTGGCCCTGGGTGTCGGTGGGCTGTATCTCGCCGGGCTGCTGCTCGCGGGCGGGGACATAGATGCCGGGACGACGGTGCGCGGTGTGGACATCGGGGGCCTGAGCCGCGCGGAGGCCATCGAGAAGCTGGAGCAGCGGCTGGGGCCGGCCGGCTCGCGGGACCTGGCCGTGACGGTAGGTGACCGCAAGGGCACGGTCGATCCACGGCAGGCCGGCATCGCCTTCGACTTCGGGGAGACCGTCGACCGGGCGGCGCGCACCCACGACGCCGATCCGTTCACCGTGATCGGCGGCCTCTTCCGCTCGGGCGGCAGCGTCGACCCGGTCGTGGACGTCGACGAGGACAAGGCCCACTCCGCCCTCGGCACGCTGGCGAAGTCCCTGGACCAGAAGGTCCGCGACGGCGCCGTCACCTTCACGGACGGCGAGGTCCACGAGATCGCGCCGCACAACGGCTACGCGCTGGACAAGGACGCCGCGGTCGAACCCCTGCGCACGGCCTTCCAGAACGGCGAGGCCGACGCCGTCACCACCCTGCCCACCCGCGAGACGAAGCCCAAGGTCACCGACCGGGAGATGCAGCGGGCGGTACGCGACTTCGCGCGCCCGGCCATGTCGGCGCCGGTCACCCTCGTCGCGGCCGGTCATCGCTTCACGATCGAGCAGCCCGTCCTCGGCGAGTACCTGACGATGCGCCCGGACGACGGCGGCCGGCTCACCCCGAGGCTGGACGCCAAGGGCCTGCGAGCCGACCCCGAGGTGGACCGCCCGCTGTCCGTACTGCCCAGCACGGCCCGCAACGCCGATCTGCGCCTCGTCGGCAACAGGGTCGCGGTGGCCGAGGACGGCCGGGCCGGTCACGTGGTCACCGACAAGGCGCTGAGCAAGGCCGTCATGCCCCTGCTCAGGAGGTCGGGCGCCGCCCGCAGCGGCGAGATCGCCACCCGGGTGACCGAGCCGCAGGTGAGCCGCGACAACGTCGAGCGGCTCGGGCTGCGCGAACAGATGTCGTCCTTCACCGTCAACTTCGAGCCGGCGCCGTACCGCTCGCGGAACATCGGCCGCGCGGTGGAACTCATCAACGGCTCCGTCGTCATGCCGAACAAGACCTGGAGCTTCAACCGCACCGTCGGCGAACGCACCGAGGCCAACGGCTTCGTCGACGGCGTCATGATCCTCAACGACGAGTTCCACAAGGCCCCCGGCGGTGGTGTCTCCGCCGTTGCGACGACCATGTTCAACGCGATGTTCTTCGCGGGGGTCGACCCCGTCGAGTACGGCGCCCACTCGTTCTACATCGAGCGCTACCCGGAGGGCCGCGAGGCGACGGTCGCCTGGGGCAGCCTCGACCTCAAGTTCAACAACGACTCCGGCAACGCCATCTACATCAAGGCCGAGTCCACCGACACGTCCGTCACCATCACCTTCCTCGGCACCAGGAAGTACGACGAGATCGGCTCGATCACGGGACCGCGCACCAACGTCAAGGAGCCGGAGAAGAAGGTCAGCACCGACGAACAGTGCGTGCCGCAGACTCCGCTGGAGGGATTCGACGTCACCGTGCAACGGGTGTTCGTCGCTGACGGCCGAGAGCTGAAACGAGAGCCCTTCCGCACCCACTACAAGCCGCGTGACGAGATCGTCTGCGAGCCGCAGTCGCCCTAGCATGATCGACTCCGCTGCAACCCGTCCAGCACGGTCAGGGTGCGGGTGCCCGACGGCTCTCCGAAGCTGGAGGTCGGCGGTCACCTCATTCTGAGCGGAGAGAGACCTTGAGCGTTGCCGTTCATCGGCGGTCGCGCCCGGCGAACGACGCGGTGAGCCCGTCATGACGCTCGGGGAGGGCTCCAAGAAGCGACATCCCAAGGTCCCGCGGCGGCACGGTGAGGGCGGGAAGTCCCACCTGACCGTGGCCCAAGGGCTGGCTGCCCTGTCGCTGGACGCGCTCAGCTCGGTCGCGTACGGCCCCGAGGCCATCGTGCTCGTGCTGGTGGCCGCCGGATCGGGCGCGCTGAGCGCACTCTTGCCGATCACCTTGGTCATCGCCGCACTGCTCGCCGTACTGGTGGTCTCCTACCGCCAGGTGATCGCCGTACACCCGGACGGCGGCGGAGCCTACGCCGTGGCGAAGAAGGACCTGGGCCGACAGGTCAGCCTGCTGGCCGCGGCCAGCCTGATCGTCGACTACGTCCTCACCGTCGCCGTCAGTCTCGCGGCCGGCGCCGCGAGCCTCGCCTCCGCGTTCCCCGCCCTTGCCGGTCACGAGCCGGCCGTGTCCCTGATCGCGCTGGTCGTCATCACAGCCGTCAATCTGCGCGGCATCGCGGACAGTGCGCGGGTGCTGATGCTGCCCATGGTCCTGTTCGTGGTCAGTGTGCTCGCCGTCATCGTCGTGGGCCTGTTCCGGGAAGACCCCGTGGCGACCGTTAGAACGCACGAGTCCTTTCCGGCCGTCGAGGCGCTGGGACTGCTCCTGGTACTCAAGGCGTTCTCCGCGGGTTGTTCGGCGCTGACCGGAGTGGAAGCCATCGCCAACGCCGTCCCGATGTTCCGGAAACCACGGGTGAAGCGGGCCCAGCACACCGAACTCCTGCTGGGGTTGCTGCTGGGCACCCTCCTCGTCGGTCTGGCGTTGCTGATCCACCGTCATGACGTGGTGCCGCGCGGCGGTGCCACACTGCTGGCCCAGCTCACCGCCGGCGCCTTCGGGACCGGGTGGGTCTACTACGCCATCAGTCTCCTCGTCACCCTTGTGCTGGGCATCGCCGCGAACACGAGCTTCGGCGGTCTACCGGTCCTGATGAGCCTGCTGGCCAAGGACGACCGGCTGCCCCACATCTTCGCCCTCCGCTCCGAGCGGCCCGTCCATCGTTGGGGCGTCGCCGCCCTTGCCGTGCTGGCCGGCGCCCTGCTGCTCATCGTCGACGCCGACACCCAACGCCTGATCCCGCTCTACGCCATCGGGGTCTTCGTCGGCTTCACCATCAGTCAGATCGGCCTCGTCCGGCACTGGCGCACGCAGCGCCCCGACAGATGGTGGACGCGGGCGCTGATCAACAGTCTCGGAGCCGTACTGACCGCCGTCGCCGGTGTCGTCCTGCTCGCCACCAAGTTCACCGAGGGCGCCTGGATCGTCGTTCTGATCGTGCCGCTGCTGATGCTGCTGTTCTCCCGAATCGAGCGGTACTACACGTTCGTCAAGGACAAGCTCAGCCTGGACGCCACCCCACCGCGCCCCACACGCACCCGCGGGCTGGTCATCGTGCCCCTGGGGGGCGTCGACGCGGTCGCCGTGTCCGCCCTCGAGGCCGCGTACGCGCTGGGTGACGAGGTCGTCGTGGTCGCCGTGTTCGACGATCAGGCGAAAGCCGAGTCCATGCGTGCCGACTGGGCACGGTGGGACCCCGGTGCGCGGCTCGACATCGTCGACAGCCCTCAACACGCCCTGGTGCACCCGGTCATCGACTACGTCGAGCAGATTCCCCTCGAAGGCAGGCCGGTCACCGTTCTCATCCCGCAGGTGGAGCCGAGGCACAGCCGCTACCGGGTGCTCGAGAACCAGCGGGGCTTTCTGATGGCCGGCCTGCTGAGCGCCCATACCGGGGTGATCGTGTGCCTCCTCAAGCTGGAGCTGGACGTGTGAGTCCGAGCGCCCACCGACGGTGCCCCGCGGGTGAGGCCCTCGGCCACCGCGGGTTGTGCCTGCGGTTGTGCCTGCCACCGCACGGCCCGGCCGACTCACATTGCCGCACAGGAGCCAGTCCTGGCTCGGCACTTGGCGGCGCGCGTACCTGAGGGCCGTTCCCCGCGAAGGTCGTCCTGCGAGGCGATGAACACGGTAGGCCAGGACCATCGCCTACGCCCCTTCCGGATCTGATCCTTTTCGACATCGACAGCGAATACTTGGCTAGCCACATGTTTGCTGTTACGTTGATTATGTGTCCAGCCACCTAAATGGGCGGTGACACGAGAGGAGACGTCATGAGAGCCATCCTGTTCGACCGTTTCGGCGGCACGGAAGTGCTGCACGAGGCGGACATCGAGGTGCCGCAGCCCGGCTCCGGGCAGATCCGCGTCCGCGTCAAGGCGGCCGGGCTGAACGCGCTGGACGGCAAGATCCGCTCCGGGGCCATGGAGGCCGTGTTCCCCACGCCGCTCCCCGCCGTCCCCGGTGGCGAGCTCGCCGGCGTGGTGGACGCCCTGGGTGAGGGCGTGCAGGACGTGCAGGTGGGCGACGAGGTGCTGGGCTGGTCGGACACCGGCTCGTACGCCCAGTACGCGCTGGCCACCACGGTGGCCCCCAAGCCCGCCGGCCTCGACTGGCAGCACGCGGCCGCGCTGCCGGTGGCGGGCGAGACAGCCGAGCGGGTCCTGAACCTGCTGGGCGTCACCGCCGGGGAGACGGTACTGATGCACGGCGCGGCCGGAGCGGTCGGAACCCTGGCGGTCCAGCTCGCCACTGCCCGCGGAGCGCGTGTCATCGGCACCGCCGGCCCCGCCAACCAGGACTACCTCGCCTCGCTCGGCGCCACCGCGACCCTCTACGGCGAGGGCCTGGTCGCGCGGGTCCGGGCGCTGGCCCCCGACGGCGTGGACGCGGTGTTCGACCTGGCCGGGAAGGGAGCCCTGGAGGACTCCATCACCCTGCGGGGCGGCACCGAGCGCATCGTCACCATCGCCGACTTCCGCGCGCACCAGCACGGCATCACCTTCGCCAACGGCCCCCAGGAACGCTCGGCCACCCGCCTGGCCGCCCTGGCCCGGGACGCCGCGACCGGCAAGGTCGTCACCACCGTCACCGCCTACCCGCTCGACCAGGCCGCCACGGCCCAGCAGGTCAGCGACGCCGGGCATGTCCGGGGCAAGCTCGTCCTCACCCTCGACTGATCACGCCGCCACTCCCTTCCGCCACGCCCTCCCCCCTTTACCGATCACCACCTGTTCATCACCGTACGAAGGACCCTTCATGCTGAACTCCCTGTGGACACCCACCACCGTCGGTGCCCTCTCCCTCCCGCACCGCCTGGTCATGGCGCCCATGACCCGTGACCGCTCCACCCCTGAAGGCGTACCCACCGAGCTGAACGCCGAGTACTACGCCCAGCGGGCCTCGCACGCGCTCATCATCACCGAGGGCACCCAGCCCTCCACCGACGGCCAGGGCTACCTCCTCACCCCCGGCATCCACAATGACGAGCAGATCGCCGGGTGGCGCAAGGTCACCGACGCCGTGCACGAGGCCGACGGGCGGATCGTCATCCAGCTGATGCACACCGGACGTATCGCCCACCCCGACAACACCCCGCACGGCCGTCAGCCGGTCGCCCCCTCGGCGATCCAGCCGCAGGGCGCGATGTTCACCGCGTCCGGGCCCCAGGAGATGCCCGCGCCCCGTGCTCTGTCGACGCAGGAGGTCGCGGCGACCGTCGACGACTTCCGCCGCGCCGCAGCGGCCGCCGTCGCGGCAGGCGCCGACGGCGTGGAGATCCACGGCGCCAACGGCTACCTCGTGCACCAGTTCCTCGCCGACAACACCAACCAGCGCACCGACCGCTACGGCGGCTCCCTCGACAACCGCATCCGCTTCGCCGTCGAGGTAGCCGCTGCCGTGGCCGACGAGATCGGCGCCGACCGCACCGGCCTGCGCATCTCCCCCGGCAACCCCTACAACGACATCGCCGAGTCCGACACCGCCGAGCTGTATCCGGCGCTCCTGCGCGCCCTCAGCCCGCTCGGCCTCGCCTACCTCCACATCCTCCACGCGGGCGACGAGGAACTGCTGGGCACCCTGCGCGCGCTGTGGCCGACCACGCTGATCCTCAACCGGGCCGGCACCGACCTGCCCACCCGCGCCAAGGACGTCGACAACGGCACGGCCGACCTTGTCTCCGTCGGCGCCCTCGCGCTCGCCAATCCGGACCTGGTCGAGCGGCTACGCTCTGACGCGCCGCTGAACACCCCCGACCCGGCGACCTTCTACGGCGGCGGAGTGGCCGGCTACACCGACTACCCCACCCACACCGTCTGAGGAACCGATGCCCGCCCCCACACACCGCACCCCCTCCACGGCCAGCGAGGGGCCGATGAGCTACGCGATCTTCCAGCTCGCCCGCGCCCACCGCGCCCGCGCCGCCGCCATGCTCCGCGAGATGGACCTGCATCCGGGACAGGAACTGCTGCTCATGCAACTCCTCGACCGGGACGGCCAGACCCAGTCCGAACTGCTCGAAAGCGTTGGCCTGGACCACTCCACCGTCTCCAAGTCCCTACGCCGCATGCAGGACGCGGGCCTGCTCATGCGCGAGCCGGCCGCACACGACCGGCGCGTCATGGTCGTCCACCTCACCGACAAGGGCCGTGCCATGCGCGAGCCCTTGGCAGCGATGTGGCGGGCCCTGGAGGAGACCTCCGTAGTGAACCTGTCGGCGCAGCAGGCAGAGTCCTTCGTCCGCACCGCCTACGCCATCGCCGACGCGATCAACAGCCGCGCTCTTCCGCAGGAAGAGTCCGAGTAACTCACCTCGGCGTACACTCCGGTTCCCGCCTGGAGTGCGAATCGTTCCGGCGTTCCTGCGAAGTGGACAGAGCTGCAGAGCACTCGGCTCATTCAGACCCGTGCTGAACGAAGCCGGCCGCCCCGGCTGTCGAAAAAGCCCGGTGAGCCGAGCCGGCGGAGGTGGCGGTACCCCCGCTCAGCCCCGTATGTCAGGTACGGCTGTGTCGGCGGCGCGGCGGGAAGCGGCCACGGCCCCGTCGCGGTGGTCCCGTCGCTCGCCGGAGGTCGGCGACTCGGACCGGCCGGGTTCCGCCGGGGGTAGTGGCGTGCCGCGTCCGCGGCGGCCGGGCAGGGGGGCGCTGTAGTGGTGCACGGCGATTCTGGCGGCGTGCTGGATGTTGAGCCGGTGGATCACGTATGCCGCCGCTGCGATGAGAACCACGAAGGCGGCGACTGCCAGGAAGGCGTTCATGGCGGCCGCCTCACATACCGACGATCAGGCGACTGGGCCGACTGGCTCGACTGGGCGGACCGGGCTGGGGCGGAGCCTCCGCGGACACCGCGGGGGCTCCGCCCTCGTATTCCCATGCCTCGTCCGGGTCCAGTGGCTCGTCGGTAGCGGCGACGCCGTGCCGGGTCTCGTCCGCGGCGATGAGCGCGCTCGCGGTCAGGGGCGGGCCGTCGTAGTCGGACGCGGCAGCCATCAGCCGGGCCGCCGACTCCGCCCCGGTTTCGGGCGGGATGATCAGCAGGTCCCAGCGGCCGGTGCCGTAGGAGAGGAGCAGCAGCTTGTGCGGGTCGATTTCCGGGGTGAACCAGCCGACCTTGACGATGTGGCCGTCCACGGGAACCTGGCGCGGGATGACCGGCCAGTACTTCGGGTTGACGGCGATGCGGGTGATGCGGCCCCACAAGGGGTCCAACGCGTCGCTCAGCGCGGGCAGTTCGCTCAGCAGATCCCGGGAGCGGGGCCACCAGGCACCGTCCAGGAGTCCGCGGGAGGTGCCGTCGGTCTTCAGGGCGAGACGCGCTGCCGGGGTTGCGACGGGCTCGGGGTGCGGCAGGGTTGAGTGCAAGGTCGCCGACATGATGCGGACCCGTCTCCGGGCCGCCTCTGCGGCGGCCCGGGTTTCATCTTTCGCCGAGAACGACCCGGCGTGGAAGCCGGTGTGCGAAATGCTCTCGGTACTGTCGACACTACTCCGCGCTCGGCCGCGACGGGGAGTAGTGGCCGCCTAGATGTGGAGCAGTCGCTGGGTGATCTCCCGGTACTGCCTCAGTGCGTGCCGAAGTTCGTCGGACGGTGCGTCGGGGTTCTGGTCCTGCCAGCCGGCGCGAAGGAGACGCCGTCGTTCCGCGAGGGCGTTCACGAGCTGGGCGGTGGCTTCGTCATAGGCGCTCTCGGCCTCTTCCAGCGCCTCGAGCGGGGTGTCGGCGAAGGTGTTGAGGGCGTGCCGGAGACGCTGGACGATCTTGTCCTGTTCGTCCGACGGGAGCAGCGGCTCCGGGCTCGGGCTGCGGCGTCCGGCCGGGCCCGGAGTCTGGCCGGCGGATTGCCGGGCGCGTGTCTGGTCGTACATCATCGGGGCCCGCTTCCGTTCCGCCCGAAGGCGTGCTTGGTCTTCTCGACGGCCTGTTTCAGGCTTCCGGAGACGCGGTCGTTCCTGCCTCGGCGTTGCAGTCGCCTGTTGCGGGTGACTCGGCCGAGCTCTTCCGTGATCCTGCCCTTCATCGTCTGCGCCTGGTTCCTGATGCTCCGTGCAACGATCATGGTCGGCCTCGCTGTTGTCCGGCGGGTGGGTACTCGCGGGGTCCGGGCGAGGCGGAATGGCGGAATGCTTCGCCGTGTGTTCCGGAGTTGCATGGCCCGGCACCGTGCGGTCTTTCCGCGTCCGGCGACGGTCCGTGTCAACGCGGCGGCCA
This sequence comes from Streptomyces sp. NPDC012935, assembly GCF_042900345.1. Classification (NCBI taxonomy): domain Bacteria; kingdom Bacillati; phylum Actinomycetota; class Actinomycetes; order Kitasatosporales; family Streptomycetaceae; genus Streptomyces; species Streptomyces sp. NPDC012935. Next base: position 153,820 of record NZ_JBIBBC010000004.1, read on the forward strand.
CGCGATCCGGGCCGCCTCTTTACGGCCGGGGCGGTGGCGCAAATGGCCGCATCTGTGCCGCCAGGTAGTCGGTCCGTCCGGTGTCGGCGTCGGCGTCGGCGTCGGTGTCCCAGGATGTGGAGGGTTCGTCGGCCTGTTCCGCCGTCATGAGAGCGGTCGCGGTCGACTGCGGGGCGGTGCTCGCGCTCGCGGCGGCCATCAGCCGGGCGGCCGAGGGGGCGGTGGTCTCCGGGGGAATCACCAGGAGGTCCCAGCGGCCCGACGTTCCGGACAGCAGCAGGATCTTGTGCGGGTCCAGCTCCGAGGTGAACCAACCGACCTTCACCACATGGCCGTTGACGAAAATCCGTTGCGGGATGACCGGCCAGTAGCGGGGGTTGACGGCAATACGGGTGATCCGTCCCCACAGCGGGTCCAGTACGTCGGCCAGCGCGGGGAGTTCGTGGCTCAGGTCACGTGAGCGGGGCCACCAGGCGCCGTCCAGCTCGGCCTGTCCCGAGGAGGGGCTCACGGGTTTGAGGGCGAGGCGTGCGGTCGGAGCCCTGAAGGGCACGGCGCGCGGCGAGGGATGGTCGGTGGTCGCGGACATCGTGCGAACCCGTCTCCGAACCCCTGCGCGTGAGCAGTTGCCCGGTGCCGTTGCTCACCAGGAACGACACCGGTATCGGGGCCGGTGCGCGAAGTGCTCCCGATGGGTTCACGCTACTCCCCGAAGAGGCCGAACGGACCGCTTCCGGAGATACCCTCACGTCCGGCGGCCGTCCTTGCCCGAGGAGCGGCTGGTCTCCAGCCAGGACCGCGCCGGTTCTGCCGCGCTGGTGGTGTCCACGGTGAGCTGGAGGCGGATCCCTCCCTCGGCGTCCGCGGGATAGCTGCGCTGTTCTGTGGTGGCGAAGCAGTGACGGGGACGCGCTGCCGACGCGACTGCTCGTCGACGACCGCGTCGTCCATGTCGACTCCTTCCCGGTCGGCGACGACACCGTCCTCGTCACCAGGGGCGATCAGGACTACTTCTCCCTCCTCGTCGTCCCACCGCACGCGACGCCCGAGGCGGCACGCACCGCGATGGCCGATGCCGTCCGCGCCGACAACCTCACGCACCGAACAGATCCTCATCGATACCGGTACCGACCGGGCAGCGCCGAAGACTTGACGCCGGTCAGCCGGGGCGGCCGTCGTGCCAGTCCGGTGCCGGTGCCGGGATGACCGTGCTGTTGCCCTGCGACCGGGGCGGAAGGCGACCGGCGCCGACCGCGGCGACTCGGGACCGTGGTCGCAGGACGACTGAACGCCAGATGCCCCGCCGCTACGGCCGCAATGCCGCCCTGGTCTCCTCGTGACCATGCGGGTACTTTGCGGTGCGGTGCTGGAAGGCGAGCACCTTGGGGTTTTGGACGACGCCACGGCGGATCTCGATGGCGCGCCGGATCGTGTCGTCGGTGTCCCAGCCGTCGGGGCCCTGGAGCACGACGTCCAGATACGGCAGGAGGGCCTCGCTGTTCTCCCAGGTCGCGGAGTTCCACAGATAGGAGGGGCTGTGGTCCACCGCGTAGTACCTGACGTGGTCGCCGACGGTGAACATCGGGTCGGTGAAGGTGGTGGGCCGGGCCCAGTCGAAGCCCATGCCCTCGTCGCAGGAGACGTCGATGACCAAGGTGCCGGGGGCCAGCTTTGGCAGGTCCTCGTCTATCAGGAACATCAGCGGCGCGTCGGTGTCCTGCAGCACGCAGTTGACGATGATGTTGTGCCCGGCGAGGAACTCGGCCAGCGGCAGCGGGCCGTCCTCAGTGAGGGCGACACTGCGTCGCGGGTCGAGGGTGTCGTCGGCTTTGTCGTGGTCGAAGTGGACCATCCGCGCGGAGTGGATGGGAGAGCTGACGGCGGTGACGCCACGCGCGGTGAGCACGTCGACGTCGTGCACGCCCAGGCCGCTGAGCGCGGTCACTGCGCCGCGGGCGGTCGCGCCGAAGCCGATCACGACCGCGCGCTGCCGCCGCCCGTAGTCGCCTGTCACTCCGGTCAGCTGCATGGCGTGCAGGACCGAGGAGTACCCGGCCAGCTCGTTGTTCTTGTGGAAGACGTGCAAGTTGAAGGCGCCGCTGCGGGTCCAGTGGTTCATCGCTTCGAAGGCGATCAAAGTCAGCCGCCGGTCGATGGCGGTCTGGGTGAGCCTCTCGTCCTGGACACAGTGCGGCCAGCCCCACAAGACCTGACCCTCGCGCAGTTCCGCCAGGTCTTCGTGGAGTGGTTTGGCCAGCAGGATGACATCGCAGTCGGCGATGAGTTCCTCGCGCGTGCGAAAGCCCGCGACGAGCGGGGCGAGCTGGCTGTCCGGGACGCCGAAGTGCTCTCCGTAGTTTTCCTGGAGGTAGATGCGCTTGCGGAGACCGGCGTCGATGCGGTCAAAATGAGCGGGGTGAACGGGCAGACGATGCTCGTTTTCCTTGCGGGTCTGCGACATGATTCCGAGCGTGAGCTGCTGCAAAATGCCCCTTTGGTTGCTCCCTGTTTAGCACACCGGGGCAGTCCCGCAGCCGGTCGCGACGGGCGGGGCAAGGGGCCGGCGCACGGGCGGGAGTGGGTCCGGGCGACATGCCCGTGGCCCCTGTGCGCTTCCGGGCGGCGGCAGTTCAGGGCGGGGGGAGCGCCGCTGGACGCCACTGCCTGTTCGTGTGGACCTTCGACTGCAATCTGGAGTGCAACTTTTGTGACACCCCGTACACGTGGGCCGTGACGGAAGAGAAGGCGGCGAAGACCCTCAGTCGACAGCTGTACGAACGGGATGACCCGGCGTACGGCATGAAGTTGATGGAGCCGGACGAGGTCCTGCCCCGTCTGCAAAACTTCAACGACCGCTACTCGGAGGAGCAGCGAGCGGACTTCTCGCTCACACGCATCACAGTCGCCCGCCCAGAGTCACCGGGCGTGGACGACTGGACGCTGCCGACGGGACTGCCGCCGACGGCCACCGGGACCGCCCGACGGGCTCCGACGAGGAGTCGGGAAGCAGCGTGAGAGGCCTTCCGTCCACTGATCCCGCGTCGTGTCCACTACCTGTCCACTGGATCTTGGTCTGAACAGATGAACGGGGGGCACCACTATGGAGTGGTGCCCCCCGTTCATACGTTTCCGCAGGCAGAAACGGTTCTGCTCGCGTAGTTAGTGGTGGGGCGGGTGGGACTCGAACCCACGGCCGACGGATTATGAGTCCGCTGCTCTAACCGGCTGAGCTACCGCCCCATAGCGGCGTGTCGCGTACAAGTGTGCGCGCCGTCTGCCGCAGCATAGCCGCTCATACGATCTCCTGCTTCGTATGGTCGACTTCGCATGCCCTCAAGGACTCCCCCCGCGACCTGCACGGTTCCCGCGACAGGTGATCACACATGAAAAAGGACCCCATCGGGGTCCTCTTCAGCATGCTCCCCCGACTGGACTCGAACCAGTAACCTGCCGGTTAACAGCCGGCTGCTCTGCCAATTGAGCTACGGAGGACCGAGCTCCCCCGACTGGACTCGAACCAGTAACCTGCCGGTTAACAGCCGGCTGCTCTGCCAATTGAGCTACGGAGGAATGCCTCGTTTGCATCGAACGTACCTACCTGGGTATTCGCCAGGGGGCGTGCGCTCGCTGCGACACATACATTAGCGCAAGCAGGGGGGTGCTCCGCCAATCGGTTCCCCCCCGGCGCCGACGCCGCACCAGGGACCTACGCAAGGGAAGGGTGGCCGCCATGCGCTACCGACTCACGTTCGTCATCGGAATCGCCGTCGGTTACGTCCTCGGCACACGCGCCGGACGAGAGCGCTACGAGCAGCTCAAGAAGTCCGCGCGCCAGGTCGCGCAGAACCCCGCCGTCCGCAACACCGCGGAGACGGCGGCACACCAGGGCCGCGTCTTCGCCGGCAAGGCCTACCACACGGTGAGCGACAAGATGGGCGAGCGCGTCCCCGAGTCCGTCGCCCAACGAGTCCGCTCCCTGCGCGAACGCAGCGCCCACAACGGAGGCGCGGAGGACGACTGGGGCACCAGCAACACGTAACGGGAGCTGTCGGATGCTTGGGGTATCGGTACCTCCACGGCGCCGGGCCCTGGCACGCCGCCAGGGGCGCGGGGCTGTATCGATTTGCGGCCCCGCCGCGTGGCGCGACCAGCCCCACACAACCCGCACCCGGAATCCTGCACGCACCCCCTACGACGCCCACGGCCCAAGACAGCGCAGCGCTACGGCACAATTTGGGCCATGGGGATAGTCGCCGGGTTGGACAGTTCGCCCGATTTCACTCGCATCGTCGTCTGCGACGCGGACACAGGTGCCGTGCTCAGGCAGGGTTATGCCCCGCACCCGGTGGAGTCGCCGGACGGAACCGGGCGCCCCTCCGACGTGGATCCGCAGGCCTGGCTGCTCTCCCTCGGTGAGGCAGCCGGCGGCGGGCTGCTCGAAGGTGTGCAGGCCATCGGCGTGTCGGCGCAGCAGAACGCGGTGGTGCCGCTCGACGCGCAGGGCAACACCGTGCGCCCGGCGATGGTCGGCGGCGACAAGCGGGCGCAGGTCGCGGCGGCCGATCTGATCGACGCGCTGGGGGGACGCGAGGCGTGGGCGCAGGCCGTGGGGTGTGTGCCGCAGGCCCCTCAGCCGGTGACGAAGCTTCGCTGGCTCGCCAAGACCGAGCCGGAGAACGCCGTACGCGCGGCCGTTCTCCTGCAGGCGCACGACTGGCTGGTGTGGCAGCTGCTCGGCCGTCCTGTGAGAAGGACCACGGACCGGGGCGGCGCCTCCGGCACCGGCTACTGGTCGGCGGCGACCGGTTCCTACCGCGGCGATCTCGTCGAGCTGGCGCTCGGCCACCAGGCGATGCTCCCCGAGGTGATCGGGCCCGCCGAAGCGGCCGGTACGACGCCGGAGGGGCTGCTGATCTCCGCGGGGACCGGCGAGACCATGGCCGCCGCCTTCGGTCTCGGCATCGGGCTGGGTGACGCGGTCGTGTCGCTGGGCGCCTCCGGATCGGTGATGGCCGTGCACCCCGAGGCGCTCGTCGACAGCAGCGGGATGATCACCTCGCTGGCCGACGCGACCGGCATGCACCTTCCGGTCGTCACCACCCTCAACGCCGTACGCACCCTGCGCGGCGCCGCCGAACTCCTCGGCGTGGCCGATCTGGAGGGCCTGTCCGACCTGGCGATGAAGTCGACGCCGGGCTCGCACGGCCTGGTGCTGCTGCCCTATCTGGAGGGCGAGCGCACGCCGCATCTGCCGCACACGGCGGGCATGCTGGCGGGGCTGCGGCGGGAGTCGATGAAGCCGGAGCATCTGGCGCGGGCGGCGTTCGAGGGCATGCTGTGCGGGCTCGCGGACGCGCTGGACGTGCTGCGCGGCCGGGGTGTCGAGGTGCGGCGGATCTTCCTGCTGGGCGCGGCGGCCGAGCTGTCGGCCGTGCAGGCGGCGGCGCCCATGCTCTTCGGGGCGCAGGTCGTCGTACCGCAGCCCGCGGACTACGCGGCGATCGGCGCGGCTCGGCAGGCCGCCTGGGCGCTGGGCGTGTCGCAGGGCACGCTCGACCCGCGCACGCCGCCGGTCTGGCAGGGCGCATCCGCGCAGGTCCTGGAGCCGGGTGAGGAGCTGGCGGTGGGGCAGGCGGTGCGGCAGCAGTTCGTGTCGGTGCGGGAGCAGACGCATCCGGGGGCGTTCCGGCCGTAGTGCTGGGGCCCGCGGGCCGCGGCCCGGTGGAACGTAAGAGACCGGTATGAGTTCGCACCCGGAAGGCCGTATGAAGCGGCGCTGACGGATTAATCGGTTGGGGTAACGCGGCCGGAGTGTTCGACGATAGGGGCCAGGGGCAACCAATCGCCCCTTCGTCGACGCCGAGAGAAGCAGCGTGCTCATACGACTTCTGCGGACCTACCTCAGGCCCTACCGAAAACCCATCGCCTGGCTGGTGCTGCTGCAGTTCCTGCAGACCTGCGCCACGCTCTACCTGCCCACGCTGAACGCGGACATCATCGACAAGGGTGTCGTCACCGGCGACACCGGCTACATCCTGTCCTACGGCGCCCTGATGATCGGCATCTCGCTGGCGCAGGTCGTGTGCAACATCGGTGCCGTGTACTACGGCGCCCGGACCGCGTCGGCGCTCGGCCGCGACGTGCGGGCGGCCGTCTTCGACCGGGTGCAGTCGTTCTCGGCGCGTGAGGTGGGCCACTTCGGCGCGCCCTCGCTGATCACCCGTACGACCAATGACGTCCAGCAGGTGCAGATGCTGGCGCTGATGACGTTCACGCTGATGGTGTCGGCGCCGATCATGTGCGTGGGCGGCATCGTGCTCGCCCTCGGCCTGGACGTGCCGCTGTCCGCGGTGCTGGTGGCCGTGGTCCCGGTCCTCGGCATCAGCGTGACCTTGATCGTCCGGCGGCTGCGGCCGCTGTTCCGGACCATGCAGGTGCGGCTGGACACGGTGAACCGGGTGCTGCGCGAGCAGATCACCGGCAACCGCGTGATCCGCGCCTTCGTGCGCGACGAGTACGAGCAGCACCGCTTCCGCAAGGCCAACGTCGAGCTCACCGAGATGGCGATGGGCACCGGCAATCTGCTCGCGCTGATGTTCCCGATCGTCATGACGGTGGTGAACCTGTCGTCGATCGCGGTGGTGTGGTTCGGAGCCCATCGCATCGACAGCGGCGGGATGCAGATCGGTGACCTGACCGCGTTCCTCGCCTATCTCATGCAGATCGTGATGTCCGTGATGATGGCCACCTTCATGTTCATGATGGTGCCGCGCGCGGAGGTCTGCGCCGAGCGCGTCCAGGAGGTCCTGGACACGTCGTCGAGCGTGGTGCCGCCTCTCGCGCCGGTGCGCGAGCTGCGCCGGCACGGTCATCTGGAGATCCGCGGCGCCGGGTTCCGCTACCCGGGTGCCGAGGAGCCGGTGCTGAAGTCCATCGACCTGGTCGCGCTGCCGGGCGAGACGACCGCCGTCATCGGCTCGACGGGCAGCGGGAAGTCGACCCTGCTGGGGCTCGTCCCACGGCTGTTCGACGCGACCGACGGGCGGGTGCTCGTGGACGGGGAGGACGTGGCGGCCATCGATCCCCAGTTGTTGGCCAGGACCGTCGGGCTGGTGCCGCAGAAGCCGTACCTGTTCGCCGGGACGGTCGCGACCAACCTGCGCTACGGCAATCCCGACGCGACGGACGAGCAACTGTGGCAGGCGCTCGAGGTGGCGCAGGCCAAGGAGTTCGTCGAGCGGCTGGAGGGCGGGCTGAACGCGCCCATCTCGCAGGGCGGGACCAATGTCTCCGGTGGTCAGCGGCAGCGGCTTGCGATCGCGCGGACGCTGGTCCAGCGTCCGGAGATCTATCTCTTCGACGACTCCTTCTCCGCCCTCGACTACGCCACCGACGCCGCCCTGCGTGCGGCGCTCGGGCGCGAGACCGCCGAGGCGACCGTCGTCATCGTCGCCCAGCGGGTGGCGACCATCCGGGACGCGGACCGGATCGTCGTGCTCGACGAGGGACAGGTCGTCGGCACGGGCCGGCACCACGAGCTGATGGCGGACAACGAGACCTACCGGGAGATCGTGCTCTCCCAGCTGACGGAAGCGGAGGCTGCCTGATGGCCGGGCCGATGGGGCGGATGATGGCCGGCGGCGGCCCCGACCAGCGCTCGCTGGACTTCAAGGTGTCGGGCAGACGGCTGGTCGCGCAGTTCAAGCCCGAGCGGGTCACCATCTACGCGCTGCTGGTCTGCGTGGTCGTGAGCGTGGGCCTGTCGGTCGCCGGACCGAAGATCCTCGGTACGGCCACCGACCTGGTCTTCGCCGGCATCGTGGGCCGGCAGTTCGAGTCCGGGATGAGCAAGGAGCAGGTCCTCGCGGCCATGCGGGAACGCGGCGACAACCAGATCGCCGACATGCTGCGCAGCACCGACTTCACGCCGGGCCAGGGCATCGACTTCGGCGCGGTGGGGAACGTACTGCTCTTCGCGCTCACCGTGTTCCTCGTCGCCGGTGTGCTGATGGCGGGGGCGACGCGGCTGGTGAACCGTGCCGTGAACCGGACGATGTACCGGATGCGTGAGGACGTCCAGACGAAGCTGTCGCGGCTGCCGCTGTCGTACTTCGACAAGAGCCGGCGCGGTGAGGTGCTGTCCCGGGCGACCAACGACATCGACAACATCGGGCAGACCCTCCAGCAGTCGATGGGCCAGCTCATCAACTCCGTGCTCACCATCATCGGTGTGCTGGCGATGATGTTCTGGGTGTCGTGGCTGCTGGCACTGGTCGCGCTGGTGACCGTGCCGCTGTCGTTCGTGGTCGCCACGCGCGTCGGCAAGCGGTCGCAGCCGCACTTCGTGCAGCAGTGGCGGACCACCGGCAAGCTCAACGCGCACGTCGAGGAGATGTACAGCGGGCACACCCTGGTGAAGGTGTTCGGGCGGCAGGAGGAGTCGGCGCAGCAGTTCGCCGAGCAGAACGAGGCGCTGTACGAGGCCGGGTTCAAGGCGCAGTTCAACAGCGGGGTCATGCAGCCGCTGATGCTGTTCGTGTCGAACATCAACTACGTCCTGGTGGCGGTGGTCGGCGGTCTGCGGGTGGCGTCCGGCTCGCTGTCCATCGGTGACGTGCAGGCCTTCATCCAGTACTCGCGGCAGTTCTCGATGCCGCTGACGCAGGTCGCGTCGATGGCGAACCTGGTGCAGTCGGGTGTGGCGTCGGCGGAGCGGATCTTCGAGCTGCTGGACGCCGAGGAGCAGGACGCGGACCCCGTGCCGGGTGTGCGGCCCGAGGAGCTGCGCGGACGGGTGGCGCTGGAGGGCGTGTCCTTCCGGTACGACCCGGAGAAGCCGCTGATCGAGGACCTGTCACTGGCGGTGGAGCCCGGGCACACGGTCGCGATCGTGGGCCCGACGGGCGCCGGCAAGACGACTCTCGTGAATCTGCTGATGCGCTTCTACGACGTGTCGTCCGGGCGCATCACCCTCGACGGGGTCGACATCGCCCGGATGTCCCGGGACGAACTGCGGGCCGGGATCGGGATGGTGCTGCAGGACACGTGGCTGTTCGGCGGCACGATCGCGGAGAACATCGCGTACGGCGCCTCCCGGGAGGTCACCCGGGGCGAGATCGAGGAGGCGGCTCGGGCCGCCCACGCCGACCGGTTCGTCCGTACGCTGCCCGACGGGTACGACACGGTGATCGACGACGAGGGCAGCGGGGTCAGCGCCGGCGAGAAGCAGCTGATCACCATCGCTCGGGCGTTCTTGTCGGACCCGGTGATCCTGGTCCTCGACGAGGCGACCTCGTCCGTCGACACCCGTACGGAGGTGTTGATCCAGAAGGCGATGGCGAAGCTCGCGCACGGGCGGACGTCGTTCGTGATCGCGCATCGGTTGTCGACGATCCGGGACGCGGACACGATCCTGGTGATGGAGAACGGCTCGATCGTGGAACAGGGTGCGCACGGGGAGTTGTTGGCGGCGGACGGGGCGTATGCGCGGTTGTACAAGGCGCAGTTCGCTCAGGCGGTGGCGGAGGTGGACTGAGTCCGCGTTCGGGGGTGCCACATGGCGTCGCGGGGCGGCTGCGGGTCCATTGTGGCTGGTCGCGCAGTTCCCCGCGCCCCTTGGGTACGTGCAGCTGACGCCCCTTCAGGGGCGCGGGGGACTGCGCGGCCAAACCCCACCGGCCCGCGGACGGCGTCAGTCCAGATAGCCCCGCAGCTGATCCGCGAACGCATGGTCCCGCAGCTTGTTGAGAGTCTTCGACTCGATCTGCCTGATCCGCTCCCGCGTCACGCCGAAGATGCGGCCGATCTCCTCCAGGGTGCGGGGGCGGCCGTCCGCGAGGCCGTAGCGGAGTTGGACGACCTTGCGTTCCCGTTCGCCCAAAGTCGACAGCACCGCTTCCAGGTGCTCCCTGAGCAGCAGGAACGCCGCCGACTCCACAGGTGACGCCGCGTCGCCGTCCTCGATGAGGTCGCCGAGCGCCACGTCGTCCTCCTCGCCCACCGGCGCATGCAGCGACACCGGTTCCTGGGCCAGCCGCAGCACTTCGCTGACCCGCTCGGGCGGGATGTCGAGGTGGGCGGCCACCTCCTCCGGCGTCGGTTCGTAGCCGCGTTCCTGGAGCATGCGGCGCTGGACGCGGACGACCCGGTTGATCAACTCGACGACGTGGACCGGCACTCGGATGGTGCGGGCCTGGTCGGCGAGGGCGCGGGACATGGCCTGGCGGATCCACCAGGTGGCGTACGTCGAGAACTTGTAGCCACGGGCATAGTCGAACTTCTCGACGGCCCGGATCAGGCCGAGGTTCCCCTCCTGGACGAGGTCGAGCATGGTCAGCCCGCGGCCGACGTACCTCTTCGCCACGGACACGACGAGGCGCAGGTTCGCCTCGATCAGGCGCCGCTTGGCCATCCGGCCCATGACGACCAGGCGGTCCAGGTCGAGGGCGAGGCGGCTCTCCAGGTCGGGGGCGGTGCTCAGCTTCTCCTCGGCGAACAGGCCGGCCTCGACGCGGCGGGCGAGCTCGACCTCCTCGGCCGCGGTGAGCAGGGGGATGCGGCCGATCTCCCGCAGGTACTGGCGGAACAGGTCGGAGGAGGGTCCGCTGGTGTCGGCGGCGCGGGTGCGGGCCGGCAGCGGTGCTTCCACCGGCTCGGCGGTGTAGGCGCCGTCCAGCGCCCCGACCGGCGGCTCCGCGGGCTCGGGCGATGCCTCCGGCTCCGACTCGGGGTGGTGCGCGACACGGCTCTGCGGCGGGACCGCGACGAGAACGTCGGTCTCCGCGTCCGGCTCCGTGCCGTCCGTACTCTTGTCGGTCTCGATCAGGGTCTGGGTCTGCACGGGGGCGACCTCCAGGATGATCGCTGCCGAGGCGTACGGCAGCGCTGCTTCGAGGGCGGAGTCGGCGGCCTCGCCGCTGTCCGTCCCGTACGCGATGAGCGGAACCGCGGGGGTGTGGGACCCGTGGGGAACGGATCGGCCGCGCTCCGAGGACTCAGGCACCGGAACCCAGTGTGGAGTACGACACATCGCCGCCACGAGGGGCGTGCGGTGACTTTTTGCGTCCGGTCCGTGACCGCGTGGATACCCCGCCGTAGCGGATGCCCGTGGATCCGTCAGAGCGCTGCGGCGCCCCGACCCTGCAATGCCTGGTCGTACTGCTGCAGCACCCACAGCTCGTTCTGCACGGCGGCCAGTTGGGCGGGGTCGCCGCCCGTCGACAGGCGGGTCATCTGGGACTGGATGTCGCGGATCCGGCGTTCCACGGCGCGGCGGCGGACCTGGACCAGAACCGTGCCCGCGTACACCTCGTCGACGGTGCGGCGCATGATCGGCTCGACCGCCAGCTCCGTGACCATCGCGCGGACCTGGTCGTCGGGGGCCGCCTCGCGGACGCGGACCAAGTACTCCTGCGGGTCCCGGACGCCGAACTCCGCACCGCCCGCGTCCATGATCGTCTGGCGTACGGCGGCATAGGGCGCGGCGGTGAACTCGTCGACTCCGTATGCGTCGAAGGCCGGGGAGGCCAACTCGGGACGCTGGAGGGCGAGTTTGAGGAGCTCGCGCTCGGTGGCGTAGACGGGGTTGCGCAGGGTGAGGGCCGGGCCGGAGGCGCGGGGGCCGGGGGCGGCGTCGTACTGCCGGGCGTCGCGGGACTGCGGGGCCGGGCCCCGTCCGCCCCGGTCGCGGGCCCAACGCGCCAGCTGTGCCACCCGCTTGACGACGAACTGGGTGTCCAGGATGCCGAGCATGCCGGCCAGCTGGACGGCGACCTCGTGCTGGGCGCCGCTGTTCTTGATGCGGGCGACGATCGGGGCCGCCTCGTCCAGGGCGGCGGCGCGGCCCGCGGGGGTGTCCAGGTCGTAGCGCAGGACGATCTGGCGCAGTGCGAACTCGAAGAGCGGGGTGCGGGGTTCGGCCAGGTCGGCGACCGCGTCGTCGCCCTTCGCCAGGCGCAGTTCGCAGGGGTCCATGCCGTCCGGCGCGATGGCGATGTACGTCTCCGCCGCGAACTTCTGGTCGTCCTCGAAGGCGCGCAGGGCCGCTTTCTGGCCGGCCGCGTCGCCGTCGAAGGTGAAGATGACGCGGGCCGAGCCGTTGTCCATGAGCAGCCGGCGCAGGATCTTGATGTGGTCGCCGCCGAAGGCCGTACCGCAGGTGGCGATGGCGGTGGTGACGCCGGCGAGGTGACAGGCCATGACGTCCGTGTAGCCCTCGACGACGACCGCGCGGCTCGACTTCGCGATGTCCTTCTTGGCGAGGTCGATGCCGTAGAGGACGTTGGACTTCTTGTAGATCGCCGTGTCGGGGGTGTTGAGGTACTTGGGTCCGTTGTCCGCCTCGTACAGCTTGCGGGCGCCGAAGCCGACCACGTCGCCGCCGATGTCGCGGATCGGCCACATCAGGCGGCCCCGGAAGCGGTCGATGGGGCCGCGGCGGCCCTCCTGCGACAGCCCGGACAGGAGCAGTTCCTTGTCGGTGAAGCCCTTGCCGCGCAGATAGCGGGTCAGGTGGTCCCAGCCCTGGGGGCTGTAGCCGACGCCGAAGTGGACGGCGGCGCCCTGGTCGAAGCCGCGCTCGGCGAGGAAGATCCGGCCGGTGTCGGCCTCGGGGCTGCTCGCGAGCTGCTCGGCATACCACTCGGCGGCGATCTTGTGGGCCTCGACCAGGCGGATCCGCTCGCCGCGCTGGTGCGACGGGTTGTACCCGCCCTCCTCGTAACGCAGGGTGATGCCGGCCTGGGCGGCGAGCCGCTCGACCGCCTCGGAGAACGAGAGGTGGTCGACCTTCATCACGAACGTGATGGTGTCGCCGCCCTCCTGGCAGCCGAAGCAGTGGAAGAACCCCTTGCTCGGGCTGACCTGGAAGGACGGCGACTTCTCGTCATGGAAGGGGCACAGCCCCTTGAGGTTCCCGCCCCCGGCGTTGCGCAGCTGGAGGTACTCGGACACCACGGCGTCGATCGGGACCGCGTCCCGTACCGCCTTCACGTCCTCGTCGTTGATCCGTCCTGCCACGCGTGAATTCTACGGTGGTGGACTGACAGCTATGGTGCGAGGTTTTCGAGTGGAATGTGCGGGTCGGCCAGGGCGTCCGTGTTCACCTGTGCCTTCGAGCTGATCAGCTGCTGGATGGGGTCTGTGACGTCCCACACGTTCACGTTCATCCCGGCCAGCACCCGGCCGTCCTTCACCCAGAACGCGATGAACTCCCGCTTCCCGGCGTCCCCGCGGATCACCACCTCGTCGTACGACCCCGGCGGCGCCCATCCGCTGTACTCCATCCCCAAGTCGTACTGGTCGGAGAAGAAGTAGGGCACGCGGTCGTAGGTGACGTCGCGGCCGAGCATCGCGCGCGCCGCCGCCGGGCCGCCGTTGAGCGCGTTGGCCCAGTGCTCCACGCGCAGCCGGGTGTCGAAGAGGGCGTGCGGGAAGGAGGCGACGTCGCCGGCCGCGTAGATGTCGGGGTCGGAGGTGCGCAGCCGCTCGTCGACCACGACGCCGCGGCCGTACGCGCGGTGGGCGATCTCCAGTCCGGCCGATTCCGCCAGCGAGGTGCGCGGGGCTGCGCCGATGGCCGCCAGGACGTCGTGCGCGGGGTGCTCCTCGCCGTCGTCCGTGCGGGCGGCCAGCACCATGCCGTCCTGGCCGACGATCTCCGTCAGCCGCCGCCCGAAGTGGAAGCGCACCCCGCGCTCACGGTGCAGCTCGGCGAAGAGCGCGCCCAGCTCGGGGCCCAGCACGCCGTGCAGCGGCGTCGGCTCCGGCTCGATCACGGTGACCTCGGCGCCGTACTCGCGGGCCGCTGCCGCGACCTCGAGGCCGATCCAGCCGGCGCCGGCGATCACGATGTGTCCGTTGTCGCGGCCGAGGGAGGTGAGGACGCCCTTGAGGCGCTCGGCGTGCGCGAGCCGGCGCAGGTGGTGGACGCCGGTCAGGTCCGTGCCCGGAATGTCCAGGCGGCGCGGCTCGGCGCCGGTGGCCAGCAGGAGCTTGTCGTAGTGGACGACGGTGCCGTCCTCGCCGAACCGCACCGTCTTCGCCGTACGGTCGATGCGGTCGACGGTCTGGCCGAGGTGCAGCTCGATGTCGTTGCGCGCGTACCAGGCGGGTTCGTGTACGAAGACGCTGTCGCGCTCCTCCTTGCCGAGGAGGTAGCCCTTGGACAGCGGCGGCCGCTCGTACGGGTGGTCGCGCTCGTCGCAGATCAGTATCACCCGCCCGGTGAAGCCCTCCGCTCGGAGCGTCTCGGCCGCCTTCGCGCCGGCGAGTCCGCCTCCGACGATGACGAATGTCTGATCCGCGTCGACCACTTGATGCCTCCTCGTAAGGGTGCCGCCACATGAGCGTCCCGCACGCAGCGTGATGCGGGAAGAGGGGGTGACCCGATCAGGCCACGCAGGGTCACTTTCGAGTGCCCGTTCGCCACAGGTGTCTCACCGGTACCGGTCGGGTGAGCGCACCGCCCCTGTGTCCCGGCCCCTTCAGGCCCGCTGTGTGAACCGTGCGTGCAGGGTGCGGGCCGCCGCGTCCGTCAGGGAGGCGATCTGGTCGACGATCACGCGCTTGCGGGCGCGGTCGTCCTCGGCCTCGTCGAACAGGGCCCGGAACTGCGGGTCCAGCCCGTCGGGCGCGCGGGCGGTGAGCGCCTCGGCCAGTTCGGCGACGACGATGCGCTGGTCGGCGCGCAGCCGTTCCTGTTCGGCGCGCTGCATGACGTACCGGTCGGCGACGGCCTTGAGGACCGCGCACTCCAGGCGCGTCGCGTGCGGTACGACGAGTTCGGCCGCGTAGCGGGAGAGCCGGCCGGCGCCGTACGCGGCGCGCGTGGCGCTCTCGGCGGCCAGGCAGAACCGGCCGATGAGCTGACTGGTGGCGTCCTTCAGGCGGGCCTGGGCGACGGCCGAACCGTCGTAGCCGTGCGGCCACCACGGTTCTTCCTGGAGCCGGTCGAGGGCTGCGGCCAGCTCGGCCGGGTCGGTGTCCTCGGGGACGTACCGCCCGATGGCGACCGCGAAGATCTCCTGCCGCTCCGGGTCGGCGTGCAGGCAGTTGGGGTCGATGTGGCCGGCGTGCAGGCCGTCCTCGACGTCGTGCACCGAGTACGCCACGTCGTCGGACCAGTCCATGACCTGGGCCTCGAAGGTGGTGCGGGTGCCGGGGGCGTCCTTGCGGACCCAGTCGAAGACGGGCCGGTCGTCCTCGTAGACGCCGAACTTCGGGGACTTCGGGTCGGTCGGACGCGCGCCGCGCGGCCAGGGGTACTTGGTGGCGGCGTCGAGGGTGGCGCGGGTGAGATTGAGGCCCACGGAGCCCTCCGGGGTGAACCGCTTGGGTTCGATGCGCGTGAGGAGCCGCAGGGACTGGGCGTTGCCCTCGAAGCCGCCGCAGTCCTCGGCGAATTCGTTCAGCGCCACTTCGCCGTTGTGGCCGAAAGGGGGGTGGCCGAGGTCGTGGGAGAGGCAGGCCGCTTCCACGAGGTCGGGATCGCAGCCGAGGGCTGCGCCGAGCTCTCGGCCGACCTGGGCGCACTCCAGGGAGTGGGTCAGACGGGTGCGGGGGCTGGGGTCCCAGGCCTGGCTGTGGGTTCCTGGGGTGACTACCTGTGTCTTACCGGCGAGTCTCCGTAGGGCCGCGGAGTGGAGCACGCGGGCGCGGTCGCGTTGGAAGGCCGTGCGGCCCGGTCGTTTGTCGGGCTCGGCTGCCCAGCGTTCGACTGCCGACTCGTCGTAGTACATGCACCGACAGTACGGGCAGGCACTGACAAACGGAGGGCTGTGTTGCGCCTACCCGTCTGCCGGATTCTGTTGGCTTGCGTGTGCGGGTCGTGGGGGCTTGTCGCGCCCACGCGGCGGAGCCGCACATCGATACAGCCCCGCGCGCCGGAGGGACGTCCGCCTGCACCGGCGTTCTAAGCCGACGCCAAGGCCGGTTCCGTGGTGGCCGGGGCTGCCAGGGTCTGGTCGTAGCGGTGCAGGATCAGGCGGGCCATCGCCTGATGCGTGCCCAAGGGCGCGGACGCGATCCATGGGGCCGTCTGCGCGCACTCCGTCGCGAAGCGGCCCGGGGCCGTGAAGTAGGACGCGACCGCTACCCGTGTGCGGCCCCGGGCTGCCAGGGCGGTGATGGCCTCCGGGACCGTCGGGGCCGCCGTGGTCGCGTAGGCCGGGACCACCGGGACGCCCAGGCGGTTGGCCAGGAGGTGGGCCGTGCGGGCCGTGTCGACCTTGGAATCGGGGTCGCGGGAGCCGGCCGCGGCCAGGACGACCGCGCTCGCTCGGCGGGTGGGCTCGTCCATGCGGTTGCGCCAGCCGGCCTCGACGAGGCGGGCGTACAGGGCCTCGACCAGTAGGGGGTGCGGGCCCAGTGCGGGGGCCACGCGCGCGTGGACGCCGGCTTCGGCGGCCATCTCGGGGATGTCCCGCTTGACGTGGTAGCCGCGGCTGAGGAGGAGGGGGACGAGGATCGCCTCGCGGGTGCCGAGGGCGGCGAGGGTGTCCGGGAGCAGGGGCTCGTTCAGCTCGATGTGGCCGAGGTGAACCGGCAGACCGGGGCGCAGGGCGCGGACCTTGCCGAGGAGCGCGCGGACGGTGCTCAGGGCGCGCGGGTCGCGGCTGCCGTGGGCCACGACGACGAGCGCGGGCGGCTCGGGGCGCCGTCTGCCGTCGATCGAGACGAGGCTGAGCTGGCTGGCGAGCTGGCTGCTGATCCGGTTCATGATGTGCGCCGTACTGTCGAGGTGGACCGTCGTGGACTCGTCGTGAAGCGGGTTCGACGCCGTCATGAACCGATGGTGGCGGCGGGACGTTGCCTTCCCGTTGCGCGGGAATGACGGGTTTTTACACCGGGTTCACCGTGGGGGGTCCGGGGTGTGTGAGGTGGGGTGACCTGCGGTTTCGCAGGGCGAGTGAAGCTGGTCACGTCGGCTTGGGTGAACCGCGGGGGCTGACAGGACGTCCCTTTGTGTCGAGGACAGGCGGTTCGCCGACGGGGGAGGGACCATCCACATGCGCCGACCGAAGCTGCGAGGACCACGTCTGCCGCGCAGCCGCGCAGGGCGGCGGCGACTGGTGCAGGCCGTGATGTCGGCGTGCGTACTGGGGCTGCTTCCGGCCACCTGGATGTACGTCGTGACGGGCGACCGGCTGCGCACCACGGCCGACGTGCCGCGCACCGATGTCGCCGTCGTCTTCGGCGCCGGCCTGTGGGAGGGCGAGCCGTCCCCCTATCTCGCGCACCGCCTCGACGCGGCGGCACAGCTGTACCGCGAGGGGCGGATCGAGGTCGTCCTCGTCACCGGCGACAACAGCCGCGAGGACTACGACGAGCCCGACGCCATGCGGACGTATCTGACGCGGCACGGCGTTCCCGACTCCCGCATAGTCAGCGACTACGCCGGTTTCGACACCTGGGACTCCTGCGTCCGCGCGAAGAAGATCTTCGGCGTCGACGAGGCGGTGCTGATCAGCCAGGGTTTCCACATCCGGCGGGCGGTCGCGCTGTGCCAGGAGGCGGGCGTGACGTCGTACGGCGTCGGGGTCGACGACCGGCACGACGCCACCTGGTACTACGGCGGCACGCGGGAGATCTTCGCGGCCGGAAAGGCGGCCCTGGACGCCGTGTTCGAGCCGGATCCCCGGTTCCTCGGGCAGCGCGAGGCGGGGGTTGCGAACGCGTTGGCGGCGGAGCGGTGAGGCGCCCGGCCGGGGCGGCTCACGCTCTTACGCGCATGTTTTGACGCGCGCACGCCAGCCAACTGCGTGAAGAGCCCAGTGGGAGCTTTCCGTAGTCGCTCAACTACCCATAGTGTCCACGGCAGTGCGGGGGCGGACCGGACCGCCTGCCGCGATCTGGGGGAAAGGACACGTGATGACTCGTCTTCGCTCGCTGTTCGCCACGGCCGCCGTGGTGGCACTGCTCACCGGAGCGACCGCGGCGGGAACCGCCACCGCGGCCGAGGCCGCTGAGGCGAGGGAGCCGGGCTGCGCCCACGTCGTCGCCTACGGCTACGGCTGGGCCGACATCTGGAACGAGTGCGGCTACACGATCTACGCGACCGTCGAGGTCGACGGGTTCGACCCGCCGTGCATCCAGATCGGTCCGGGCGCGACCGAGAGGATCGGCCTGGAGCCCGGCGACACTCCGTACTACGCCTACGAGTGCTGACCAAGGGCGTCCTCTGACCAAGGACCGTCCCTGACCGGGCGGGAGCGGGGCCTTCGCCCTGCTCCCGCCCTTCGGCATGCGGGGCCGCGCCGGCCAGAACGGCCCGCCTCACGGCGCCCCGACGCCGGCGAAGAGGTCACCGTCCCGGGCGCGTAACAGGGAGCCGTGCCGCACGTAACACGTCCGAAGCACGCTGAACGACATGCCGAACTCCGCGACGCCCACGCACTGCCCGTACTGCGCCCTGCAGTGCGGAATGAACCTCACGCCCCTGCAGGGCGGGGGTGTCGCGGTGGTCGAGCGGCCGGACTTCCCGGTGAACAAGGGGGCACTGTGCGGCAAGGGCCGTACGGCCCCGGCAGTGCTGGAATCGAGCGTCCGTCTCACCTCGCCGCTGGTGCGGTCGGGCGGCACGCTCGTGCCGGCCACCTGGGACGAGGCGCTGGACCGCGTCGCGGAGGGGCTGGCCCGCACGCGCACGGAACATGGCCCGGACGCGTGCGGGGTCTTCGGCGGCGGCGGCCTGACGAACGAGAAGGCGTACAGCCTCGGCAAGTTCGCGCGGATCGTGCTCGGCACCTCGCAGATCGACTACAACGGCCGCTTCTGCATGTCGTCGGCGGCCGCGGCCGGGATCAAGGCGTTCGGCCTGGACCGGGGGCTGCCGTTCCCGCTGGAGGACATTCCGCGGACGGGCTGTGTCATCCTCGTCGGCTCCAACCTCGCGGAGACGATGCCGCCCTCGCTCCGCTTCTTCAACGAGCTGCGCGAGAACGGCGGCACGCTCATCGTCATCGACCCGCGCCGCACGAAGACCGCCGAGCAGGCCGACCTGCACCTGGCGCCCCGCCCCGGCACCGACCTCGCGCTGGCCCTCGGGCTGCTGCACCTGGTCGTCGCCGAGGGGCGGGTGGACGAGGAGTACGTCCAGGAGCGCACGGCCGGCTGGGAGGAGGCACGGGCCGCGGCGATGGCGCACTGGCCGGAGTACGTGGAGCGGATCACGGGGGTGTCCGTTCCTCAACTCCGGGAAACCGTCCGGATGTTCTGCGAGCCGGAGCACGCGATGGTGCTCACCGCGCGCGGGCCCGAGCAGCAGTCCAAGGGCACGGACACCGTGGGCGCGTGGATCAACCTGTGCCTGGCGACCGGGCGGGCGGGCCGGCCGCTGTCCGGATACGGCTGCCTCACCGGGCAGGGCAACGGCCAGGGCGGGCGCGAGCACGGCCAGAAGGCCGACCAGCTGCCCGGCTACCGCAAGCTGGACGACCCGGCGGCGCGGCGGCATGTCGCCGAGGTGTGGGGCGTGGACCCGGACAGCCTGCCCGGGCCGGGGCGCAGTGCCTACGAGCTGCTGGACGCGCTCGGCACGGATATCAAGTCGCTGCTGCTCATGGGCTCCAACCCGGTGGTGTCGGCGCCGCGTGCCGCGCACATCGAGGACCGCATCAAGTCCCTTGATTTCCTTGCGGTGTGCGACGTGGTGCTGTCGGAGACGGCCGCCCTGGCGGACGTCGTCCTTCCGGTCACCCAGTGGGCGGAGGAGACCGGTACGACGACCAACCTGGAGGGGCGGGTGCTGCTGCGCCGGCGCGCGATCAGCCCGCCGGAGGGCGTGCGCACCGACCTGGAGGTCATGCACGAGCTCGCGGCACGGCTGGGTGACGGAAAGGGCACGGCCCCGGAGAAAGGCTTCCCGACCGACCCCGAGGAGGTCTTCGAGGAACTGCGGCGGGCCAGTGCGGGCGGGGCGGCGGACTACTCGGGGATCACGTATCGCAGGCTGGCGGAGGAGAACGGGGTGTTCTGGCCGTGCCCGGCGGTGGCCGACGCCGACGACGAGGGCACCACGGACTGCGAGGACGCCTCGCTGGACGTAACCGCAGCGGCCGGTGACGAGGACCCGGCGCGGGACGGCGAGACCGCCGGCGCGGTGCATCCGGGCACGCCCCGCCTCTTCCTCGACCGGTTCGCCACGCCGGACGGCCGGGCGCGGTTCGTCCCCGTGTCGTACCGGGCGGTCGCCGAGGAACCCGACGACGAGTACCCGGTCCTCCTCACGACCGGCCGAGTCGTGGCGCAGTACCAGTCCGGCGCCCAGACCCGCCGCGTCGACGAGCTGAACGCCGCCGCGCCGGGCCCGTTCGTGGAACTGCACCCCCGGCTGGCGGCGCGGCTCGGGACGGCCGAGGGCGATCCGGTGGCCGTGGTCTCGCGCCGGGGCCGTGCGGTGGCCCCCGCCCGCATCACGACCGGCATCCGCCCGGACACCGTCTTCATGCCCTTCCACTGGCCGGGCGAGGGCCGCGCCAACACCCTGACCAACCCGGCACTCGACCCGACGTCACGGATGCCGGAGTTCAAGGCGTGCGCGGTGCGGGTGGAGGCGGTGAAGTCTTAGGCGGGCCGGGGTTGTCGGGGACGGCTGCCCGGCCCGGTGGGGGGCGGGGCGGCCGCTCGGCTCGGTCGGGGGGAGGGCGGGCCTATGGGGCGGGGCGGCCGCTCGGCTCGGTCGGGTGGCGAGGGCGCTTCGGGCGGGGACGGCCGCTCGGCCCGGTCGGGTAGCGAGGGCGCTTCGGGCGGGACGGCCGCTCGGCCCGGTCGGGTGGCGGGGGCGATTCGGGCGGGGCGGCCGCTCGGCCCGGTCTGGTGGCGAGGGCGATTGGGTGGGGACGGCCGCTCAGCCCGGTCGGGTGGCGAGGGCGATTCGGGCGGGACAGCCGCTCGGCCCCGTCGGGTAGGCGGGGGCGATTCGGGCGGGACAGCCGCTCGGCCCGGTCGGGTAGGTGGGAGCCAATGGAGCACCGGCGCCCGACACAGCCACGCCGGCACCCGGCTCAGCCCGGCGGCCGCCTCGCCCAGTCGCCGCTCTCGATGAGCCTGCCGCGGGTACGCAGGCGGGCCGCGACCGGGGGCGCCGCGACATACACCCACGCCTTTACGGCCGTTCCGTCGGTGTCGCGGACCACCTCGCGGGCGACGCGTTCGTAGAGGCTGTGCGGGTCGTTCGGGGCGTACTCCTCAAGGTGGTCCAGGGCGGCGAGGAGCGCGGGGTACTCCTCGGGGCGGGCCGTGACGAGATCGCCGTACACCGTGCCGCGCCCGCCCGCGCCCTCGACTGCGTACGGGTAGCCGGGGCCGTCGTACAGCACCGCCCCGGCCAGTCGTGCCGGTTCCTCGGTGAGGGTGCGGCCGCGCAGGAAGGCGTCGTGGTTGGGCTCGCCGGGGCGGAGGGTGCCGTAGACGAAGAAGGGCAGGGGCGGCGGGGTCACTTGGGGCCGTCTCCTCGGCGCGGGCGCCGGCGCGGCGCAGGGCTGGGGCAGGGCGGTGGCCGGGGGCTGGGGGCGGCCGAGGCGCAGCGTACCGACCGGGGGCGCGCGATCGGGGTACCGGCCTCGGCGGCGCGGTGGGCACGGGTGCGCACACCAGGATCACCGCCTTCGCAGAAACGGTCCTCTCCCCTCACACACCTGCACGTACTCACCCTGTCCACGGCATGCGCACGGCCCCTTGAATCTTGGTCATCTTCTGTGCTCCCGCCCGTTCGAAGGAGACCGATGAGCCGAATACGGCCGCACCTGAGTGGTTCCCGACTCGCCACGGCCGGCATCGTCGCCGCCACCGCCACCCTGCTGGCCACCACGCTCGCCCCCAACGCCGGCGCGGACGACATTCCGACCAGGGCCACCGCGCTGAAGAACGCGGCGTCGGCCCTGAAGGAGCACGCGGGGAGCCTGGGGCTGACGGCCGCGCAGGACACCGCCGTGCGGGACGTGATCGTGGACGCGGACGGCGCCCAGCACGTCCGCTACGACCGTACCTACCGCCAACTCCCGGTCCTGGGCGGCGACTTCGTCGTCCACCTGGCGAAGGACGGTACGTATCGCAGCGCCTCCCGCGCGACGAAGGACGCGCTCTCCCTGTCGAGCGTGACGCCCAGGGTCTCCGCACCGAAGGCGGCCGACCTCGCGGCGACCGTGCTGCGTGCGGCCAACGTCGGCGAGACGCTGAAGAGGCTCACGTCCAAGCCCGAGCTGGTGGTCGACGCCCTGCACGGCGCCCCGAAGCTGGCCTGGCGGACCGACGCGGTCGCCCAGGACTCCGCCGGCAACCCGGTCGCCCACACGGTGCTGACCGACGCCCGCACCGGGACGCGGATCGACGCGTGGGACAGCATCGAGAAGGCGTCCGGCGACGGGAAGTCGCTGTACGCGGGCACGGTGCCGCTGGAGACGACGGCGGCGGGGTCGGCGTACCAGTTGAAGGACGCCACGCGCGGAGGCACGTACACCGGGGACGCGGCGAACAAGACCGACCTGTGCATCCTGACCATCTGCCTCAACCGCGCCCCGTCGACGGTCTTCACGGACGCCGACAACCGCTGGGGCACCGGTGCGACGAGCGACCGCTCGACGGCCGCGGTGGACGCGCAGTACGGGACGGACGTCACGTGGGACTACTACAAGGACGTCCACGGCCGTAAGGGCATCGCGGGTGACGGCAAGGGCTCGTTCAACCGCGTGCATTACGGGAACGACTACAACAACGCCTTCTGGGACGACAGTTGCTTCTGCATGACGTACGGCGACGGTGACGGCACCCAGCTCGGACCGCTGGTGTCGCTGGACGTGGCCGGCCACGAGATGACGCACGGCGTGACGTCGAAGACCGCCGCGCTGACGTACTCGGGCGAGTCCGGTGGCCTGAACGAGGCGACGTCGGACGTCTTCGGGTCGCTCGTGGAGTTCCACGCGGGCAACTCCTCGGACCCGGGCGACTATCTGATCGGCGAGAAGGTCGTCCGGTCGGGGCTCGGCCGGAACGCCCTGCGGTACATGGACAAGCCGTCGAAGGACGGTGTCTCGGTGGACTGCTGGAGCGCGGGGACGGCGGAACTCGACGTCCACTACTCGTCGGGCGTCGGCAACCACTTCGCATATCTGCTGGCTGAGGGCAGCGGGGCGAAGACCGTCAACGGGGTCGGCTACAACTCCCCCACCTGTGACGGCTCTTCGGTGACGGGGATCGGCCGCGGGAAGCTCGGCAAGATCTGGTACCGGGCGCTGACGGTCTACATGACGTCCTCGACGAACTACGCGGGGGCGCGGTCTGCGACGCTCAGTGCGGCGAAGGACCTCTACGGGGCCGGGAGTGCGGAGTACTCCGCGGTGGGGGCGGCCTGGCGTGCGGTGAACGTGGGCTGAGTCGCCGGGGAGTTGACGGCGGCCCGGCGCGGTGGCGGTGGGAGTGCGTGGCCGGGTGCGGGCCGTCCGTGGCTGGTCGCGCCCACGCGGCGGAGCCGCAAGTCGATACAGCCCCGCGCCCTTGGGTCGGCTGAGTTCACGGAGGCTGGGCAGCGGGGTCGGATAGGCTCCGCTGCCGTCCGGCCCTCCCCCTCGCCGTAGGGCTCGGGGGAACCGTCCGGCTGAATCGGCTGCCCGTCTGTCCTCCGGTCCGTCATCCGGCCTCGGTCCCGACGTGCCCTCGGCATCCTTCCGCTGAGCCACCCGTCGGTTCTGCCACGCCTCGCCTGCCCGGGACCCTCCGCTCCGCCTCGGCCGCCTCTCCCCCGGCCTGCACTCTGCCCCCTCGCCTGCC
The DNA here is from genome assembly GCF_042900345.1 of Streptomyces sp. NPDC012935. Classification (NCBI taxonomy): domain Bacteria; kingdom Bacillati; phylum Actinomycetota; class Actinomycetes; order Kitasatosporales; family Streptomycetaceae; genus Streptomyces; species Streptomyces sp. NPDC012935. Next base: position 177,583 of record NZ_JBIBBC010000004.1, read on the forward strand.
GCGCCGCCTGTCCCCGGACCGACCTCGGCCCCGGCGCATCCGTCGGGCCCCGCCCCGGAGCCGACCCGCCTGCCCTTCCCCTCGCCCGCCGGCCGGCCCGTCACCCCCTCGACCCCCTCGCCCCGGGCACCAAGTCACCCGTTCACACCCCCACCCCCCACCCAACGCATTCTCTCCCCCCAACGCACCCTCCACCCGGCAATGACCTGCTGAAACAGTGCCCGCACCACGCTCTCCCCCCTCCCTCACGACACCCGTTCACCCCATTTCCGGCGCCTTCTCGGGAAGCGCTCGTGGCGTGATGGCTCTTTGCTCGGAAGGGCAGGGCTCGGCCGAGGCGGCGGCACTTGGGGGTGCCGCGGGTCGTGAGTCCGTGTGCTCGGAGGAGCTTCGATGCGACGTACCGCCCGTCTGCTGACCGGGACCGCGCTGGCCGTCGGCGCCGTCGGTCTCGTCGTCACACCCGCGTACGGCGGCGACGGTGGTGACCTGAAGGTCTCCCCGGCCTCGGTCGTACCGGGCGGGCAGGTCACCGTGGACACGGCAGCCTGCCGGGACGGCGGTGCCGCGGGCGACGCCAGCGCGGTCGGCGCCGGTTCCTTCTCGCTGGCGCCGAGCACGCACGAGAAGGCCGCGACCGGGCAGTTCCGCGTGCCGCCGAGCGCGCAGCCGGGGACGTACGAGATCGTCGCGACCTGCGCCGACGGCGGGCGGAAGGTGACGGGCGACCTGGTCGTCACGCTGACGGCCGCGAGCGGGCAGGTGCATCCGAGAGGAAGTGTGAAGACGGGGGTCGGCGGCGCTTTCGGCCGCGATCCCGTGCAGACCGCGGCCGGCGTGACGGCTCTCGCCGTCGCCGCTGCGGGCGGTACCTGGCTCCTGCATCGCCGGGCGAGAGGCGACGGGATCTGACGGACACCCTCCGCTGTCCGTCGCCGGTACCGCACGTCCCCTCCCCCTCCGGGTCCGACGCCCCTCGCGGCCCGGAGGGGGATGAGGGCGAACCGAGGAGAGTCCCGGGAGGCTCATGTGCGCAGTCGAAGTCGTCGCAGCCGCAGGAGCGTCGGCAACGCCGCCATAGCCGCCGCCACCGCCCTCGCCCTGTGCTCCGGCGCCTGGCTCCTGACCAACGGCACCGAGACGCACGCCCCGCCGCAGCCATCGCAAGCGCAGGCGGGTGCCAGGAAGGATGCCGACGCCAGGTCCCACGCCGAGGCCCGCAGAACAGCTGCCGCCGACGCGACCCCCGGCGCCGACCGGACCGCCCGCCCCGGCGACCCAGCCGCCGCCCCCGCACTCCCTCCCTCCCCTCCCGACCACATCCGCATCCCCTCGATCCGCGTCTCCGCTCCCCTCATGGGCCTCGGTCTGACGAAGGCGGGCAGCCTCGCTGTGCCGCCCGCCGAGCAAAAGAACCTCGCCGGGTGGTACGAGGCCGGCACCACGCCCGGTGAGACCGGCACCGCGATCGTCGCCGGCCATGTCGACAACGCCGAAGGGCCCGCCGTCTTCTACCGCCTCGGCGCCCTGAGGAAGGGCAGCACGATCGAGGTGGACCGGCGCGACGGCGGCACGGCGCTGTTCTCGGTCGACGCCGTCGAGGTGTACGACGCGAAGGCCTTCCCCGACGAGAAGGTGTACGGTCCGGCACCGCGCCCCGAGCTACGGGTGATCACTTGCGGTGGCGGTTACTCACGGACGACCGGGTATCAGGGCAACGTCGTCGTGTTCGCGCATCTCACCGGCAGCCGCTGAATCCGGCGTCGCGGACCCGTGCGCCTCCTCCGCCGACACCCCGGCCGGCTCCCCCGCGCCACCCAGGATGTTCTCCCGGCCCCAGACCCCGAGCGGGCCCAGCGCCGCGTTGAGCGAGACCCCGAGGGGTGTCAGCGAGTACTCCACCCGCGGCGGCACCTCGTCGTACGCCTCGCGGTGCACGATCCCGTCCGCCTCCAGCTCCCGCAGCTGAGCCGCGAGCACCTTCTCCGTCACGCCGGGCAGCTCGCGTCGCAGCTCCCCGAAGCGGTGCGGCCGCTCATGCAGCGCCCAGAGGATGAGCACCTTCCACTTCCCCCCGACCACGTCCATCGCCGCGTCGATCCCGCAGACGTACGCCCCCGGCCGCCTTCCGATCCCCATGCTGCCGTCCTCCTGCCTGGACTCATTCCCCGTGGTAACCACCCACTCCAAAGTGCGTACTTGAGCGGGCGATCCCCCTACCACGAGCCTAAACGCCATGACTGACAACGCCCCTGCACACGGCACGACCCCGACCCCGCTCAGCCTCCTCGGCACCGGCGCCATGGGCACCGCCCTGGCCCGCGCCTGGCTCGCCGCCGGGCATCCGCTCACCGTCTGGAACCGCACGCCCGCCCGGGCCGAACCCCTGGCCGCCGAGGGCGCGACCGTCGCCGCGAGCGCCGCCGACGCGGTGGCCGCGAACCGGCTGGTCGTCGTCTGCCTCCTCGACGACGCCTCGGTCGGCGAGGCCCTCGACGGTGCCGACCTGTCCGGCCGTGACCTGGTCAACCTCACCACCGGCACCCCCGCCCAGGGCCGCTCCCGCGCCGCCTGGGCAACAGCGCGCGGCGCCCGTTTCCTGGACGCCGGGGTCATGGCCGTACCGCCGATGATCGGGGACGCGGAGTCGGGCGCGTACGTCTTCTACAGCGGCTCCCCCGAGCTGTTCGAGGAGCACGGCGAGACCCTCGCCGTCCCGGCCGGCACCCGTTACGTCGGCGCGGACCCCGGCTTCGCCGCGTTGCACGACGTGGCGCTGCTGAGCGCGATGAACGGCATGTTCGCGGGGGTGCTGCACGCCTTCGCCCTGATCCGCCGCGAGGACATCGCCCCGACGGACTTCGCACCGCTGCTCGTGTCGTGGCTCGGCGCGATGGCGCCCGCTGCGCACACGGCCGCCGAGCAACTGGACAGCGGCGACTACGGCAAGGACGTCGTGTCCAACCTCGCCATGCAGGTCGCGGGCAATTCCACCCTGCTGGCCACGGCCGAGGAGCAGGGCGTGAGCGCCGAGCTGCTGGCGCCGTACACGACCCTCATGGAGCGGTGGCTGGCCGCGGGACACGGCGACGAGGACACCACCGGCATGGTCGAACTGCTCGACCTGCGGCAGAAGTAGGCCCGGTCAGGGGGCCTCGGCCTACGCCAGCCACTGCTCGTACGCCAGCTTCGCCACCAGCGCGAACACCACCGTCAGCAGCACCACCCGCACGAATCCGCTGCCCTTCTTCAGCGCCGTACGGGCCCCCAGCGTGCCGCCCGCCAGGTTGAACACGGCCATCACCGCGGCCAGCTGCCACAGGACCGTGCCCTGCCAGGCGAAGGTGGCGAGCGCTCCGGCGTTGGTGCAGCAGTTGACGATCTTCGCGGTGGCGGAGGCGGTGACGAGGTCGAGGTGGAGCATCGCGGTGAGGGAGAGGACCAGGAACGTACCGGTGCCGGGGCCGATCAGCCCGTCGTAGAACCCGATGCCCAGGCCGGCCAGGCCGATCGCGGCGAGGGTCCGGCGGCGGGAGGCCGGGCCCGTCGCCGGTGCGGTGCCGAACGCGGGGCGCAGGATCACGAAGGCGGCCACGGCGAGCAGCACCACCATGATCACGGGCTTCAGCACCTCGGTGCTCATCCCGGCCGCGAAGAAGGCGCCGCCCGAGGAGCCCGCGAGCGCCGCGAGACCGATGCGCACGGCGAGCCGTACGTCCACGGGTGCCTTGCGGGCGTACGTCACCGCGGCGCCCGAGGTGCCGACGATCGCGACCGCCTTGTTGGTGCCGAGCGCGTACGCGGCCGGGGTGCTCGCCGGAAGGCCGAGCAGCAGCGCCGGGAGCAGCAGGAGGCCTCCGCCGCCGACCACGGCGTCGATCCAGCCGGCCGCGAGGGCCGCGAGGCACAGGGCGACGACCATGGTCAGCGATATGTCGGGCATGATCGCGACCCTAGGCAGCCGATGCGTGTGCCGTCCATGTACATGAGCAGCATCTGAGGTTCGGTGCCTGAGGAGCCTGTGCGGTTCGGCGTCGGCCCGGATCTCACAGCCCGCCCCCTTCGTGCCCTGCGAACCCTCACACCGCACCCGCACGCTCGCTGAGGGCAGCGTTCCTCGTGGGAAACAGATGCGATGCGGTCGGGAAACACCCGCACCGCACGCTCGATGCCATGACCTCGAATACGCGTGTGGTGGTGATCGGCGCCGGCCTCGCGGGCGTACGGCTCGCCCGGCGGCTCGGCGAGCTGGGCACGCCCGTGACGCTCGTCGGCGACGAGGAGCACCGCCCGTACAACCGGGTGCTGCTCGCCGAGGTGCTGGCCGGACGGTACAGCCCCGACGTGATCGCCCTCCCGGCGCCGGCGGAGCTCAGGCGTGGCCGGGTCACCGGCATCGACCGCGAGGTGCGAGCCGTACACCTCGCGGACGGGTCGGAGATCGCATACGACACGCTGGTTCTGGCCACCGGTTCGAACCCGGTGCTGCCGCCCCTGCGCGGTCTGTTCACGCCGGACCAGGTCCTGCCCGAGGGTGTGCACGCGTTCCGGACCATGGACGACTGCCTGGGCCTGTCCAAGGCCGTACGTCCCGGTGTCCGGGCCGTCGTGATCGGCGGCGGGCTCCTCGGGGTCTCCGCGGCCCGTGCCCTCGCGCTGCGCGGCGCACAGGTCGTGCTCGCCCAGCAGTCCGAGCGGCTGATGGAGCGGCAGCTCGACCCGGCTGCCTCGAAGCTGGTCCGGCGCCATCTCGTCGACCTCGGCGTGGAGGTGCACACCGACCTGCGCGTGCGTGACGTGCGCTGCGTCGGCGGCGCGGTCCGCTCGGTGGAGATGGCCGACGGATACGCCCTCGACGCCGACCTCGTGGTCCTGGCCTGCGGGGTGCACCCGCGCGCGGGGCTCGCGCAGCTCGCGGGACTGGACGTCCGCAAGGGGATCGTCGTCGACGACGAGCTCCGTACGTCCGACTCGCACATCCGGGCCGTCGGCGACTGCGCGCAGCACGACGGCACCGTGTACGGGCTGGCCGCACCCGCGCTGGAACAGGCCGACGTCCTGGCCGAGTTGCTGGCGGGCAACGGCAGCGCCCGTTACACCGGCACCCGGGCCCTGACCCGGCTGACGCTGGCCGGTGAGGGCTTCTTCGACCTCGCCGCGTTCGGCGAGACGGAGGCCCGGCCCGGCGACGACGTCGTGCAGCTGACCGACGCCACCCGCGGCACCTACCGCAAGGTCGTCGTCCGCGACGACCGCCTGGTCGGCGGGGTTCTCGTCGGCGAACTCGGCACCGTCGGCGCGCTCGCCCGCGCCTGGGAGGGAGCAGAGCCGCTCCCCGACGACGCCCCGCTGCTCCACCTGCTCACCAACGATGGAGGCTCCTGATGACCGCCACCCCGGAGGCCACGGAGGCCACCCCCACGATCGTGCTCGTCGGCCACGGCATGGTCGGCCAGCGCTTCCTGGAGGCGCTCGCCGAGCGCGGCCTGACCGCCACGCACCGCGTGGTCGTGCTGTGCGAGGAGCCGCGTCCGGCGTACGACCGCGTGGCGCTCACTTCTTACTTCTCGGGCAAGTCACCCGAGGACCTCTCCATGACCGACATGGAGTTCATCAAGGACCACGGCATCGAGCTGTACGTCGGTGACCCGGCGGTCTCCGTGGACCGCGAGGCCCGCAAGGTCACCGCCAGGTCGGGTGAGGTCTTCGAGTACGACAGCCTCGTCCTCGCCACCGGCTCGTACCCCTTCGTACCTCCCGTCCCCAACAAGGACGCCGCCGGCTGTTTCGTCTACCGCACGATCGAGGACCTGCTCGCGATCGAGGAGTACGCGAAGACGAAGGCCACGAGCGGTGCCGTGGTCGGCGGCGGTCTGCTGGGTCTGGAGGCCGCCGGTGCGCTCAAGGGACTCGGCGTCGAGGCGCACATCGTGGAGTTCGCGCCACGGCTGATGCCGGTGCAGGTCGACGACGGCGGCGGCGCGGCGCTGCTGCGCACCATCGAGAACATGGGCCTTACCGTCCACACGGGCGTCGGCACACAGGAGATCGTGGTCGGCTCGGACGGCGCCGTCACCGGCATGAAGCTGTCCGACGGCTCCGAACTCGCCACCGACATGGTGGTGTTCAGCGCCGGTGTCCGCCCCCGCGACCAGCTGGCCCGCGACTGCGGCCTCACCGTCGGCGAGCGCGGCGGCATCACGGTCGACGAACAGTGCCGTACGGTCACCGACCCGCACGTGTTCGCGATCGGCGAGTGCGCGCTGGCGTCGGACGGCCGGGTGTACGGCCTGGTGGCCCCCGGCTACGAGCAGGCGGAGACCGCCGCGGCGACGATCGCGGCCGACGAAGCCGCCTTCATCGGCGCCGACTTGTCGACAAAGCTGAAGCTGCTGGGCGTGGATGTCGCCTCCTTCGGCGACGCGCACGGCACCACCGACGACTGCCTGGACGTCGTGTACTCCGACTCCCGCGCGGGCCTGTACAAGAAGCTGGTCATCGGCCGCGACGGCACGCTGCTCGGCGGCATCCTGGTCGGTGACGCGGACGCGTACGGCACGCTCAAGGCCTTCACCGGCTCGGTGCCGCCGGTCTCGCCCGAGTCGCTCGTCCTGCCCGCCGGGGCCGGCGCCCCCGCCCAGCTCGGCCCGTCGGCGCTGCCGGACGAGGCGGTGATCTGTTCCTGCCACAACGTCACCAAGGGCACGATCCGCGGTGCGGTCACGGAGCACTCCTGCACCACCGTGCCCGAGGTGAAGAAGTGCACCAAGGCCGGCACGGGCTGCGGCTCCTGCGTCAAGGTCCTCGGCCAGCTGGTCACCGCAGAGCTGGAGGCGTCCGGCGTCGAGGTCGACAAGGGCCTGTGCGGCTGCTTCTCGCAGACCCGCGAGGAGCTGTACGAGATCGTCCTCGCCCTGCGCGTCAACACCTACCAGGACCTGCTGGACCGCTACGGCCGTGACGGCGCCCGGGGCGGCGACGGCTGCGAGATCTGCAAGCCGGCGGTGGGGTCGATCATCGCGTCGCTGGCGCCCACGATCGGCGCGAGCGGCTATGTCCTGGACGGCGAGCAGGCGGCGCTCCAGGACAGTAACGACCATTTCCTCGCCAACATCCAGAAGAACGGCTCGTACTCGGTCGTACCGCGTATCGCCGGCGGTGAGATCACCCCGGAGGGGCTGATCGTGATCGGCGAGATCGCCCGCGACTTCGGCCTCTACACGAAGATCACCGGCGGCCAGCGCATCGACATGTTCGGCGCGAGGGTCGAGCAACTTCCCCTCATCTGGGCCCGGTTGGTGGACGCGGGCTTCGAGTCCGGCCACGCCTACGGCAAGTCGCTGCGCACGGTGAAGTCCTGCGTCGGGCAGACCTGGTGCCGCTACGGCGTCCAGGACTCCGTCCGCATGGCGATCGATCTGGAGCTGCGCTACCGGGGCCTGCGCTCGCCGCACAAGCTGAAGTCGGCGGTGTCCGGCTGCCAGCGGGAGTGCGCGGAGGCCCAGTCGAAGGACTTCGGCGTGATCGCCACCGCCAACGGCTGGAACCTCTACGTCGGCGGCAACGGCGGCGCGACCCCGCGCCACGCCGACCTGCTGGCCCAGGACCTGTCGGACGCCGAGCTGATCCGCCTGATCGACCGCTTCCTGATGTTCTACATCCGCACCGCGGACCGCCTGGAGCGCACGAGCGTGTGGCTGGAGCGGATCCCCGGCGGCCTGGACCACGTCCGTGACGTGGTCGTCGAGGACTCCCTCGGCATCTGCGAGGAGCTGGAGTCCCTGATGGCGGCCCATGTCGCGAACTACCGCGACGAGTGGTCGGAGACCATCAACGACCCCGAGAAGCTGGCCCGGTTCGTGTCCTTCGTGAACGCCCCCGACACCCCCGACCCGGTCGTCGGCTTCGTCCCCGAGCGCGACCAGATCAAGCCCGACCTGCCGCTGCTGACCATCGGCCACCGACCCCTGGAAGGAAGCGCCCAGCGATGACCCTGGCACCCGAGACGACCGACCTGAAGGTCCAAGTACGCCTGGACGCTGACTGGTTGACGGTCTGCGACCTCACCCATCTGCTCCCCGGCCGCGGCGTGGCGGCCCTGCTGCCGAACGGCGGCCAGGTGGCCCTGTTCCGCGACCGCGCCGGCCGGCTGTACGCCATCGACAACCGTGACCCGTTCTGCGGCGCCGCAGTCCTCTCGCGTGGGCTGACCGGCACCCACCAGGGCCGGCCGTTCGTCGCTTCGCCCCTGCTGAAGCAGCGCTTCGACCTGGAGACCGGGCAGTGCCTGGACGACGAGGGGGTGCGGGTGACTGCGTACGAGGTGCGGGCTGCCGCGTAGCGGACGTCGCGGAGGTGGCTTCGTGGAGGTGACCTCGTGAAGGTGGCCTCGTGAAGGTGGCCTCGTGAAGGGCCTCGTGCTCACACCTTCAGGGCGTCGTACACCACCCCGGTCAGCCGCTCCGAAGCCTCCCAAAGCAGCTCGCCCGCGCGGTCGTTGCGGGTCCAGGGGGCCCGCCGGGACGGGGCGGGTGAGCCGCGCCAGCCGCCGAAGGACGACGGGCCGGTGAAGGAGTCGGGGCGGACGTCGGGGGCGGTGGCGGCGTACAGCGTGGGCAGCGCGCCGGCTTCGGCGGACTGGGCGAAGACGCGGTTGCCGAGTCGCGCGAACCACTCGCTCGCCCGGCTCCCCGTCATCCGCGGCCCCGCGGTCTGCAGATTGGTGTCCGCGTATCCGGGATGGGCGGCGGCCGCCACCACCGCCGCCCCCTGCGCCTCCAGCCTGCGCGCCAGTTCATGCGTGAACAGCAGGTTGGCGGTCTTGGACCGTCCGTAGGCGATCCAACGCCGGTACCGGTGCTCGCTGTTGAGGTCGTCGATGTCGATGTTGGACACCGCGTGCAGCGGACTGGAGACGGTCACCACCCGCGCGCCGGGCACCCCCAGCAGCGCGGGCAGCAACAACCCGGTGAGCGCGAAGTGCCCCAGGTGGTTGACGCCGAACTGCGTCTCGAAGCCGTCCGCCGTGGTCCCGTACGGCAACGCCATCACGCCGGCGTTGTTCACGAGCAGGTCGAGACGGTCGTAGGGGAAGGACGCGGCGAACTCCCGCACGCAGCCCAGGTCCCCGAGGTCCAGCCGCCTCAACTCGACGTGCGCATCCGGCACTTCGGAGACCAGCCGCGTCACGGCAGCCGCACCCCGCACCTCACTCCGGCACGCGAGCACCACCCGGGCCCCCTTCCGCGCCAGCTCACGCGCGGTGACGTAGCCGAGCCCGCTGTTGGCCCCGGTGACGACGGCGACACGTCCGCTCTGGTCGGGGATGTGCTGTGCGTTCCAGCCGGGCATCAGGAGCTCCTTCGGGATGGGGGCGGCTCCGGCCCAGCCTACGAGCGGGCGCCGGTCCGGCGCAGCCTGCGCACCGCCACCAGTACCCCGCCGCCGGCGAGCAGGGCGGCCGCGCCGCCCGCCGCCAGGTACGGGGTGCTGTCGTCGCCGCCGGTCGCGGCGAGATCGGTGCCGTCCTGCCCCGTCGCCTCGTCGGAGGTGTCGTCGGCGGACGGAGCCGCGCCGCCCTCCGACTCGGCGTCGTCGGCCGGAACGAAGTCCGAGGGCGGGCTGTCGCAGCCGAGGCCGTCGCCGTCCCGGTCGAGGTGGGTGCCATAGTGCTTGTCGCCCTTCGGGATGTCGGAGTACCCGTTGGCGTAGGCCTCGGTGCAGTTCTCGAACGGGTGGTCACCGTCATGGGCAGCGGCGGTGGCCGGCAGAGCGGCCAGCGCCAGCGCGGCGACGACGATGGCGCCGGGCTTGCGGAGCAGGTTCACGGGAGGGTCCTTCCCTGATCGTGCGTGAGGTGACGAACGTAGCCAGGGGCCGCAGTTGCGGAGGAGATATGAAGGACCCGTGATGCGAACGTGACGTGACCGGAAGGTAGCTCTCCGTATGCAGGATCACCGCATGCAGGCGCTCAGCGCACGAGAGGCGATCGCCGGGCGTAGTCGTCGTAGTCGCCGTAGTCGTCGGGCAGGGGATGTGTGTCCAGGTAGAACCACTGAGCCCCGGGCCCTGGCAGCGGGGCCGTTTCGGCGGTGACCGACGGCTCCGGCGGGACGGGCGCGGGTACCTCCGTACGCCCCGGCCCCGGCATCAGCAGCTCCACCCGCAGTCCCAGCCCCCGCTGCTGCGCAGTGAACTCCTCCACCTGGTTGCGGCAGGCGTGGTCCAGATGGGTCACGCCGGTCAGGTCCAGGCGGATGCGCGGCTTGCCCGACGCCGCCGCGCCTTCCAGTGCCTCGATGACCTGCGGCAGCCGTAGGAAGGTGGCGTTGCCGGCCATGACGACCTTCGCGGTGTCGTCCTCGACGTGGTGCCGGATCACCGTCTGGGACATGCGCAGGGCCGCCAGTACGATCCCGGCCGCGAGACCGATGAGGACGCCCTCCAGCAGGGCGGTCGCCACGATGACCAGCGTTGTCGTCGTCATCACCACGAACTCGCCCCGGTCCTGGCGCCACATCTTCGGGAACTCGTCCGGCGCGAACAGCTTCCAGCCGCTGTGCACGAGGACGCCCGCGAGCACCGAGATCGGGATGAGCGCCAGGACCTGCGGCAGCAGCAGCGCGAACGCCAGCAGCCACAGGCCGTGCAGGGTGCGGGAGATGCGGGTCTTGGCGCCGGCCTGGACGTTCGCCGAGCTTCGGGCGACGACCGCGGTGATCGGGAGGGCGCCGAGGATGCCCGCGACGGTGTTGCCGGCGCCCTGGGCGATGAGTTCGGTGTTGTAGCGGGTGCGCGGGCCGCTGTGCATACGGTCCACGGCGGCCGCGGTGAACAGGCTCTCCGCGGAGGCGATGACCGTGAAGGTCAGGATGGAGCCGATGACCGCGGCGTCCACGAGACCCGCGAACTGCTCGGCTCCCGGTACCTGCACCGACGCCAGCAGATTGCCGACCTGGAGCGTCTTCACGTCCACGCCGGGCAGCGCGGCGACCGCGATGCCGATGCCGACCGCCACGAGCGCGGCCGGGACCTTCCTCGCCGGGCCCGGCACCTTCTTCCACAGGAAGCTCAGCACGATCGTGGCGGCGCCGAGCAGCGTGGCGATCATCGCCTGCGGGTTGGTGAGGATGTCCGCGAACAGGCCCGGGATGCCCGCCATGTTCTCGATCGGCGTGCCCGGGGCCTTGGCGTCGGCCATCGGGTAGGCCTGGCTGAACATCAGCGGCAGTCCGATGCCCGCCAGCATGCCCTGGACCACCGCGAGGGAGATCGCCTGGAACATCCGGCCGAGGCGTACGACGCCGAGGACGATCTGCAGGATGCCCGAGAACAGGACGATCACGCCGAGCATCGCGACGCCGTGCTCCAGCACCGTCTCCGCGACCAGCGCGGCGAGCCCGGCGGCCGGTCCGCTGACCTGGAGCGTGCTGCCCCGGACCGCGCCGACGACCAGGCCGCCGATCACCCCTGAGATGATCCCGAGTTCGGCGGGGACGCCGGAGGCGACGGCCACGCCGATGCACAGGGGCAGGGCGACGAGGAAGACGACGAGGGAGGCGGTGATCTCGTTGGCGAGGTCGACCTTCGCGGCCCCGGCGCTCTTGTTGCCCGACGGCTCGGCGGCACCCCCGGCACCCCCGGCACCCCCGGCACCCCCGGCGGCCGCGTTGCCCGGCGACTTGGCGGTACTCACGCCCACCCCATGGTCCGGCGGCGGCTTCGCGGCGCCCCCGACCCACGGCATGCTCACCTTCGTGCGCGTACGCCCGCGCGCATGCGCCCCGCTCATCCGGCATGCACCCGGAACCGGCCGTCGTCCTCCAGCTCGTGCACCTGCCCGGTGTCGACCTCGTAGTACCAGCCGTGCAGTCGCAGTCGCCCTCCGTCCAGCCGCTGCCGGACCACGGGGTAAGTCCGCAGCACGGCAAGCTGGTTGACGACGTTGCCCTGGGCCACGTCCGGCAGCGACGGGTCGTCGGAGGCGGCCGTGAGGAGCGGCGCCAGTTCGGGGCGGGCAAGCTGGAGCCAGGCGTCCACGCCCGGCAGTGCGGACAGGTCGTCGCCGGACTTCAGCGCGCCCATCGCGCCGCAGTGTGAGTGACCGCACACGACGATGTCCTGAACCCCGAGCACCTCCAGTGCGTACTCGATGGTGGCCGCCTCGCCGGAGGCACCAGGGCTGCCGTACGGCGGCACGATATTGCCCGCGTTCCGCAGCTCGAATATCTCTCCGGGCCGGGCGCCGGTAATCAGGGCGGGTATGACCCGCGAGTCCGAGCAGGTTATGAAGAGCGCCTCGGGATATTGCCCTTCAGCCAGTTTCCGGTATTCGCCGTTCTCGAAATCGACCCGCCGCTTGAACGAGCGGGCGCGGTCCAGCAACGCCTTCAACGGTGCCTCCTTGGTGGGGAGTTCGGCCAGTTCACAGCACCGTAGAGGGGACCGCACCAGAGGAAGGTTAAGTGAAACCCAGCGCCTGTCCAGTAATTGGACATTCTTTGTCGCAACGCCCTGCAAGCGCTTGTTTCTTGTAGCGTGTCGACGTCAGGGCAGAGAATGCAAATTCACGGAGAGACAGGACGCATGGGCATACGAGTGCTGCTCATCGAGGACGACGAGACGATCGCCGAACCGCTCGCCGAGGGCCTCGGCCACTTCGGCCTGACGGTGGATCACGTGACCACCGGCGCCGAGGGACTGAGAAGGCCGTACGGCGATGTCGTCCTGCTCGACCTCGGGTTGCCGGACATGGACGGCATCGACGTGTGCCGCGGCATCCGGCGGGTCTCGGACGTCCCGGTCATCATCCTGAGTGCGCGGGGTGAGGAGGCCGACCGGGTCCTCGGACTGGAGCTGGGGGCGGACGACTATCTGGCAAAGCCTTTCAGTGTGCGGGAGTTGGTGGCGCGAGTGCGGGCGGTGACGCGGCGGACCCAGCGCACCGAGACGGTGGCCGAGCCGAGCGCCATGGCGGCGCCGGTGGGTATGGCGGCACCAGGAGGCATGGCGGGACAAGGCGGTATGACGGCACAAGGGGGTATGACGGCACAAGGGGGTATCACGGCGCCGGTCGGTATGGCGGCGCCGGTCGCGCGTGGACGTACGGAAGCGCTGGTGGAGCGGCTGCGTACGGAGGCGGCGGCCGCCCCGGCGGCCCCGCCGCCACCCGCACCTCTGTCGCGCGAGACCGCGCCGGACCCGTCGTACGAGGCCGCTCCCTCACCCTCGTACGCCCCCGGCCCCCTTGTCGTGGACCGGCGCACCCGTCAGGTCTGGGTCGGCGAGGTCCCCGTCACCCTCACCCCGAAGGAGTTCGAGCTGCTGGCGCTGCTGACCGAGGATCCCGGCGCGGTCTACTCGCGGCAGCAGATCCTGGACCGGGTGTGGGACCCGCATTACGAGGGCCCGACCAAGACGCTGGACGTCCATGTCGCCGCGCTGCGGAAGAAGTTGGGGCACCCGGCATGGATCCAGACCCTGCGCGGGGTCGGTTTCCGGCTGGCGGTGCAGACCGAGCCGGGCGGGCCTCGGGTGTCCTCGCCATGACCCGCCGGCTGCTGCTCAGCTACCTCAGTCTCGCCGCGCTCGTCCTGGTCTGCCTGGAGATCCCGCTGGGCTTCGTCTACTCGCGCAGCGAGCGGGAGCGGGTGGTGAGCGCGGCGAAGGACGAGGCCGAGTCGGTCTCCGCGTACGCCTCGCTGTCTCTCAGCACGGGACGGGCCGAGCGGGATCTGCCGCGCAGGGTGGTGCGCTGCGCCGAGCGCATCGGCGGGCAGGTGGTGATCGTGGACGCATCCGGCGCCCTGCTCGCCACCTCGCATCCGCGGGCGGCGGTGATGTCGTCCAACCTCGCCTCCCGCCCCGGTATCGCGGCCGCCCTGCGCGGCACGTCGACCGTGGACGTGCGTACCTCGACCATCGGCGGCGTCGAGTATCTGTCGGTCGCCGGGCCGGTCATGCGCGATGAGCGGCTGCAGGGTGCCGTGTGGCTGACGCTGCCTACGCAGACGGTGCACGAACGTGTCCGTCACGTCTGGCTGTTGCTGGCGCTCGGCGGGCTCGGGGTCCTCACGGCGGTCGCGGTGGTCGGGTTCGCCATCGCTTGCTGGGCAGGACGGCCCATCCGTGAACTGGAGCGCGCCACCCATGAGTTGGCCGAGGGCGGGCGGGCGCGTCCGGTGACGATGACGAAGGGTCCGCCGGAGGTCCGCCGGCTGGCCGCCGCATTCAACCGGACGGCGGCCCGGCTCGCTCATCTCCTCGCCGCTCAACGGGCGTTCGCGGGCGAGGCGTCGCACCAGCTGAAGACGCCGCTCGCGGCGTTGCGGCTGCGGCTGGAGAACCTGGAACCGAACGTCTCCGACCGCGGCATCGGCAGCCTCACCGCGGCCGTGACCGAGACGGACCGGCTCGCACGGATGGTCGAGGGGCTGCTGGCGATGGCCCGCCTGGAAGAGGACTCCGCGACGCCCGCCCCGGTCGACGTGGGCGCGGTCTGCGCGGAAAGGCACCGCACCTGGCTGCCGCTGTTCGAGCAGCAGCGGGTCTCCCTGGTGCTGTTCGCGGGCAGTGTGGGGCCGGTTCTCGCGGTGCCGGGAGGGGTCGAGCAGATCGTGGACAACCTGCTCTCCAACGCCCTGCGCGCCTCCCCGCCCGACAGCACGGTCGCCATCGAGCTACGGCTCCATGTGCCGGTCCGCCGCGCCCTGCGTGATGCCCGCCCCGCCTGGGTCGACCTGCACATCACCGACGAGGGGCCCGGCATGACCTCGGAGCAGCGGGCCCGCGCCTTCGACCGCTTCTGGCGCGCGCCGGGCGCCCCCAAGGGCGGTACGGGACTGGGCCTTTCGCTGGTCCATCGGCTCGCGCACGCGAGCGGCGGTGAGGCGAGCCTGCACGCCTCGGCCGCGGGCGGCCTGGACGCGGTGGTCCGGCTGCCGTCGGCGGAACCGCCGCGCGAGGCGCACGGACCGGGTGTCGAGCGGCCCGGACAGCGCAGGCGGGGGGTCCCGGCGCTGCGCGCATGACCTGCCCGCCCATGGAGGGCTCCGAGGTGCGCCGTCCGACGGCCACCAACTGGCCACGGTCCGTCCACCATGCTCCCTTAGGTTCCATGCCGCTCCCCTGGCACGACCCCGTCGTCGACCGGCGGCGGGGCGGTACGGCACCTCTTGGAGAGACAGTGGAACGTCGTAACCTCCTGCGTGCGGCCGTCCTCGGCGGCTCTGCCGCCGTGTTCGGCGGAACCCTGTGGCGCGGCGCCGCGTACGCGGCCCCGGCCCAGCCCGGCACCGGCCCGTACGGGGCGCTGGGCTCCCCCGACGCCAACGGCATCAGGCTCCCCAGCGGCTTCACCAGCCGTGTCATCGCCCGCTCCGGGCAGACGGTCTCCGGTACGTCGTACACCTGGCACAACGCCCCCGACGGCGGCGCCTGTTACGCGGACGGGTCGGGCTGGATCTATGTCTCCAACTCCGAGATCAACCCATCCGGCGGCGCGAGCGCGGTGAAGTTCTCGTCGGCGGGTGCGATCACGGGCGCATACCGGATCCTGTCGGGCACCCGCCAGAACTGCGCGGGCGGCAGGACTCCGTGGAACACCTGGCTGTCCTGCGAGGAGGTGTCCCTCGGCTACGTCTACGAGACGGACCCGTGGGGCGTCCAGGCGGCGGTCCGCCGTGCCGCGATGGGCCGCTTCAAGCACGAGGCGGCGGCCGCGGACCCGGTGCGCAAGGTGATCTACCTGACCGAGGACGAGACGAACGGCCGCTTCTACCGCTTCGTCCCGACGACGTGGGGCGACCTGTCCTCCGGCACCCTCCAGGTCATGGTCGCGGGCAGCGCCACCTCGGGCTCCTTCACCTGGGCGAACATCCCCGACCCGGACGGCTCCCCGACCGCCACCCGCTCCCAGGTCTCGGGCTCCAAGTCCTTCAACGGCGGCGAGGGCTGCCACTACGCCGACGACACGGTGTGGTTCACGACGAAGGGCGACAACCGGGTCTGGCAGCTCAACCTCACGTCGAACACCTACGAGCTGGCCTACGACGACTCCCTCGTCACCTCCGGCACGGCCCCCCTCACCGGCGTCGACAACATCACCGGCTCCTCCTCCGGCGACCTCTTCGTCGCCGAGGACGGCGGCAACATGGAGATCTGCGTCATCACCCCGGCCGACGTCATCGCCCCGTTCCTGCGCATCGACGGCCAGTCGGGCTCGGAGATCACGGGCCCGGCCTTCTCCCCCGACGGCACCCGCCTGTACTTCTCCAGCCAGCGGGGTACGAGCGGGAGTTCGTCGGGCGGGATCACGTATGAGGTGAAGGGGCCGTTCCGCGCGTAACGGTCACGCTGAGCACTGCATGTCATCCCCTCACGCGACAGCAGTGGGGGATGACATGCAGTGCGGGGATGGCATGCCCCGTCCCTTCCGCCCCTCACGGTCAGGGGCGGATGAAGGCCTTGAGGACCCGGCGGTCGGCCATGGCCCGGTAGGCGTCCCTGCGTCGACGCCGTCGAAGCCGTAGCGCCCACCGTTACGGCATGAGATGTGCAGGCCCTGGGCGCAGTAGTCGCAGGTGTTGTCGCTGTAGGTGAACGGGGCGACGACCAGGTCACCTGCCTTCAGGCCGGTCACGTCCGCGCCGGTCTCCTCGACGATGCCGAGGAACTCGTGGCCCATGGGGCGGCCCGTGCCGGTGGCGGGCATCGACTGGTAGGGCCACACCCCGCGGCACGCGCCCTGACCGCGCCACAGCCGACGGAACGTCCCGCTCCGGCCCCGAACGCCACCGGCCGACAGCCGTAGCCGGCACGGCGGGTCGCCTCAGTCCGTAGCTCTCATGCTGCTGAGGGAAATGCCACGCTTCAACGACGACGCTGCCTGCGGGACCCTTCCCAGCCGGCCGGTGGGCTGTCAGCTCCTGGCTCGCCGCCGGGACGCCTCCCAGGCCTGCTCCTGCCAGAACAGCACCAGGAAGAGCACCAGGACAAGGTCGTCGGACAGCCGCTCGCTGTCGTCATGCAGCCGCACGCGAATGGGACGAGAGCCGAGTCGGTCGTAGAAGACTTCGAGCGGGCCGATGCCACGAACGCGACTGCCGCCTGTGTCGTGCCTGAGCTCATAAGGTCCGATGCGCAGCAGGCGGGCACCGAACCTGCTGCATTCACAGTTCCACTGGCCGACGGTGCGAGGCTGGGTGGACCACGTGCGGTAGGTGATTTCGATGCCGTCCACGGCCCGCAAGCTGGTGCTGAGCCGCTTGTACTCAAGCGGCCATGAACCCAGGGCGCGAGGTGTGCTGTCCAGCCACTCCCGTCGCCCGTAGGAGATCTCCACGTCGCCGATGCTCCGCAGCAGCCCCTTGCTGTACGTCAGCTCGATGTCCATGCGGGCTCCGCCTAGGCGCTGCGGGGCCGGCGCGCGGAGGTCTTCTTCGCAGTGCTCTTCGTCGCAGCGCTCTTCTTCGCAGCGCTCTTCTTCGCAGTGCTATTCGTCGCGGCCGTCTTCTTGGCGGGCTGTTTCCTCGCCGGTGTCTTCTTGGCTGTGGCCTTCTTCGTCGGCAGCTCGTGCACCTCGGCCGGGCCTTCGCCGCGGGAGGCTTTCGCCTTGGCCACGGACTCGTTGAGGGCGGCCATCAGGTCGAACACCTTGCCCTCGCTGTCCGCGGGCTCGGGTGCCTCGGGAAGGGGCTTGTCCTCGCGCTTGGCTTCGATGATCTGCGCCAGCGCGTCGGTGTACGCGTCGTGGAACTCCGGGCCCTCCAGGGCTTCGCGCGTCATGCTGTCGATGAGCGCCAGCGCACCGTCGATCTCGCTCTCGGTCACTTCCACGGGCGGCGGCAGCAGCTCGGCGGGGTCACGGATCTCGTCGGGCCAGTACATGACGTGCAGCACGAGCGCTTCGTCCCGCACGCGCAGCATGCCGAGCCGCTCGCGCCCGTGCCACGCCCACTTGGCGATGGCCACCCGGGACGATCTGCCCAGGGCCTCGCGCAGCAGCTTGTACGGCTTCGCCGCGACCTGGCCCTTGGGGGTGAGGTAGTACCCGGCGCCGATGCGGATCGGGTCGATGGACTCCAGCGGCACGAACGCCTCGATCTCCACGGCCTTCGCGGTGGGCAGCGGCAGGTTCTCGAGGTCGGCGTCGCTGATCGGGATGATGTGGTCCTTGGCCAGCTCGTAGCCCTTGCCGATCTCGCTCTCGTCGACCTGACGGTCCTCGATCTCGCAGATCTTCCGGTAGCGGACCCTGCCCATGTCCTCCAGGTGGTACTGGTGAAAGCTGATGCTGTGGTTCTCCGTGGCACTGGCCACGTTGACCGGCACCGTGACCAGGCCGAACGAGATGGCTCCGGACCAGATCGATCGGGGCATGACAGACCTCCGCGGCTACCCCGAGCAGGACCAGCCTATGAGTGCCACGCTCAGCACGCATGCGCGCGCACGCCTCGGGCATGGCCCCCGGCGTCGTGGCTGTGCCCAACCCAGCTGTGCAGCAGGCTGGGTTACGGCCTTCCCTACTGGTTCAAGTGCCCGCGCACGGCCGGATGTTCGACCCACAGGGCTATGCTCGCCAGAGTGGATGACAGCCTGATACCCCAAGCTCTGACCAGTGAGGCGCAACTCCGAGAGTTGTACGCGGATCCCGGAGAGCGGGCGGTACGCAAAGAACTCGACCACATCGACGAGATGTCGCGCCGCCTCATCGCGGTCTCGCCCGTGGTGTTCGTCGCCACCAGCGATGCCGATGGCCGCTGTGACGTGGCCCCTCGGGGCGGCACCCCCGGTTTCGTCACGGTCCTCGACGAGCGTCACGTAGTGATTCCGGACGCGACGGGGAACAATCGGCTGGACAGCTATCGCAACATCCTGGCCAACGGGCACGCCGGGCTCAACTTCGTCATCCCCGGCCGGGACACGACGCTTCGTGTCAACGGCGCGGCCTGGATCACGGCCGATGAAGACCTGCTGGCGCGGCTGACCCCGGTCGGCAAGCCGCCGAAAACTGCGCTGGTCGTGCGGGCCGACGAAGTTTACGCCCACTGCCCCAAGGCGTTCGTCCGGTCGAAACTCTGGCGCCCCGAGGCATGGCCGCTCAAGGAGGAGCAGCCGACGCCGGCCGAGGTCACCCTTGCTCATCAGCGCGACCCCAGCTTGACGATCGCCGAGGTCGAGCAGGATCAGCGTGACTCCCTCCTGTACCGACTGGCCTGATGCGGTAGTCCACCGCGAGTGCTGTGCAGGACGGGCCTGCCCGCGGCAGATGCCCCATCGGCGCGGGGCCCCTGTCGTGACGGCTCGTGACGGGTTCAGCCACCGACGCAGGAGAAGGCGGCACCCCCGCACAGGGTGCCGCCCTCCTTGGTGCACCGGAGTCGCCGCCCATCGGTCTTGAGGGTCGGGGACAGGCGACGACTCCGGAGTTCAGTGGCCGTGCGGCCTAGCGGTGGTCGCTGCCCACCGACTGGGAGGCCGCGCGGCCGGCCTCGAGGCGGGCGACCGGGATGCGGAACGGGGAGCAGGAGACGTAGTCGAGGCCGACCTCGTGGAAGAAGTGGACCGACTCGGGGTCGCCGCCGTGCTCGCCGCAGACGCCGAGCTTGAGGTCGGGACGGGTGTCGCGGCCGGCCTTGGCCGCGGCCGCGACCAGGGAACCCACGCCGTCCTTGTCGATGGTCTCGAACGGGGAGACGCCGAAGATGCCCTTCTCCAGGTAGGCCGTGAAGAACGAGGCCTCTACGTCGTCCCGGCTGAAGCCCCACACCGTCTGGGTGAGGTCGTTCGTGCCGAAGGAGAAGAACTCCGCCGCCTCGGCGATCTGACCGGCCGTGAGGGCAGCGCGCGGGAGCTCGATCATCGTGCCGATCGAGAGCTTCAGCTTCGTCCCGGTCGCCGCCTCGACCTCCGCGATGACCTGGTCGGCCTCCTCGCGGACGATCTCCAGCTCCTGGACGGTGCCGACGAGCGGGATCATGATCTCGGCGCGCGGGTCGCCCTTGGCGTTCTTGCGCTCGGCCGCCGCTTCCGCGATCGCGCGGACCTGCATCGTGAACAGGCCGGGGATGACCAGGCCCAGGCGTACGCCGCGCAGGCCCAGCATCGGGTTCTGCTCGTGCAGGCGGTGCACGGCCTGGAGGAGGCGGAGCTCGTTCTCGTGGGGTTCCTGGCGGGACTCCGCCAGGGCCACGCGGACCGAGAGTTCCGTGATGTCGGGGAGGAACTCGTGCAGCGGCGGGTCGAGGAGACGGACCGTCACCGGCAGGCCGTCCATCGCCGAGAAGAGCTCGACGAAGTCCTTCTTCTGCAGCGGCAGCAGCTCCGCGAGGGCTGCCTCGCGCACCTCCTCGGTGTCGGCGAGGATCAGCTTCTCGACCATCTCGCGGCGCTCACCGAGGAACATGTGCTCGGTGCGGCACAGGCCGATGCCCTGGGCGCCGAAGCGACGGGCGCGCAGCGCGTCCTCGGCGTTGTCCGCGTTGGCCCGCACCCGCAGCCGGCGCTTGCGGTCCGCGAAGGCCATGATGCGGTGCACCGCCTCCACCAGCTCGTCGGCGTCCTGCGCACCCGCGTGCATCCGGCCCTCGAAGTACTCCACGACCGGGGACGGGACCACCGGGACCTCGCCCAGGTAGACCTTGCCGGACGACCCGTCGATGGAGATGACGTCGCCCTCCTCGACGACGTGTCCGCCCGGGACCGTCATCCGGCGGCGCTTGGTGTCGACCTCCAGCTCCTCCGCGCCGCAGACACAGGTCTTGCCCATGCCGCGCGCCACCACGGCCGCGTGCGAGGTCTTGCCGCCGCGCGAGGTGAGGATGCCCTCGGCCGCGATCATGCCGTCCAGGTCGTCGGGGTTGGTCTCCCGGCGGACCAGGATGACCTTCTCGCCCGAACGGGACCACTTCACCGCGGTGTACGAGTCGAAGACCGCCTTGCCGACCGCCGCACCCGGCGACGCCGCGATGCCCCGGCCGACCTGCTCGACCTTGGCGTCGTCGTCGAACTTGGGGAACATCAGCTGCGCGAGCTGGGCGCCGTTGACGCGCTGGAGCGCCTCCGCCTCGTCGATGAGGCCCTGGTCCACGAGCTGGGTCGCGATCCGGAAGGCGGCGCCCGCCGTGCGCTTGCCGACGCGGGTCTGGAGCATCCACAGCTGACCGCGCTCGATGGTGAACTCGATGTCGCAGAGGTCCTTGTAGTGGTTCTCCAGCGTCTCCATGATCTGCATCAGCTGGTCGTACGACTTCTTGTCGATCGACTCCAGCTCCGCCAGCGGGACGGTGTTGCGGATGCCCGCGACCACGTCCTCGCCCTGGGCGTTCTGCAGGTAGTCGCCGTAGACGCCCTGGTGGCCGGACGCGGGGTCACGGGTGAAGGCGACGCCCGTGCCCGAATCGGGGCCCAGGTTGCCGAAGACCATCGAGCAGACGTTGACGGCCGTACCCAGGTCGTGCGGGATGCGCTCCTGACGGCGGTAGAGCTTGGCCCGGTCGGTGTTCCAGGAGTCGAAGACCGCGTGGATGGCGAGGTCCATCTGCTCGCGCGGCTCCTGCGGGAAGTCCCGGCCGGCCTCCTTCTTCACGATCTTCTTGAAGGCGGTGACCAGCTTCTTGAGGTCGGCGGCCTCCAGGTCGGTGTCGACCGTGACCTTCTTGGCCTCCTTGGCCTTGTCGAGGGCCTCCTCGAAGAGCTCGCCGTCGACACCGAGGACCGTCTTGCCGAACATCTGGATCAGGCGCCGGTAGGAGTCCCACGCGAACCGCTCGTCGCCCGCCTGCTCGGCGAGGCCCTTCACGGACTTGTCGGAGAGTCCGATGTTGAGGACCGTGTCCATCATTCCGGGCATGGAGAACTTGGCGCCGGAACGGACCGAGACGAGCAGCGGGTTGTCGGCCTGGCCGAGCTTCTTGCCCATGCGGGACTCGAGGGCGTCGAGGTGCGCACTCACCTCGTCACGCAGTGCCGCGGGCTCCTCGCCGCTGTCGAGGTAGACCTTGCAGGCTTCCGTCGTGATCGTGAAGCCGGGGGGAACAGGAAGCCCCAGGTTGGTCATCTCGGCGAGGTTCGCGCCCTTGCCACCCAGGAGGTCCTTGAGGTCCTTGTTTCCCTCGGTGAAGTCGTAAACGAACTTCGCTACGTGGGGTTCTTTGTTTTCCGACACGGTCTCGACTCCCTCGAGGACGCGGTGGCTGCCCTGACGGCGAGGAACATACCCAGATCGAAGGCGCCTGGGTACGTCTACTCACGCGTCATGCGCCTGTAACCACCCGTCCGCCAGTGGATCGAAAGTCAAGGCTTGGCAAGCCGTGACGGGCGGATGTTTTCACTTCTTGAACGCAAGAGGGTCCAGGGGTGCGGTATTTCGCTCACATGAGCAGCCATCCCGCACGTTTGATTTCGATCGATGAACGATCAAGGGGTGGCACCGAGTGCCACCCCTTGGAGAAGTGCAGCCGCTCAAGATCCGCTCATCTGAGCGCAACCCTTATCAAGGGTGGCGAGAATCACGCTGCCACAGCCGACGAGATTTCACCATGCGGACGTGCCTCGAGACGGAAACAGGGACGTCACACCCCCAGCGCGAGCAGCCGTTCCTCCACCCGCGAGGGCGCGTACAGATGCTCCACGACCAGCGCCCCGGCGCCCACGAGCCCGGCCCGCTCCCCCAGCCGCGAGGTCACGACGCTCAGATGAGCCGTGGAGCGCGGCAGCGCCCGCTGGTACAGCAACTCGCGTACGCCGGTCAGGAACGGCGTCCCGGCCAGATCCCCGGCGATCATCAGCACCCCGGGATTGAGCAGCGTCACGACCGTCGCCAGTACGTCCCCGACCTGCCGCCCGGCCTCCCGTGCCAGTGCGGCCGCCCCCGGATGGCCTGACGCCAGCACATCCCGCACATCAGAACCGGAGGCCGCGGGCACCCCCGCCTCGGCCAGCCGCCGGGCCACGGCACCACCACTGGCGACGGCCGCGAGACAGCCGTACGACCCACACCGGCACAGCGCGTCCGCGCCCGCCGGCACCCGGATGTGGCCGAGGTCGCCGGCACCCCCGTCGACGCCCCGGTAGATCGAGCCGTCGACCACGACCCCGGCGCCGATCCCGGTCGAGACCTTGACCAGGACGAACGCCGAGCAGTCGGAGAAACCCGCGCGCCGTTCGCCGTACGCCATGAGGTTGGCGTCGTTGTCGACCAGTACCGGGACCGGCGCGGCGCCGGTGGCCTCGGTGAAGGCCCCCGCCAGACGTCCCGTTATGTCGTAGCCGTCCCAGCCGGGCATGATCGGCGGCTGGACGACCCGGCCGGTCCCGCTGTCCACCGGCCCCGGCACCGCGAGCCCGATCCCGCCCACCTCGTCGGCCCGGCGCCCGGCCTTCTCCAGCAGCTCGGCGAACCAGCGCCCCAGCTCGCCCAGCACCAGGTCCGGCCCGTCCTCGATGACCAGCGTGCCGGTGTGCTCGGCGAGGATCTCGCCGGTCAGGGAGAGTACGGCGGCACGCGCGTGCCGGGTCTCCAGGTCGGCGGCCAGGATCACGGCGTGGGCGTCGTCGAACTCCAGCCTGATGGAGGGGCGGCCGCCCAGCGGGGAGCCCACGGGGCCGCCGGCGCCCTCACGCAGCCAGCCGGCGCGGAACAGGCGGTCGAGGCGCTGGCCGACGGTGGCCCGGGAGAGGCCTGTGGCCTGTTGGAGCGCTCCGCGCGTGACGGCTCGCCCGCTCCGCACCAGTTCGAGCAGTTCCCCGGCACTTGCCTGACCCCGTGCGCTCATGCACACCCCCTTGTGCTACTCAACTTTGCATTACATATTGGGTTTTGCGTGTTAAATAGACGTAACTCTACGGTAGCCATGACCGAACCGGTCGGCCGGACGTCTTTCGGGGAGCCCCGAGTGGATCGCACTGCCCAGCTCACAGCCCGTCCCGTGGCGCGTGACATTGCATACGATCCGCCTCCCGCGGCGGATACGCTGCACGTCAGGGCCGCCCGGGTGCTGGACGACAATTGGACGGGCACCTCGACGGTGCCCTCGCACAGCCTGTATCCCCACCAGTGGTCCTGGGACTCGGCGTTCATCGCGATCGGCCTGAGGCACGTCTCACCGCTGCGGGCCCAGACGGAGCTGGAGACGCTGCTCGACGCCCAGTGGGGTGACGGGCGGATCCCGCACATCGTCTTCAACCCCTCCGTGCCGCTCGACGCCTACTTCCCGAGCCCCGACTTCTGGCGCTCCTCGACCGCGGGGCACGCTGCGGGCGCCCCGCGCACCGTTCAGACCTCCGGCATCGTGCAACCACCGGTGCACGCGCTGGCGGCCTGGCTGGTGCACCGCGCCGACCCGGGACTGTCCCGGGCGCGCGGCTTCCTCACCCGGATCTATCCCCGCCTCGCCGCGTGGCACCGCTATCTGCTGCACCGGCGCGACCTCGGCGCAGGCGGCCTCGCGTCCGTCGTGCACCCCTGGGAACAGGGTATGGACAACAGCCCCTGCTGGGACGCCCCGCTCTCCCGGATCGCCCCGGCCCCGGCCCGCTCCTTCCGCCGCGCCGACCTCGACCACGGAGCGGCCGAGGACCGGCCGACGGATCTGGACTACGGGCGGTATGTGCGGCTGGCGACGGACTACCGCGACGGCGGGTACGCGGACGGCGGCGGGGACTTCGCGGTCGAGGACCCCGCCTTCAACGCCCTGCTCATCGCCTCCGAGCACGCGCTGGCAGAGATCGCCCGGGAGCTGGGCGCGACGGGCACGGCCCGGCACGCGCGCGCCGAGCGGCTCACGGTGGCGCTGGTCGAGCGACTGTGGGACCCGGCGGAGGGCATGTTCTTCTGCCGGGACGTGCGGAGCGAGGGGCAGAGCGACGCACGGGGCGTGGGGCGGAGCAACGGCCAGGGCGTGGCCCGGAGCGACACACAGGGCGTAGGGCAGAGCAACGGCCAGGGCACGGCGCGGAGCAACGCACAGGGCGTAGGGCAGAGCGACGCACAGGGCGTGGCGCGGAGCAACGGCCTGGGCGTAGGGCGGAGTGACGGCCCGTCGGACGGGGAGCTGATCCGCGAGCGCAGCGTCTCCGGCCTCGTCCCCCTCCTCCTGCCCGCCCTCCCCAGCGACATCGCCGCCGCGCTGGTGCGGACGCTGGGCGGACCGCACTTCGGCCTCGGCGGCACGACGCGCCTCGTGCCGAGCTACGACCTTTTGGGCGAGGCCTTCGAACCGCACCGCTACTGGCGGGGCCCGGCCTGGTTCAACACGAGCTGGCTGCTGGAGCGCGGGCTCCGGCTGCACGGCGAGCGCGGCCGGGCCGACGCCCTGCGCAGGGCGATCCTGCACACCGCCGACGCCTCCGGGTTCGCCGAGTACGTGAGCCCGTACACCGGCGACGCCTGCGGAGCCACCGGCTTCAGCTGGACCGCCGCGCTCGCGCTCGACCTGCTGCACGACCACCCCGCGTGGGACAAGAACGCCGTCAGGAAACTCAAGGGAGGGGACCGGGGATGACGGACCGCCATCATCTGCTCGTGCACGGAGGGACGTTCGCCGCCGTGGGCGACGGCGGGGACATCAGCGGCGTACGGGCCGCTGGTTCCCCGGAGGGGTTATTCGTACGCGACGCCCGGCATCTGAGCCGCTGGCAGCTCACCGTGGACGGCGCGGTGCCCGAGGCGCTCTCCCCGGTCGCCGACGGGGACACGGCCCGCTGTGTCCTGGTCCCGCGCGGCGGCCGCAACGAGCCTGCGGCCTACACGCTCTTCCGCGAACAGGCCGTCGGGGACGGCTCGTTCATCGAGTCCCTGCGCGTGACCAGCAACCGCCCGGTGCCGACGACGATCCGCCTGGCGATCACCGCCGACGCCGACTTCACCGACCAGTTCGAGCTGCGCTCCGACCACCGCACGTACGCCAAGACCGGCGCCACCCGCTCACGCCAAGTCCTGGACCACGGTGTGGAGTTCGCGTACCAGCGAGGCGAATGGCGTTCGATCACGACCGTGACGGCCGAGCCCGCACCCGACGGCGTGGAGGAGACCGGCACCGGCGCCCGGCGCCTGGTCTGGACCCTCGAGCTCGACCCGCACGCCACGGCGGAGCTGACCCTCCGGGTGATGGCCCGCCCCCACGGCGACAAACGCGCACTGCGCGTCCCCCGATCCCCCGCGGCCCTGTCCGCCCAACTCCTGTCCCTGGAGGGCGAGTTCGCGGAAGGCGTGGCCTTCCCGACCGGCTGGCCCGAACTGGCCGCCGCCTGCGCCCGGGGCCTGGCCGACCTGGCCGCGCTCCAGGTCCCGGCGACGGGCCCGGACGGCGAGGAACTGCGCGTCCCCGCGGCCGGCGCCCCCTGGTTCCTGACCCTCCTCGGCCGCGACGCACTCCTCACCTCGCTCTTCGCCCTCCCCTACCGCCCCCGCCTGGCCGCCGCCACCCTCCCCGCACTGGCCGCGACCCAGGCGACGGAGACGGTCCCCGAGTCCGTCGCCCAGCCCGGCAAGATCGTGCACGAGGTGCGACACGGCGAGCTGGCGCACTTCGGGCAGGTGCCGTACGGCCGCTACTACGGCTCGGTGGACGCGACCCCGCTGTTCCTGGTCCTCCTCGGCGCGTACGTGGAACAGACCGGCGACACGGCCATGGCCCGCGCCCTGGAGCCCCACGCCCGCGCGGCGATCGGCTGGATGCTGGACCACGGTGGGCTGACCTCCCGCGGCTACCTGGTCTACCGCGCCGACCAGGGCGGCCTCGCCAACCAGAACTGGAAGGACTCCCCCGGCGCCATCTGCTCGGCCGACGGCACCCGGCCCGGCGGCCCCGTGATGGCGGCGGGCGCCCAGGGCTATGCGTACGACGCCCTGCGCCGCACGGCGTGGCTGGCCCGCACGGCGTGGCAGGACGAGACCTACGCGGCCCTCCTGGAACAGGCTGCGGGCGACCTCCGTGACCGTTTTCAGCGGGACTTCTGGATGCCGGAGCGCTCTTTCCCCGCGCTGGCGCTGGACGGCGGGGGCCGCCAGGTAGACGCGCTGGCGTCGGACGCCGGTCATCTCCTGTGGTCCGGGCTGCTGGACAAGGAGTACGGCGAGGCGGTGGGCCGCCGCCTCCTGGAGCCGGACTTCTTCTCGGGCTGGGGAGTGCGCACGCTGGCCTCAGGCCAGGGGGCGTACCACCCGCTCTCCTACCACCGGGGGTCGGTCTGGCCGCACGACAACGCGCTGATCACCCTGGGCCTGGCCCGCTACGGCCTGCACGACGAGGCCCGCGCGGTGGCCCACGCCCTGGTCGACGCGGCGACGACCACCGGCCACCGCCTCCCGGAGGTCCTCGCGGGCTACGGCCGCGACACCCACGCGGAACCCGTGCCGTACCCGCACGCCTGCGTACGCGAGTCCCGCTCGGCGGCGGCCCCGCTGGCGCTGCTGACGGCGGTGGGCGGGGCGTAGACGGGCTGCCGCGGGCCTGTTGGCCTGCCGTTTGCCCAGCGTTTGCCGAGCGCTGGGGCACTGGAGCTGAACACCGGCCGGGGGCCGACCGTACGGGATGACGGCGGGCCCCCAGCCTCCCCAGCGAGGCCCGCCGCACCACTCCACCAGGGGCCTCGCACGGAAGGACCTTCGGGTGCCTGTCTTCACGCGCCTACGTCAGCTGCCCGGCAAGAAGAACAACTTGCCCGACGAGACGGCCGCCCCCAGCGAGCCCCCCGCGACGGCAACCGACGGGGCCTCCCCGCAGCCCCCTCCTGCATCCACCAGCGAGACCGCGTCCGCAAAGTGCGAGGACGCGACACAGAAGCCCCCCGCCCCCACCGACGAGAACACGACCGACGAGAACGCGACCACCGAGACCACGACCACCGACAGCGAGGCCACCCCGCACGACCCCCCCACGCCGTCCCACAAGACCACGACCACCAACAGCGAGGACGCACTGCGGGAGCCCCCCGCCCCCTCCGACGAAGCCGCACCCCTCCCCCAGGAACCCGCGGCCGCCGACGGCGAGGACCCTCCACAGGGGCCACCCGCACCCGGCGACGAACGCGGCACGGGTGGTGCGGGTGGCAACAACCCGGGCGAAGGCGAAGGCGAAGCCGAGCCCGAGGCGAAGCCCGCAACCACCCGCGCCCTCAAGATCAGGCGAACCCTCCACTGGACGGCCACCACCCTCGCCACCGCCCTGATCCTCGGCGCCCTCCTCCTCCCCAACACCCTCCCCGCCCTGCAGCCGAACAGGTTCACCCGCATCCCCGCGGAGGCGATCATCGGCGCGGTCGTGCTGCTCGCCCTCCCCCGCCGCCCACGCATGGCCGCGGCCACGCTCTACGGCATCGGCCTCGCCGTACTCACCGTGCTGAACCTTCTCGACATGGGCTTCAACGAATACCTCGGCCGCGGCTTCAACGCCGCCCTCGACTGGGACCTCCTCCCGGACGCCCAGTCGTACGTCGCCGACACGATGGGCGGCGCCGTGGCCACCGGTGCGGCAGTGGGCGGCGTGATCCTGATCCTGCTGCTGATGGCCCTCATGGCAGCCGCAACGATCCGGCTCAGCACCCTGCTCGCCCTGCACAAGGCAAGGGCCACCCAGGGCGCGCTCATGGCCGGCACGGTGTGGATCACCTGCACCGCACTCAACCTCCAGGCCTTCGGCATGCCGATCGCGTCCGACCACGCGGCCGGCGCCTTCAGGACCCACGCCCAGCGGACGGTGGACTCTCTCCAGGACGAGGCCCGCTTCGCCGAGGAGGCCAAGGCCGACACCTTCGGCAACACGCCCCCCGACCAACTCCTGCCGGACCTGCGCGGCAAGGACGTCGTCTTCACGTTCATCGAGAGCTACGGCCGCAGCGCCATCGAGGACCCGGTCACGGCCCCCGGCGTCGGCAGGACCCTGGACGCGAGCAACGAGGCCCTGGCCGAGGCGGGCTTCCACGCGAAGAGCGGCTGGCTGACCTCGGCGACGTTCGGCGGCAGCAGCTGGCTCGGCCACTCCACGACCATGTCGGGCCTGTGGATCGACAACCAGCGGCGCTACCGCACCGTCACCGCCGGCGAGCACCTCACCCTCACCAAGGCGTTCCAGAAGACCGGCGCCTGGGACACGGTCGGGGTCATGCCCGGCGTGCAGAAGGGCTGGCCGGAGTCGAAGTGGTACGGCCTCGACAGGCTGTACAACGCCTGGCAACTGGGCTACAAGGGACCGAAGTTCAGCTGGTCGACGATGCCCGACCAGTACGCCCTGGAGGCCTTCCAGCGCCAGATCCACGGCAAGAAGCGCGACAAGCCGCTGATGTCCTTCGTCATCCTGACCTCCAGCCACCAGCCCTGGGCCCCGCTGCCGAAGATGGTCGACTGGGACGATCTGGGCGACGGCTCGGTCTTCGACCCGATCCAGAAGGCCGGTAAGAAGGCGGGGGACGTCCTCACCGACACCACGAAGTCCCGTGAGGAGTACGGCAAGTCCGTCGAGTACTCGCTGACCAGCCTCACGCAGTGGATGGAGCGCTACGGCACCGACGACACCGTCCTCGTCTTCCTCGGCGACCACCAGCCGATGGCCCGCGTCAGCGGCAACCACGCCGGCCGTGACGTACCGATCTCCGTCGTCGCCAAGGACCCCAAGGTCCTCGACAGGATCGCCGACTGGAACTGGACGGACGGCATCGAGCCCGCCAAGGACGCCCCGGTCTGGAAGATGAGCGCCTTCCGGGACCGCTTCCTGACGGCGTACGGCTCGACACCGCACGCCTCGGACTAGGCCGCGTCCGCAGCGTTCAGCCCCCGGACGTGTCCAACTCCGCGTCCTCGCCCACACCCGCGCAGTCGTACGGGTCCTTCAGCCAGCCGTCCGGCAGCACCACCCGGTTGTTGCCGGACGTACGGCCACGGGGCCCGTCGGCACCGGTCGGCCAGGGCTGGTCGAGGTCCAGCTCGTCCAGCCCGGACCGGAGTTCCTCGAGCGACGACGTGACGGCGAGCCGCTTGCGCATCTCGGAGCCGACCGCGAAGCCCTTCAGATACCAGGCGACGTGCTTGCGGAAGTCGATGACGCCACGCGCCTCGTCCCCGATCCACTCACCCAGCAGCGTGGCATGCCGGACCATGACGTCGGCGACCTCGCGCAGGCCGGGCCGCGCGACGGCCTCCGTACGCCC
Organism: Streptomyces sp. NPDC012935; assembly: GCF_042900345.1. Classification (NCBI taxonomy): domain Bacteria; kingdom Bacillati; phylum Actinomycetota; class Actinomycetes; order Kitasatosporales; family Streptomycetaceae; genus Streptomyces; species Streptomyces sp. NPDC012935. The sequence continues at coordinate 207,727 of NZ_JBIBBC010000004.1, forward strand.
CTCGAAGGCCGCGACCAGATCGGCGAACAGCCAGGGCCGCCCCAGGCACCCACGCCCGACGACCACCCCGTCGCACCCGGTCTCCCGCACCATCCGCACCGCGTCCTCGGCCGACCAGATGTCGCCGTTGCCGAGCACCGGGATCTCCGGCACGTGCTCCTTCAGCCGCGCGATGGCGTCCCAGTCGGCGGTGCCGCCGTAGTGCTGGGCAGCCGTACGGCCGTGCAGGGCGATGGCCGTCACGCCCTCCTCGACGGCGATCCGGCCGGCGTCGAGGTAGGTGATGTGATCGTCGTCGATGCCCTTGCGCATCTTCATCGTGACCGGCAGGTCACCCGCCCCGCTGACCGCCTCCCGCAGGATCGCCCGCAGCAGGTTCCGCTTGTACGGCAGCGCGGAGCCGCCGCCCTTGCGCGTCACCTTCGGCACCGGGCATCCGAAGTTCAGGTCTATGTGGTCGGCCAGGCCCTCCTCCGCGATCATGCGGACGGCCTTGCCGACGGTGATCGGGTCGACGCCGTACAGCTGGATCGAGCGCGGCTTCTCGGTCGCGTCGAAGTGGATCAGCTGCATGGTCTTCTCGTTGCGCTCGACCAGCGCCCGGGTCGTGATCATCTCGCTGACGAACAGCCCCTTGCCACCGCTGAACTCCCTGCACAGCGTGCGGAAGGGCGCGTTCGTGATCCCGGCCATCGGGGCCAGGACGACGGGCGGCTGCACGGTGTGCGGACCGATCGGCAGGGGCGGGACGACGGGCGTGACAACGGGCGAGGCGGTCATGGACATCCACCCATTCTCACGTACCGGACCGGGTGCGGCGAAATTCATTAGTTAGGCGTACTATTCAAGGATGCCGGAGCTCAGCCCACGCCGCCGAGTGCTGGTCCTTGCGATCTGCTGCATGAGCCTGCTGATCGTGAGCCTCGACACCACGGCCCTCAACGTCTCCCTGCCCTCGATGCAGCGCGACCTCGGCGCGAGCACCTCGGGTCTGCAGTGGACGATCGACGCCTACACACTCGTCCTGGCCTCCCTGCTGATGCTGGCCGGCTCCACGGCGGACCGGATCGGCCGCAAGCGCGTCTTCATGACCGGCCTGGTCCTTTTCACCATCGGTTCGGCGCTGTGCTCCGTCGCACCCACCCTCGACTCGCTGATCGTCTTCCGGATGGTGCAGGCCGTGGGCGGCTCGATGCTCAACCCGGTCGCGATGTCGATCATCACCAACACCTTCACGGACCCACGCGAACGCGCCCGGGCGATCGGGGTCTGGGGCGGGGTCGTCGGCATCTCGATGGCCGCGGGACCCCTGGTCGGAGGCCTGCTCGTGGACGCGGTGGACTGGCGCGCGATCTTCTGGGTCAACCTGCCGGTGGGCCTGGCCGCCCTCCTCCTCACCCTCCGCTTCGTCCCCGAGTCCCGGGCCCCCAAGGCCCGCCGCCTCGACCCGGTCGGCCAGATCCTGGTGATCGCGCTGTTCGGCTCACTGACGTACGCGATCATCGAGGCCCCGAACGCCGGGTTCTCGTCGGTCCTGCCGTTCGCGGCGCTGGCGCTCGCGGCTCTCCTGGGTCTCCTGTGGTACGAGCCGCGCCGCGCCGAGCCCCTCATCGACCTGCGGTTCTTCAGGTCGGCGCCGTTCAGTGGGGCGACGGTGATCGCGATCGGCGCGTTCGCCGCGCTGGGCGGATTCCTGTTCCTGTCGACGCTGTACCTCCAGAACGTACGCGGCCTGAACGCCCTGCACGCGGGCCTGTGGATGCTGCCGATGGCCATGCCGATGTTCCTGTGCGCGCCGCTGTCCGGGCGGCTGGTCGGCAGTCGGGGGCCGCGGCTGTCGCTGGTGGTCGCGGGTGTCGCGATGACCGGCAGCGCAGCGCTGTTCGCCGTGTTCGAGGCCGAGACGTCCAATGTCACGCTGCTGCTCGGGTACGCACTGTTCGGCGTCGGATTCGGGTTCGTCAACGCACCGATCACCAATACGGCGGTCTCGGGAATGCCGCGTGCGCAGGCCGGGGTCGCGGCCGCCGTGGCCTCCACGAGCCGTCAGATGGGGCAGACGCTGGGCGTTGCCGTGGTCGGGGCGGTGTTGGCCTCCGGGGTGGGGGCGGCGTCGTACCGCGAGACGTTCGTGTCAGCCGCCGGGCCCGGGTGGTGGATCATCACCGGGTGCGGGCTGCTGGTCCTTGTGGTGGGGGCGTTGACCAGTGGGCCGTGGGCTCGGCGTACCGCTGAACGTACGGCTGAGCGGCTGCAGTCGGCGGAGGTTCGCGACGCGTCTCGCGTCAGTGCGTAGTTCGACGGCTAACGGCCGGTGGGGGCTGGTCGCGCCCCTGAGAGGGCGATTTCGTGCAGCTTCTCCAAACGCACCCTCGATTCCTCGTCCGCGGGCACGTACGTCACCATCCTCGGCCCCACCTCCGGGCTCAGCCACAGGTCCGTGTGGTCGACGACCACCCGCCCCACATGCCGGTTGAGGAACTCCTTGCGCTTGCTGCGGTGGGCCACCACCTCGTGGCGGTCCCAGACCTCGCAGAACTCCGGGGACTCCGTACGCAGCCTCTTCAGCAGCATCTTCCAGGCGGGCTCGGCGAGATGGCCGGCCATTGCGGCGCGGAAGCGGGCGGCCATGAGACGTTGGGCCTCCTCCAGGTGCACGATCGACGACTGCCACTCCTCGTGCGTGTACGAAAGGATCAAGCAGTTGCGGTCCTCGGGCGGCACCGCCTCCAAGTCGCAGAGCAGCAGACCGTAGGTGCGGTTGTGGGCGAGGATGTCGTAGCGGCTGTTCTGCAGGCAGGCCGGGTACGGCTCCAGTTGCTCCAGGACGGCACGCATCGCGGGGGTCACCGAAGGGCAGGTCGTCGCCGGCGTCGGATCCACCGCCCCGGCCAGCTGGAAGATGTGGGAGCGCTCGCTGGGGTCGAGCATCAGGGTGCGGGCGAGGGCGTCGAGGACCTGGACCGAGACCTGGATGTCGCGTGCCTGTTCCAACCAGGTGTACCAGGTGACGCCGACCGCCGAGAGCTGGGCGACCTCCTCGCGGCGCAGGCCAGGGGTGCGGCGTCGGCTGCCGCGGGGCAGGCCGACCTGCTCGGGGGTGATGTGCTCGCGACGGTGGCGCAGGAATTCGGCGAGTTCGTGGCGCCGGACCGCCGAGGCGGTTCGGGCGAGCGGGGTCGGGGGGACCGTCTCCTGGGCCATCGTCGTCATGCCTCCAGCCTGCCGCCGCCCGGACCCTGTTTCCAGGTGGTTCTTCTACCAGGATAAGGACACTCTGGTACCACTCTCGCAACGGCCGCAGTCTCGTAACCGTGACCGAAACCATCACTGCGCACAAGGCCCGGACGACCGCGTCACCACCCTCGCTCGGCGGCCTCGGGCTCTTCACGGTGCTGCTGGGCGCGGCGCTTCCCCTCATCGACTTCTTCATCGTCAACGTGGCTCTGCCCACCATCGGCCACGACCTCGCGGCGAGCGAGGCCGTGCTCGAACTCGTCGTCGCGGGCTACGGGTTGGCGTACGCCGTGCTGCTCGTCCTCGGCGGGCGGCTCGGTGACCTGTTCGGCCGGCGGCGGCTCTTCCTGGGCGGCATGGCGGCGTTCGGGCTGACCTCGCTGGCGTGCGGCCTCGCGCCCAGCGCGTGGACGCTCGTCGCGGCGCGGGTCGCGCAGGGCGCGGCGTCGGCGGCGATGCTGCCGCAGGTACTGGCCACCATTCAGGCGGCCACCAGCGGTCAGCGCCGTGCGAAGGCCATGGGCCTGTACGGCGCGACGGCCGGCCTTTCGATGGTGGCCGGGCAGATCCTCGGCGGTGTGCTCGTCGCCGCCGACATCGCGGGCACCGGCTGGCGCTCGGTCTTCCTGGTCAACGTCCCCGTCGTCCTCGTCGGCCTCTTCCTGGCCGCCCGCGCGGTCCCGGAGACCCGCTCCCAGCGCCCCGAGCCGCTGGACGGACCCGGCACGGTCCTGCTCGCCGTCTCCCTCCTGGCGCTGCTGGTCCCGCTCACCGAGGGCCGGGCGGCGGGCTGGCCGCTGTGGACGTGGCTGTCGCTGGCGGCGTTCCCGTTCGTGGCGGCGGCCTTCTACGCGGTGGAGCGCAGGGCGGACCGGGCGGGGCGCACTCCGCTGGTACCGCCGAGCCTGTTCGCGCTCACGTCCCTGCGGCGCGGCCTGGTGATGATCGTGCCGTTCTCGATCGGCTTCAGCGGCTTCATGTTCGTGATCGCGGTGGCGTTGCAGCAGGGCGCGGGCCTCGGCCCGGTCGCGGCGGGAGTGGCTCTCGTCCCGATGGCGGTGGTGTTCTTCTTCGTCTCACTGGCCGGCCCCCGGCTGGTCGCCCGTCACGGCACCCGCGTCGTGACCGCCGGTGCGGTGATCCAGGGAGCGGGCGTGGCCCTGATGGCGCTGGCCGCCTGGCGCTTCTGGCCGGACTTCGGCTTCGTCGAGCTGCTGCCGGGCGCGGCGGTCGCCGGTGCGGGGCAGGCCCTCCAACTCCCCGTCATCTTCCGGATCGTGCTCTCCGAGGTGCCGACCGCGAGGGCGGGTGTCGGCAGTGGCGTGATGATCACGACCCAGCAGTCGTCGCTGGCCCTGGGTGTGGCGACGCTGGGCACGCTCTTCCTCTCCCTGGCGTCCACGATGGGCATGGGCGACGCCCTGGTCACCACGCTCCTGGTCCAGTTGGCCGGAGTGGTGCTGACAGGCCTGCTCAGCCTGCGTCTGCCGCGCACGATCGGCTGAGCGAGTTGTGAGGGTGTGGCCACAGGTTGGTCAACGCACCGGGAAAGTGTCCCTGTTGATGTTGGTCTTGCTGCACACTCCTTGCTGCGCGAGGGCGCACACGCAGACTCGATGTCCCGGGACGCTGGAGGCGTCATGCTGGAGATCAACCAGAGCAAGGTGAGCCGCTGGGACCACCACGGGCGCGAGCACGTCGTACGGGTACAGCGCAAAGGCGCGCAGCGCTCGATCAGATGCGACACCTGCGGCTGGCGCAAGAGCACGCAGTTCCTGCCCTGGCTGAAGGCGGAGGAACACCTGGCGGAGGCGCACCAGGCGACCGTGGACCCGGCCGGCAACCAACCGGACCGATGACCCACGTCCGCCCCTGTCGTCCCGAGGACCGGGAGGCCGTCGAGGACATCTGCGTCCGCACGGCCCACGAGGGCGGCGACAGTCGGCCGTACTACCGGGACCCGGGCATCTTCCCGGCGACCTTTGCGCTTCCCTACGTCGCTCTGGAACCGGACCTCGCGTTCGTCCTGGACGACGGGGCGGGCCGGGCGGTCGGCTACGTCCTCGGCACCGCGGACACGCCCGGTTTCGTGGCGGCCTTCCGCACCGAGTGGCTCCCTCTGGTCGCCGCCCGGCACCCCGAGCCGCCCGGCACCCCGGCCACCCCGGACGAGCAGCTGGTCCATCTCCTGCACCACCCGGAGCGCATGCTCGTCCCGCAGGTCGCGGCCTACCCGGCCCACCTGCACATCGATGTGCTCCCCGATTGGCAGGGCCGGGGGCACGGCCGCGCCCTGCTGCGCACCCTGCTGACGGCGCTGCGGGAGAAGGGAGTTCCGGCCGTGCACCTCTCGATGGTCACGGCCAACGCCCCGGCCAGGGCCTTCTACGACCGCCTCGGTTTCCACGAGATCGACGTCCCGGACCCGGGTCCGGTCACCTACCTCGGGCGCGCGACCACACGGCTCGACCGCCTGTGACGGTTCAGCCTCGCGCCCGCAGTCCCCGGATCAGCAGGTCCACCACGGCCTCGAACTCCCCGTCCACACCGGGCCGTACCCACTCGCCTGCGTAGTGCGGGTCGTGGAACCGGTCGGTCGCCCGGAAGAGGGCGAAAGCCGTGGTGGCGGGGTCCTCCGCGGCGAAGGCGCCCGCGTCGGCGCCCGCGCGGACGATCTGCGTCAGCTGGCCGGTGAGTTCGGCGACGTGCTCGCCGACGACCGTCTCCGCGGTCTCGGTGGTCAGCACCGAGTACGTGGCGAAGAGCTCCGGGTCGTCGAAGGCCTTGCGGCGCTTGGCGGCGAACAGCGCCGCGAGCCACTCGCGCACCCGTGTCTCCGGATCCAGGTCAGGGGCGGCGACGATGGCGGCCAGGACCTCCGTCGTCCGGTCCAGCCACCTCTTCGTCACCGCCTCCCGCAGCGCCGCCTTGGTACGGAAGTGCCGGTAGACGCTGCCATGGCTGACGCCGAGCGCGCGGGCCACGTCGACCACGGTGGCCTTGGCCGGTCCGTGGCGGCGCAGCACCTCCTCTGTCGCTTCGAGGATGCGCTCGGCGGTCAGGGTCGTGGGCGTCTGCGACATGCCCTAGACCGTACCTGGCCCGGGGCCCGGCGCCGGAGCCACTACTTGCTGCCCAGGTGCGCCATCTGCGCGGCCGGGTAGCGGTCGCCCGCCGCCGCGTCCGCCGGCACCGCCTCCTCGATCGCCGTCAGGTCCGCCGCGTCCAGCGTGACGTCGAGCGCGCCCAGCGACTCGGTGAGCCGCTCCCGGGTGCGGGCACCGACGAGCGGCACGATGTCGTCGCCGCGGGAGAGCACCCAGGCGATGGCGATCTGGGCGACGGAGACGCCCTTCTGCTCGGCGATCTTCCGCAGCGCCTCGACCAGCGTCAGGTTGTGCTGGAGGTTCTCGCCCTGGAAGCGGGGCGAGTGGGCGCGGAAGTCGTTCGCCGCGAGTTGCCGGTCCGGGGTGAAGTGGCCGGAGATCAGACCGCGGGACAGCACGCCGTACGCGGTGATGGAGATCCCCAGCTCACGGGTGGTCGGCAGGACCGACTCCTCGATGCCGCGGGAGATCAGGGAGTACTCGATCTGCAGGTCGGCGATCGGCGCGGTCGCGGCGGCCCGGCGAATGATGTCGGCGCCGACCTCGCTGAGGCCCACGTGGCGGACGTACCCCTTCTCGATCAGTTCCGCGATCGCGCCGACCGTCTCCTCGATCGGTACGTCGGGGTCGAGCCGGGCGATCCGGTACACGTCGATGTGGTCCACGCCGAGGCGCTGCAGTGAGTACGCGGCGAAGTTCTTCACGGCGGCGGGGCGGCCGTCGTAACCGACCCAGGCGCCGTCCGGGTCGCGCAGGGCGCCGAACTTCACGCTGACCAGGGCCCGTTCGCGCAGGTCGGCGGGCGCGGCGCGCAGGGCCTCGCCGATCAGCATCTCGTTGTGGCCCATGGCGTAGAAGTCGCCGGTGTCGAGCAGGGTCACGCCGGCCTCCAAGGCGGCGTGCACGGTCGCGATCGACTCGGCCCGGTCCGCGTCGCCGTACAGCGCGGACATGCCCATGCAGCCGAGGCCGAGGGCGGAGACCTGGGGGCCGGTGGTTCCGAGGGAGCGAGTTTGCATCGTCATGTCATCCACCATGCCCTAACAGCTGACAGATTTCAATATCTGTCATTCCATACTTGTCAGGCTGAGCTTCGGAATGGTCCAGACCTATTGACGGGAGGTCTGGACCACGAGCACTGTCATGCCTACGACACCTCACCGCACCCCCCACCGGGAGGCCCGTATGCTCCGCCGCGCCCTGCGCCTGCTCGCCACCGCCCTGGCGACCGCCTGTCTGACCCAGCTCCCCGTCGCCGCCCCCGCCTCGGCCGCCGACACCTGCGCCGTGAAGTCGAAGCCGTCCGGAAAGGTCCTCCAGGGCTACTGGGAGAACTGGGACGGCGCCGCCAACGGCGTCCATCCGCCCTTCGGCTGGACCCCCATCACCGACTCCCGCATCGCGGCCCACGGCTACAACGTGATCAACGCGGCCTTCCCGGTCATCCGCTCCGACGGCACCGCGCTCTGGGAGGACGGCATGGACACGGGCGTGAAGGTGGCGACGCCCGCGCAGATGTGCGCGGCGAAGGCGTCGGGTCAGACGATCCTGCTGTCGATCGGCGGCGCGACGGCCGGCATCGACCTCAGCTCGACCGCCGTTGCGGACCGTTTCGTCGCGACGATCGTCCCGATCCTGAAGAAATACAACTTCGACGGCATCGACATCGACATCGAGACGGGCCTGGTCGGGAGCGGAAACATCAGCCAACTCTCCACATCACAGGCCAACTTGATCCGCATCATCGACGGGGTCCTGGCCCGGATGCCGTCGAACTTCGGCCTCACCATGGCTCCCGAGACGGCGTACGTCACCGGGGGCAGCGTCACCTACGGCTCGATCTGGGGCGCCTACCTGCCGGTCATCAAGAAGTACGCCGACAACGGCCGCCTGTGGTGGCTGAACATGCAGTACTACAACGGCAGCATGTACGGCTGCTCCGGCGACTCCTACTCCGCCGGCACCGTCCAGGGCTTCACCGCCCAGACCGACTGCCTCAACAATGGCCTGGTCATCCAGGGCACGACCATCAAGGTCCCGTACGACAAGCAGGTCCCGGGCCTGCCCGCCCAGTCCGGCGCGGGCGGCGGCTACATGGCCCCGTCCCTGGTCGCCCAGGCCTGGCGCCACTACGGCACGTCTCTCAAGGGCCTGATGACCTGGTCGCTCAACTGGGACGGCTCGAAGAACTGGACGTTCGGCGACAACGTGAAGTCCCTGCAGGGGCGTTGAGGCTCACTTGGTCGTGAGGGCGAGCTTCGCCCCCAGCGCCACGAACGACCCCGCGAAGCTCCGCCGCAGCCACGTCATCACCCTCGGCCGGGAGGTGACGTGGCTGCGCACGGACGCCGCCAGGACGCCGTACGCCGCGAAGACCAGGAACGTCGCCAGCATGAACACGCCGCTCAACGCCAGCATCCGCACCAGCGCGTGCGGCTCGTGCGGGCTCACGAACTGCGGCAGGAACGCGAAGAAGAAGATCGTCAGCTTCGGATTGAGGATGTTGATCAGCACGGCCCGGACGATCACCTGCCGCGCCGAGTTGGGGGTGGTGCCCTCCTCGACGGCGATGGCGTCCTTGTCCCGCACGGTCGCCCAGGCCATGTAGAGGAGATAGGCGACACCGGCGTACTTGAGGACCTGGAAGGCAGCGGCGCTGGCATTCAGCAGCGCCGCCAGACCGGTCACCGTGGCCAGCACATGCGGCACGATCCCGAGCGTGCACCCGAGCGCGGCGACAACACTGGCCCGCCGTCCCCGGGAGAGCCCAGCAGCAAGGGTGTAAACGACGCCGGTGCCGGGGGTGGCGACGACGACAAGGGTGGTCAACAAGAAGGCGATGGTCATGCCCGCCACCTTCCGCCCACGGGCACCCCGCCAACAGGTCCAATCACCCACGCCCGAAGAGGACCAATCACCGGCACCCCACAAACGCAGAGTTCCCCGCACCCCCTCAGGGGCGCGGGGAACTGCGCGACAAGCCACGACGAACCCGCGGCAGGCGAATCACCCAAGCAAGGCAGAAGCAGCCCCGCTCAGCGGTCCGGCAACACCTAGCAACCGACCAGCCGCGCGGCGAGGTACCCCTCGATCTGGTCCAGCGACACGCGCTCCTGCTTCATCGAGTCCCGCTCACGCACGGTCACCGCATTGTCGTCCAGCGTGTCGAAGTCGACGGTCACGCAGAACGGCGTACCGATCTCGTCCTGGCGACGGTAGCGGCGCCCGATCGCACCGGCGTCGTCGAACTCGATGTTCCAGTTCTGCCGCAGCGCCTGCGCGAGGCCCTTGGCCTTCGGGGAGAGCTCCGGGTTGCGCGAGAGCGGCAGCACGGCGACCTTCACCGGCGCCAGACGCGGGTCGAGCCGCAGCACCGTCCGCTTCTCCATCTTGCCCTTGGCGTTCGGCGCCTCGTCCTCGACGTACGCGTCGAGCAGGAACGCCAGCATCGCGCGGCCGACACCGGCCGCGGGCTCGATGACGTACGGCGTCCAGCGCTCGCCGGCCTCCTGGTCGAAGTAGGAGAGGTCCTGGCCGGAGGCCTTGGAGTGGGCGTTCAGGTCGTAGTCGGTGCGGTTGGCGACGCCCTCCAGCTCGCCCCACTCGCTGCCGCCGAACGAGAAGCGGTACTCGATGTCGGCGGTGCGCTTGGAGTAGTGGGAGAGCTTCTCAGCCGGGTGCTCGTACCAGCGCATGTTCTCCTCACGGAGACCGAGGCCGGTGTACCAGTTCCAGCGCTCCTGCATCCAGTACTCCTGCCACTTCTCGTCCTCGCCCGGCTTGACGAAGAACTCCATCTCCATCTGCTCGAACTCGCGGGTGCGGAAGATGAAGTTGCCGGGCGTGATCTCGTTGCGGAAGGACTTGCCCATCTGCGCGATGCCGAACGGCGGCTTGCGGCGCGAGGTGGTCTGCACCTGACCGAAGTTGGTGAAGATGCCCTGGGCGGTCTCGGGGCGCAGGTAGGCGATCGAACCGGAGTCCTGGGTCGGGCCGAGGTGCGTCGAGAGCAGACCCGAGAACTGCTTGGGCTCGGTGAACTGGCCCTTGTTGCCGCAGTTGGGGCAGTTGATGTCGGCGAGGCCGTTCTCCGGGGCGCGGCCCTTCTTCTCCTCGTACGCCTCCTCCAGGTGGTCCGCGCGGAACCGCTTGTGGCAGGAGGTGCACTCGGTGAGCGGGTCCGTGAAGGTGGCGACGTGGCCGGAGGCGACCCAGACCTCGGGGGCCAGGATCACGGACGAGTCGATACCGACCACGTCCTCGCGCGACGTCACCATGTAGCGCCACCACTGGCGCTTGAGGTTCTCCTTGAGCTCGACACCCAGCGGCCCGTAATCCCATGCGGCACGCTGACCGCCGTAGATCTCACTGCAGGGAAATACGAAGCCACGGCGCTTGCTCAGGCTGACGATGGTGTCGATCTTGTCGGCGGCCACGGTGCTCTCTTCATTACGACGACGGGCGACGAAGCGAGGCGCTTCACAGCGAATGCTTCAGGGTACCGGCGGGGCTGGCCCCTCAACCAAATCGGTAGCCCTCTGTGGACAGCCCCTCACGCTTGTTGACAATCGTTTCCACCTTTGCTGAAAATGACTGTCATGAACGTACGACGACATCACATATCCGGGCTTGCTCTGACGGCCGTCACCGCGCTCGGTATCGGCACGCTCTCCGCCTGCTCCTCGGACAGTGCGGCCGCAGGCAACACGGACAAGTTCGACGTCGTCGCGTCGTTCTACCCCATGGCCTTCCTCGCCGAGCAGATCGGCGGCGACCATGTCAACGTCTCCAGTCTGACCGAACCCGGCCAGGAGCCGCACGACCTGGAGATCAGCGCCAAGCAGACCGCGCAGCTGGAGGAGTCCGACGCGGCGCTCTACCTGAAGGGTCTCCAGCCGTCCGTCGACGAGGCCATCGGGCAGGCGGGCCTGAAGACGACGATCGACGCCGCCACGCTGACGACGCTGGAGGACCACGGCGCCGTCGAGGACGACCACGGCCACGGTGGCGAGGAGGAGCACGCGGAGTCCGAGCAGGAGCACGCCCGCGACCCGCACATCTGGCTGGACCCGGTGAAGTACGCCGAGGTCGCCAAGGGCGTCGGCGCCGCCTTCGAGAAGGCGGACCCGGACCACGCGGCCGACTACAAGAAGAACACCGAGGCGCTGGTCAAGAAGCTCGACGGGCTGAACACCGAGTTCGCGGACGGGCTCAAGAACACCAAGTCCAAGGTCTTCTTCACCAACCACGCCGCCTTCACCTACCTCGCCGAGCGCTACGGCCTGACCATGGAGGCCATCTCCGGCCTCGACCCGGAGAGCGAGCCCAGCCCGGCCCGGATCAGGGAGCTCCAGGAGGAGGCCAAGGCCGACGGGGTCACCACCGTCTTCTACGAGACACTGGTCTCCGACAAGACCGCGAAGACCCTCGCCGACGACGCGGGCCTCAAGACGGACGTCCTCGACCCGTTGGAAGGCATCACCGACAAGTCCAAGGGCGACGACTACTTCCAGGTCATGGAGGCCAACCTCAAGGCGCTGCGGACCGCGCTGGGGGCCAAGTGACCGACCTACGGAGGACGGCATGACCGAGCCCGTCATATCGCTGCGCGGCGTCCGCGCCGAGCTGGGCTCGCGCCCCGTCCTGCGCGGCATCGACCTCACCGTGGGCCACGGTGAGGTCGTCGCCCTGCTCGGGGCCAACGGCTCGGGCAAGTCGACCGCCGTGCGCAGCATCATCGGCCAGGTGCCGGTCAGCGCCGGCGAGATCGAGCTGTTCGGCACCCCGCGGGCCCGCTTCCGCGACTGGGCGCGGGTGGGCTACGTCCCGCAGCGCACGACAGCCGCGGGCGGCGTGCCCGCCACGGTCGGCGAGGTCGTCTCCTCGGGCCGCCTGTCACGCACCCGCTTCGGCGTCTTCCGCAAGGCCGACCACGCTGCCGTACGCCGCGCTCTGGACCTGGTCGGCATGACGGACCGGGTGAAGGACTCGGTGGGCGCCCTGTCCGGCGGCCAGCACCAGCGGGTGCTCATCGCCCGCGCCCTGGCCTCCGAGCCCGAGCTGCTCATCATGGACGAGCCGATGGCGGGCGTGGACCTGGCCAGCCAGGAGGTGCTCGCGCAGACGCTCACGGAGCAGGTCGCCGGCGGCTCGACGGTCCTGCTGGTCCTGCACGAACTCGGCCCGCTGGAGCCCCTGATCGACCGGGCGGTGGTCCTGCGCGACGGCTGCGTGACGCACGACGGCCCGCCCCCGAAGGCCGTCGGCCAGCACGCGCTGCCCGGCCACGACCACGTACACCCGCACGCGGCTCACGACGCCGAACCGATCCGGACGGGGCTGCTGAGCTGATGGACTTCCTGAACTACGACTTCATGCAGCGGGCGCTGCTCGCCGCCGTCCTGGTCGGCATCACCGCGCCCGCCGTCGGCATCTACCTCGTCCAGCGCCGCCAGGCCCTGATGGGCGACGGAATCGGCCACGTGGCGATGACCGGTGTCGGCCTCGGCTTCCTGCTCTCCTGGTCGCCGGTGTGGATGGCGACGCTGGTCTCCGTCCTCGGCGCGGTCCTGATGGAACTGATCCGCTGGTACGGCCGCACCCGCGGCGACATCGCCCTCGCGATGCTCTTCTACGGCGGTATGGCCGGCGGCGTGATGTTGATCAACCTCGCGCCGAACGGCTCGAACGCCAACCTGACGTCGTACCTCTTCGGCTCCCTGTCCACGGTGAGCGAGTCGGACGTGACGGCGATCATCCTGCTCGCCGCGTTCGTGGTGCTGGTCACCCTCGGCCTGCGCCGCCAGCTGTTCGCGGTGAGTCAGGACGAGGAGTTCGCACGGGTCACTGGCCTCCCGGTGCGCGCCCTGAACCTGCTGACGGCGATCACCGCGGCGGTGACCGTGACGGTGGCGATGCGCGTGGTCGGGCTGCTGCTGGTGAGCGCGCTGATGGTGGTGCCGGTGGCGGCCGCCCAGCAACTCACCCGGAGCTTCGCGGCGACGTTCGCGATCGCCGTCGCCATCGGTGTCACGGTGACGATCGGCGGCACGGTCACGTCGTACTACCAGGACGTCCCGCCCGGCGCGACGATCGTGCTGCTGACCATCGGCGCGTTCATCGCGCTCACCGCCCTGGCGACGCCACTGGCCCGCCGCAGGGCCCGCGCCCTGGCCGCGGCGCACCCCGAAGGCGATCCCGCGGAGTGCGCGATTCCGGCCAGCCGGGATGCCACGGGCAAGGTCGGCGTCTGACTGCCGGCAGTCCGGGCTGGCACAATGGCCCGGCAAGTGCAGACCTGAGGAGGCAACCGGTGACGACCGTTGGACCGCCCGTTAAGGGCCGCGCCACTCGGCAGCGGGCCGCCGTGGCGGCGGCCCTGGACGAGGTCGACGAGTTCCGCAGCGCGCAGGATCTCCACGACATGCTGAAGCACAAGGGCGACTCGGTCGGGCTCACCACGGTCTACCGCACCCTGCAGTCCCTCGCCGACGCCGGCGAGGTCGACGTCCTGCGCACCTCCGACGGCGAGTCGGTCTACCGCCGCTGCTCGACGGGCGAGCACCACCACCACCTCGTCTGCCGCGTCTGCGGCAAGGCCGTCGAGGTCGAGGGCCCGGCGGTGGAGAAGTGGGCGGACGCCATCGCGGCCGAGCACGGCTTCGTGAACGTGGCGCACACGGTTGAGATCTTCGGCACATGCGCGGAGTGCGCCGCGTCGAAGAGCTGATCCCAGGAGTCAGACGCGGGTCAGGTTGCGGTCGAGGATCTCCCGCAACCTGTCGGCGTCGGCGGGTTCCTGAATGCCGCGCTTGGGCAGGACCGCGACACCAACAGCGGTGTTGTCACCGCTGAGCAGGACGAACACCTCCGCGGCCTCCGCGTAGCGTGGCATCCCGGCCCAGTTGATCGTCGTGGTGCCGGCGTCGTTGGCGATGCTCACTCCGGTGTCCGTCACCAGCGTGCGGCAGGTGCCCTGCCGCTGGGCAAACCGATGCAACTGGCGGGCCTGGAACCGGGGGATGGCCGCCACCATCACCGCCGCCACGAGCAACCAGAGGATGACTATGGGCGATCCGCTGCCCGTGGCGATCGCGAGCGCCAGCATCAACAGGGCCAGGACGGCCATGGCGCCGGGCAGCCACCGTTGCATGCGTCCCGACCGGCTGGCGCGCAGCCGCGCCCGCAGCGCTTGATCAAGGTCCTTCACGGTCGGCTGGTACACCAGCTCGACGACGTCCTGCTCCTGAGTGGCTTCCCGCCCCATGTCCATGACCATGAGGCGGGATCGTACCGTCAGCCGGTGACTAGGAGTCCTCCTGCCGGCCCTCCATCGCCAGCAGCTCCTCGTTCGGGATCGCCCCGCCGAACCGCCGGTCGCGGGAGGCGAACTCCACGCACGCGCGCCACAGGTCACGCCGGTCGAAGTCCGGCCACAGGACGTCCTGGAAGACCATCTCGGCGTAAGCGCTCTGCCAGAGAAGGTAGTTGGAGGTGCGCTGCTCACCGCTCGGGCGCAGGAACAGGTCCACGTCCGGCATGTCCGGGTAGTACAGGTACTTGGCGAAGGTCTTCTCGTTGACCTTGGACGGGTCCAGCCGCCCGGCCTTCACGTCCGCCGCGAGGGCCTGCGCGGCGTCCGCGATCTCGGCCCGGCCGCCGTAGTTCATGCAGAAGTACAACGTCAGCCTGTCGTTGTCCTTGGTCTGCTCCTGGGCGATCTGGAGCTCCTTGGCGACGGACTTCCACAGCTTCGGCATCCGGCCGACCCACCGCACCCGGATCCCCAGCTCGTCGAGCTGGTCGCGGGTCTTGCGGATGAAGTCGCGGTTGAAGTTCATGAGGAAGCGCACCTCGTCCGGCGACCGCTTCCAGTTCTCGGTGGAGAAGGCGTACAGGGAGATCGCGCCGACGCCAATCTCGATCGCGCCCTGAAGGACGTCGAGCACCCGCTCGGCACCGACCTTGTGGCCCTCGGTGCGCGGCAGCCCGCGCTCCTTCGCCCAACGGCCGTTCCCGTCCATGACGATCGCCACATGGTTGGCGACCAGCTCGCCGGGGAGCTTCGGCGCGCGGGCACCGGACGGATGCGGCTCCGGGGCCTTGTACTCGCGGCGCCGGCGCCCCAGGAACCCACTCACAACCATGTGCTTTCCGTCTCCCTTACTTTTCCACGTACCGAAGCGAGCGCAGCCCGCGCTCCAGGTGCCAGTGCAGATAGGCGGACACGATCCCGCTGCCCTCCCGGACGTACCGCGACTCGCAGGCGTCCGCCGTCTCCCAGTCTCCCGTAAGGAGCGCGGCGAGCAGTTCGAGTGTCTGCGGCGACGGTACGACGCTACCGGGCACCCGGCAGTCGACACAGACCGAGCCCCCGGAGCCCACGGAGAAGAAACGGTTCGGGCCGGGCATACCGCACTTCGCACAGTCGCTGAAGCTGGGGGCGTAGCCGTTGACGGCGAGCGACCGCAGCAGGAAGGCGTCGAGAACGAGGTGCGGGGCGTGCTCGCCGCGGGAGAGGGTGCGCAGGGCCCCGACGAGCAGCAGGTACTGCTGCACGGCCGGCTCGCCCTCGTGATCGGTGAACCGCTCGGCGGTCTCCAGCATGGCCGTCCCGGCGGTGTAGCGCGCGTAGTCGCTGACGATCCCGCCGCCGTACGGAGCGATCGTCTCGCTCTGCGTGCACAGCGGCAGCCCGCGCCCGATCAGCTCGCTCCCCCGCGCGAAGAACTGCACGTCGACATGGGAGAAGGGTTCGAGCCGCGCCCCGAACTTGGACTTGGTCCGCCGCACCCCCCGCGCCACGGCCCGCACCCGCCCGTGTCCACGGGTGAGCAGGGTGATGATCCGGTCGGCCTCGCCGAGTTTCTGTGTCCGCAGGACGATGCCGTCATCCCGGAAGAGACTCATTCCGCACCCCCGCGGGCCTTCGGCCGGGGGCCCGAGGGTTGTCCCCCGGGGCAGCACAGCATGATCCGGTCCGCTTCGCCCAGCTTCTGGGTGCGCAGGACGATGCCGTCATCCCGGAAGAGGCTCATCGCGGGCCTCCGTGGGCTTGCGGCCGAGGGAACAGACTCATGGGGTCATTCTCTCGTACGCCCGGAGTCAGCGGGGGCGGTCGGGGTGGCTGATGGTGCCCCAGGGGGCGAGGTTCCACGGGCTGGAACGATTCGCCGGGTCCAGCAGCGCCCGGAGATGCGCGTCGGCGGTGGCCTGCGGAGCCGGGAGGTCGGCGGCGGATTCCGCCCGCCCCTGCAGCCCCTCCCGCCAGACCTGCCGGCCGAGCAGATAGTGGGCGGCGTACTCCTGCCAGGAGCCGTACGTCCCCACCACCGCCGGCACGATGTTCTTCAGTGCGGTCCAGGCGTCCGGCTCGTCGATCAGCCCGCAGGCGAAGCCACGGCGGGTGATGTCGACGTAGAGCGCGGCGTCCCAGGCGAGCGGCGCGACGCCGGTGACCTGCAGGGCCCGCGCCCGGTAGCCGCTGCGGGACAGGTCGTCGAGCCGGTCGACCAGCTCCTCACGCGAAGTGATCTCCCACTGCTCCGCCAGCCAGCGCCGGGCGCTGTCGTCGTCGATCCGCGTGTACGGGTAGAGGGTCTTCCGCGAGGCGCCGCTGTCCCGGCTCACCGGCGCGCTCAGGGACACCATCCACAGCTGGTGCGTGCTGAGCGGCACGGGGTAGCGCCGGGACGCCTTCGCCCCTCGCCTCCTCCATCTCTTCCACAAGCCCATGCCGCCGCACCTTACGGGCCCGCCCTACGTCAAGGAACCTCCCCCCGGCTGCGTGCGTTGGCGTACGCCGTCGCCGCGCGCAGCCGCTCGGCGGGGGTGGCCGTACGCACGGCGCCCGGCTCGGCGTCCCATTCCTTCCCGCCTCCGTACGGTCTCAGCTGTACATACGGCCCCTCATGTCCCATCACGACGCCGATCCTCCCTCTGCGCGTGTCCACGACGTACGACCCGATCGGTGGCTTCACCGCAACACCGCCGCGAGGCGGTGCGCGGTCTCGACCGAACACCGGCCCAATTCGACGAGCGGGCAAGGGGCTTCACGCGCAAGACTCGCCGGATCGATCCGGAGTGTCGGAAGCGTAATTCCTGCCTTCTCCAGCACCGCCCGCAATTCCTTCACTGCTTCCTCCGCTTCTTCGACGCAGTGCGCCGAGTGTCGTGCCGTCACGTTGCTCCCCTGCCCTTTGGGTTTCACTCATTACATCTCCATGGTGACCTGCGACGCCTACACTCGGCAGGAGTCTGTGCTCTACAAGTGCAGGGCAGTACAAGGGGGTTGGCCATGGCCAATGGTTCGCGGCCGGCTGCCTGGGAGTTCTTCGGCGCGGAGTTGAAACGGCGAAGGGAGGACGCCGGTCTCACCCAGGTGGAGTTAGGGGCTCGGGTATTCGTCTCCGGCGGATACATCGGCCAATTCGAACAGGCCATTCGGAAGCCTCAGCGGGATGTCGCGCAACGGATTGATGAGGCCCTGCAAACCGACGGTATTTTCGAGCGCCTTTGGCGAAAGCTCATCAAGGAGCAGCCGTATACGGAGTACTTCGCGCATGTGGTGGAGCTGGAACAGCTGGCGACGGAGATCTGCGAGTACGCGCCGATGGTCGTGCCCGGGCTCCTTCAGACGCCGGAGTACGCGCGGGCGGTGTTCCTGGCGAACAATCCGTTCGCCACCGACGAGTACATCGAGGAGTTGGTCAGAGGCCGCATGGATCGGGCTCGGATCCTAAAGGGCGCTACACGGCCCGTGTATTGGGCGGTTCTCCACGAGACATGCCTTCGCGTCCCGGTCGGCAGCCCGGAGGTCATGGCCCGCCAGCTAGACCGGATCGTGGCGCTGGTGCGGGAGCGCACGGTGCTGGTTCAGGTGCTGCCGTTCGCGGCTGGGGCACACGCACAGATGGGCAAATTGATGAAGCTCATGGCCTTCGAGGACGCCCCGCCAACTGTCTATACAGAAGGCGTGTTTTCGGGGACTCTGCTGGACGATCCGGCCGTGGTGAAGCGAACCCAGGCGCATTACGATCTCCTCAGGGCCACCGCACTGTCGCGGGAGGACTCCCTGGCCCTGATCGAGTCGGCAGCGGAGGACTACAGACGATGCGAGCCTACGACCTGAGCAACGCCCGGTGGCGCAAGAGCACCTACAGCGGCGGCGCTGGCGGGGAGGACTGCGTCGAGGTCGCGTACGACTTCCCAGGGGCCGCCCGCTGGCACAAGAGCAGCTACTGCGACGGCAACGGCGGCGACTGCGTCGAGGTCGCCGACGGAGTCCCCGGCGTCGTCCCCGTCCGAGACACCAAACTCGCCTCGGACAGCCCCGTACTCCTCATCCCCGCCCACGCCTGGCGCGGGTTCCTCACGTCTCTGAGGTGACCCGCGGAGCCGTCTGCTGACGCTCCGCCTCCGCCCACAGGTCGGTGAACTGGGTGACGTGGTCCTCGATGTGGTCCGGTTCGGCGCTCAGCAGTGTGCCGTCCGGGTTGGACTCCTGGTCCGGCTTGGTCTCGTAGCAGAGTTCGCCGTCGAAGACGATGAAGTCGCTCACCCTGGGATTCGACTCCATCAGTGACCGCACCACGATGCGGGCGTCGATGCCCCGCCTGCGGTGGTCCTCGCACAGCCCTCTGAGCTCCGGCGTGACCTCGTACTCGTCCCGCACCACGAACAGCCGCCGGATCTCGACGCCCCGCCTCTTGATCGCCTTCTCCTGAGCGGCGAGATACCGCTCGGCGGGCCCGCTGCTCCAGAACTCCCGGTCCACCGAGGTGCTGGTGGCGTCGAGGGTCATCTTGACGCAGTCGGTGATGTCGATCAGCCACTCGTGGTTCTCGCCGGGGCAGTCCGCGCTGCCGCTGCCGAGGCCTTCCATCATCTTGGCGAGCCGGCCCAGTTCCTTCTCGGCGAAGGCCTGCATGATGTCGCCGCCCTGCTCCCGGACCTTGGTGTAGCCGAGGACCAGCCGGGTCACCTCGTCGGAGCGCAGCACCGAACCGTCGACCTGGCTGAACAGGGTCGTCGCGGCGAGGATCTCGTTGAAGCGCCGGTCGAGGCTCTCGAACCGTTGCCCGAACTCCACGAGGTACTGCACGACCAACGTCGTGACTGCGACGAGAACGGACATCGTCCACTGCCACCCGCGGCTGCTGTCGCTCAGGACACCGATCAGGAGGAACGCGCATCCCCCGGCCGACACCGTGACCAGCGTCTTACGGACGGGGTTCACTCGGGGGTTCCTCCAGACGGACGTTCCAGAGACTCTCGAAACGTTCCATGCGGCGAATGCGGATCTCCTCACGGTCATCCAGTTTGGCGTTGGGATAGTGGTGCTCCGCGTCCGTGGTCATCTCGAAGCGCAGCGCTCCGTCAAAGATGACGAATTCGGGCGTGGGTCCTCTCCTGATCTCGCGCGGCAGCTCGGACAGGGCTACCACACCGGCCTTGATCAAGTTGCTCCGTTGGTCACTGAGGATTTCCTTCAGCTTGTCGTTGAGGTGCTGGTCGTCGAAGTCCTGAACGATGAACAGGCGCCTGACCTCCACGTCGTGCTCACGAATCACGTCGCGTTGCACGCCCAGGTAGTGCTGTGCGGTCGCGGTGTCCCAAAATGCCAGGTCGACGAAGGTGCTGGTGGTGTCGATGCTCTGACGGGCGCACTTGGTGAGAGCGATGAGGGTGTCGTTGTTCTCTCCCTCCCAGTCGGCAGTCCCCGAGGCCAGTTGGGTCATCGTCTCGGCCAGCCGCGCGATCTCGGCCTGTGCGAACCTCTGTATGAAGCCCTGGCCCTGTGATCCCACTCGCGCGGCGTTCCTGACCAGGCGTAGGACCTCGTCCTCCGGCATCCTTGAGTCCGTCAGCTCACCAAACAGGCCAGTCACCACCCCGACCCGCCGAAAGCCCTGATCCACCAGTTGCGTCATCTCGCGGTGGTGCGCGCTCAGAGCCTCCCTCAGATCACGCCCGTTGTGCTGCTGGCCCCTCTCCACCGAGTCCAGTCGTCGTTCGAAGTCGACCATGTACTGGACTATCAGCGTTGCACCGCCGAGGACGACGGCAAGCGCGAGCTGCCACAGGTCTTCGTCGGACTGGTCGATCAGGTTGGTGATCACGTAGGTGACCGTCCCCACGGCCAGCGTGATCAGAATCTTCAGCACGACCGGGGGTATGTGCAGTCCGCGCGTCGCCGGACCGGGGGTTCCCGGCTCTCCGTCCATGCCTGCCCCTTCTTCCACCGGAGTCGTTGGAGCTACTGAGTCAGCGCGGGGAGAGCGCCTTGTGCGACAACAAAACTGTGAAGCGCCAGTCGGTCCCGGATGCGCCGGCTCAGGTTCTCCCACTGGCGGGAGAAGCCCGGTTTTTCTTCGAGCACGTCCCACAGGTGACCCAGCGCGGGGTCCACATGTGCGCGAGGCATCCACAGATGCAGCAGATGAACCACGACCGGATGCAGTGCCTCGACCACCGAGGGCCCGTCTATGGCGTCGATCCGGTTGTTGTCCAACATGTGCTGAACAGTCGTCAATAGCCAGTCGTGCAGGGCGAGATCCTCGCAGAGACCGGCAGCCGCCGCAGGGGGTATATCCGCAGGCAGCCGCAGCTCCATGGTCCGCAGGCCGCCCTCGGCCACCGTGAAGTTCGTCAGCGCCGCGCGCTCGCCCGTGGTGGCCCGTCGGGCCACCCAACGCAGCCTGGTGGGGCTGGACTTGAAGGGCACCCTGCGGTCCAGGAGCGGGTGTCGGCGGAGCTCGGCCAGCAGACCCTCAGCGATCATCCCAAGGTCGAGCTCGCCGCGCCCCGCGCCCTTCAGCATCCCCTCTGCCGTGGCCCCTTGGGCCAGCTTGCCGAACGGCTCGACCAGGCCAGGCCGTACCAGGTACTGGCCCCAGGGACGGCGGACGTCGGGGCCGACGGCAGGAAGGCTGAAGTAGGCGGTCGACTGCAGCAGTCGGCCCTCGGTCAGTGCGGCGCGGGCGGCCACCGTGCCCACGGCGCGCACTTTGGCGCCGTTGGAGGCGGGCAGTCGGCAGTCCACCCCGGTCAGCACGTCGGGCGAAAGGGCGTACATGCCGGGACGCTCGGAGACCCGGACATGCTCGTCGCTACGCAGCCTGAGCAGCTGGGCGGCGGCCCTGGCGTCCAGCGTCTGGAGGGACGGCAACAGACATGTGCGCACCTCGCCGCAGACGAGAACCGCACGCACAGGCTGTCCCGGCGCCGCAGTCATCTCAGGTCTCCTCGGTGTCCGAGGAGCTGCCGGGCTCCTCGTAGAAGACGTAGGCGGCACGCTGCGCGACCGCCGGGGGCACCGGCATCCCCTCGGCGGCGGACCGCTCGGCGACCTGTCGCAACGCCCCGGCGTCGACGTCGATCTGGTCGAGGGTGAGCCGTACGGCGTCCTCGACAGCGAGGAAGCGGTTGGGCATGAGGGTGCAGGTGCGGTAGGCGCTGAAGGCCGCCTTCGTGTCGGTGAGCTTGATCAGCGGCGGCAGCCGGTCCCATTCGTGCGGGAAGTCCCCGCCGTCCCAGTCCCTCGGCACCAGGACGGGCTCCCCCAGATGCCGAAGCAGCCCCAGCCGGGCCAGTTGCCATACCGCGGCCAGGAATGGGCAAGACCACAGGCGCCGCCCGTCCTTCTCGGACCACAGCTCGACGTCCATGAAAACGGAGTGGTTGCGGGCGGCGGTCTCCTGGGGCGGTTCCCAGCCCTTGACCGCGCCCAGGGCGCTGCGGGACGTCGAGGGGGTGCGCTGGCCGTTGGCGAGCCAGCCGGTCTGGCTGACGGGCGGGCGGGAGCCGTAGCTGCCGGGCGGCGGGGACTCGACGAGGCGGTGCATGACCGATTCCGCCAGTTCGATGCGGTCGGCGACCGCGCAGGCCGACTCGCGCGCGAGGTAGTCGATGACGAGGCCGGCCTTCTCGGCCTCCTTCAGCACCATCGGGATCAGCTCGGCCGGGGTGGAGAAGCGGGTGAAGTAGTCGTCGATCAGGAAGCAGGTGCTGATGCGGGGGCGCTTGCTGCGGCGGCCGGCCGAGGCGCGCACCGCGTCCGCCCACACCCGGACCTCCGCGAAGTGATCGCCCAGCCGCTTGGGGCCCGCCTCGAAATCCTCCATGTAGAGGTGGCCCAGCTCCAGGGAGAGGTGGGACAGCGGCACGGACTGGGTGCGCAGCTCGGCGGTGGTCTCCTGGAACACGGCTTCGCTCACGCCTGCTCCCAGTACTTGTCGTCGGTCAGACGCGCGGCGAGCTGACTCAGCGCCTGCCAGGTCTCCTGGTTGGCGATCTGGCTGTCGAGCACGTCCTCGTCGGTGATGAGCTGCTCACGCCACTGCAGCACGGGTTCGAGGGGCACCGAGCCGAGGACCTGGCTGTAGCCGATGCCGTGCTTGGAGGCGAGGTGCTTGAGGTCGCCGTCGGTCTTGCGCATCCATGCCGACTGGGTGGGCGAGACCTGTGACCACAGCGGTGATTCCGGGTCGGGTACGGCGGCCCGTACGAAGCGGATGGCGTTGCGCAGAGCCTCCTCGCGATGGCCGCGCTCGACGCCTCCGGCGACGATGCCGCGCTTGCCGAAGACGAGGCTCGCGGCGGCGGCCACGTGTTTGCGAGTCCAGCGGTGGAAGATCAGCCAGCGGGCCGTGACCTCTGTCATCTCGGGCTGCGCGGTGGCCTCCAGGGCCATGTCGACGGCGTAGGAGCGGCCGGCGCTGAGATCGACGATGACCAGGTCGAACTCGTAGTAGAGCGTCATCAGCAGGTCGACGCAACGGCGCAGGTTGTGGTCGTCGGTGGCGAATTCGCCGCCGCTGACGTCGCCGGGCATCAGCACCAGTCGGCCGCAGCCGGGCGGCGGGAAGCGCAGTACCTGGTGCTCGGTCTCGGACCAGACGTTGATACGGGCCGGTTCGCTGACCTCGCCTGTGAGATAGGCGTGCAGGCCGAGGTCATCGGTGGCCTCACGGGCGTCGACCACATCGAAGACGGCCGCCGCAGTGGGCGAGCCGAAGTCGAAGTCCAGGTAGCAGACGTCGTCCCCGGCCAGCGCCCGGTGAAAGGCGAGGTTGGCACTGGTGACAGTACGGCCCGCGCCTCCCTTGTCGGAGGCCGCAAAGATCAGCACAGTGTCACACTCCCCGATCCGCGGCCTCGCGAGCGCGGGCGAGCGAGTCGAGCTGGGCGAGTACGTCCAGCGTCAACGCATAGGCTGTGCCCGGCTGTTCGTCGATGACACTGCGGGCCCGACGCAGCGTGACCTCGATGTTCCTGAGCTGCATCCCGTGCCTGCCGTCGCCTGTGGGCGCGGGCTCCATCTGTTCGATGCCGAGGAGGTGCGCGGCCTCGCTGACCAACGCCCTTGCCAGTTCGGCGAGTTCGGCACTGCGGATCGGTGGCTGGCGGTACATCTGGTAGGCCTGGACCATGACCTCGGTGACCCGTTCGGTGATGCTCCACGACACTGCTGGGCGCCGCTTGTGGAGCTGCGCATCGGGATAGACGGCGTGGACGTTGTCCCACAGGCCGGTACCTTCGCCGTCACGGATACGGCGGCGCCACATGTGGTCGAAGACGCCTTCGGCGAGGCTGAGCAGCCGGTCGTGCGAGGTGTGGTTGCGCGAGAGCGTGCATAACTGGATGGTCCTTTTCAGCAGTTGCGCCGAGAAGTCGTTCATGGACCACTGCAGGGGCGGGCCGATTCGCTCGCTGCCCTGCAACGGCAGGGCGACGCCCACGTTGTGCAACTGGTGGACCATAGGGTCGTCGCGCACCATCCGGCTGGTGATGCGGCCGCGTTCGGCGAGGCGTTCCATCACGCCGACGGTGCGGGTCAGGTCGTCGTCCGTGGCCCGGCGCCGCATCAGGTCGTGCACGAGGATCGCGGCGACGGAGAGGGAGAAGTACTCGGACTCCAGCTTCTGTCCCGTCGTACGCCAGGGGATGTCCTCCAGAGGCCAGCGGTCGTCGTCGAAGCGGGCTATGCCGGACCAGTACTGCTGGGTCAGCTCCCAGCGCAGCCGCAGAGCCTCGGCGAGCTGCTGCTGTTCGGTGTTGAGCAGGCCCAGGGTGAGGGTGCGGTCGGAGAACAAGTCCTGGATTCCGTCCAGGGCGACGACGGTGAAGTAGAGATACGGCACCGGGGCGGCGATACCCTCCGGCTGCGGCCCGATGGGTTCGTCGGTCTCGACCTCGGGGGCGTCCCTCACCATGCTCCACGCCCAGCCGCACTCGAAGAGCTGGTTCTCGTCCTTGAGGCCTTCCTGGACGTCGATGCCGAGGAACACGCTCTCGTTGATCGCCGCGCGCAGTGAACGGAAGCGGTTCTGGAACTTGTTCAGCACCTGCCGCTGCGACAGCCGTCCCTGGCCGAGGAGTTCGCAGAGCGTACGGCCTTGGGGCGCGTCGGGGTCGAAGACGTTGACGACGAAGGAGCGCAGCAAGCTCACCATGGCGGCGGTGAGCCGGTTGCTGGTGGCCTGGCGCAGCTCGACGATCGCCTCCCTGATATCGCTGCGCCGAGTCCTGGTCTCGTAGACCCTGAGGAAGCCGAGGGTGGCGAGGCACAGGGTGATCGACATGGAAAAGGAGTCGACCACGCCGACCTGACGTTGTTCCTCGGTGACTTCCTCGTTCATGATCTGGGGGCCGAAGTAGTGTCCCCCGGCAAAGGTCGGCCTCTTGTCGTCGCCGGTGTGCCTGCGCATGAACTCGGCGACGGCCGTGACGAGGTTGGCCGGGATGTCCAGCCGGCTGCCGGCCTTCTTCAGAGCTTGCTGGACATCCTCCTGTGTGGTGTCCGGGTCATCCACGCGGAACGCGGGGATCTCCGTGGCCGGGTACAGCAAGCAGAGCAGCCGCTCGGCGTCGGCCACGCTGCTCTCTCCGCCCCATTCACCCCAGTCCCACTCCCCACGCTCGAAGGAGTGACGAGCCACTGCCTGCCATATGTCCAGCAGATGCTGGCGTGGCTTGATCTGCATCCCCCGCCCCCCCTACAGATCACGTCGCATCGCCGTGTCAGAGAACCTCTAATTACCCCCGCCGCGGAAGCCGCAAGCCACGATCATGGACGTATAACCGTCACGCACCGCGTTGGGCTGCCCAACGGTGAATATCCTGAGCCCTTCGGCATAGGTCTCGACGGCGGACCGGATCTCCGGCTCGCCGACGTCGCAGGCGGGAAAGTGCGTGTTCCCGACGAAGTACCCCTCGGAGTGCTCCATGAACGCCGCCGCGAAGGGGGCACCCGGCGTGAGTGCCAGCAGGAAGCACTCGACGGCCTGCCAGAACTCCTCGTGGCTGGTCGACAGGGATTCGGCGACGAAGAACATGGTCCCGAGCGACCACTGTTCCCGCCGGGCGCTCAGCGCGAAGAGATCTCCGTTCTCGACTCGTG
Organism: Streptomyces sp. NPDC012935; assembly: GCF_042900345.1. Classification (NCBI taxonomy): domain Bacteria; kingdom Bacillati; phylum Actinomycetota; class Actinomycetes; order Kitasatosporales; family Streptomycetaceae; genus Streptomyces; species Streptomyces sp. NPDC012935. The sequence goes on from NZ_JBIBBC010000004.1 coordinate 233,473, forward strand.
TGACCTCGGCGAACCTGTCCCTCGGGTCGCCCGGAAGCGCGGCGTACCCGGCGTCCTCGCAGAACAGGTCCCAGAACCCGTCCCAGTCCTGGTCGTAGCCGAGTTGTTGCGCCTCCAAGTAGTCGACATTCGGCTCCGCGCGGTCGAGCAGCGTGATCTCCTCACACCACGGCATCATGGAAAAGGCCGGATAGAGATTTGCTCCGGCCCCGACGTCGATCCCCCGGATCGAGCGATCCGGGTTGGCGCGGAAATGATCACCAAAGTGGGCGCGGACGATCGAAATGATCTCCCGGTCCTCTGGGATCACGCTCTTGTAGTTGTGATCGACGTAAGCCTTTGGGTCGAATGCGTCCCACGGGGCTTCCGCGTTCAACTGCGACAGGTTCCCGGGTGATCCCAGATGCATTGCCCAAAGGTACCAAGATCGGAGACTCCGGACTTGAACTCACCTACCCCAACAGGCAATTCTGGGCGAATGCCCGCTCGTGACGTCCCTCAGATCCGGTCGGCCAACGAAGACGATCTGCCCGAAGTCCTCCGCCTGGACCGGGAGGTCTTCCCGGAAGACCCGTATCCGTACTTCGTCCTCCGCCAGCACTTCGACGGGCACGGCGACCGCATACTCGTGATCGACAACGGGAAGGGGCTTCAGGGTTACGCGCTGTTCGTCACTACATCGGACGGACGTGCAAGTTGGGTCTTGAGCCTGGCCGTGAGCGCCGACCAGCGCGGCCAGGGGCTGGGCCGGCGGCTGATGGGGGCGGTGCTGGCCAAGTTGCGCAGCGAGTGCGTGCATGAGGTGCGCCTGACCGTGGATCCGACGAACGATGCGGCGATCAGGCTATACGAGTCCCTGGGGTTCTCCCGCGAGGGAGAAGAACGTAAGAACTACCTGGGGCCCGGGAAGCACCGCCTCATCATGACGCTGGAGTTGAGGACGGGGGTAATCCCCAGGATGAACTCGGGAGTTGCCCGGATGTGACGCTCCGTGAAGGTCCGTCAGGCTGCTGTGCATGAAGCAGATCACGAAGAGTGCCGCCCTGATCGCAGCCGCCTCCGGAGTCGTCTTCGGGCTCGTCACCCCGCTGACCGCGTCCGCCACCGGCTCACCCACGCCCCTGAAGTGGACCAAGTGCGAGGGCGAGGGGCTCGATCCGCGCCAGCAGTGCGCGACCCTCGCCGTCCCGATGGACTACGCCGACCCCGGCGGGCCGAAGATCGACATCGCCGTCTCCCGCATCCCCAGCGAGAAGCCGTCCGCACGCCGTGGCGCCCTGCTGCTGATCGCCGGCGGGCCGGGCGGCGACAGCCTGGGCGAACCCTCGGACAAGGGGCAGAGGCTGCCGAAGAAGGTGCGGGAGACCTACGACCTGATCGGGTTCGCGCCGCGCGGCAACGCGCCCTCCACGCCGGTGAGTTGTGAGGTCGAGCACCGTGACCTCGCGCGCACGGCGCTGCGCCCCTGGCCGGCCCCGGACGGGTCCGTCACCGAGAACATGGCCACCGCACGGCGCATCTCGGACGCCTGCGCCCGCAACGGCGGCGAGCTGATGAAGCACATCAGCACCAGGAACAACGCCCGCGACATCGACAGCATCCGAGCCGCGCTCGGCGAACGCAAGCTGTCCGCCTGGGGCGACTCGTACGGCACCTACATCGGCGCCACCTTCGCCGAGCTGTTCCCGCACCGCACGGACCGCATCGTGCTGGACAGCAACGACAACCCCGACCCGGTGCGAGCGGAGCGCGCCTGGCTGGAGTCGTTCGAGGCGGGCGTCGAGGACAACTTCCCCGAGTTCGCCAAGTGGGCGTCCCGGCCGGGCAACCCGGACCGCGTCGCCGGCACACCGGCCGAGGTGCGCTCGCGGTTCCTCGCCCTCGCCGCCCGCTTGGACCGCGAGCCCCTTCCCTGGCCCGGCGCCAACCCGGCGGAGCTGGACGGCAACGGCCTGCGCCAGACGATGCTGGACAGCCTGTACGACCCCGAGGACTACCCGGTGCTGGCCAAGCTGATGCTGGCCGCCGGCAAGGGCACGCTGCCGCCCGCGCCGGAGAACCCGCCGGAGGCGCTGCTGCAGAACTACACCGCCGTCGGCGCCGCGACCATCTGCAACGACGCCGCCTGGCCGCGGTCGGCCGCGGTGTACGAGAAGGGTGTCGCCGAGAGCCGCGCGAAGTATCCGCTCACCGCGGGCATGCCGAGGAACGCGATGGTCTGCGCGGCGTGGCCGTGGCAGCCGTCGGAGGCGCCGCCGCGGGTGACCGACCGCGGGCCGTCGAACATCCTGCTGATTCAGAACGAGCGGGACGTGGCCACACCGCTGAGCGGCGCCCTGAAGATGCGCGAGGCCCTCGGCCGGCGGGCCGTCATGGTCACCGTGAACTCCACGGGCCACGGCGCCTACCTGGAGAACGGCAACGCGTGCGGCGACGCGACCGTCTCCCGGTTCCTGGCGACCGGCGAGCGTCCGCCCCGGGACACGTACTGCAAGTAGGTCAGCGTTCAGCGTTCGGTCAGGGGCGCCGGGGACTCCTGGACCGCCCAGCCGTTGCCGTCGGGGTCCTGGAAGAAGAGGAAGGAGGTCCAGCTCTCCTCGCCCCGGCCCTCCGCCCAGCCGGACGCGCCCACATGCATCACCGGGCTCACGTCGATCCCGCGCTCCACCAGTTCCGCCCGTGCCGCCTCGATGTCCGTGACGCAGAGCTGAAGGCCGTGCAGCGAGCCGGGCGCCATCCGGGACTGGCCCGGGGCGTCCGGCATGCCGGACTCCAGCACGATGGAGCAGCGGGAGCCGGGTGGGGTGAGCTGGACGAAGCGTGCGCCGTCGAAGAACGGCGCGTCGATGTCGACGCGGAAACCGCACTTGTCCCTGTAGAAACTCTTTGCCCGGTCCAGGTCCGTGACCGGTACGCCGATCAGCTCAAGGGTCCAGTCCATACACGCGCACCTCCTCAGCCATGGTCACCCCGCGAGCCGGTCCCCGCCCGTCGGCCGTACTGCCGGGCCACCGCGTGGAAGGCCTCCTTCGGCTCCCAGTGCCAGTTGGAGGACGGGTCGTCGGGGCGGTCCTTGATGGCCTTGGTGATGCCGTAGCTCGCCAGGTCGAGGTCGTAGCGCGGGTTGTCGGCGCGGTGCGGGGCGTCCGCGGTGACGAACTCGAAGGCCATCGCCGCATACAGGCCCATCGACTCGAAGACCTCCAGCAGATCGACCAGGTAGGCGGCCTGCGTGCGCTCGCTGCGCACCGGGTCGCCCTTGATCTCGTCGGGCTCCTTCGTGTAGTCGACGATGTCCCAGCCCATGCCGGCCGTCTCGGGCGCGCCGAGGTACGCGCACGTGCCGAACTCGGTGATGGCCAGGGGCTTGCCCCAGCGCAGATGGCGACGCAACTCGCGTACGTAGTCGGCCGGTCGGCGGAAGTACGAGTAGTAGTCGATGCCGACGACGTCGAAGAGGTTCCAGTCGACCGGTTCGAACTCCTCGTCCTGGGCCGCGGCATAGCTGAGGCGGCCGTGGAAGACGGAGCGGCCGACGGCGGCGGCCTTCTTGGTGAAGCGGGCCAGGCGGCGCTGCATCATCGCCATGTCGACATTGCCCTTCTGGAGGTTGTCGACGCGCTCCAGGACCGTCGCGCCGGGGACGATCCCCGGCACGAACAGCCAGAACTCGCAGCCCACGCTGAAGTCGACGCTCGCGCCCTGCCGACGCAGCCGCTCCGCGAACCGGCCGCACTGCGCGATGCTGTCCAGGATCTCCCGCTGCGGCACGTCGCCGAGGGTCGGCTGGAGCCAGACGTGCAGCCCGCGTTCGGCGGCCTCGGCGGCCGTGGCGGTGAGGCGCTCGACACCGTCGCCGGTGACGTCGATGGTGTCGGCGTGCAGGTCGTCGCGGATCACCCGGACGTCCCTGCGCATCCGGGCGGCGCTCCACGCGGTGCCGGGTGTCTCACCGGCGCCGACGGTGTAGACGACGCCCCGGTGCTTCAGGCCTCGGTGCCCGTGCCCGTGCCCGTGCCCGTGCCCTCGCCCGGTCGCCGCGGCCGTACCGGCGGGCAGTACCGCCCCCGTCAGCCCGACGGCCGCCGCCCCCGCCAGAAACCGTGCCCTGCTGATCCCCTTGGTGTTCTCCATACGGCCACTGTGGCGAGCGGGGGCCGCAAGCGCCGTCGGCCGATGGTCTACGGCGCCGCAACCAAGGGATGACGGGCGGCGTCGGTCAATGAAGAGATCGTCGACGACCCACGAGCGAAGGAGAGCAAGATCCGAGTCTCCGCCAAGACCCCGATGACCCGACGCACCCTCCTCACGGCCGGCGCCACCGCCACCGCGGCCGCCCTGCTCGCGAGCTCCCCCGCCCACGCCACCGGCGGCACCGACGCCACCGCCGGCCTGCGCGCGCTGGAGCGCCGGCACGGCGCCCGCCTGGGCGTGTTCGCGCACAACCTCGCCACCAGGCGGACCGTCCGGCACCGCGCCGACGAACTCTTCCCGATGTGCTCGGTGTTCAAGACGCTGTCGTCCGCGGCCGTCGTGCGCGACCTCGACCGCGACGGCGAGTTCCTGCGCCACCGCATCCACTACACGGAGGCCGACCTGCCGAAGGAGGGCTCCGACAAGACCAGGGAGAACCTCGCCACGGGCATGACGGTCGCCGAACTGTGCGAGGTCGCCATCACCTACAGCGACAACGGCGCCGCCAATCTCCTCCTGCGCGAACTCGGCGGCCCGACCGCCGTCACCCGCTTCGCCCGCTCCCTCGGCGACCGGGTGACACGCCTCGACCGCTGGGAGCCGGAGCTGAACTCGGCCGAGCCGTCGCGGGTCACGGACACCACGAGCCCCCGCGCGATCGGCCGGACCTACGCCCGCCTGGTCCTCGGCGACGACGCCCTGAACCGCGCCGACCGCGAGCTCCTCACGCACTGGCTGCTGAGCAACACGACCAGCGGCAAACGCTTCCGCGCCGGGCTGCCCCCGACCTGGACGATCGCGGACAAGACGGGGTCGGGTTCCTACGGCACCACCAACAACGTCGGCCTCGCCTGGACCCCCGAGGGCACCCCCCTCGTCCTCGCCGTCCTGTCCACGAAGCCCGACCGGGACGCCGCGTGGGACGACGCCCTGGTGGCGGAGACGGCCAGGCTGCTGGCGGAGGCGCTCACCTGAGTCGCCGCGCTGGCCCGTCAGGACGCCTGCGGCTGCGCCGAGCTGCTGACCGGTGCCTTACCGGCGACCGCCGCCGCCCGGCTGAACGGCACTTCCCGGTTCCGCAGCGGCCTGGTCACCTGTTTCGCAACGCACGACGGCATCCCCGCCGTCGCGTCCGCCGCGTGCCGCCGGTAGGCGCTGGGCGTCATGCCGACCAGCTCCGTGAAGCGCGTGCTGAAGGTGCCCAGCGACGAACAGCCGACCGCGAAGCACACCTCGGTGACACTGAGGTCGCCGCGGCGCAGCAGCGCCATCGCGCGCTCGATCCGCCGCGTCATCAGGTAGCCGTACGGCGACTCGCCGTAGGCCAGCTTGAACTCGCGGCTGAGGTGCCCGGCCGACATGTGCACGCCGCGCGCGAGCGCCTCGACGTCCAGCGGCTGGGCGTACTCCCGGTCCATCCGGTCACGGACGCGGCGCAGCAGCACGAGGTTGCGCAGCCGCTGTTCCTCGGACGTCGAGTTGGATCGCACAGCCACATTCTCGCGGGCGAGATCCCGGCCCGTCCAGAAGCACATCGCGGGTCACCCGCCGACGTAGGCCGCGAGGTGCTCGCCCGTGAGGGTCGAGCCGTCGGCGACCAGGTCCGCGGGGGTGCCCTCGAAGACGATCCGGCCACCGTCGTGACCGGCACCGGGGCCGAGGTCGATGATCCAGTCGGCGTGGGCCATGACGGCCTGGTGGTGCTCGATGACGATGACCGACTTGCCGGAGTCGACGAGCCGGTCGAGCAGGCCGAGCAGCTGCTGGACGTCGGCGAGGTGGAGGCCGGTGGTCGGCTCGTCGAGGACGTAGACGCCGCCCTTGTCCCCCATGTGCGTGGCCAGTTTCAGCCGCTGCCGCTCACCGCCGGACAGCGTGGTCAGCGGCTGGCCGAGGGTGAGGTAGCCGAGGCCGACGTCCGCCATCCGCTCGACGATCTTGTGCGCGGCGGGGATCCGCGCCTCGCCCGCGCGGAAGAACTCCTCCGCCTCGGTCACCGACATCGCGAGCACCTCGCTGATGTCCCGGCCGCCGAGGTGGTACTCCAGCACCGAGGCGTCGAACCGCTTGCCCTCGCAGTCCTCGCAGGTGGTGGCGACGCTCTGCATGATCGCCAGGTCGGTGTAGATGACACCGGCGCCGTTGCAGGTGGGGCAGGCGCCCTCGGAGTTGGCGCTGAACAGGGCCGGCTTCACGCCGTTGGCCTTGGCGAAGGCCTTGCGGATCGGGTCGGCCAGTCCGGTGTACGTCGCCGGGTTGCTGCGCCTGGAGCCGCGGATCGGGGTCTGGTCGACCGACACGACGCCCTCGTCGGAGGGGATCGAGCCGTGCACGAGCGAGCTCTTGCCGGAGCCGGCGACGCCGGTGACGACGGTCAGCACGCCGAGCGGGATGTCGACGTCGACGTCCTGGAGGTTGTTCGCGCCCGCGCCGCGGATCGGCAGCGTGCCGGTGGCCTTGCGGACCGTGTCCTTCAGGGTGGCCCGGTCGTCGAGATGCCGCCCCGTGACGGTGTCGCTCCCCCGCAGCCCCTCCAGCGTGCCCTCGAAGCACACGGTGCCGCCCGCCGTGCCGGCGCCGGGGCCGAGGTCGACGACGTGGTCGGCGATGGCGATGGTCTCCGGCTTGTGCTCGACGACGAGCACGGTGTTGCCCTTGTCCCGCAGCCGCAGGAGCAGGTTGTTCATGCGCTGGATGTCGTGCGGGTGCAGGCCGATGGTCGGCTCGTCGAAGACGTACGTGACGTCGGTGAGCGAGGAGCCGAGGTGGCGGATCATCTTGGTGCGCTGCGCCTCGCCGCCGGACAGGGTGCCGGAGGCGCGGTCGAGCGAGAGGTAGCCGAGGCCGATCTCCACGAACGAGTCCAGGGTGTGCCGGAGCTTGGCGAGCAGCGGCGCCACCGACGGCTCCTTGAGCCCTCGGGCCCATTCGGCCAGGTCACGGATCTCCATGGCGCACGCGTCGGCGATGTTGATCTTGCCGATCTTCGAGGAGCGGGCCAGTTCGCTGAGGCGGGTGCCGTCGCAGTCGGGGCAGCGGGCGAAGGTGACCGCCCGGTCCACGAAGGCCCGGATGTGCGGCTGCATCGACTCGCGGTCCTTGGACAGGAAGGTCTTCTGGAGCTTCGGGATCAGCCCTTCATAGGTGAGGTTGACCCCGTTGATCTTGACCTTGGTCGGCTCGCGGTAGAGGAAGTCGTGCCGCTCCTTCTTGGTGTACTTCCGGATCGGCTTCTCCTTGTCGAAGAACCCCGACTCGGCGATGACCCGGACCACCCAGCCGTCCCCGGTGTAGGTGGGGATGGTGAACGGGTCCTCGGAGAGCGACTTCGAGTCGTCGAACAGCTGCGTGAGGTCGATGTCGGAGACCGTGCCCCGGCCCTCGCAGTGCGTGCACATACCGCCCGTGCGGCTGAAGCTGACCTTCTCGGTCTTCGTCTTGTCGGCACCCCGGTCGATCGTGAACCCGCCGCTCGCGGAGACCGAGGCGACGTTGAAGGAGTACGCGGCGGGCGGGCCGATGTGCGGCTTGCCGAGCCTGCTGAAGAGGATGCGCAGCATCGCGTTGGCGTCGGTGGCGGTGCCGACGGTGGAGCGGGGGTCGGACCCCATGCGCTGCTGGTCGACGGTGATCGCGGTGGTCAGCCCGTCCAGGACGTCGACCTCCGGCCGCGCGAGGTTGGGCATGAAGCCCTGCAGGAACGCGCTGTAGGTCTCGTTGATCAGCCGTTGCGACTCGGCGGCGATCGTGTCGAACACCAGCGAGCTCTTGCCCGAGCCGGAGACACCGGTGAACACCGTCAGGCGGCGCTTCGGAATCTCGATGCTGACGTCCTTGAGGTTGTTCTCGCGCGCGCCGTGCACGCGGATCAGGTCGTGGCTGTCGGCAACGTGCGGCTCGGTCATCGTGAAGACTCCATCTGCAACTCGGTCGGGAACGCTGCCGGCAAGGGCGGGGGCGGGCTGGACGGGCTGGGTCTCAGCCCCGCTCCTGGATACGGATCAGGTTGCCCGCCGGGTCGCGGAACGCGCAGTCGCGGATGCCGTACGGCTGGTCGGTCGGCTCCTGGACGACCTCGGCGCCGCTCGCCTGCACCTTCTCGAAAGTGTCGTCGACGTTCGAGGTGGCGAGCAGGATCCAGCCGTAGGTGCCCTTGGCCATCATCTCGGCGATGACACGGCGCTCGTCCTCGGTGATGCCGGGGTCGGCGGTGGGGGGTGCGAGGAGGATGGACGTGCCGGGCTGGCCGGCGGGGCCGACCGTGATCCAGCGCATCTTGTCCTGCCCGACATCGGTACGGACCTCGAAGCCGAGCGCGTCGCGGTAGAAGGCGAGGGAGGCCTCGGGGTCGTCGTGCGGGAGAAAGCTGGCGTGAATGCTGATGTCCATGGCGGTCACGCTAGCGGCGCGCAGGTGCGGGCGCTTCTCGATTCCTGACCCGGTTTCTTTCGCCCCCGCCGCCCCTACCCGTCCCGTCCTTGAAGGGGCTCCGCCCCTTCGACCCCGGCCAGGGGGCTCTGCCCCCTGGACCCCCGCTCCTCAAACGCCGGAGGGGCTGGATCTTTCAGCCCGTCCGGCGTTTGAGGACGAGGCCGTTCAGGCCGAAGGGGGGTCTGGGGGCGCAGCCCCCAGGGACGGGAAGGGCAGGGGCGGCGGGGGCGGAAATCGCTCCTGCCCCGCCCGCGCCGCGATCCCCCGGAAATGCACCGCCATCGCCCGCTGCGCCCCCTCGACATCGCGCGAGCGCAACGCCGTCACGATGTCCCGGTGCCGGCCGGCCGTCAGGTCGGGCGAGGGGTCGTCGGGGCGGCCGCGGGCGCCGGACACCCGCCGGAAGACCGTCCAGAACGCGGCAAGCAGCTGCGGCACGAGGTCGTTGCCGAGAGACGCGTACAGCAGCTCGTGGAACTCGCGGTCCAGGTCGGGAAAGGCGCGCCCCGCCCGCCCCGCCGCCTCCATCCGCGCCACGACCGCCTCCAGCCGGTCCAGCTCGGCCTCCGTCAACGTCGCCGCCACCCGCCGGATCAGCCCCTCCTCCAGCACCTCCCGCACCTGAAGGATCTCCGCCAGCGCCCCCGAGTCGTCATGGTCGTGCCGGGCCAGCGTGCGAAACGTCAGACCGTCGATCAGCGGAGTGAGCGAGGCCTGGCCGACATACGTCCCGTAGCCGTGCCGGATCTCCACGATGTCGAGGGCCTGGAGCGCCTTGAGCGCCTCACGGACGGAATTGCGGCTGACGCCCAGGTCCTCCATCAGCTCCGCCTCCGTGGGCAGCAGCGCGCCCGCCTGGAGCCTGCGGTCGATGATCAGCTGCATGACCTGCCGCTGGATCCGGCTGTTCCTGGACTCCTCGGACGTACGGCTGTTCCTGGGCTGCCCGGGCATGCGGCGCATCGTACGCGCACCCGGACGTCCCACGTCCCATGTCTGCCCCAACGGCCCCTGACGGGGGGTCAACTCGCGCCATTTCACAGCGCCATTGGTCCGACCTGTGGCAGATGCGCCATTCGTGTGAGATCCCTTGACCACCCCCACCACCCCACCTATGGTCGCGCTGACCGTCAGGACGTAGGACGTCGTATCTCCTCACACCATCCATCGCCGGAGCACACCACCCCACCGCTGGAGGACCCGTGCGCGACGTGACCCACGACGTGCCGGCGCTGCACCGCCGGTCGTTCCTGAAGTACACCGGTGCGCTGAGCGCGGCCGCCGCCGTCTCAGCGTCGCTGTCGGCCTGTTCGTCGGGGCCCCAGTCCACGAACGAGACCGGCGGGGGCGGTGGCCAGAACCGGACGCTGACTGCGGTCATCGGCTACGGCAACGACGGCAGCTGGGACCCGACCCAGACCGCGTCCGCCTTCTGCATGGCCGCCAACAACCACATCTACGAGGGGCTGCTGGACACCGACCCGATCTCGCGGGAGCCGTACGCCGCGCTCGCGACCCAGGTGCCGGCCGACCCGAACGCCACGACGTGGAAGTTCACCCTGCGCGCGGGCGCGAAGTTCCACGACGGCAAGCCGGTCACGGCCGACGACGTGGTCTTCGTCTTCGACCGGATCCTCGACCCGAAGACCCAGACCCTCGCCAAGGGCTTCTTCGCGAGCTGGCTGAAGGAAGTCCGCAAGATCGACGCGCAGAACGTCGAGCTGGTCCTCAAGTTCCCCTTCCCGGACGGGATTTCGCGGCTCACCCTGGCCAAGATCATGCCGAAGCACGTCTTCTCCCAGCCGGGGGGCTGGGAGGACGCCATCGCGGGCAAGGCGATCGGCTCGGGGCCGTACCGGCAGACCGCGCACCACCCGAAGTCCAACACCACCTTCGAAGCGTTCGCCGATTACAACGGCCCGCGCAAGGCCGCCTTCAAGAAGATGAACTGGCTCACGATCGTGGACGCTGCGCCGCGCGTGGCCAGGATCTCGGGCGCCAGTGCGGGTGCGCAGATCGCCGACAACATCCCGTACGCCAACATCGGGCAGCTGGAGGGCGGCGGGCTGACGGTGGCGGGCGGCGCCGGGATGAACAACCTCTTCCTGATGTTCAACACCAAGCACAAGCCCTTCGACGACGTACGCGTCCGCCAGGCGCTGCACTACGCCATCGACACCGGGAAGATGATCGAGGTCGCCCTCAAGGGCCACGGGAAGCCGGCGTCGTCCTTCCTCAACGAGGCCAACCCCACCTACCGGCGCGCGAAGACCGTCTACGACTACGACCCGGACAAGGCGAAGGCGCTGCTGAAGGAGGCCGGGGTCAGCGGGCTGAAGATCGAGATCCTGGCCGTCAACGTGAGCTGGATCGTCGACTGTCTGCCGACCATCAAGGCGTCCTGGGACGCGATCGGCGTCAAGACCACCCTCTCCCCGCAGGAGACGACGGCCGTCTTCACCAAGATGGACCAGAAGCAGGACTACCAGGTGGTCGCCGCCGCCTCGAACCCCAACCAGTTCGGCCTCGACGCCGACCTGATCATGCACTACAACTACGGCCCCGAGAACCTGTGGATGCAGTACACGCGGTGGGCCGACAACTCGATCGCCAAGGCGCTCTTCAAGGACATGGACCGGGCGACCCGGGAGCCGGACGCCGAGAAGAAGAAGACGATCGTGCAGGACTACATCGACGTCGTCGCCGAGCAGGCCGTGCTCTACCCGGTCGTCCACAACGAGCTGATGACGGCCTGGAACCCCAAGCAGCTCACCGGGATAAGGGCACAGCCGTACCCCGGCATCAACCTCCTCCAGGCCAAGTGGGCCTAGGAGCCCTTCTGTGATCACCGTCGTAAGGATCCTGGCCCGCCGCGTCGTGCTGCTCGTGCCGCTGATGCTGGGCATCGTGCTGTTCGTGTTCCTGGTCATGCGGTTCTCGGACGTCGACCCGGCGTCCGCGTTCTTCCAGGGCGCGAACCCCACCGCGCAGCAACTGCACGACTTCCGCGAGGAGAACGGCCTGCTGGACCCCCTCCCCGTCCGCTACGTCGCCTTCATCGGCGACCTGCTCCACGGCGACATGGGCATCAGCGCCCTGACCCGGGCGCCGGTCGTCGACCAGGTCATGACCGCGCTGCCGCTGACCCTCCAGCTCACCTTCCTGGGTCTCGGCATCGCGGTCGTCCTGTCCCTGGTCGGCGGCGTGACGGCCGCCATCTACCGCGACCGGCTCCCCGACCAGATCATCCGCGTCGTCTCGCTCACCGGCGTCGCCGCTCCCGGCTTCTGGCTGGCGCTGCTGATGATCCAGTACCTGGCCGTCGACCTCGGCTGGTTCCCGACCGGCGGCTACATCAACCCGGCGGACTCCTTCACGGGCTGGCTCAAGACCATGACCCTCCCGGCCCTCGCCCTCTCGCTGCCGGTGGCGGCGCAGCTGACGCGGATCGTGCGGACGTCGGTGGTGGAGGAGCTGGACAAGGACTACGTCCGCACGGCGATCGGCAGCGGGCTGCCGCCGCGGGTGGTGGTCGGGCGCAACGTCCTGCGCAACGCGCTCATCAACCCGCTGACGGTCCTCGGCCTGCGCGTCGGCTACCTGCTGGGCGGCGCGGTCGTCATCGAGACGATCTTCTCCCTCCCCGGCATGGGGAAGCTGATGATCGACGCGGTGAAGAACGGTGACCCGGCGGTCGTCCAGGGCGTCGTCCTCACCACCGCGACCGGCTTCGTGGTCGTCAACCTCGTCATCGACATCCTGTACCTGCTGGTCAACCCGCGCCTGCGGGAGGCGACATGACGTTCAACCGCAAGCGTCTCGCCGAGGCGCTGTCCCGGCCCGGCATCCGGCTGCGCGGCTGGCGCCGGCTGCCCCTGCTGTCGAAGGTCGCCGTCTGCTTCCTGGCCGTGGTGGTCCTGACCGCCCTGCTCGCCCCGGTCCTCGCCCCGCACGACCCGCTCGACCAGCAACCGCCGATCGACGGCACCGGGCATCCGTCCGCCGAGCACTGGATGGGCCAGGACAGCCTCGGCCGGGACATCCTCAGCCGGCTGATGTACGGCGCCCGCTGGTCGCTGGCGATCGGGCTCGGCGCGACCGGGCTCGCGCTCGTCGTGGGTGCCCTGATCGGCGCGATCGCGGCGACCTCCCGCAAGGCGGTCGACGAGACGCTGATGCGCTGCCTGGACGTGGTGATGGCGTTCCCGGGCATCGCGCTGGCCGCCGTGCTCGTCGCGGTCTTCGGCGGCGGGATCACCGTCCTGATCTGTGCGATCGCGTTCCTCTTCACGCCGCCGGTGGCCCGAGTCGTGCGGGCGAACGTCCTCGACCAGTACGGCGAGGACTATGTGACGGCGGAACGGGTCATCGGCGCCCGCACCCCGCACATCGTCATCAGGCACGTGGCGATCAACTGCGCCGCGCCGGTGCTGGTGTTCTGCACGGTCCAGGTGGCGGAGGCGATCGTCTTCGAGGCGTCGCTGTCCTTCATCGGCGCCGGCGTCCGTCCCCCCGACCCCTCCTGGGGCAGTGTCATCGCGGACGGCAAGAACATGGTGCTCACCGGCGGCTGGTGGGCGACCGTCTTCCCCGGCCTGCTGATGCTGGTGACGGTGCTCTCCCTGAACATCCTCTCCGAGGGCGTGTCGGACGCATGGGCGGCGCCCTCGGCGCGCGAGGTCGACGTACGCAAGCACGACGACCGCCTCGAGGCGCCGGAGCCGGGCAGCGGCGAGGTGCTGCAACTGCCGGGGCTGACGGAGGCCGCGGCGCGGCTGCGGGCACGGGCCCGGCCGTTGCCCCAGGGGCAGCTGCCGGTGCTCGCGGTGGAGCACCTCGCGATCGGGTTCGAGGGCCGGCACGACGGCGTGGACATCGTCGACGGCATCAGCTTCGAGGTGCAGCCGGGTGAGGTGCTGGGCCTGGTCGGCGAGTCGGGCTGCGGCAAGTCGCTCACCGCCCTCGCGGTGATGGGCCTGGAGCCGAAGGGCGCCCGGGTGCGCGGGCATGTCCGGTTCAACCAGCGGCAGTTGGTGGGCGAGCCGATGCGGGTGCGCCGCAAACTGCTGGGCCACGAGATGGCGATGATCTACCAGGACGCCCTGTCCTCCCTGAACCCGGCGATGACGATCCGCTCCCAGCTCAAGCAGGTCGTACGCCGCGGAGGCCGCCGCACCCCCCACGAACTCCTGGGACTGGTCGGCCTCGACCCCGACCGCACCCTGCGCAGCTACCCGCACGAACTCTCCGGCGGGCAACGCCAGCGTGTCCTGATCGCCATGGCCCTGTCCCGCGATCCCAAGCTGATCGTCGCCGACGAGCCGACGACCGCCCTGGACGTCACCGTGCAGGCGCAGATCATAGAGCTGCTGCTGAGGCTGCGGGAGGAACTGGGCTTCGCGCTGATCCTCGTCTCGCACGACCTCGCGCTGATCGCGGACGTCACCGACCGGGTGGTCGTGATGTACGGCGGCCAGATCGTGGAGACCGGCGTGACCGCCGACCTGGTGGAGGCGCCGGCGCATCACTACACGCGGGGCCTGCTCGGCAGCGTGCTGTCGCTTGAGTCGGCACAGGAGCGGATGACGCAGATCAAGGGCGTCGTCCCCTCCCCCGCCGACTTCCCGGCGGGCTGCCGTTTCGCGGACCGCTGCCCGCTGGCGAGCGAGGTGTGCCGGACGACGCCGCCCGACCTGGTGGGAACACCGACTCATACGGCGGCCTGCCATCACCCGGCGATCGTCTTGGCGCCGACAGACCGCTCCGAAAGCGGGGTCGTCCAGTGAACGCGCTGGTGGAGCTCTCGGACGCGCACGTCGTGCACAGGGCGCGCAGCGGCGGTCTGTTCAGCCGGGACAAGGTGTACGCCCTGACCGGCGCCGATCTCGTCATCGCGCCCGGCGAGACGGTGGGCGTGGTCGGCGAGTCGGGGTGCGGCAAGTCGACGCTTGCGAAGGTGCTGGTGGGCGTGCAGCGCCCGACGTCGGGCACGGTGTCCCTGCGGGGCCGCGACCTGTGGACGATGTCACCGGCCGAACGCAGGACGGCGGTGGGCGCCGGCACCGGGATGATCTTCCAGGACCCGTCGACGGCACTGAACAGGCGCCTGACGGTCCGGCAGATACTGCGGGACCCACTGGACGTGCACGACCGCGGCACGAGAAGCGAACGTGAGGACCGGGTCAGGGAGCTGATGTCCCTGGTCGGCCTCCCGCGCGCCCTGACGGACGCCCTTCCCGGCCAGCTCTCCGGCGGCCAGCGCCAGCGCGTGGCCATCGCCCGCGCGCTGGCCCTGGACCCCGACCTGGTGGTGGCGGACGAGCCGACGAGCGCGCTGGACGTCTCGGTGCGGGCCCAGATCCTGAACCTCCTCCTCGACCTGAAGGAGCGGCTGGGCCTCGCCCTCGTCTTCGTCTCGCACGACATCCAGACGGTACGCCGGATGAGCGACCGCGTGATCACCATGTACCTGGGCCGGATCGTCGAGGAGGCCCCGGCGACCGGCGTCACCGACGGCTCCCGGCACCCGTACACCCGCGCCCTCTTCTCCGCGACCCCCGGCCTGCTCGATCCCATCGACCCGATCCCGCTGGTCGGCCCGGTCCCCTCCGCGACACGGCCGCCGAGCGGGTGCCCCTTCCGCACGCGATGCTGGAAGGCGGACGAGGTGTGTGCCGAGGCGATGCCGGACTTCTCGGCCGCGTCGACGCCCGAGCACCGTTACAGGTGCCACCATCCAGTGGAGGAGGGCGAGGCCACGCGCGACCTCGTACGACAGAGCCACAGTTCCAGGGAGCCTTGATCATGATCCCCACCCCGCTCACCGGTGTCATCCCGCCCGTCTGCACGCCCCTGACACCGGACCGCGAGGTGGACGTCCCGTCCCTGCTCAGGCTGGTCGACCACCTGGTGGAGGCCGGGGTGCACGGCCTGTTTGTGCTCGGCTCCACGTCGGAGGCGGCGTACCTGACGGACGCCCAGCGGCGGATGGTGGTGGAGGCGGTGGCCGGGCACGTCGGGGGCCGGCTTCCGGTGCTGGCCGGTGTGATCGACATGACCACGCCGAGGGTGCTGGACCACGTACGCGAGGTCACTCGGGCGGGTGCGGACGCGGTGGTCGCCACAGCGCCCTTCTACGCCCGGACCCACCCCGCCGAGATCGCCCGCCACTACCGCCTGATCGCCGCCGCGTGCCCCGTCCCGGTGGTGGCGTACGACCTCCCGGCCGCCGTCCACGTCAAGCTCCCCGGCGACGTCATCCTGGACCTGGCCGCCGAGGGCGTCCTGGCCGGTCTGAAGGACTCCAGCGGCGACCTCGCCGCCTTCCGCGAGGTCGTCATCGGCGCCCGCACCCGTTCCGACATCACCGGCTTCAGCGTCCTGACCGGCTCCGAACTCATCGCCGACGCCGCCCTTGCGGTGGGGGCCGACGGGGCGGTGCCGGGGCTCGCGAACGTCGACCCGCGGGGGTACGTGCGGCTGTTCGAGCTGTGCCGGGCCGGGGACTGGCAGTTGGCCCGGGCCGAGCAGGAGCGGTTGTGCGGGCTGTTCGGGATGGTGACCGTCGGGGATCCCGGGCGGATGGGGGGTAGTTCGTCGGCGTTGGGAGCCTTCAAGGCGGCGCTGCACCTGCGGGGCGTCATCGACTGCGCGGCTACGGCGGAGCCGCAGGTGGCGTTGTCGACGGAGGAGGTTGAGCGGGTGGGGAAGTTTTTGGCGGGCGCGGGGCTGCTGTAGGGCCGGTTTTCGCCCCCGCCGCCCCTACCCGTCCCGTCCTCCAGGGGCTCCGCCCCTTCGACCCCGCCAGGGGGCTCCGCCCCTTCGACCCCGCCAGGGGGCTCCGCCCCCTGGACCCCCGCTCCTCAAACGCCGGAGGGGCTGAATTTTCCAGCGCCGGGCCAGGCAATCCAGCCCGTCCGGCGTTTGAGGACGAGGCCGTTCAGGCCGAAGCGGGGGTCTGGGGGCGGCAGCCCCCAGGTACGGGACGGGTAGGGGCGGCGGGGGCGAGAAAACCCTATTCCAGTTCCGCCGTCGGCAGCCTGCGGAACTCGATCGTCTCGTAAGTCCCGTCCACCCCCGTCTCGTACAGGATCCCGACGACCCGCCGCCCCAGCGACACCAGATCCGAGTACGCCGCCCGCTGCTGAGACAGCGTCAGCGCCTTCGTGAAGGTCGCCCCGCCATCCGTACTCCGCCACACCGCCATCGACTGACGCACGGTGGGCACGGAAGGCCCGGAGAAGAGCAACGCGCCCCGGGAACCGGAGAGTTGGAGGACGCTGCCCTCCACCACCGGCACCTCGTTCAACGCCGGCTGGACCGTGTAGGGCCGGTCCAGAGTCTCCCCACCGTCACTGGAGTGACTGTCGAGCCGGTTCCCGGCACTCATGCCGTGCTGATCCCGGGAGTTGAAGTACAGCCTGCCGTCGGGAAGTTCGGCCGCGGTGGACTCGTTGGCGTTGCTGAAACCGTCGTAGGAGTCGTCGACGAACCCCATCCGCCAGGAACGCCCGCCGTCGTCGCTGTAGATGGCGTGGGCGCCGTAGTACTTGGGCTCCTGCCCGGTGTCCCCGGACCCCGGCGCCGGCGCGGCCGAGTGGTTCGACGGGACGACCAGCCGCCCCGCATGCGGACCGTGCCGCAGCGCGATCGCGTGACCGGGCCCCGTGGCGTACCAGCGCCAGTTCGCCGGCTTCACCTGGCCCGTGATGTCCCGAGGGGACGAGAAGTGGCGGCCGTCGTCCGCGCTGCGCTGGACGAACACCCGCCGGCTCTGCTCCGGCGTCGCCTCGCCCCGCATGATCTGCGCCTCCGTCACGTCCCCGCTGTTGTAGGAGGTGACCAGCACGACCGCGCCGGTGCGCGGGTCCACCACGGGAGCGGGGTTGCCCCGTGTGTCCCCGTCCCCCGAGGCGACCACGGCCTGCGGGCCCCAGGTGCAGCCGCCGTCGAGGGAGCGCCTGAGGACGACATCGATGTCGCCGGTGTCGCCCGCCCCGTCGTGCCGGCCCTCGGCGAAGGCCAGGACCGTGCCGCGCGGGGTCGTGATCGTCGCCGGGATGCGGTACGTGTCGTAGCCGCCCTCGCCCGAGACGTACGGCACGGAGGACGTGCAGCCGGCCTCCCCCGCCGCGGCGTTGCCGGTCGCGACCAGCGGGGTGGTCAGGAGTACTGCGGTGACTAGGTACGTACGACTGAGTGAGCGCCTCAGGATGGTCATCGAGCTCCTTTGACGGAGGGTCAGACATTGCCCGGTCCGTCACAGGATCCCCGGTGTCACCATCCCTGACTCATAGGCCACGATGACCAACTGCGCCCGGTCGCGGGCTCCCAGCTTCCCCATGATGCGGCTGACGTGTGTCTTCGCCGTCAGCGGGCTGAGCCCCAATGCTTCCGCGATTTCCGTGTTGTTGAGCCCGCGGGCGACCAGCGTCAGCACTTCGCGTTCACGTTCGGACAGGCATTCGGGCCCGTCGGCCGTGGGCGCCGAAGGGCTGCGCAGGAACCGCTCGATCAGCCGTGCGGTCGGCCCCGGCGACAGGAGCGCCTCTCCCGCCGCCACCGTGCGGATGGCGTCGAGGAGTTCGGCCGGGCGGGTGTCCTTGACGAGGAATCCGGAGGCGCCGGCGCGCAGCGCGTCCACGATGTTCTCGTCGGTGTCGTAGGTGGTGAGGACCAGCACCCGTACTCCGGCCAGGTCCTCGTCGGCAGCGATCAGACGGGTCGCCTCGATGCCGTCCAGGTCGGGCATGCGGATGTCCATCACGACGAGGTCGGCGCGGGTGCCGCGGGCCAGTTCGGCGGCCTCGCGGCCGGTGGCCGCCTGGCCGACGACCTCCATGTCGGGGGCCGACTCGACCAGCATGGCGAACGCCTCCCGCACGAGCGTCTGGTCGTCCGCGAGCAGGACTCGGATCATCTCTGTCCTCCCCCGTCGCTTCCGACAGGCAGTACGGCGCTCACCCGGAATCCCCCCTCGTCGCCCGGTCCGGCGTCGAGTGTGCCACCCACGCTGCGGGCCCGCTCCCGCATGCCGACGAGGCCGTAGCCGGGGACGGGAGTTCGGGCGGCGGGGCAGCTGCCGTCGTCGGTGACCGATACGCGCAGGGCGCCCTGCTCCTCGTACAGCTCGACGCGTACGGCGGGTTCGCGCCCCGCGTGCCGGACCACGTTCGTCAGCGCCTCCTGCACGATCCGGTACGCGGCCGCCCCGACGGCCGGCGGCGCCTCCCGCACCCGTATCTCCGACGCCACCCGCGCACCGGCCAGCCGCGCCGCCTCCACCAGGTCCGGCACCCCGTCCAGCCCGGGCAGCGGGCCGCGTGCCTCGCCCACCGCGCCCTGCTCGCGCAGGAGTTCCAACGTCGTGCGGAGCTCGCCCCGCGCCGTGCGGCAGGTCCCGGCGATGTCGTCGAGCGACTTGGCGATCGCCTCGCGGTTCAGCCGCTCGGGGTCGGCGGTCAGGACGTGGGCGGCCACCGACGTCTGCACGCCGATGAGCGTGATGCTGTGGGCGAGCAGGTCGTGCAGGTCGCGGGCGATGCGCAGGCGCTCCTCGGCGACCCTGCGGCGGGCCTCCTCCTCGCGGGTGCGTTCGGCGCGCTCGGCGCGTTCGACGATGGCGGCGACGTACTGGCGGTAGTAGCGCACGTCGATGCCGGAGAAGAGGAACGCGAAGACCCAGCCGGAGATCCGCAGGAGCTCCGGCGTCCCGCCGGGGTTGGTGAGGGCGTTGAGGATCAGTGTCACCCCGAGGACGGCGGCGCCGGTGAGCAGCGTGCGGCGCACCGTGCCCGTCGCCGCGACCGTGTACAGCGCCACCATGGTCGCGAAGATGGGCGCGGCGTGGTTGTTCTCGAGGGCGTGGTACGGGGCGATGCAGACCATCACCACGAGCAGGACCAGCAGCGGACGGTGGCGCCGCCACACCAGGGGGACGTGGGCGGTGAGCAGCAGGGTCCAGCCGAGCGCGTCGGGCCGCCGCTCCTGGTCGCCGAGCAGGGCCATGACCGTGGCGAGCGCGGCCCAGGCCAGGGCCAGCAGTGCGTCGTTGCGGGTGCGGTGCGGGGCGCTCAGGGGGTCGCGGTTGATCGCGGCCATGGCCCACTCGCCGATGCGGGACCGCTGGACTGTCGTGGTTGCCTGCACGGGGTTCATCTTCCGGGACGATGGCGCCCCTCCGGGAGGGAGGGGCGCCGGTCGGTCAGGACACGGAGACGGCCACGGGCTCCGGTTCCTTCGGCGGGACTTGCGGCCGGGGTCCCCCGGGTGCGCGGGAGAGCCGGCCCGGCCACCACATCCCGCGCCCCAGCGCCACGCTCGCGCTGGTGACCAGGTACGTGCGGACCAGGAAGGTGTCCAGCAGCACGCCGACGGCGATGACGAAGCCCAGCTCGACGAGTGGGACGAGCGGCATGCTGGTGAGCACCGCGAAGGTGGCGGCGAGGACGAGCCCGGCGGAGGCGATGACGCCGCCCGTGGTGCGCAGCGCGGTGAGCGCGGCCGACGCCGGTTCGGCGCCGTTCAGGCACTCCTCGCGCATCCGGTGCATCAGGAAGATGCCGTAGTCGACGCCGAGGGCCACCAGGAACACGAAGGAGAGGAGCCCGAGTCCGGGATCCGTGCCCTCGAAGCCGAAGAGCGGCCCGAAGACGAGCCCGCCGATGCCGAGCGCCGCGCCCCACACGGCGACCACGGCCGCCACCAGGATCAGCGGCGCGACGAGCGAGCGCAGCAGGGCGATGAGGATCAGCAGCACGGACAGCAGCACGAGCGGTACGACGACCAGGCGGTCCCGGGCGTTGGTGTCCTTCAGGTCGATCTGCTCGGCACTCGGCCCGCCGACGTGGGAGCCGTCGAGTTTGTCGCGCAGGGCCTCGATGATGGCGGTCTCCCCGGCGGACTGGGGCGGTGCGGTGGCGAGGACGGAGATCTCCGTCCAGCCGTTTCCGGTACGGCCCTCCTGCGCGCTGTCGACGCCGTCGGTGCCACGGATCGAGGCGAGCGTCTCGGCGGCGCGGCCCTGCTGAGTGATGACGGTGATGGGCTGCGTGCCGCGCTCGGGGTAGGCCTTGCCGAGGGTCTCCATGGCGGCGACCGCGTCGGGCTTGCTGGTGAAGGAGTCCTCCTGCTTGAGGTTGCCGGGCAGGTTCAGGGCGCCGAGCGCGAGCGCGCCGAGCAGGACCGCGCCGCCCGCGAGGACGGTCAGGGGCCGGCGTCCGGCGGAGCTGCCCATCGCCGTGAACAGGGACCTGCGGGCCTTGGGCGTGCTGCCGTAGCGGGGCACGAGCGGCCAGAACACCCGCCGGCCGAGCAGTACGAGGATCGCGGGCAGCAGGGTCAGCATGGCGGCCAGTGCGCACAGCACGCCGACCGTGCCGAGCGGGCCCATGCCCCGGCTGGAGTTGAGATCGGCGGCGAGCAGGCACAGCAGTCCCGCGGCGACGGTTCCGGAGGAGGCGAGCACGGCGGGCCCACAGCCCTTGAGCGCGGCGGCCATGGCGTCGTAGGGCCGCTCGATCCGCCGTAGTTCTTCCCGGTACCGGGAGACGAGCAGCAGCGCGTAGTCGGTCCCCGCCCCGAAGACGAGAATCGTCATGATCCCGGAGCTCTGGCCGGAAACGGACGTTCCGAACCCCTGGTTGAGGCCGTAGGCGACGCCCATCGACAGATAGTCGGCCATGCCCGCGACGGCGAGCGGGACGAGCCACAGGAACGGGCTGCGGTAGATGAGGATCAGCAGCAGCGCGACGACGGCGGCCGTGGTGTACAGCAGCGGTCCGTCGAGCGAGTTGTAGACCTCGCTCGCGTCCGTGGCGAGCGCGCCCGCCCCGCCCACGTCCACGCTCAGTCCGTCACCCCCCTGAGCGATGTCCCGCACGGAGTTGACCAGTGTGTCCCGGGCCTTCTCGTCCTGGCCCGGTTCGGTGCTGGCGACCGGGTACATCAGGGTGGTGCCGTCCTGGGACGGAATGCCCTCCGGTTCGCCGGTGAGCTTGTGCGCGCCCGCGATCCGCTCGATCTGGTCGGCGGCGGTCTCCCTGTCATCCGCGCTCAGCCCGCCGTCCCGGTGATAGACGACGACCATCTCGGTGGCCTCGCCGCCGGGCAGCCGGTCCTCGATCTTGGCCACCTGCGTGGAGTCGGCGCTCGCGGGCAGATAGTCGACGGCACGGTCCCGCTGCACGTCCGCCAGCTTCGACGCGAACGGCGACGCGAGCGCCAGTACGGCGATCCACAGCCCCAGCACGAGCCAGGGCACGGCCCGCCGTCGTCGTGTACTTGTCCTTGCGGCCCCCATCTGACGGGCCTCCCTCCGCGTCGGCTGTCCGGGTCGCTTCCAGACTTCCGGCGCCGAGCTGCGGATTCGTCGGGCGGGAGAGCGAGTTGGGGCCTACTGCCGGGGTCGGCGCGACGGCGCGATTACTCCCTGGGGAGTACGGCGGGACACGGTGCCTGAGTATCCGTACTCAGGCACCGGCCCTGTCAGCGGGCAATGCTGGCCCACATGACCGCCCCCGTCGGCCTCCCGCCCTTCCGCGGTGCCAATGTGCCGCCCCCGTCCACCGGCCGCCGGCAGCTGCCCGTCGCGGCGGACATCGCCCTGGCGGTCGGGCTGCTCGTCCTCGACGTCCTCGGGGCGGTCGCGGCGTTCCTGCTGGGCATCGACGTCAGCGGCGACTGGAGACCGTTCGACCCGGGCGCGGACAACTCAGACGTCACGCTCGGATTCAACTGGCTCTACATCGGCGTCGCCGGCGGCGTCGTGCTGCTGACCGCTGCTCTGCCGTACCTGTTGCGGGCCTTCGTCAGCGTGGCCCTGCAGGTGCTCGTCGGCATGGTCGTCCTGGTGGTCGCGATGAGCGGCGCGCAGTACGACGCGGAGCGCGGCGTCCGGGCCGACGCGGTCGTATCCGTGACGTACCTCTGACGGCCCGGGCCTACGACGGCGTCCGCGCCGCCGCGGCCAGCAGCCTCGTCACGTCCTCCGCGCAGATGGTGAGGGCGGAGCCGACCGTCGCGAGGACGTCTCGCTCGGCGGGGGTGTAGGGACCGTCGGCCAGGGCGATGCGGGCGCCCTGGAGGAGGATCGATTCGCGGCCGGCGGGGGCGAGGTGCGGGGCGAGGGGGTCCAGGGCCTCGTGGAGCTCTATGGCCAGGCCGGCACCGCAGGGCTCGGAGAAGACCCGCCCGGTGTCCGCGGCCAGGGCCTCGACCAGAGCGTTGAGCTGTTCCTCCGTGCAGTCGTCGAAGCCGGCCGCCCGCACCGCGGCCGCGGCGGCCTCCAGGGACGGACGGGCACAGGTGCCGCCGGCGGCCAGCACCGCGAGGGCGACGGTGTGGACGGCGTCGCGGAGCATCGCGGAGAAGCGGGTGGTGGTGGGGTGGTCGAGGACGTCGGTGCCGAAGTGACGCCGGCAGGCCGCACACTCCACGACCGGGGCGGTCTCGCCGCGCGGCAGGACCGGCACGCCGAGCAGGGTGAAGCGGCGGTGCCCGGTCAGCCGCTGGTAGTTGCGGTCACCCCCGCAGCCCGGGCAGAAGAACTCGCCGTCACCGACGGCCGACCATGCGGTGCGGGTGCCCAGGATGCGCGCAAGCCTGGCGGCACGGCCGTCTTGTCCCCGTCCTGGCAGCACGTCGCACCTCCGTAGCCCCGCGGCAACATCGCCGCGCTTGCGTGATGTTAGCCACATCATGGAGGCGGAGTCAGCACCTGGACGAGACCTTTCCGTGACCTGCACAGGTCAATGGCCGAAAACGGACGGACCCCGCCCACCCGAAAAGAGTGAACGGGGCCTGTGAGCGCCGGGCGCGACAACGCCATCGAGGGGCGCGGGGAACTGCACGACAAGCCACGACGGGGCCGCGCTCACCCACTGGCCGACGGACCTACGGCGAACAGGGACGGCCGCCCCGCGGAGCGAACGTCAACGAGCCGCCCGGTTGACCGCGGACACGACCGCCTTCAGCGACGCACGCGTGGTGTTCGCGTCGATCCCGATCCCCCACAGGACCTGGCCGTCGATCGCACACTCGATGTACGAGGCGGCCTGCGCGGACGCACCCTCGCTCATCGTGTGCTCCTGGTAGTCCAGCAGCCGTACGTCGATGCCGATGGACTGCAGGGCGTTGAAGAAGGCCGAGATCGGACCGTTGCCGGTACCGGACAGGACGGTGTCGACGCCGTCGACCGTCGCCTCCACCTTCAGCGTGTCCACGCCGTCCGTGTCCGTCGTCGACTGACCGTTCTTGACCTGGATCCGACCCCACGGGTTCTGCGGGTTCGGCAGGTACTCGTCCTGGAAGACCGCCCAGATGTCACCGCCGGTGACCTCGCCGCCCTCGGCGTCCGTCTTCGCCTGGATGAGCTTGGAGAACTCGATCTGCATCCGGCGCGGCAGGTCCAGCTTGTGGTCGTTCTTCAGGACGTACGCGATACCGCCCTTGCCGGACTGCGAGTTGACGCGGATGACGGCCTCGTAGGAGCGGCCGACGTCCTTCGGGTCGATCGGCAGGTAGGGCACGGCCCACTCGATGTCGTCGACGGTGACGCCCTTGGCGGCCGCGTCGGCCTCCATGGCGTCGAAGCCCTTCTTGATGGCGTCCTGGTGGGAGCCGGAGAAGGACGTGTAGACCAGGTCGCCCACGTACGGGTGGCGCGGGTGGACCTCCATCTGGTTGCAGTACTCCCACGTACGACGGATCTCGTCGATGTCGGAGAAGTCGATCTGCGGGTCGACGCCCTGCGAGAACAGGTTCATGCCCAGGGTGACCAGGTCGACGTTGCCGGTGCGCTCGCCCTGCCCGAACAGGCAGCCCTCGATGCGGTCGGCGCCGGCCATCAGCGCCAGCTCGGCGGCGGCGACGGCCGTACCGCGGTCGTTGTGCGGGTGGACCGACAGGACGACGTGCTCGCGGCGGGACAGGTTGCGGTGCATCCACTCGAAGCGGTCAGCGTGCGTGGACGGCGTCGAACGCTCCACCGTGGCGGGCAGGTTGAGGATGATCTCGCGGCCCGGACCGGGCTGGTAGACGTCCATCACCGCCTCGCAGACCTCCAGCGCGAAGTCCAGCTCGGTGTCGGTGAAGATCTCGGGGCTGTACTGGTAGCCGAACTCCGTCTCCGGGCCCAGCAGCTTCTCGGCGTACTCGACGACCAGCCGCGTGCCGTCGACGGCGATCTGCTTGATGTCGTCCCTGGAGCCGCGGAACACCACCCGGCGGAAGACGGGGGCGGTGGCGTTGTACAGGTGGACGGTGGCCCGCTTGGCGCCCTTCAGCGACTCGACGGTGCGCTCGATCAGGTCCTCGCGGGCCTGGGTCAGTACGGAGATGGTCACGTCGTCGGGGATGGCCGCGGGGTCCTCGATGATCGACCGCACGAAGTCGAAGTCGGTCTGGCCCGACGCCGGGAAGCCGACCTCGATCTCCTTGTAGCCCATCTTGACCAGCTGGTCGAACATCCGGCGCTTGCGCTCGGGCGACATCGGGTCGATCAGGGCCTGGTTGCCGTCACGCAGATCGGTGGAGAGCCAGCGCGGGGCGGTGGTGACACGCTTCTGCGGCCAAGTGCGGTCCGGGATGTCGACCTGCTCGTAGCGGCCGTACTTGTGGATCGGCATGGAACTGGGCTGCTGGCGGTTGGCCATGATGCTTCGGGCTCCTCAGGGTGTCCGGAAGGACGGCCGACGACGCAACGCGAAGCTCCGCGGGGAGGGAGTCGACCTGTACTACAGGCCCTCGCCGCGGCAGCTAAGAAGGAGCAGCCCGAAACGCATGATGCGAAGCATGCTAGCCGAGCCGCTCCCCGTGCGGGGCGTCGTATCAGTATGCGGGACCCGGGGGACGAATGGGACAAAAAGTGCGCCATACCACTTCGTCACTGAGCGTGCCGCTCCCTATCCGTATATTTCACCAATCATGGTTGCGACTAGTGACAGCCTGCTGACGCAGTGCAATGGTGCCGGTCATGACGACCAACGGGGGCTTCGAGCCCGTCTTCTGCACCGTCGTACCGCCGCACGTCCTGGACAAACTGGCCCGGAACGACGACCCCGCACTCTCCGGCCCGGCTCGCCGGACCCTGATGCGCGACAGCGAGCTGCGCGGCAGGCGTCGCGTCACGACCGAGTTCGCCCTCGCGGCCGCCCCGACGGCGAAGGCACCGTCGGACCAGCCGCTGCGCACCATCTACGACGCCCGGCACCGGACGGCCCTGCCCGGCACCAAGGTCCGCGGTGAGGGCGCGGACCCCGGCCAGGACGCCACGGTCAACCGCGCCTACTCCGGCCTCGGCGCCACCTTCGAGCTCTTCCTCAAGGCCTACGCCCGCCACTCGATCGACGGCGACGGGCTGCCCCTGGACGCCACCGTCCACTACGACGAGAACTACAACAACGCCTTCTGGAACGGCGAGCAGATGGTGTTCGGCGACGGGGACGGCGAGATCTTCCTCGACTTCACCATCCCGATCGACGTCATCGGCCACGAGCTCAGCCACGGCGTCACCCAGTACACGGCCAACCTGACCTACTACGGTCAGCCGGGCGCACTGAACGAGTCCATGTCGGACGTCTTCGGCGCGCTCATCAAGCAGTACACGCTCGGCCAGACCGCCGCCGAGGCCGACTGGCTGATCGGCGCGGGCCTGCTGGCGCCCAGCGTCTCCGGCAAGGCCCTGCGCTCCATGAAGGAGCCGGGCAGCGCGTACGACGACGACGTCCTCGGCAAGGACCCGCAGCCCGCGACGATGGACGACTACGTCCGCACCGGCCGCGACAACGGCGGCGTCCACATCAATTCCGGCATCCCGAACCACGCCTTCTACCTGGCCGCCACCGCGCTCGGCGGCAACGCCTGGGAGAAGGCGGGACAGGTCTGGTACGACGTCCTGACCGGCGGCGAGCTGTCGGAGCGGGCCATGTTCACCGACTTCGCCAAGCTGACCGTCAAGGCCGCGCGCGAGCGCTTCGGCGACGGCGGCGAGGAGCTCCAGGCCGTGTCGAAGGCGTGGGAGCAGGTCGGGGTGCGGATCCAGTAAGTCCGTACTAGACAGGGACCCATGCGGATTTTGGTACGGCGCACGGGTGGTTTCGCGGGCATCGAGCGGCACGCCGAGGTGGACACCTCGGGGCGGCCCGACGCCCAGGAGTGGCACGCCCTGGCCGAGCGCGCGGTCGCGTCCGGCCGGGGCACGCCCCCCGTCGGGGTTCCGGACGGGTTCAGCTACCAGATCACCGTGGACGGCAAGACGGTGTACTGCTCGGATCCCCGGCTCACGGACGAACAGCGCAAACTGATCTCCAGGGTGCTGAAGGAAGGTGCGTAACCAGCGGTTCACGCCTGGGCGTTGACTTCTGTTACCAGCGGTACGGATGATCCCGCCCATGGCGACGAACCCGATACCCCAGTTCCCGGCCGGCTTCCTGTGGGGCGTCTCTACGTCCGCCCACCAGATCGAGGGCGCGGTGGGCGAGCGCGAGCAGTCCGTGTGGGACGCCTTCACGGCCGAGCCGGGCAGGGTGAAGGACGGCTCCACGGCGGCGGTGGCCTGCGACCACTACCACCGCTACCGCGAGGACGTCGCTCTGCTGGCCGACCTGGGCGTCGACGCGTACCGCTTCTCCATCTCGTGGCCGCGGGTGAACGCGCCGAAGGGCCTCGGCTTCTACGACCGCCTGGTGGACGAGCTGTGCGCGGCGGGCGTACGGCCGGTGCCGACGCTCTTCCACTGGGACCTGCCGGCCTCGCTGGACTGGCTCGACCGGGACACGGCGGCCCGTTTCGCCGAGCACGTGTCCGTGGTCGCCGAGCGTCTCGGTGACCGGGTGCAGAAGTGGATCACCCTCAACGAGCCCGCCGAGCACACCCTGCTGGGCCACGCCCTCGGCACCCACGCCCCCGGCAGACAGCTCCTCTTCGACGCCCTGCCCGTCGCCCACCACCAGCTCCTGGCCCACGGTCTCGCCGTACGGGCGCTGCGCGCGGCCGGTGCGAGCGACATCGGCATCGCCAACTCGCACGGCCCGACCTGGCCCGCGTCGCGGGAACCGGCGGATCTGGAGGCGGCGGACTTCTACGACGTCCTGCTCAACCGGCTGTTCGCCGACCCGTTGCTGCTGGGCGAATACCCCGAGGGCATCGGCGAGTTGATGCCCGGGGACGTCGAAGGCGACCTGAAGGTCATCGCCGAGCCGCTCGACTTCTACGGCGTCAACTACTACGCGCCGACCCGCGTCGGCGCCCCGCAGGGCACCGAGATCGAGTTCGGCGGGATCAGCATGCCCGCGGAACTGCCCTTCTCCGTACGGGAGATCGAGGGCGTGCCGACGACGGACTTCGGCTGGCCGGTGGTGCCCGAGGGCCTCACCGAGCTGCTCACCGGCTTCCGGGAGCGGTACGGCGACCGGCTGCCGCCGGTCGTCATCACCGAGAACGGCTGCAGTTACGAGGGCATCGACGACCAGGAGCGGATCGCCTACCTGGACGGCCACATCCGCGCGCTGCACCGGGCGGTGGAGGCCGGCGTGGACGTACGCGGGTACTTCGTCTGGTCGCTGCTCGACAATTTCGAGTGGGCCGAGGGGTACGCGCGGCGCTTCGGGCTGGTCCACACGGACTACGAGACGCTCACCAGGACCCCCAAGGCGTCCTACGGCTGGCTGCGGGACGTGCTCCGGGCCCAGCGGTGACGTCCACCCAGCCATTGGGTGCCCTGACCGAGCCCGTCGACCGGGTGGGCCGGGGCTGGACGGCGGCGCTGTCGCTGGCCAACGTGGCGATCTGGGTGGGCTGGTACGGCCCGTTGCAGATCCTGCTGGCCCAGCAGGCGGCGGACTTCGCGCCCGGCACCGGGATGTCGAAGGAGACGCTGCTGGCGTGGGTGACCGGTGTGGGCGCGGTCGTGTCGCTGGTGGCGAACCCGTTCTTCGGCGCGCTGTCGGACCGCACCACGGCCCGCTGGGGCCGCCGTACGCCGTGGATCGTGGCCGGCGCGGCGGGCGGCGCGCTGTCGCTGCTGCTGCTCGCCGGGGCGGGGGGACTGTGGGCGATGGCGGTCGGCTGGTGTCTGGTCCAGCTGACGCTGAACGCGTCCTTCGCCGCGGTGACGGCGGCGGTGCCGGACCGGGTGCCCCGGCTGCAACGGGGTGTGGTGGGCGGCTGGTTGGGGGCCGCGCAGATCCTCGGGGCGGTCGTCGGCACGGGGCTTGCGACGGCGGCGGGCGGGATCGCGGCGGGGTATGCGGCCTGCGCGGTGTTCACGGTGGCGGGTGCGCTGCCGTACGTCCTGCGGTACCGGGATCTGAGGCTGGCGGCCACGGACCGGCCGGCGTGGTCCTGGCGTTCGTTCACGCGCGGCTTCTGGCTGAGCCCGCGTCGCTACCCCGACTTCGGCTGGGCCTGGCTGACCCGCTTCCTGATCAACCTCAGCAACGCACTGGTGATCCTGTACCTCCTCTACTACCTGCGGGACCGCCTGCACCACGACGACCCCGAGCAGGGCGTCCTGATCCTCACCGCGGTGAACAGCGTGACCCTGGTGGCCACGGTCGTGGTGGGCGGCGCCTGGTCGGACCGGGTGGGCCGCCGCAAGCCGTTCGTGATGTGGTCCGGGGTACTGATGGCGGCGGCCACGGCCCTGCTGGCCGCCTGGCAGACCTGGCCGGGCGCGATCGTCGTGGCGGCCCTGCTGGGCCTGGGCCTCGGGGTGTTCATGTCGGTCGACTTCGCGCTGATGACGGACGTCCTGCCGAAGGCTCTCGACCGCGGCAAGGACCTCGGCGTCATCAACGTGGCGAACGCCCTCCCCCAGGTGGCGGCCCCCGCGCTCGCCGCCCCGATCGTCACCCACCTCGGCGGATACCGGGTGCTGTACCTGGTGGCGGCGGTGGCGGGGCTGGCGGGGGCGGTGCTGGTGGGACGCATCAGGGGCGTGGACTAGACGCCGCCAAGGGCGCGGGGCTGCATCAATTTGCGGCTCCGCCGCGTGGGCGCGACCAGCCACAGCGAACCCGCAGACGACCACGGACTCATCACAGCGCTCCGGCATCCCGCGCGGCATACACCGACGGAAACAACGGCCGATACCCCAGCTCCCTGCGAATCCGCTCCGTCGAGGTGATCGCGGCCCACGGATCGGGATCGGCACGGCCGTACAACTCCGCCGGGATCTCGACCCCGTTGAGCTGATGCAACTCGACCGCCGTCACGGGAACGTCGTCGGCGATGTTGTAGACCCGCCCCGCGATCCCCGGCGCGTGCAGGATCCGCAGCAGCCCCTGGGCCACGTCCGCGTGGTGCCCCATGTGCAGCCGCTGCGTCGCCGCCCAGTTCTTGGCCCACATCAGGGACTGCGCGAGATGCGGATCGCCCTCGCCGTAGACGAAGGGGAGCCGGCCGACACGTACGTCCATGCCCTCCAGCGCGAGCAACTCCCGCTCGGCCGCCGCCTTGGACTGCGGGTAGGCACCCCACATCGCGCCGCCGGGCCGGCTCTCGTCGTCCTCGGTCAGCGGGCGGCCGCGTCCGGTGCCGTACACCAGCCCCGTGCTGACCTGCACGAAGCGTCGCACCCCGGCAGCCAGCGCGGCACGCCCCAGCTCCACGGCCGCGTCCCGGTTGACCGCCCACGCCTCCTCGTCGGGGACCCCGCGGAAGGACGCCGCGACGTTCACGACCGCGTCCACCCCGGCGACACCCTTGCCGAGCGTCTCGGTGTCCCGCAGATCGCCGGCCACGACCTCGGCGCCCAGCTCCGCGAACGGTTCGCCCCGCGCCGCGTCCCGCACCAGCACCCGTACCTGCTCCCCCGCCCGGGACTGCGCGAGCAGCCTCGGCACGAAGCGCCGGCCGACCTGTCCTGTCGTACCCGTCACCAACGTCAGCATCTTCTGCTCCTCTCGTCACCGACCACCCTCGGACGGGGCCGGTGCGGGCGGGAGAGACCCGTTGATCAGGGGATCGGCAGTCCCTGGCTAAGCGGGCCGGACTACCGCAGGCTGGAGAGGTGAACCGAGCCGAACTCGCCGACTTCCTGCGCCGTGGCCGCGCCCGGCTGACCCCGTCGGACGTGGGTCTGACACCGGGCACCCGGCGTCGCACACCGGGCCTGCGCCGCGAGGAGGTGGCGCAGCTGGCGGGGATGTCGGTGGACTACTACACCCGGCTGGAACAGTCCCGTGGCCCGCGCCCGTCCCGGCAGATGCTGACGGCGCTGGCCCGCGCGCTGCGCCTGACCGCCGTCGAGAGCGACCACCTGTTCCACCTGGCCGGCGAGGAGCCGCCGCGCCGCGAGACGGCGTCGGCGCATGTCCGGCCCGGGCTGCTGCTGATCCTGGACCGGCTGCACGACACTCCGGCTCAGGTGGTGAACGACTGCGGCGAGGTACTCGCGCAGAACGCGATGGCCCGGGCACTGGTCGGTGACGTGATGTCCCGGCCGCGGCGTGAGCGCAACCTCACCCGCCGCTTCTTCCTGGACCCGACCGCCCGCTCGCTCTTCCCGGAGGAGGATCACGCGGGCCACGCGCGCGCCCATGTGGCCACCCTGCGGGCGGTGGCCGCGGCCCGCCCCGACGACCCGGAACCAGCCGCGCTGGTCGCCGAACTCCGGGCGTCCAGCGAGGAGTTCGCGCGGCTGTGGGAGGAACACGAGGTGTCGCAGCGCAACCGGGCGACCAAGCGTTTCCTGCACCCCCTGGTCGGCCTCCTGGAGCTGGACTGCGAGGTCATGGTCAGCCACGAGCACCACCACCTGCTGGTCGTTCACTCGGCACGGCCCGGGACCGAGGCCTACGAGCGCCTGCAACTCCTGCGGGTGGTGGGCCTGCAGGACATGTCCCCCAGCAAGGCCTGATCCGGTAGCTGACCTTCCGGTAATGGAGGCCGGAAATCACCCTTGCCGACCCTCGCCCCACGCGCATCAATGGAAACGGCGGTTCCGACGGACCGTCAGATTCAGCTCTCCACGCAGTGTGTCCGCATCCACCTGCCGAACAGTTCCCCCACCCCCACACAAGGAACTCCCCCACCCTTGAAAGGGACTGAATCCCCATGAGACGCATGCGCATCGGAGCAGGTGCCGCGCTGGTGGCCGGGACCCTCGCGGTCACCGGGCTGGCCTTCGCACCCGCCGCCCTCGCGGTCGCCCCCGGCTCCGCGACGATCACCGCCGACTGCGGCAGCTTCGGCGGTGGCGAGGCCACCCTCACCGCGACGCAGGACGGCACCGCCGCCACCATCACCGTCAACTCCTCAGCGATCACCGCGCCGATCGCGCTCGGGGAGGACTCCATCTCCTCGACGCTCACCCTGGTGAAGGCGAGCGGCGGCACCACCGCCTTCACCGGCACCGAGAACCCGGCGATGGCCGCCGGCGACCCCGTCCAGGTCGGCCCGCTCAGCGGCACCGTCGCCTCCGGGGACAGCCTGGAGGCCTTCGGCGGCTCGCTGACGATGACCGTCTTCGGCATCACCATCACCTGCACGGCGACCGGGCCGCAGTCGCCGGGCCCGTTCGTGTTCGACTGAGACGCGTGACGCACTGACGCTTCGAAGGGGGCGCGGTCCCGGCGCTGTTACGGCTTCAGAGCGCGTCGGGGCCGCGTTCGCCCGTCCGTACCCGTACGACCGTCTCGACCGGCAGCGCCCAGACCTTGCCGTCGCCGATCTTGCCGGTCTGCGCGGCCTTCACGACGGCTTCGATGACGTCCTCGGACAGCGCGTCCTCGACGACGACCTCGATGCGGACCTTCGGTACCAGATCGACCTGGTACTCCGCGCCCCGGTACACCTCGGTGTGGCCGCGCTGCCGGCCGTACCCGCTCGCCTCGGTCACGGTCAGACCGTGCACGCCGAGCTCCTGGAGGGCGGTCTTGACCTCGTCGAGCCGGTACGGCTTGACGATCGCGGTGATCAGCTTCATGCCTGCTTCTTGACCTTCTGCGCGGCGGAGGGGGAGGAGGAGACGGACGAGGCGAGGGACGCCGTGACCGGGGCGCCGTGCCCCAGGACCCCGTGATCGTAGGCGGTCTCGGCGTGCACCGTAAGGTCCAGGCCGGTGTGCTCCTGCTCCTCGCTCGCCCGGAAGCCCATCACCTTGTCGATCAGCTTGGCGATGCCGTAGGTGACGAGGAAGGCGTACGCGCCCACGGCCACGATCGCCACCGCCT
The DNA here is from genome assembly GCF_042900345.1 of Streptomyces sp. NPDC012935. Lineage (NCBI taxonomy): Bacteria > Bacillati > Actinomycetota > Actinomycetes > Kitasatosporales > Streptomycetaceae > Streptomyces > Streptomyces sp. NPDC012935. The sequence goes on from NZ_JBIBBC010000004.1 coordinate 266,271, forward strand.
GCTTGCCGAGCTGCGCGAGCCCGCCGCCGTAGAGGAGTCCCTCGGCCCCGCCGGTCATGGTGGCCGTGGCGAAGACGCCGATCAGGAGGGTGCCGATGACACCGCCGACGAGGTGGACGCCGACGACGTCCAGGGAGTCGTCGTAGTTGAACTTGAACTTCCAGCCGACGGCGTACGAGCAGACGACGCCGGCGGCGAGGCCGACGACGAGCGCGCCGAGCAGCGACACAGAACCGCAGGAGGGCGTGATGGCCACCAGTCCGGCGACGGCGCCGGAGGCCGCGCCCAGCGTCGTCGGGTGTCCGTCGCGCTTGTGCTCGACGAAGAGCCAGCCGAGCAGGCCGGTGCAGCCGGCGGCGAGGGTGTTGAGGAAGGCGGCGGCCGCGAGGCCGTTGGCGCCGAGGGCGGAGCCGGCGTTGAACCCGAACCAGCCGAACCACAGGAGACCCGCGCCGATCACGACCATCGGCAGGTTGTGCGGCCGCATGGCGTCCTTCTTGAACCCGAGCCGCGGGCCGAGGACCAGGGCCAGGGCGAGCCCGGAGGCACCGGAGGTGATCTCGACGGGGAGGCCACCGGCGAAGTCGAGGGCGCCGAGGCGGTCGAGAATCCAGCCGCCGGGACCCCAGGTCCAGTGGGCGACGGGAACGTATACGAGCAGCGCCCACACCGGCACGAACACCACCCACGCCCCGAACTTCGCCCGGTCCGCGATGGCGCCGCTGATCAGCGCGGCCGTGATGATCGCGAAGGTCAGCTGGAAGGTGGCGAAGAGGACGGTGGGGACGGTCCCCTGGACGCTGTCCGGACCGAGCCCGGCCATGCCGGCGTGATCGAGCCCGCCGATGAGTCCACCGAGGGTGTCCTCCCCGAAGGCGAGCGAGTACCCGCAGGCCAGCCACACGACGGTGACCAGGGCGATGGACACGAAGCTCATCATCAGCATGTTGAGGACGCTCTTCGTGCGGACCATGCCGCCGTAGAAGAGGGCCAGGCCCGGGGTCATCAGCAGGACGAGGGCGGTGGCGGCGAGCAGCCAGGCGGTGTCGCCGGTGTCGACGCTTGCGGCGGCGAGGGTCACGGTCGTCTCCAACGGTGCGGGGGCTCCTCAGAGGTTCACGGCTGTGCGTTTCGGGTCGTGCACGGCTGTGTTTCCGCGACGTTTCGTTGCGCGGGGGTTTCCGGAAGCTCACCGGACGGTCGGCGGTCGGTCTGTTGTGCGGCGAGGGTCTGTGGATCAGGGAGAATGGGCGCCATGAGCGTTCGCAGCCAGTCATCCGAGCCGTCCGCATCGTCGGGGGCACCCCACCGCGCCGGCTTCGCCTGCTTCGTGGGCCGCCCCAACGCGGGCAAGTCCACCCTTACGAACGCTCTGGTCGGCCAGAAGGTGGCGATCACCGCCAACCAGCCCCAGACGACCCGGCACACGGTGCGGGGGATCGTGCACCGGGAAGACGCCCAGCTGATCCTGGTCGACACCCCTGGGCTGCACAAGCCGCGCACGCTGCTGGGCGAGCGGCTGAACGACGTCGTGCGTACGACCTGGGCCGAGGTCGACGTGATCGGCTTCTGTCTGCCGGCGAACGAGAAGCTCGGCCCCGGTGACCGTTTCATCGCGAAGGAGCTGGCGTCGATCAAGAAGACGCCGAAGATCGCGATCGTCACGAAGACCGACCTCGTGGACAGCAAGACGCTGGCCGAGCAGCTCATCGCGATCGACCAGCTCGGCAAGGAGCTGGGCTTCGAATGGGCCGAGATCGTCCCCGTCTCGGCGGTCGGTGACCAGCAGGTGGGCCTGCTGGCCGACCTGCTCGTCCCGCTCCTTCCGGAAGGGCCGGCGCTCTACCCCGAGGGCGACCTCACCGACGAGCCCGAGCAGGTCATGATCGCGGAACTGATCCGCGAGGCCGCGCTGGAGGGCGTCCGGGACGAGCTGCCCCACTCCATCGCGGTCGTGGTGGAGGAGATGCTCCCCCGCGAGGACCGCCCCGCCGACAAGCCGCTCCTCGACATCCACGCCTTCGTCTACATCGAGCGCCCCAGCCAGAAGGGCATCATCATCGGCCCCAAGGGCAAGCGCCTGAAGGAGGTCGGCATCAAGTCCCGCAAGCACATCGAGGCACTGCTGGGGACGCCGGTCTTCCTGGACCTGCACGTCAAGGTCGCGAAGGACTGGCAGCGGGACCCGCGGCAGCTGCGGAAGCTGGGCTTCTGAGCCTGAGGCTCACATGTCAGCGCCGGTCCCGGCATTTCAGCCCGTCCGGCGTTTGAGGACGAGGCCGTCCAGGCCGACTGCGGGGGTCTGGGGGCGGCAGCCCCCAGGGACGGGACGGGTAGGGGCGGCGGGGGCGAGAAACCCGACCCGGGGTGACGGCGGGCGTACCCGACGTGCACGGATGGGGACCGTGGGGAAAAGGCCTACGGCCTTGTCAGTCCCCCGGCGTACTCTGGAAATCGCCAGACCGCCCACGTGGCGGGCGAGTCGTTTCGAGGAGGACGAGCAAGGCCTACGAGCCGGCCCATGACTCAGACACCCACAGCTCACACACCCGCGCAGGGGCAGGCGAGAGCACAGTTCACCGTCCCCGCCCAGCACCCCATGGTGACCGTGCTGGGGTCCGGCGACTCCCTGCTGCGCGTGATCGAGAAGGCCTTCCCGGCGGCCGACATCCACGTCCGGGGCAATGAGATCAGCGCGGTCGGCGACGCCGCTGAAGTCGCCCTCATCCAGCGCCTGTTCGACGAGATGATGCTGGTGCTCCGCACCGGACAGCCGATGACGGAGGACGCAGTGGAACGCTCGATCGCCATGCTCAGAGCGAGTGAGAACGGCGAGGGCCCGGAGGAGACCCCGGCCGAGGTCCTCACCCAGAACATCCTCTCCTCGCGCGGCCGCACGATCCGCCCCAAGACCCTCAACCAGAAGCGGTACGTCGACGCGATCGACAAGCACACGATCGTCTTCGGCATCGGCCCCGCCGGCACCGGCAAGACCTACCTCGCCATGGCGAAGGCGGTGCAGGCCCTGCAGTCCAAGCAGGTCAACCGCATCATCCTGACCCGGCCCGCGGTCGAGGCGGGCGAGCGGCTCGGCTTCCTGCCGGGCACGCTCTACGAGAAGATCGACCCGTACCTGCGTCCGCTGTACGACGCGCTGCACGACATGCTCGACCCCGACTCGATCCCCCGGCTCATGGCCGCCGGGACCATCGAGGTCGCACCGCTCGCGTACATGCGCGGCCGTACGCTCAACGACGCCTTCATCATCCTCGACGAGGCCCAGAACACCTCGCCCGAGCAGATGAAGATGTTCCTCACCCGCCTGGGCTTCGACTCGAAGATAGTCATCACCGGTGACGTCACCCAGGTCGACCTCCCGGACGGCACCAAGTCCGGTCTGCGGCAGGTGCAGGACATCCTGGACGGCGTCGACGACGTGCACTTCTCGCGG